>CAYYLM010000001.1:0-122669 GCA_964472625.1 uncultured Dehalococcoidales bacterium
AACATGTATAATCAAGACCTGCTGACCAAGGTAGCCAGGACGGGAAAGCCTATCCTGTTTAAACGCCACTTTGGCGCCGGCATTGAAGAGTTTCTGTCCTTTGCGGAATATATTGCCGCCGAGGGTAACCGAAATATTGTTTTGTGTGAGAGGGGGATACTGCCGGTGGGTAAGGGCAAGAACTACACCCGATATACCCTCGATCTGGCAGCGGTGCCCACCATCCAGAAGGAGACCTATCTGCCGGTAATTGTTGACCCCAGTCACGCTACCGGGCGCCGGGATCTCATCTTTAATATGAGCTGCGCCGCCATTGCCTCCGGAGCCAGCGGCCTCATGATCGAGGTGCACTACAACCCGTCAGAGGCACTGGTTGACGCCCAACAGGCGGTTACTCCCGACGAACTTAAAGAAACCATTAAAGTCTGCCGAGAAATCTATAGACTGGCCAGGCAACACAGAAATGAGAAAAGTTAGGGTAAATCTAGGTAACACTAGCTACGAAATTCATACTGGGTCGGAGATATTGCGGCAAAGCGGCCAACAGTTAAGAAAGCAAGGCTTTTCTGGCAAGCTCACCGTCATCACTGATCCTACCGTGAAAGAACTATATGGAGAGGCTCTTGAGCAAAGCCTCCTCTCCGCCGGCTTTACGGTGACCTTTCTAACGGTCCCCGATGGGGAGGAGCAGAAGTCTCTAGAGACGGCTGGCAAGCTATACCTCGAGTTAGCGAGCTTACACGCGGAGAGGTCAACACCAATCCTAGCCCTGGGGGGTGGGGTCATCGGGGATTTAGCTGGCTTCGTAGCCGCTACCTATAAAAGAGGGGTTCCCCTAGTGCAGTTACCGACCACCCTGCTCGCCCAGGTTGATAGTAGTATCGGTGGTAAGGTAGCCGTAAACCACGGCCAGCTAAAGAATGAAATCGGGGCATTCTACCAGCCCAGGCTGGTGATTAGCGATATTGATACCCTGGCCACCCTCACCCCCAAAGTGCTCGGTGATGGCCTAGCCGAAGTCATAAAATACGGTATTATCCGCGATAAAAACCTCTTTAGCTATCTTGAAGAAAACATGGATAGGATAAAGTCCTTTGACGCAGGGGCCCTTGAGGAGGTTGTTTTTCGGTCGGCTGAGATTAAGGCCAAGGTGGTCGCCAAGGACGAGCGAGACCTGGGTTTAAGGGCTATCTTAAACTACGGTCATACTGTGGGGCACGCCGTTGAGTCAGTCTCAGGTTTCAGGATAAGCCACGGTGAGGCGGTCGCCATCGGGATGCTGGCCGCCGCCAGAATCTCCCGTGAGATGGACATACTTGCCCCGGGTGAGCTAATCCGGTTAGAAAGCCTTATTGATAAAGCCGGCTTACCAACTAAAGCTTCTAACCTCGATTTAGAGAGACTGGTTTCCGTGATGAAGCACGATAAGAAGGTCAGGCAAGGTAAGGTAAGGTTTATCCTACCCCGCTCACTGGGCGAGGTATTCATTACTGATGATGTGAGCCTGTCGTTAGTCAAGCAGGTTCTGGCAAATTGAAATGGAAAATCTACGAGTTTGGATAAAAGACGAGAAGCCAGTATGAAAGGTCCGGAAGTTATTACAAAGAGGTCTCGAAGTTAGTATGAAACCCAGAATTTGTGCCACGATCATAGATAAAAACTTAAAGGCGATAAGAGAGGTTGAACCTCTGGTAGACTTGTTTGAACTCCGTATTGACCTAGTCGACGAGGGGTGGCCAGATTTAGCAACCAGCCTTAAGAAACCCTGGATAGCCTGCGCTAGAAGCAAGGCCGAAGGTGGCAACTGGCCCGGGGACGACGCTGAGAAAATAGAGAAGCTCATTACCGCCACTGAATTGGGAGCCGACATGGTTGATATTGAGCTTGGCACAACTAACCTAGCGGAGGTGATACCCCTAATCAAGAGAAGAGCCAAGTGCCTTCTCTCACTTCACGAGCTAGATAGGACGCCCCCGCTTGAGCAACTGAAGGGAATAGTTAAGCGGCAGCTTTCCGTCGGCGCTGATATCTGCAAGGTGGTAACAACCGCGCAGAGCCCGGCCGACAACCTGACCACCCTCAGGCTCATCACCGAATTCCCCAAGGTAAAGATGGTCTCCTTTGCCATGGGACCCCTGGGCCTTGCCAGCCGGATTCTCTGCCCCCTGGTCGGTGGCTATTTCACCTACGCCTCCCTTGCGGAGGGTAAGGAGTCCGCCCCCGGCCAGCTAACCGTAGACCAGCTAAAACGAATCTACAGGATGATGACAAGATGAAGAATAAGACTATCTCGGGAAGAACACAGATCTGCGGTGTCATCGGTGACCCTATCGAGCACACCATGTCGCCGGTGATGCACAATGCCGCTTTCGGCGAGTTGGGGCTGGACTATGTCTATGTCGCCTTCCAGGTCAAGAGTGACGAACTGGCTGTGGCAATCAAGGGGATGAGAGCCCTCAATATCAGAGGCCTCAACGTTACCATACCACATAAGGTCAGCATCATCCCGCTCTTAGATGGTTTAGACCCTGTCGCCGAGAAGATAGGCGCCGTCAACACGGTGGTGAATAGAGACGGGGCTCTACAAGGCTATAACACCGATGCCACCGGCTTCCTCCAGGCACTACTGGATAAAGGGGTTACGCCCGAGGGGAAAAACGTGGTCATCCTAGGGGCGGGTGGTGCCGCCAGGGCCATATCCTTTATTCTGGCAGAAAAAAGGGCTAACCTGAGTATTCTTAACCGCCTCGAGGAAATGGACTGGGCGGAAGAGCTAGCCAGAAAGATTTCCAGCGTCTTTGGGGAAGAGGTTAGAGCGCTAGAACTTACGGAGGTAAATCTAAGGACGGCCCTGGACAAGGCTGAGCTCCTGGTTAATGCTACCAGTGTTGGTATGAGTCCGAATATTAATTCAACCCCAGTGCCGGCTAGACTACTCCGACCCGACCTGGTTGTTTTCGATATTGTCTATAACCCCATCAAGACAAAGCTAGCTACAGAAGCTAGCCTAGCTGGTTGCGAGACCGTCATGGGGCTTGATATGCTGGTCTGGCAGGGGGCCTTAGCCTTCGAGATGTGGACGGGTAGGAAGCCCCCGGTTGACCTCATGAAAGGAGAGGCCATCAAGGTGCTTAAGAGCCATGAAAACTAGTGTTGCCCTAATCGGTTTCATGGGAACGGGTAAGACGGCGGTGGGTAGAGCCCTGGCGAAGAAGCTGGGTAAGAAGTTTATTGAGCTTGACCCCTTCATTGAGCAGAAGGCAGGGAAGACCATCCCTGAGATATTCAGGGATGGTGGGGAGATAACCTTTCGCGAGCTTGAGATTGCGGTCACCAAGGAGGCTGCCGGGGAAAAGGATGCCGTTATCGCCTGTGGGGGCGGGGTAGTCCTTAACAAGATAAACATTGACCGCCTAAAGAAGGAAGCCGTAATCGTTTATCTCACCGCCTCCCCGAAAGCGATACTGAAACGAACCCTAAACGATGACGAAGAAAGACCACTGCTCAAGGTAGCTAACCCGCAACAGACCATTAGGGAGCTATCAAGGTTTCGTAAGCCGTTTTATGAGCGAGCCACCGATCTCACCATAAACACCTCAAGGCTGAGTATTGATTCTGTCGTTGAGCAAATAATAACCAAGCTGAAAGACTATGAAGGTTTCCGTTGCTAAGAGTGAAGTTAGCGGGAGGGTAAGCGCCCCCGCCTCGAAAAGCTATACTATTCGGGGACTCGTGTCTAGTGCCCTGGCTAAGGGCGAGAGCGAGATCACCTACCCTTTAAGCTCAGATGATACTGAAGCTACCCTCAATGTATTACGCGAAATTGGCGTAAAAATCACCAGGGAGAAAGACTCGTGGCGCATCATCGGGGGCAACTTCCACAAGCCGGAGCAAGACCTTTACTGTGGCGACTCAGCAGCCACCTTAAGATTTATGACGGCCATCTGTTCACTGGTCCCGGGAGAGTGTCGGCTAATCCCCGGCCCCTCCTTGGCACGGAGACCGGTTAAGCCCCTAGTCCAGGCACTCAAACAGCTGGGAGTAGACGTTTCCGCCCAGGGTGAAGCGGCCCCAGTAGCTGTGAAAGGAGGTAGATTTAAAGGCGGGACAGCTGAGTTAGCCGGCAATATAAGCTCCCAGTTTGTCTCGGCGCTCCTCCTTATAGCTCCCCTGGCTGAAGAGGGGATGAAAATCAGACTGACCACCCCACTTGAGTCCAAGCCCTATGTCATGATGACCCTAGACTGCTTGAGGAAGTTTGGTATTGAGGTTGAAGCCTCTCCTGATTTAAGGGAGTTCAATATCGCACCGCAGGCATATCAACCAACCAGATATCTGGTGGAGGGAGATTGGTCCTCAGCCTCTTACCTCCTCGCCTTAGGCGCGCTATCCGGACCGGTAACCGTGGCAAACCTGAATCCGGAGAGCCGGCAGGGCGATAGAATACTGTTAAGCTTCCTCAAAGAAATGGGGGCTCTGGTTGATATAGACAAAAGCACAGTAACCGTGAGAAAATCAGGGCTGAACGCAATAAAGGCTGACCTAGCTAACTCGATAGACCTTCTGCCGACGATGGCGGTTCTGGCAGCGGTGGCTAAGGGGGTAAGTGAGTTCACCGGGATAGAGAGGGCCAGAATAAAGGAGTCAAACCGGGTTCTGGCAGTAAGAGAAGGCTTAGAGAGAATGGGGGTAACGGTCGGGGAAGAAAGAGACCGATTCACGGTTACCGGCACAATGCCGCAGGGAGCCGTAATCGACACCAAGAATGACCACCGGATTGCCATGGCTTTTGGGGTGCTGGGTACCATGATCGGAAGGGCAGTAATAAATGATGCTGAATGTGTCGCCAAGACATACCCTGAGTTCTGGGATGTTTTGAGAAGTATCGGCGGTAAGGTAAGGGAAGATGGCTAACAGCTTAGGCAAGCTCTTCACCATAACCAGCTTTGGGGAAAGCCACGGCCGGTGCGTGGGCACTGTTATCGACGGCTGCCCGGCAGGCTTAGCTATCACCGAAGCTGATATTCAAAGCGAGCTGGATAGGAGAAAACCGGACGGGAGCCCGGCGGCGACAGCCCGAAAAGAAGCGGACCGGGTTGAGATTATCTCCGGAACCTTTAACGACAAAACCACCGGAGCCCCCATCTGCCTAGTGGTCTGGAACCAGGACATCGATTCCAGCGAGTATGAGAAAAATAGGTTTCTCCCCAGGCCAGGCCAGGCTGACTACACCGCCTTTATGAAATACGGGGGCTTTAACGACTACCGGGGTGGCGGCCGGTTTTCCGGACGGCTCACCGCTTCCCTAGTCATGGGCGGAGCCGTTGCCAAGAAGGTGCTTAGTCTCCTTGAGATTGAAATCATGGCGCACACGGTAGCCATCGGGGGCATCAGTGCCGAAGCCAGAAGTCTTCAAGAGATAAAGGAAAGCCGGGAGAAAAACCCCCTAAGGTGCGCTGACCCCAAGGCTGCTCAAGAGATGGCTAGAGCTATCGAGAGGGTCAAAAAAGAGGGTGACAGCCTCGGCGGCACTATCGAAGGGATAGCGCTTAATGTGCCGGTTGGCCTGGGAGAGCCAGTCTTTGACACAGTGGACGGGGAGCTAGCTAAAGCCATGCTTTCTATCCCGGCGGTCAAAGGAGTGGAGTTTGGCTCTGGGTTTTCCGCAGCCAGCAAGAAGGGCTCCGAAAATAACGACCCCTTCACCATAAAAGATGGCCGGATAGTAACCGTAACCAATAATGCCGGCGGTATTCTGGGTGGGATAAGTAACGGTATGCCGCTCGTGCTTAGGGTGGCCATTAAGCCAACCCCCTCTATCGCTAAGAGCCAGCCAACGGTTAATATCAGCAACCTGGAGAACACCAGTTTAACGGTAAAGGGGAGACACGACGCTTGCATCGTGCCCCGGGCAGTAGTGGTTGTGGAAGCCATGATGGCGATAACTATATGTGACCTGGCCATGAGAGCCGGACTAACTCCCAGGGTGATAAAATGAGCTTAGAGGATTTAAGAAAGAAGATAGATTCTATTGACGCTGAGATTGTCAGGCTAATCGCTGACCGGATAAAGATTGCCCGAGAAATCGGTGGGGAGAAACGCTCACAGGGCAGACAGGTTAACGACCAGGCAAGAGAAAAAAGGGTCTTAAGCCATATCATGGGTCTTGCCCAGATTGAAAACATAGACCAAGAAGTCATCGAAAGCATCTATCAGCAGATAATAACGGTGTGCCGCCGGACCCAAGGAACCGAGGTTGCCTTTCCAGGTGAAGCCGGCTCCTATAGTGAGGAGGCAGCCCTTCAGTTTTTCGGACCGCTGGTAGTCACCCGGCCCTATGAAAGCCTGGACGCAGTCTTCAAGGTCGTAGAGCAAGACACGGTTCAGTTTGGCATTATACCGGTGGAAAACTCCCTAGAGGGGAGCATCAGTCAATCGTACGACCTGCTTTTAGACTCAAGCCTCAAGGTCTGCGGTGAGATAGAGCTCCGGGTTGTCCACTGCCTGATCGCTAATCCCGGAGCGCGCCTGGACCTAATAAAGCGGGTCTACTCTCATCCCCAGGCTCTGGGGCAATGTAAAGCCTTCTTGAAGCACCTAGACTGCGAATTAATCCCCACCTACGATACCGCCGGTAGTGTCAAAATGATAAAGGAGAAGGGTATCACTGATGGTGGGGCAATCGCCAGCGCCCGGGCCGCAGAAATCTATGAGATGAAGGTAATCGCCCGTGAAATAGAGGATAACCCCAATAACTTTACCCGCTTCTTTATTCTTTCCCGGGAGGACTCACCACCATCAGGCAATGACAAGACCTCCATAGTCTTTTCGGTGAAGGATAAACCGAGCACACTATACGAGTTTCTCAGGCAATTTGCCGAGCGGGGCATAAACCTGAGCAAGATTGAGTCCCGACCGACACGACACAAGCCATGGGAGTATAACCTTTATCTGGATTTTGATGGCCATCGAGAAGACAGTGTGGCCAAGGAGGCTCTCAATAGCCTGGAGCCGTACTCACTATTCCTGAAAATCCTGGGCTCTTACCCCAAGGCAAAGTAGTTAGGTGAGGTAGTCAGGTGAAAGTAGCCATAATTGGTGGCTCAGGCAAGATGGGCCGCTGGTTTGCCAATTTTCTACTGCAGGAAGGCTATGGGGTAGTAATAACTGGCCGGAACGAAGAGAAGCTCAGGGAAGCCCATGAGCAACTCAGCGTTGAGGTCACCACGGACAACGTAGCCGCGGTCAAGAGCGCTCAGGTTATTCTGATATCGGTGCCGATAGAGAACTTTGAGACCGTCGTTAAGCAGATTGGTCCCCATACCCAGCCAGAGCAGTTTATCCTTGATATTACCTCCGTTAAAGCACTGCCGGTAGCGATAATGCACCAGCATATAAAGTCGGGAGTAGTGCTTGGTGCCCATCCAGTATTTGGCCCCGGTGCCAAAGATACTACCCAACGCAGCTTTATCCTGACCCCAACCAGTAGTGAAGAAGAAGCCCTAGCCCAAAAGGTCAAGCAGCACCTAGAGACTAGGGGAGCCAGAGTCACCCTGATGAGCCCCGAAGAACATGATGAGATAATGGCGGTGGTTCTGGGGCTAGCTCACTTCATCGCCATTGCCTCCGCTGATGCCTTGCTGAGTTTTGACCGTCTGAAGCAGCTGGGAACGATTGGCGGCGTCACCTTTAAACTGCTCTTGACACTAACGGAGAGTGTTATTTCCGAGGACCCGGAGTTCTATGCCTCCCTGCAGATGCACCTGCCCAAGCTTGCCGAAATCGAGAGGTCGTTCCAGAAGAGGGTAGAAAACTGGGTAGACCTAGTCGCTGGTAAAGACCAACAGCAGTTCGCCCAGCGGATGAAAGCACTAAAAGATAGCTACCGCAGGTTAACCCCAGACTTTGGCAATGCCTACGAAGACATGTATAAGCTCATCGAGATGCTGCAAAAGCCACCCCGGAAGGCTAATCTAGATAGCTGATGCGAGCCGGTGGCCTTTTCTTTATGTCAACTAATATCCCCGCCTCCCTAAATAGCGTCACGAACTGGTTATCATTATACTCTCCGAAGCTGACATAGCGGGCTATCTTAGCATTTACCAGCATCTTGGCACACAGGATACACGGGGTATGGGTGCAGTAGATAGTGCTCCCCTCAAGGCTGACGCCGTGCAGGCTGGCCTGTATGATGACATTCTGCTCAGCGTGAATACCCCGACATATCTCGTGCCGTGTCCCCGATGGAATTTGTTTTTCGTCCCTTAGACAACCAAGCTCAAGGCAGTCCTTGAGACCAGAAGCGGCCCCGTTATAGCCGGTGGCCAGAATATGCTTGTCCCTAACGGCAACGGCCCCGACGTGGTGTCGGCGGCAGGTCGAGCGCTCAGCAACTACCGACGCTATCTTCAAAAAATACTGGTCCGTATCCGGTCTTTTCATAAAGACTCCGCTACCCCTTCATAAAGACTTCGTTACCCCTTTGACTTCGACATCCCCTTTAACTTCGAAATGACCTCACTAACCTCGTTCCTCAGGTTTTCCAAGGAAGATTCGTTTATGACGGTGAAGTCAGCCATAGCGATGGGACCGCCCTTGTTAATATCCTCAATTTCCTCCCTATCTCGACCAATAGCTTCTTCCAGGGTCAGGGCTCGGTTGGCTCTAGTCGTCAGCCGCCTGTGTCTAATTTCAGGCGAAGCATAAACAGCAACCATATGAAGATTATCTTTATAATAATCCTTGAGGAATTTATATTCCTCCCAGGAGTAAAGCCCGTCAATCACTACATCGGACTGTTTCAGAGCTGACTCAATTTTAGGTAAGTTCAGCCTGGCATATATATCCATGCCATGCTCATCCCTCAAACTTTCTCTGATAAAGCATTCATTCTCTTCGTTTTGCACTAGGCATCTTTTTTTGATCTCCTCATCGGTAACATCTCCAAACCTTACCTTGATATATCCATTTTCCTCAAAAACCTTGGCTACCTCGGACTTACCGGCGCCTGCCATACCGACAACCGAAATTACCCGCACGCTATGTTGCCTCCAATCTATCAGGCTTATGAGCTATACGGGCTTCATTATAAAAAAATAGCGCTCAAATAGCAATGAAGACGCTTTTGTCCTGTGCTATAATGCGGGGTATGATAGAGACCAATTTGGCTACTAGACTTGAAAAAGAGTTGCCGGCAGAGCTTACCGATTTTATAGAGACCGCAGGCAGGCTAGCGGCAGGGCAGGGACAGAACCTCTACCTCGTCGGTGGGGTAGTGCGCGATCTACTTCTCAATAAGAAGCCCAATTTTGACCTCGATCTGGTAGTAGAGGGTGATGCTGTGGCGCTAGCCCAAGAGCTAGCCGAGATAAAAAAGGCGAAAATCACCACCCATCCCCGCTTTATGACCGCCAAGCTCACCTGGGGTGACTTCAGCGTCGATTTTACCACCGCCCGCTCTGAGACCTATGCCAAGCCCGGTGCCCTACCCACCATCAAACCCAGTTCAATTGAGGATGACCTTTTTCGCCGTGATTTTACTATTAACGCCATAGCTATCTGCCTCAATACCAGCCGCTACGGCAAACTGATTGACCATTGCGGGGGACAGTCCGACCTGGAGCATAAGCTTATCCGAGTGCTGCACGAAAAGAGCTTTATTGACGACGCCACCCGTATCTGGCGGGGCCTACGTTACGAACAGCGACTGGATTTTCAATTAGAAGACACTACTCTTCAGCTGCTCAAGCGGGACATGCCAATGCTGGATACCATCAGCGGCGATCGCATACGGTATGAGCTGGAATGCATCTTCGATGAGGCAGAGCCAGAGAAGACCCTGCGCCGGGCTGATGAACTCGGCGTCCTAAAGAGACTTCACCCGGCGTTAAAGGGTAACGGCTGGCTTGCAAAGAATTTCGCAAAAGCTCGTAAGCAGTCCTCGTTAACCCCGCCACCGCTTGGTCTCTATTTGGCACTGCTAACTTACCAGCTAGATAGCGAGGAATGTGATAAGCTGAGTTCGTACCTTAGACTACCTAAACCAGCACGCCAAATAGTGCACGATGCCTCTACCCTTAAGACCAAACTCAAGATGCTGGCTTACCCAGAGCTTCCCCCAAGCTACGTCTACCGCATACTTCACGGCTATTCACCCTCAGCCATTGCCGCCGTTTCCCTAGCCACCGCCTCGCCCGTAGCCCACCAGCACATGGAAATCTACCTCCATAAGTTGCGTTATGTCAAGCCAGCCCTGCGGGGCGCTGACCTGTTAAACATGGGCCTCACCCCCGGCCCGCAGGTCAAGGAAGTCCTAGCGCGGCTGCACGAGGCTAAGCTGGATTGTAAAGTAGCTACCAAGCAGGATGAGGCAGCACTGGTTCGGGAGTGGCTAGCTAAGACAACGTAGCCTTAATTAAAGTTACCATTATAATGAGTTAATAAGGGGGCTAAAATGAAGCTATCACCGGAGGAAAGAAAGAGGATCTACGAAGAGGAGAAAGCCCGAATTGAGGCGCCGGAAAATGTAGCGGCTGAAAAAGAGACGGCTTCCAGTACTAATTTAAAGCCAAACACGGCTGGCCTGCTCTGCTACCTTGGTGGCTGGGTAACGGGGATAGTCTTTCTCATAATAGAACGTAAGAACCGGATAGTGCGCTTCCACGCCATGCAGTCCCTGGTTACCTTCGGCATCCTGCACATCGTAATTGGCATCGCCAGTGCGGTCCGCAACTGGGCAGCCGTAAGCGTAGCCGGCTGGGACTGGATCTTCTACCCGCAATGGGTGGCCGCCAATGTTGTCTTTGGAGTCTTTGTGGCAATCAGCATTGTACTCTGGATTGCCCTGATGTATCAGACCTATCACGGCCGCCTGCTCAAGCTATCGTTCTTCGGGGATATCGCCCAGAAGCTACTCGCCAAACTGGACAGCATCAAGGGAGAAGAGCTGGAACGTGAGCTAGGTTTTACCAAGACCGAAGCCAAGCAACCGCCACCCCCCACCGCGAAGGAAGCACCGGTAACTAAAGCTGGTCTGGAAGCCCACCTTGAGGGCACCCGCGCCGGCAGAGTTGCCGCCTCAGTAGCAGCTATCGTCTGGAGTGCCATTTTCCTGGTCTTCTTTAACTTCTTCAGCCAGTACCTTGCCATCTACTCACGCGAGGTCGTGGACGGCATTACCCGCTGGCAGATATACCCACTCCTGACGCCGGAGCTTAGCCTAGTACTCCCCATCCTTAACATCACCCTGATTCTCTCTATCGTGGGGCACAGCATCGCCATTGCCTGGGACCGGTATCTGGTGCGCCAGATTACCCTGATTGTGCTCAGCACACTGGGAATGATAACCGTGCTAACCTTCCTCAGGGTGTTCCCTTTTGACTTCAGCGTGATGCCTCATGCCGGAGCGGCGTCGGTCGCCCCTACGGTGACGGTAGTGGTACTTATTCTGATTACCATCGGCCTAGGAATTAGCGCCCTGGTCAGGTTTATCAAGCTGATAGTTAACATCGCCAGACAAGGTGTTAGGCCCTCGCCTACTCCACCCGCTTGAACATACTGCGGGGGGCGCCACAGATGGGACACTTTTCCGGAGCCTGGCCACCGACGGTGTAGCCGCAGCGCAGACAGACAAAGTAGGGCTCGTCCTTGAGGGATTCACCAACTTCTAGGGACTTGAGTGCCTTCTCATAGAGAGCATGGTGAATCTTCTCAACCTTGTTCGCCAGGTCAAAACTGACCTCAGCCTCCGTACTACCTTCAGTTTTAGCCTGCTCAATAAAGCCAGGATACATATGGGTGAACTCGTAGTTCTCCCCACTGATGGCAGCCTTAAGATTGTCCTCGGTTGACTTTATCTCCCCCAGAGCCTGCAGGTGATTACGGGCATGAACCGTCTCTGCCTCAGCTGCCGCTCGGAACAGCCGGGCGATAATCGGGTGTCCTTCCTCATCCGCTCGGTCAGCAAAGAAGAGGTAGCGCCGGTTGGCCTGGCTTTCCCCGGCAAAAGCATCCTTCAGATTATCCTGAGTATTGCCCATTCTATACCCCCTTCAAGGTAAAGTTTACTAATTCATGATACTATAATCCGGCTCACGCCGTATAATCTACGGCGGCCAGGGTATGAGTGAGATAGGCTTCAAGTTTTTGCTTCTTAAGATCTTGGTATACCTTCTCCGCCTGAGCCTTATCCCCGGTCAGGGTAAAGAGAACTGGCCCCGAGCCAGCCAGGTGAACTTCCCAAGCGCCGGACTTAAGAAACTGCTCCCAGTAGGTGCCGAGACCCTCAAAACAGCCCCGAGCCACTTTGTCAAAAACGTTAAAAAGCATAGCTGGCACTACCTCTCCATCTCTACTTAGCTGGCTCACCAACCTCTCAGTAGCCTCCCCATCGGTATAGTGCTCAGCCCTGATACGGCCGTAGAGACGACCTGTCTTACCGGGCATTCGGGGCACTGGTGGTAGCATCAAGACAAGCCACATTTGAGAGAAAGGTGGTAAGGGCGTCACCACCTCACCCCTACCCTCAAGCAGAGCAGTGCCCCCGTAGAGGAAGAAGGGGGCATCGGAGCCCAGTTCCTCGGCTAACCCAAGTAGTTCCCCAAGCGATAGACCCATTCCCCAGAGCCGGTTCAAGCCACGCAGCGTAGCGGCGGCATCACTGGAGTCCCCGCTTAACCCAGATATCAGCGGAATACGTTTTTTCAAGGTCACGATGGCCCCTTTAGAACAACCCGTCGCCTCACACAGCAAATCGGCCGCCCGGGTTACCAGACTCTGCTCTGAAACCCAGCTAGGGTTATCACAGCGAAACTCAACCCTATCGCCCGGCTGAAAGTGGAGCCGGTCGCACAGGTTTATGGTCTGGACAACGCTACGAATTTCATGAAAACCGTCCCAGCGCCTCGCCACAACCTCAAGGGTAAGGTTTACTTTAGCCGGGGCTAAAACGGTCAGCATGCTACTTCCCCTTTTCCAGCTGGGTAAAAACCTGCCACAACCCAGCCCACTCCTCTAGAGTAAGTGTTTCTGCCCGGCGCTGGGAGGCTATTTTCGCCTGCTGTAATAAAGGCAGGACTTCGGTCTTGGGTAGCTTGAGCCCCTGGCTTAAGGAGTTAACGAGTTGCTTACGCGCCGTACTAAATCCAGCCCGCACTAGGCTAAAGAAGCCATCCACATCAGCTACCGCTACCGCTGGTTGTGAACACACGGCTACCCGCAGTATCGCTGAGTCAACCTCCGGAGCGGGATAAAAGCAGACGGCGGGCACACGGCTGATTATTTCTGGTCTACCGTAAAACTGGACGCTCACGCTCAAGACACTCATCCGACCCGCACTAGCGGTAATCGCCTCGGCAACTTCCTTCTGCACCATTAGCACCATAAGCCGGGGCTTGACGTCTGCCTCCAAGAAGTGACGCAACACTGGTGAGGTAATGTAGTAGGGAAGGTTTGCCACCACCTTATAGCTTAACACGTTCCCGGTTAGTCGGGTAAGACTCGCCGGCACCTTTGAAAGCAGGGCTACCGGATTAATCTCAAGAATATCCCCGTTAATCACCGTAACGTTAGAAAAAGGGGCCAGGTTATCCTGCAGAATGGCAGCCAGCTTACTATCCAGCTCAATGGCAAATAGCCAACCAACCTGCCGAGCCAGCTCCCGGGTCAGCACCCCGAGCCCGGGACCGACCTCAATAACCACATCGGAAGGAGCTAGCTCAGCCGCTGAAGTAGTTAATTCAAGCACTCCCCTATTAATAAGGAAGTGCTGCCCCAGACCCTTTCTTGCCCGGAGACCAAAACGGCGGAGGAGTCGCTTCGTCTGCATTTCAAGTGATTCCGCTTTCAGTTATAACCTCCCCCTGGCAGGCTATTGAGCTACGATAGACCCTAACTCAGCCGGGATATTAAGCGCACCGGGAAGTTATGCTGCTTTATCTTAAACTGTGTTAGCTCAATGCCATCAAGCACAGCGCCAAACGCGGCTAGATTTGCATGAATATGAGCGGTAATGGCATAACGCATTACCTTAAGAATATAACAGCTTTTAGTCGGTATGGCTAGATTTTTGTTGTTACCCCAAATATGAGCGTGCTATAATCTGCCCATGAAAGTCTCCGAGCTGGGTGAATTCGGGCTGATTGACCTCTTAGCCAAGATAGCTGACCGCACCCGAGACAACCAGAGTCCCGCCTGGCAGAATCTCATAATCGGTATTGGTGACGATGCCGCAGCTTGGCGTGGTGATGCCTCAATCCAACTGGTGACGGTTGATTCCTTCATTCAGGACGTCCACTTTTCGCTGGCTATCACCCCCTGGCAGGAAGCAGGCTGGAAGGCACTGGCTGTTAACCTAAGCGACATCGCCGCTATGGGCGGTGTGCCGAGGTACGCCGTGGTATCACTAGCGCTGCCCGGTGACACCGAGGTTGATGATGTCACGGCTCTCTACCAGGGGATGACCAAGCTGGCACGGGAGTTTGGGGTGGCTATCGTTGGCGGTGACATTAGCCGGGCACCACAGGTAGCGCTCAACATTACCGTTCTTGGCAGCATCCAGAACCTCAATGGAAATATGCTGACCCGCTCCGGAGCTAAGTCAGGTGACAAAATAGCCGTGACCGGTTACCTGGGAGCCGCCAGTGCCGGCTGGGAGATGCTTAGCGGCAAGCTCCAGTTTGATGATGAAACCAGTGCCCGCCTCAAGCAGGCCTTTCTGCACCCATACCCCAGAATTAGCGAAGGCAAGCTGCTTTTGGAACAGGGGGTAAAGACAGCCATAGACATTAGCGACGGGCTGGTCTCAGACTTGGGTCACATCTGCCAAGCCAGTCAGCTTGGTGCCCGCTTGGAGGCTGACTCTGTGCCCATTGACCCGGCTGTCAGGGCAAGCTTCGGCGATCGAGCCCTTGAGCTAGCACTATCGGGAGGTGAGGACTACGAACTCCTGTTTACCGCGGGTGCTGAGGTCATTGATAAGATAAGCGGAGCCGCCAAGCGCCCGATCACGGTAATCGGTGATATGGTAGCCAATAAAGAAAACAAGGTGACCCTATTTGACCAGCGGGGAAATCCCTTTAAGCTCGGCCGGGGCGGCTGGGAGCATTTCAGGCAAAGATGAAGCTAGCCTATCTCGATTTAGTAAGCCACAGTCCCGAAGAGACTCAAAGAATTGGCGTCTCTCTCGGTAAGTCAGCCCAGCCGGGTGATGTCTATCTCTTGGTCGGTGAGCTGGGGGCCGGAAAGACCTGCCTAACTCAGGGTATTGCCTGGGGGCTGGATATCAAGGATTACGCCTTAAGCCCCTCCTTTGTCATCATGAGGGAGCTCTACGGCCGGTTACCGCTGTATCACATAGACCTGTTTCGGCTTGAGCGTCTAGCCGAAATCGAGGACCTGGGGCTGGACGATTATCTATACGGAGGCGGCGTTTGTGTTGTAGAATGGGCAGAGCAGGGGCTAGAGTTACTACCACCAGAGCACCTCTTGATTGAGATAGACTTCCTGGATGATACCCAACGCAGCTTCCACCTTAAACCCAGTGGCAAGCACTATCAAGAATTACTGGCGTCACTGAAACACCCTCTTTTGGAGCTAAAGAAAGAGTGACTGATGCAACTAGCAATAGATACCTCAACCAATACCGCTAGTCTGGCCCTGGCTAACGGTAGTGAAATACTGGCTGAATTAAGCTGGCGCTGCGGCCAAAACCACTCCACCACCCTACTACCCTACCTGGCTCGTCTCTTAAACCAGACTGGCTCAGGGCTTGGGTCGCTTGATGCCATCATCGTTGCCCGGGGGCCAGGGAGCTTTAACGGACTGCGGGTCGGTATCAGCACTGCCAAGGGGCTCGCCTTCAGCCTGGGTATCCCCGTAGTCGGTATCAGCACTCTGGCGGCAACTGCCTACCAGCACGCGGCAACCGGTTTGCCCGTCTGCCCCATATTCAACGCCGGCCGGGGTGAGATTGCCACCGCCATCTATCATATGAAAGGCAGCCGGTGGCAGCCGATTATCGGGGAACACATCACTAATATCGAAGCCCTGTGTGCTCAGATAGACACCAAGACCCTGTTCTGCGGTGAACTAACCGCCGCTATCTCCGACCGGTTAAGAAAGCGGCTTAAGCAAAAAGCGGTAATCGCCGCGCCGGCGGCCAGATTTCGACGGGCCGGTTTTCTCGCCGAACTGGGACGCCAAGAGATAGAAGCCGGGAACTCTGATAATCCAACTACCCTGCACCCAATATACCTGAGGCGACCACACATCACTAAACCAAGGAGGGACAAGAATAATGACCAGACCAGAAATAAAAGTTGCCGCTAGCGAGCTGTGCTTCGGCTGTGGCAAGCAAAATCCCTGTGGCCTGAAACTTGAGTTCGAGTGGGATGGCAAGGTAGTAAAATCAGAATTCACCCCGACCGAGCTACACCAGGGATGGAAGGGGATTATTCACGGCGGCATCCTCACCAGCCTCCTTGATGAGGCGATGGGCTATGCCGCCTGCTATGAGAATGTGGCCGGGGTCACGGCGGCTATGGAAACCAGGTTCAAGCGGCCGGTCTTGATTGGTAAGCCCCTCACTATCACCGCCTGGGTAAGCAGAAAGACCAAGAGATTTGCAGAGACGGAAGCCACCCTGACCTTAAAGGACGGCACCATTGTGACTACGGCTAAAGCCAAGCAGTACCTTAGCTCGGAGACCATTATCCCGGCTGGCAGAGTAGGCAGGCCCACCGGTGATGCTTAATAAGGATAAGGCGGTAATTTGGGACATGGACGGAGTCATCGCCGATACTGCACCCTATCACTTCAGAGCTTGGCAGGAGGTATTTGGCAAACTAGGCGCAAGCTACACTGAAGACGATTTCAGACACAATTTCGGTAAGCGGAACGATACCATAATTAGAAACATACTGGGTAGCGAAATCTCGCCAAGCAAACTGGAAGCTATCGCCACTGAGAAAGAAGAGAGCTTCCGCAAGGGAGCCAGAGGTAACATAAAGCCACTACCCGGGGCGATAGAGCTTTTGCAGTCACTCAACAAACGTGGCTTTCCCCAGGCATTAGGGTCATCAGCCCCGATGGAAAATATTAAGCTGGTTACCCGAGAATTAGGCATTGAAGGCCTTTTTCAGGTCATTGTCTCCGGGAGAGAGGTGAAGGAGGGTAAGCCAAGCCCTCAGGGTTTTCTCCTGGCTGCAGCGAGACTGGGGGTTAGACCTCAAGACTGCGTTGTCATTGAGGATGCTATGGCCGGGGTTACTGCTGCTAAGCAGGCTTCAATGTCCTGCATCGCCGTAACTACCACCAACGATAGAACCCAACTTGCTGAGGCAGACCTCGTCGTTGATACCCTGGAGAAGGTCTCGGTAAGTGATCTAGCGAGTCTGCTCCACCGCTCATCAAAATAAGGACTGGTAAAGGAGTTGAAACGAAGACTATGGAAAGGTCACTGGTACTTATTAAGCCCGACGCCATGGAGAGGGGTCTAGCCGGTACTATCATCAGCCGACTGGAGTCCCACGGACTCAAACTGGTCGCCATAAGAATGCTGCACCTGGATAAGGAGCTAGCCGAGCGTCACTATGCCATCCACAAAGAGAAGCCCTTCTTCAAGGGTCTGGTAGACTATATTACCTCGGCACCGATAATCGCCTCGGTCTTTACGGGCGAGAATGCCATCGCGGCAATTAGAGAAATAATGGGACCAACTGACCCGGCCAAGGCTGAACCCGGGACTATCAGAGGGGATTTCGGTGTCGATATCGAGCATAACAGCATCCACGGCTCTGATTCTCCAGGAACTGCCGAGCAGGAAATCAGGCTCTTCTTCCGGGATGACGAAATTTTTACCTAGTAATGGGTAAATGGCTACTGAATTCTTACTATCGGGGTAGCCTGGCTCCACAGCTGGTCCAGCTGGTAATGCTCACGCTCCAAGGGAGCAAAGATATGGACGATGACGTCGCTAAAGTCAATCAGGAGCCACCCTGAATCTACCGTGCCTTCGTAGTGGTGGGGCAGGATACCTTCCTTCTTCAGCACGTGCCCAATCTCATCGCGGATGGCTTCAATCTGCTTACTGCTCTCACCACTACAAAGCATGAAGTAATCAGCAAAGCTACACACCCCTCGCGCATCCAGCAACACGATATCCGTAGCCTTTTTTTCACTAGCCGCTTCAACTGCCCGTTGTGCTACTTCGATTGCTTCCAGAGGATGCCCCCCTTGGTAGCAGATTTTGCTTCAGGGAAGCTGCCCACCGTCTCTTTTGTCCCCAACCCCTTTAGGGTTAAATCCGACAATCTGCCGATTTTTGCATCCAGCCCGGTAATCCCAACTCCCCCGGCACGGTCTACGCTTTCCCCGCTCTCGGTTTATCGACGATGATCAGCCCAACCTCAGTGTCAGTACCGAGATTACCAGAAACACCACTACGAAAACGATGGTGAGTCGAAACAAAACCCTCTCCACACCACGCCTAGTTCGGTACACACCGCTCTGTTGCCCGAAGATGCCACCCAGTCCCCCACCCCTAACCTGAAAGAGAACGATCACTACCAAGGCTATCGATAACATAATTTGAGCGATATTAAGATTGGTTTGCATTTACCCTTCCTCAAGCTTTCGCTGTAGTAACTCGCTTACCAAATTTGGATTGGCGCGTCCTCTGGTCGCCCTCATTACCTGGCCGACCAGGAATTTTAGAGACTGGGTTTTACCCGCCTTATAATCACTAACCGCCTTACTATTACCATTTATCACCGCTATGACCTCAGCTTCAAGCGCCGCACTATCACTAATCTGGCTCAGCCCTTGCTTATTAATAATATCATCGGCACTCTGTCCGGTTCTATACATTTCCTTAAGTATATTTCTCCCAGTTGAGGTGTTAACCACGGCTTGAGACTCCAAGACCATCAACCTAGTGAATTGCTCAGGTTTGACCCTCGCGTTGAACCCGGCTATATCAATATTATCGGTATTTATTATGGCACTAACCGGGCCGATAATCCAGTTAGCGATATTCTTTACCGTAAGCTCCCCACGAGCCTTAGCGCGGGACTCAAAATAGTCAGCCATCGCCTTTGAGCTGGTGAGCAGACCGGCATCATAGGCTGACAGGCCATATTCAGTGATAAAGCGCTCACGCCGGGCGTCAGGTAGCTCAGGGAGCTTTGTCCTTACACCTGCCACCCAATCCTGACTGAGGGTAAGCGGGGGCAAGTCCGGCTCGGGGAAGTAGCGATAGTCATGGGCATACTCCTTACTGCGCATAGCAACGGTTTTTCCTTTGTCTTCCACCCAGCCTCTGGTCTCCTGGGAAAGCCTTTTGCCCTCACTGGCCGCCGTCCTCTGCCGCTCAGCCTCATACTCCAAAGCCCGATAGACAGCCCGGAAACTATTCATATTCTTGACCTCGACCTTAGCCAAAGACTCCGAGTTACCCTCAGGGCGAATACTGATATTGGCATCGCACCGGAAGCTCCCTTCCTCCATGTTCCCTGTAGATACCCCCAGATACTGCAGAATACTACGCAGCTTAATCAAGTATTGCCGGGCCTCCTCAGGGGAACTCAGGTCAGGCTCACCGACGACCTCCATCAGCGGAACGCCAGAACGATTGACATCAACCAGGCTATAGTCCCCTCCATCAGGAAGGGTACGGTGCACTAGCTTAGCCACATCCTCCTCAAGGTGAACCCGGGTGATACCCACCTTCTTTTTCTTACCATCAACCTCGATAGTAAGCCAGCCCTTTTCCCCCAAGGGGGCGTCATACTGCGAAATCTGATATCCCTTCATCAAATCAGGATACGGGTAGTTTTTGCGGTCAAACTTGGTATAGCCGGGAATAGAACAGTTGAGAGCCAGCGCCGTCATCACGGTATACTCCACCGCTTGCTGATTGATGGTGGGGAGAACCCCAGGCATCCCCAAACACACCGGGCAAACGTGGGTATTGGGTGGGGCACTGGCATAGTCAGCACTACAGTGGCAAAACATTTTGCTCTTGGTAAGCAGCTGGGCATGTACCTCTAACCCAATAACCGTCTCAAAGTTCATAGACCATCTTCAGGCATCAGTGTATTTTCTGCTGGATAATTGATAAGCACCATCGCTTATAGCCACTGCCTTGTCCGCTTCGATACCCGTTAAATATTACCTCACTTTCACCTTCCTGTCTAGCTCATCACGATGGCTACCGGCTCAGTCTCCCCACCCTTAATAAAAGGGCTAAATGTATGTTATAATTTTAGAACCGTGGGGATATAGCTCAATAGGGAGAGCGCTGCGTTCGCATCGCAGAGGTCGGGGGTTCGAATCCCCCTATCTCCACCAGATCCAAATACCTTATCCTTTAGAGCCAGCTGGAGTAAAGCATTGCTCTTTTCCGCCAGGTTCAGGTATAATTGCGCTTGACGGCGCGCCCCTGTAGCTCAGAGGATAGAGCAGCGGTTTCCTAAACCGCGTGCCTGGGTTCGAGTCCCAGCAGGGGTATTTACGAAATCTCCCACCCACGGTAATGGTTCTCATCTCACCAGCCATTAATTCCTTGACCCATCACCAACCCGTTGACATCGATTCGAAGGCTATCCTAAACTCTGTGGGGAATACAATGCAGGAATAAGCGAGGACAGAATCATCAAAAAGACCGCAAGCTTCCGTCTGGTACAATCCTGCCCTGACACTGGTGCTCGCGCCGGTGAGCTGGTTACCCCGCACGGCACAGTGGCGACGCCGGTATTCCTGCCAGTGGCTAGCCAGGCTACCGTTAAGGCGCTGGCCCCCGACGACCTCAAGGCCCTAGGGATAGAGATGTTGATGGCTAATACCTACCATCTTTACCTGAGGCCGGGAATACCCGTGATTGAAAAGGCCGACGGGCTTCATCAATTCATGGCCTGGCCCAGAGCCCTGATGACCGACAGCGGCGGCTACCAGATATTTAGCCTAGCCAAGCTGCGGAAGCTGAGCAACGAAGGGGTTATCTTCCGCTCCCACATTGACGGTAGCCAGCACCTGATCACGCCGGAACTGGCTATCAAGTTCCAAGAGTCACTGGGAGCCGACATCATCACCGTCCTTGATGAGTGCCCCGCTGATACGGAGACCCCGGAACGAGTTGAAGAAGCCACGGTAAGGACTCACCAGTGGGCAGAGAGGTGCCTGGAAGCTAAAACGCGCGCTGACCAGGCCCTTTTCGCTATCGTCCAGGGCGGCCTCTTCCCAGAGCTGCGTCGCAGGTCAGCCAGCTTTCTCACCTCGCTGGGTTTTTCGGGCTATGCCATCGGCGGTCTGAGCCTAGGGGAACCCAAGGAGTTGACCAAGACAATAGTTACGGAAACGGTAGCTCTGCTCCCGGAGACTAAGCCGAGACACCTGATGGGGGTTGGCTCTCCCGAAGACATCGTCGATGGGGTAAGCAGAGGCATCGATATCTTTGATAGCGCCCTGCCCACCCAGGTGGCCCGGAAGGGTGCCCTGTTCACCAAGCGGGGCCGGTGTAACATCCGTAACTCGGGGTATCGCCAGAAGGAGGCAGCCTTTGACCCAGACTGTAACTGCTATACCTGCCGCAATTTCTCGGCTGCCTACCTGCACCACCTGTTCCGAAGTCAGGAGCTACTTGCCTACCGGCTGGCAACGATTCACAACCTTTACTTCATGACCAACCTGATGAAGATGATAAGAGAGGCTATCCTGAGCGGTAACTTCACCTCCTTTAAGGACGACTTTCTAGCCCATTACCAGCCGACCGATGATGAGGTGCGGCTTATCCAGCGGGAAAGGTGGCTTAAGGCTCAGAGCCGCAAGGGGATAAACTGCTGATGACGATTTTTGCCCTGGAACCCAGCACCCTTTTTAACAGCCTGCTCTGGCTTGGCTTTATTCCGATCGATATGGCCCTGGTTATTCTTGTCTTCCGCTTCTTCGGGAAAAACGGCCTTTACGCCATCATCGTTGCCTCGATCATTGCCGCCAATATTCAGGTGGTCAAGGTCGTCGAAATATTCGGGCTGGTGGCCACGCTGGGCAACGTAGTCTACGGCAGCATCTTCTTTGCCACCGACATCTTAAGCGAGGTCTACGGCAAAAAGACGGCCCGGCGCGGGGTATGGCTCGGCTTCATCGGCATGGCGCTGATGACGCTGTGGATGCAGATTGGTCTGAAGTTCATTCCCGACACCTCAGACTTTGCCCAAGAATCTCTCCTCACTATCTTTAGCCTGATGCCCCGCATTGCCGCCGGTAGCATAACCGCTTACCTAGTATCCCAGCACCACGATATCTGGGCTTTCCATTTCTGGAAGGAAAAAACCAAAGGAAGATTCCTCTGGCTGAGGAATAACGCCTCAACCATGGTCTCCCAGGCGATTGACAGCGCTATCTTCTGCAGTATTGCTCTGTGGGGGCTTTTTGATTTTAACACCTGGCGTGAAATCCTGCTCTCCACCTATCTTCTCAAACTGGCGGTGGCGGCAATTGACACCCCCTTTATGTATCTGGCGAAAAAGCTGAGCCCCCTGGTTCTGAAAAGAGAAGCCACGATAGCCAAGGTATAGTTATTACTCCCACCATATTTTATTGACAAACCGCCACCACAGTCCTAGTATAGTTTCACGATAAAACCAGAGAGGGAAATCGTGAAGAGGTTGTCATGTCTATTGTCAGTACTTTTGACCGCAATGGTGTTCGTCGGGTTCGGATGTCTGCCGGATGCGTCTTCCCCTCAAAATGACAGTGTCAATCCGATATACACCTCAACTTTCACTGGTACATTTGAAGGAGACGGGAAGCTATACTATCAGGAAACCAGTCTGCCGGAGGCTGAAAAGAAGGTCGGGGAGCATATACCAGTTCCGACTTACCTTCCCGAAGCCTTCAAGATTCAGGAGGCCTACATACGCGAATCTCCGGAGGGCTACAAATGGGTCATACAGCTTCTCATTTCTGATGTACCGATAGAATGGCAGGGAGAGGAATTTGAGACTAAGATCCTCTACAGCATATACTGGTTCAGTATCGCTCCAAAGCCCATCGACTTAGAAAAGGTCTATATCGGCCACCATCAATGGGCTTTCATTGAAGAGGAAGATGACTATACCATGTTATTTTGGTGGCAAAATTCTCTGATGGAATTGAGTAGGACTAAACAATTCGGCGTAGGGGAGTTAACCAAGATTGCTAGCTCCGTTGAGTAACGGGCGAGCATAACCATAGCCGTAGATTCTTGCCTGCTCACCGTAGTGCCGACTTTAAGCAGCCTAACTTTCTCTCATACTATAGAGACAGCCGCAATAGTCCTGCCGGTAGAGAGCCCACTTCTTGGCTAGAGCCAGAGCCCGCTTGAAACCTTCCTGCTTCTTGAAATCCCGGGCTAAGAACTTCTCCCCACCGATCTCCACACCCACCCGATTAACCACCGCCGCTGACTTATGAGGGCTTACCGTCAGAGTCGTGGTGAAGGCATCACCACCCCGGTCTTTCATATAGAGATAGGCCCTTTCCAGCCTGAGCCGGAAGCAGACTTCACACCTCTTACCACCCTCAGGCTCATTTTCCAGACCGGCAGTCTCCCGGAACCACTCTTCCGGTACATAGGGAGCTACTTCCAGGGGAAAGCCCATTTTCCTGGCTACCGTACGGGTAACCTCCAGCCTCCGCTGATATTCCTCCAAGGGGTGAATATTCGGGTTATAGAAAAATCCGAGGACGAGATGCCCATCTGCAGCCAGCCTCTCGGTAACGCCGGCGGCGCAGACCCCACAGCAGATATGCAAAACTACCCTCATGGTTTTATAAATACTCCACTAGTCTTTTTATAAACTCTCCAGCTTGTTTTCAGTCACAAAACCAGCATGGCGTCGCCTATACTGGCTTTCAACCATACAGGTTCAAACGTAGAAACCTTCATAGAGTTAGCGCTGATTGGTACTTCATAACCATACAATGCAGTTAGCTGGGGCCCCCGCAAAGGAATGGGGCCAATGAACAACTCTAAAAATGATATTGCGAAATTCATTAGAAATCAACCATATGGTGATTACCTTCCTATAAATGACCAGGATATCTGTTGCAGACTTCGTGAATCTCATAATAACCGATTTTGCAAGCTGGTCCTACTTAATCATCAGGTGAAAGTTCCTCCCATTGGGTGGATGGAAGATGCCAATTTCCTACCTCACTCTGCATACCATATGACCAATAACCGCTCGTTACCCTTGGGCAGTTGGTTACTAATTCCCGCATAGCTATGATGCAGTTCTTTAGCGGAAAGCCGCATGAAAAAAATACCTTAGGAGGAACACAAATAACGGTTGAAAAAGGCCAAGATGAGAGCATTAAGGAGCGGATACCGTCTCTCCTTGAGAAGGGATATGCCCGTGCCCAACTCATCAAAGACTTCGAGTTCGCCGAGCGCACTGTCGATAGTGCGATAAAGGAGTACCGGAAAAACCCAGCCTCGTCAATCCTTTAGTGAATATTACCTACCCTGAGAACTGTCGGCATCACTATTCCGCTGCAGGTATATTTACACTACAGATAAAGGCTATGCTCCCTTAAGAGCACAGTCGCAGCCATCTTTTTTTGGCCTCAAGTAAGGTGGTTAATCTATTTGTTGACAAGATCCTTTGTCGATGTTATTGTATACTTTAATGATAATATTTATCAACAATATGGAGTGAGAACGGTAGAGATTCCAAAGCTTACTGAGCCAGTAGCCCCATTGCCTGACGCAGAATCGGGGGTAACCTTCAGGAACCTTAAGGAACGTCCCGTAGATAGTGACCCAAGAATCCGGAAAGGTACGAAAAAAGGGAGCTATCGCTAAGAAGGAGAACAGATAATGGCCGAACGCATTCTGGTTGTCGATGATGACCCTGGAATTTTGAACCTGCTTAAGCGCGGCCTGTCGTATGCGGGGTATACCATCGATGCGGCGGGCGATGGGGGCGAAGCCTTAGCTAAAGCTACGGAGAGGGAGCCTGACCTTGTAGTCTTGGACATCATGATGCCCGAACTCGATGGCATGGAGGTCTGCAGGCGCCTACGCCAAGCAAGCGATATGCCAATCCTGATGCTCACGGCTAAAGGCACGGTGGCCGACCGCATAGCTGGTCTTGATGGCGGTGCCGATGACTACCTGGTGAAACCCTTCTCGCTGGACGAGCTTATGGCTAGGATTAGGGCTTTACTCAGGAGACACACGGCAAATAACGGAGAAATCCTCAGGTTTAGTGATCTATCTCTAAACACAGTCACAAGAGAGGTGAAACGGGGCAATCGCAGTATCGAACTCACTGCCCAGGAGTTTGACCTGCTTAGGCTTTTTCTGATGCACCCGCGCCAGGTGTTGGCACGAGACTTCATCTACGAAAAGGTCTGGGGGTACGATTTTGGCGGTGACTCCAATGTGATTGAGGTCTACGTGCGCTACCTACGTTCCAAGCTCGAGGCTGACAAGCAACTGAGGCTGGTGCATACGGTTCGTCGTGTGGGCTATGTACTGAGGGAGTAAGCGGATGCCAATTCGCTGGCGGCTAACCCTGTATTTTGCTCTCGTGCTCTGCGCCATACTAGGGCTCTCGGGCACACTCAATTACACCGTGCTACATAATAACCTGACAAACCAGCTGGACAGCAATCTGAAAGCGTATTCAGATGGAATACGAAGCGCGGTTACTCAAAGAGAAATCTCTCAACCCCCCATCTATGATACCGTAGCATCAATTATGCCCCATCTCAACCAGTTTGTTTCTCCTGGAACCTACGTCCAGGTAATAGACAGAGATGGCTACGTACTAGCTAAATCGGATAATCTGGGAGGACAGGAGCTACCAGTGAGCCCCTCCTTAATAGAGAGGGGGTTTGCCGAAGGTGTTGCCACCGATACGGTGCTGGCAGGTGAGGGCACCAAGCTGCGTATTATGGCCTCACCACTGCCTGCGGAGGACGACACACTCCTCCTAGAAGTAGCGCAGCCTTCAGGTTATATTGAGGCCACCATGAATCAGGCGAGGTGGATTATCATTATCAGCATTCTGGTAGCCCTAGTACTGAGCATAATGCTGGGCAGACTCGTATTTCGCGGGGCCTTATCTCCGGTGAGTCAACTCACCCAGACGGCACGGAGTATCGAAAACGGGCGGGACCTGAGTCAGCGCGTTGGCTACCGCGGTCCCATGGACGAAATCGGCCAGCTGGCTAGTACCTTTGACCACATGATTGAACGGCTAGACAGGGTCTTCAAATCGCAGGAGCACTTTGTGGCTGATGCCTCTCACGAACTGCGCAGCCCGCTGACGGTGATTCGGGGTAACCTCGATTTGATAAAACGCAGCCGGAGTGAAACCGAACGACGAGAGTCGCTTAAGGCAATTGAATCGGAGACAGCCAGGATGACCAAAGTGGTAGCAGACCTTCTCTCTCTCGCTGCAACGTACTCGGCCAGGCTGGAGGAGCCACAGGCCGTACCTCTAAAGGAAGTCCTTGATGACGAGATGAAGCGGGCTCAAACTGTGTCCGGTGACCGTAAGATTGTCATCCGTCATGCCGAGGACTTGACAGTGATGGGTGATAAACACCGGCTGAGGCAGCTATTGGGGAACCTGATAGATAATGCCATCAGGCACACGCCGGAGGACGGCACCATCAGCCTTGCCCTCTATCAGGACGGCGAGTGGGCGCGTCTTGAGGTAGCGGATACCGGAGTGGGCATCCCCGATGAAGAACTCCCCTATATTTTCGATCGCTTCTATCGGGTTGATAAGGCCCGGTCGAGGGAAAGAGGGGGAGCCGGTTTGGGGTTAGCCCTTGTCAAGCAGATAGCGGAGCAGCATGGGGGGAGGGTTACCGTGGAAAGCACGGTAGGCAGGGGTAGCACCTTTACGGTCTGGCTAAAACTCTAAGCTCCCTCTAATCCATTTCTAATCTTATTCTAATCTACTTATCAGCCCCCTTTGCTATTCTTAACTCAGTTAATTGCGCTGGTATGTTTTAGCAAGAGGTGACAGTGCTTAGTAAAAAGGTAATCATTCTGTGGCTGGTCTCCATAATCTCGGTAACTATTGCCGTGGGAGTTTTTATGCTACCCCAGGAAACGAGGCAGTGGGCGCCCCCAGTGACCGTCCAGGGCAGCAATGAAGTGACCGACCTAGGTATTACCTATATCCCAATCACCCCTGAGTCATCACAATATTTTGGCCTGGGAGTTGACTCGGGTGTCCTGGTGACCGAGGTTGCTTCTGGTAGCCCGATGAGCCAGGCCTCGGTACAAGCTGGCGATGTGATTCTCAGTTACAACGGCACTGAACTAGATGAGGGAGTCTCTCTAGTGCGCTTGATGAGAGAAAGCCCGCCCGATAAGGAAATCATGCTCGAAGTCTGTCGGGGGAACTGTTGCTACTCATATGAATGCTGCAAAAAGTGTGGCACACCGGACTGCGTCTGCTCACATTCAGCGCCTGAGGAATAAGAACTGAAGGGGAGGTGAGCACCATGAGCAAAGCAATTATTGACTACATAAAGCGAGTCTTATTTCGGGTGAGATGGCACACCCTGTCCGATAGGGAGAGATATATCTATCTCTGGAACCGGACAAAGAACAGCTATAGTTCATACCGGTAGGAACGCGCTTATGAGACTGTATCAGCTGGTTTTGAAGGACATTATACGGCGCAAGAGGCGGGGGCTCTTTGCCGTCATCGGTGTTCTTATTGGTACCATGACCGTAGTTGGGATATTTACCATCAGCCGCGCTGGGGAAGCTAGGCTGTATGAACAACTGGAGAAGTACGGCCCTAACCTAGCGGTGATACCGGCCATAAATAACGTTGACGTGAACCTAGGTGCCCTGAGCTTGGGGACCCTGTCAGTGGGTGACAACTATGTCTCCGAGGATACGTTACCTCAGATTCGGGAAATAGCTGATAGCGAGATAAGAGAGGTTATGGGTATCGATGATGAAGGCAATATTGCCACCATTGCTCCCAAGCTCTACGTCAGTGCTGAGGTTAACGGGACACCGGTGATGATAGTCGGCGTGGAGCCTGAAGAGGAGATAAGGATTAAGACCTGGTGGCGGGTAAACGACGGGGGGTATTTTGAACGTACCGACCAGGCCTTGGTTGGAGCGGTGGCTGCGGAGCTACTGGGAATCCGAAACGGTGACACAATTCCGCTAAATGGCACTAGTGAGGTAACCGTTGTCGGCATTCTTGAAGAGACGGCAGCTAACGACGATTACCAGATTTTCGTCCCTCTTCAAACCCTGCAGGCGGCATTCAGTAAAGAGGGCTTAGTTTCTTCAGTAGACATTCGAGCTCTGTGTAATGCCTGTCCGGTAGTCACCATCGCCGACGATATAAACGGCCGGATTCCAGGAATAAGGGCCATCGCGGTAAGGCAGGTAGCCAATACAGAAATGGAGATGATGGGTAGAATCAATCGTTTTATGCTGACCCTAGCGGGAATCACCCTAGCGGTTGGTCTCTTTGGCGTGGGCAACACCATGATGCGCTCGGTGAACGAAAGAACCAAGGACATCGGGATAATGAGAGCCGTTGGCGCCTCATACCGACAGATAATGAAGCTCTTTATCCACGAGGCTATTATCATCGGCATAGTGGGCGGTATCTTCGGCTATCTATCGGGAACCCTGCTGGCGTATGGGCTAGGGCCGATAGTCTTCGGAGTATCAGCTGTGAGGCCCGTGCTGCAGTACTTCCCATTCGCTTTGGGGCTGGCAGTTGGTGTTGCCGTAGTGGCGACGCTATACCCGGCGTTTCGTGCTGCTAGGATTAAGGTAGCCGATTCCTTCCGCTCCCTGTGAAGCACCCTAACTTAAAAGAAGGACTTGTGGAGTAAGCAAGATGCTAGAAATTAGGAATGTATCTAAGGTTTACGGTGAGGGGGAAACCAGAGTGGTTGCCCTTAATAATGTCTCGCTCGAAGTGGCTGAGGGTGACTTTGTCGCCATTATGGGACCTTCCGGCAGCGGTAAATCCACGCTGCTGAATATTGTCGGTGGTCTCGATAGCCTTTCCAGCGGTGAGGTGATACTGGAGAGGAAGCGCATCGATAACCTGGATGAGAACGACCTGGTAGATATTAGACGAGGTAGAATTGCCTATGTTTTCCAACAGTATCACCTTTTACCCTCGCTCACAGCTCTGGAAAATGTGCTGCTGCCTCTAGTGTTTAGGGGTGGGGACGTGGACATTGAGAGAGCCCAGGAGCTACTGAAGAAGATGGGGTTGGGCAAGAGGTTGGGTCACAAGCCCAGCCAGTTAAGCGGGGGTGAGCAGCAGAGGGTAGCTATTGCCCGGGCCCTGGTCAGTAACCCGAAACTTGTCCTGGCTGATGAACCAACCGGTAACATGGACCAGGAAACGGGCCGGGAGATTCTGGGCCTGTTCCAGAAACTAAACGACGAGGGACACACCATAGTTATGGTTACTCACAACCGTGAGATAGCTGGACGTGCCCGGGAAATCGTTTCTCTGTGTGATGGGCAGATTGTGGACGTAATCACTAATCTGGAAAAAGGGGCAGGCAATAATGTTTAGGAGAATAAAGGACATCTCAGCTTCAAACAAGCGCGCCCTACGAGTAACCATGGTGATTATGTTATTAGTCTTGACGTTCTCCCTGATGGCTTGTGCCGGCTCTATACCGATGCTGGAAGCGGTAGCGTTACCTGAGGCGACATCACCAGCCTCAAATCCAGAACTGAACCCACTGGCGACACCAGCTATTGTTGCCGAGGATTATCTCCTGCCCCCAGAGTCAACGACAGATACCATCCGGGTTACCGACTTGGAGGTCTACCCGACTGAGGTTAAGCCGGGAGAACAAATCTTGGTCACGGCCAGTATAGTAAATACCAGCGACCTTGAGGCTAACTATACCGTCGAGTTGAAGGTCAATGAAATCGTTAAGTTTACTACGGAAGTTAAGCTACCCGCCGGTGATACCGGTGATTTACAGGTGGTGGGACGAGAGGAAGCACCGGGAATTTATACTGTGAGCCTGGGGGGACTAATCAGGCAGTTCGTGGTTAGGCAGTCAGCTAAGCCGCAGGACGATAGTGGCCCCATCTTATTGGGTAGTGCCGAGCCTGAAAACATCGTAACTGAGCCTGAACAAAATGCTGGAGCCTGCTGTGGCAGCGGGGCTACCAGCCAGGGCAGTTGTGGTTGTGGTGGTAGCTCGCCCAGCCAGAGTGATGACGGGCCTTCGAGCCAAGGGGACTGTGGCTGTGGCGGATGAAAATACTGCCCGGAGACACGAGATAATATTAACAGGAGGAGAACCCAAAATGCTGAAAAAAATAGGAATAGTAGCCACATTTATCTTAGTGATAATTAGCCTCATCGGGTGTGCTGGCCCAGATTCGCCTTCACTCCCATCTTCGGAAACTACCTCGCCACCCAACCCGACACCGGCGCCATCCTCTTCAGACCCAGCGCCAAATCCAGAACCGGCACTGGCGCTGAACCCGGGGTCGAAGCCCCCAGAACCGATAAAGGCAACCTGGATAACAGTGGTTGTGGACACAGATAACCAGACCGCGTCTATTCCGATATCAGAGCTCGAGGATAACTGGAATGTTCACTTTAAATTAGAGACGACCCAGGGTGATATGAATTTTATGGCGTATATCTTTGAAGGTACGGCCTACGTTCGGGCCAATGCGTGCCCTCCCTGCCGCTCGGTGGGCTTCTCACTCGACGAAAGTGATGGGACATTAATCTGTGATCGATGTGCCACCGTCTTTAATGCTGAAACGGGAGCCGGTGTCAACGGAGCTTGTGTTGAATACCCCAAAGCGGCCGCACCGTACGAAATTAGCGGTGGGAACCTAATAATTAAAGGCAGTGATCTTATAGCAGCATACGAGGAGACCCTTTTACCCGGCTAACTTTGAGATAGGATAGAGAAACCAGGTATGCTACATAGAGCTAGCTGGGCTGGCAACCGGATTAGATTTAACAATAGGGATGTTGTCATCCAAGATTGAGTACCTGGTTTCCTACCCGTATGAAAGTCAGGAACTCACGAAAGTGCTCTGTTGACCTAAGTGAATCCAAGCCGATTAAAGAACCCTCACCAGACTCAGGCAGTAAACTATATAAGCAATGAAAAACCATAAGAGTAATGTGGCTAAGCCATATGCTGGACGACGCTGGTTACTATACGTTTTACTGGGAGTCAGCATCGCAGCACTCTCCGTCGGTCTAGTCTTCCTGTTTTTGCGATAGGCGTAGACTGAGCATACTCAGCAGGCAATATGAGACTGAAGCTGTTAGAACCAGCGTGCCTGACCGAACCATCTGCACGTATTTTTTACAAAAAAGGAAAGAGACAAACAAATCGCTAGATTGTGCAATGTGCGGTAGTTTGCAGAATCACAATATCAGCATGGCGTCGCCAAAACTGTAGAAGCGGTACTGGCGAGCGATGGCTTCTTGGTAAGCCCGACTGATTAAATCCCTGCCGGCGAAGGCGGTGACCAGCATCAAGAGGGTGGAGCGGGGTAGGTGAAAATTGGTAATTAGGGCATCAACCATCTGGAACTGGTACCCCGGCAGGATAAACAAGCTTACCCAGTCTTCAACCGGCTGCATGTCGAGTGGACTTGAGGCTTGAGCCGCCGCCTCAAGCAGCCTCACCGTGGTCGTGCCGACACATATAATGCGCCGTCTTTCTCTCTTTGCCCGGGACAGCACCCTAGCCGCTTCGCCGCTTACCAGCCCAAATTCACGGTGTATCGGATGCTCAAGGGGGTTCTCCTCCCGAACCGGGAGAAAGGTATCAAGCCCGACATGAAGAGTGGTGAAGAGACAGTCCACTCCCCTACCCTCTATCTCATTAATCAGCTCCAGCGTGAAGTGCAGGCCGGCGGTAGGTGCCGCCACACTGCCCAAGACACCAGCATAAATTGTCTGGTAGCGCTCCGGGTTCTTCAGTGGGGTGCGAATATAGGGTGGCAGTGGTATGCTACCTAGGCTCGGGAGGCGGGTTTCGTCAGAGAAGCGCATCACCCGCCGGCCACCATCCTTTAACTCGACGACTTCGGCAGTAACCGCCACTTCCTGCCCCCTACCACTCACCAGCTCCAGCCGGCTACCAACCCTAGTTCGCCGTGCCGGCCTCACCAGCGTCTCCCAGGTACTGTCCCTGAGTCGCCTCAGCAGCAGAATCTCCAGCCGGCCCCCACTATCAGCCTTACGGCTACTTAAACGCGCCGGGATAACTCGACTGTTATTGAAAACCAGCACGTCTCCCTTACGGAGAAAGCCCGCTATTTCGTAAAACCGGCGATGCTCTAGCCAACCATCTCTACGACTTAGGACCATAAGGCGAGCCTGGTCTCTGGGCTCAACTGGAGTCTGGGCAACAAGCTCCGGAGGCAGATAGTAGTTAAAATCACTAGTCCTCACCAACGGTCACCGCCCGATAAAGAGAATTTCCCACGAAAATTAACAACAGCCTATTATAGAATCCCCAAACCTAAATAATAAAGTTGGTAGGCTCAAGGACGCTATATGGCTGGACAACATGCATTTTTTCATAGAATAATAGACCATAGTCAGTTAATAATTACACTCGAGGAGGGCATCACCCCCGAACTATGGCAACTAATGATAGGGTTACCCCGGTTAGAATTGGTGTCATCTCCGATACCCACATAATGACGCTCAGTGAAATGCCAGCTCCCATCCTGACCGCCCTGGCCAAGGTGGACCTTATTGTCCACGCCGGGGATTTCACAGAAAGAGCCGTACTTGAAGGACTCAGGACGCTGGGTAAAGTAAAAGCCATCTCTGGTAACATGGACTCGAGCGAGCTTAAGGAAATGTTACCCCGCAAGGAATTATTCGTTGTTAACGGTAGAACGATCGGTCTCACCCACGGCTCGGGAGCACCCTGGGGAATAGCCGGTCGGATTAGAGACATGTTTCCGGAGGTGGATATTATCATCTACGGCCACTCTCACCAAGCGACCAATCAGTTCCTTCGCGGCAGCCGGCTCTTCAATCCAGGGCGAGCCAGAGACTCCTTCGGATTACTGGAAATAGGTGAGGAAATAAAGGCTGAGATAGTCACACTTTAAGCCAAGGGGACTAAAACGGCCCTGAGAACTCCGCTAGCGATACCTAGCTACTCTCTTTCATACGAGCCAAAGATAAAGTCCAGGTCATTTTGCAGAGCGTTAAGCTTTTCCTGAGGAAAACACTCTTCATCAATGTCAAATATCACCCTGGTTTCACCTCTGGCTGAGCCCACGATATGCACCCTGAGACATTCCTTCGCCGGCTTAGCTGACTTACCCGCCATCCGAAACGTCAGTGTCCCCCGAGAGACAAAGGACGAGGTGTCATCCGGTAGAGCGTATGTCTCCAGTTTCTCCTCTTCTTTAACTGCCCCCTGCTTCAAAGCCAAGTCTTTTATCTCATCATAAAGTAACTCAGGCTTCACATTCTGGTACGTCTTTCTTATCTCCACCTTTGGCTCCTTACATTTGTCAATAGCTACTACCTGATATCATACCTCTAAAATAATACTTTTGTCACTTCGTAAAAAGTAGCACCCTCCCACCACAACGAAGCTCATTTGCCGAATAATGGGGGTTATGCTATACTACTTAACAGCTAGAAAGGGGTCTAAGTTTGGTAGACACAGTTACCATCAAGCAGCTTTTGGAAGCTGGGGCACACTTTGGACACCAGACAAGTCGCTGGCACCCGCGGATGAAGAAATACATCTTCACCAAGCGTAACGGTATTCACATCATTGACCTCGAGCAAACGGTCAGCATGCTGGACAGAGCCTGTAACTTCATTCGCCAGGTGGCCGCTGAGGGCGGCAGTATCCTTTTTGTGGGCACCAAAAAGCAGGCCCAAGAAACGATAGAAGAAGAGGCTAACCGCTGTCACATGTATTATGTCAACCAACGCTGGCTAGGCGGGACGCTAACCAACTTTGCCACTATCCAGAAGCGTATTGACTACCTAGTTCGCCTAGAAGACCAGAAAGAGAGGGGAGAGTTTAGCCGCCTGCCCAAAAATGAGGCTTTAAAACTGGAGAAGGAGATTATACGCCTTAATCGTCTGATAGGTGGCTTCAAGGAGATGACCAGCTTGCCAGCGGCTCTGTTCATTGTTGACATCACCAAGGAAAAGGCCGCCCTAGCTGAAGCTAACCGCGTCGGCATACCGGTGGTCGCTATCGCTGATACCAATTGTGACCCGACTGATATTGACTACCCGATTCCAACTAATGATGATGCCATTAAAGCCATCAGGTTGATATCTAGCAAAATCGCCGATGCTGTGCTTGAGGGTAAAACGGGAGAGTCCCTGGCCCCAACAGAGGCGGAAGCCGAGCAGCTTGAGGCTGAAGAAGAAGGTTTCGAGCCCTCTATTCTTACTCCCAAGGATGAATAAACAAAGGAGAGAAAGTTGGAAATTCCCACCGCCATAGTAAAGGAGCTGAGAGATAAGTCAGGGGCCGGGGTTATGGCTTGCCGCAATGCTCTCCTTGAGGCAGAAGGCGACACCGAAAAGGCACTCCACATTCTAAAGGAAAAGGGCATCCTCAAGGCGCAGAAGAAGACAGAACGCGCTGCTAAGCAAGGACTCGTTGAGGCCTATATTCATACTGGCGGGCGCATTGGTGCCCTGGTCGAAGTCAACTGCGAAACCGATTTTGTAGCTCGTACTGGTGAATTTCAGGAGCTGGCCCACAACCTAGCCATGCAAATAGCCGCCATGCCGCCTCAATTCATCTCACATGAGGAAGCCTCTGAAGAAGCTGATACAGAATTCGAGACCGCCTGCCTACTTCTCCAGCCCTACATCAAAGACCCTACCAAGACCGTCCAAGACCTTATTCTGGAGGCTATCGCCAAGGTAGGCGAGAATATCAAGGTAAGCAGATTTGCCAGATTTGAACTAGGTAAATAGGGGCTACAAGATGACCTCTGCCAAGTATAAGCGAGTTCTCCTGAAGCTCAGTGGTGAAGCCTTCAGTGGTAAAGCCGATTACGGTATTGATAGTCATACCGTCCACTTTATATCCCAAGAGATCAAACAGATAGTTGAAATGGGGGTTAGTATTGCTGTGGTCGTTGGGGGTGGTAACATCTGGAGAGGGGCGGCCGCTGAGCAAAAGGGGATGGATCGGGTCACCGCTGACTATGCCGGCATGCTGGCCACGGTGATTAACGCCCTAGCCCTCCAAGACGCCCTAGAAGAAGCCGGGGTGACTACCAGAACCCAATCAGCCATAGGTATTGAGCAGGTAGCCGAGCCCTACATCAGACGCCGTGCTATCCGCCACCTAGAGAAAGGCAGGGCAGTCATCTTCGCCGGTGGTACCGGTAACCCCTACATGACCACGGACACTGCCGCCGCACTGCGTGCCATAGAGGTTGGAGCCGAGGTGCTCCTCATGACCAAGAATAATGTCGACGGTGTCTACGATGCCGACCCCCATAAGAAGCCCAATGCCAAGAAGCTGGACAAACTGAGTTACCTTGAAGCCCTAAATCTGCGCCTCAACGTAATGGATACCACGGCTCTCTCACTCTGTATGGACAACAAGTTGCCCATAGTTGTCTTTGACCTCCTAGCCCCGCGGAGTATTGAGCGCGCCGTAATTGGTGAACCTATTGGTACCTTGATATCCAGCGAGTAAGAAGATGATAGTCGACCTTCTGCGCAACGCCGAAGAAAAGATGCACACCGCGGTTAGTGTCTTGAAGAAGGAACTAGCCTCTATTCGCACCGGACACGCTACCCCAGCCCTAGTAGAGCACATCAAGGTGGAATACGCCGGCGTTCCCACACCACTTAATCAAATTGCCGGGATTTCAGCTCCAGTAGCCAGGCTGCTGGTCATTCAGCCCTGGGATAAAAGCAGCCTACGAGACATCGAGAAAGCCATCCTGAAGTCTGATCTCGGGTTAAACCCTACCAGTGACGGCAACGTAATCAGGATAAACATCCCGCCCCTCAGTGAAGAACGGCGCCAGGAACTAGTTAAGGCAGTACACAATAGAGTGGAAAAGGAAAAGGTAGTTATCCGCAATCTAAGACGTGAAGCCATGGACGAGCTAAGAAGGCAAGAGAAAGATAAGGATATTTCACAGGATGATCTCAAGCGTGCCTTAGACCAGTTACAAAAGATAACCGACGTCTTCATTACCAATGCGGAGCAGGTGGGGCAGGACAAGGAAGCCGAACTCAGGGAGGTCTAGCCCTAAAGGGTACGCCACACACTATCGGCTTGCATTATGGAAGCTAGAGCCCAAACCACAGAGGAAGAGACTCGTTTACCCAACCACGTCGCTATTATCATGGATGGCAACGGTCGGTGGGCAGAGCAGCGTGGACTATCCAGGCTTGCCGGACACCTAGCCGGGCTAGAAAGAGCCCGCGCCACCATCAGTTACCTTAATAATAAACATTTGAAGTACCTCACCCTCTTCGGTTTCTCTACAGAAAACTGGAGCCGCCCTCCAGAAGAGGTCAGTAATATACTGCGCGTCTTTACCGAGATAATCGACCAGGAGGCCTCAGCCTTCCATGAACAGGGAATTAGACTGCGCCACCTCGGTCGTCTTGCGGAACTGCCCTCCGGCCTCCAGAAATCCATAACGCAGGCTATTGAGTTAACAAAAGATAACACTGGCATGACCTTTAACCTGGCTTTCAACTATGGGGGACGCGCCGAGATTCTGGACGCCGTGCGTCAAATTATGGCCCAAAATATTACCCCTCAGGATATAGACGAGGAGCTGTTCAGTAACTACCTCTACACCGCCGACATACCTGATGTCGACCTGCTCATTCGCACCGGTGGTGAACTGCGCCTCAGTAATTTCCTGGTATGGCAATCGGTCTATAGCGAATACTACTTCACCGACGTTTTCTGGCCCGACTTTGACGAAAAAGAGATTGATAAAGCACTACTAGCCTATCACCAGAGACAAAGGCGTTTCGGTGGCCTATAGCTCAAGCGACCGGTTACCCAGTAACCTAACCCCTAGCAAAGCTGCTCCGTGCCACTTCCACTGATAGCAAGCGCACCTGCCACATACGATACCTCAAGACCCACTTGATTACACCTGATAATAGGAGTTTAATAGAGAGTCAGATGCTTAAGGAAAGAACGCTAACCTCCGCCTGGTACGCCACTCTGCTGGTGGTTATCGTCTGGTTTGGGGGCGGGCCGGGGTTTACTACACTAGTAGCCACCTTTGGAGTCCTGGCAGCCCTGGAATTCTATAGAATGGTAGCCAGCACCAAGCCGCCACCACTCACCTGCTTCGGACTGACCTGGACAGCATTCTTTATCCTGAGCCGTAATTCAGAGCTCCTGTCTCTCCTCGAAGCCCGCTTTAACCCTGATTTACTCACCCCGCTGCTCATAACCTCCGCCATAGTATTACCCTTAATCGGGCTCCTAACCCGTCGGCAGAAAGAGGGTACTTTCACTAGCTGGGTATGGACCATAGCCGGCATCCTCTATATTGGCTGGCTCCTGAGCCACCTAGTCGCCCTGAGAGGCCTGGATAGCGGCCGCAACTGGGTATTCCTGGTTCTGTTTGCCACCTGGGTTTCCGACACCGCTGCTTTCCTTATCGGCCGTAGGTTTGGGCGACACAAACTAGCACCCGCTATCAGCCCGGGTAAGACCTGGGAAGGCACCATTGGCGGAATCTGTGGCGGCATCGCCGTGAGCACCCTGTTCTTTGCCCCTACCTCCTTCCAACTACCCCTCACTCCCTGGCAGGCAATACTCCTCGGCGCACTCACCAGTATCCTGGGGCAGGTGGGAGACCTGATTGAATCTCTCCTCAAACGTAACCTGGGGGTTAAAGACTCGGGTAAGCTGATGCCGGGGCATGGCGGTATCCTCGACCGAATTGATAGCCTCATATTGGCCGGTATCGTGGTATACTATTATGCGATATGGGTAGCATAACCAGAAAAATAGCCGTTTTAGGCTCAACCGGCTCCATCGGCCAACAAACACTTGAGGTAGTTCGTGCCTTTCCCCAGCGATTTCGCATTATTGGCTTAGCCGCCAGTAAGAACCTCGATTTGTTGGCTGAGCAAGTGAACGAATTTAAGCCAAGATTTGTCTACTTCCAAGAGAGAGAAGCCACTAGCCTCCTGAATGCAGAATGCGAATTTTTGCCCTTAGCGGAGATTGCCCGCCACCCCGAGGTAGACATCGTGGTCATGGCTACTTCAGGGGCATCAGGGCTCTTGCCGACGATAGCCGCCATAAAATCCGGGAAGAGGGTTGCCCTAGCCAACAAAGAGGCTCTGGTTATAGCCGGCGAGATCATCACCAGAGAGGCAAAGCTAAAGAGAGCCCAGATTCTACCGGTGGACAGTGAGCACAGCGCCATATGGCAGTGCCTTGAAGGAGAGAAACAGAAAGCCGCCCAGATTACCCTCACCGCATCCGGCGGACCCTTGCTTCACTTCTCACCCGCCAAACTGAACAAGGTTACCGCCAAGCAAGCGTTACAACACCCTTCGTGGCGGATGGGATGGAAGGTCACTATTGATTCGGCAACGCTGATGAACAAAGGGCTTGAGGTTATTGAAGCCCACTGGCTATTTGACATGCCCTTTGAGAATATCAGGGTTCTAATCCACCCCCAGAGTGTTATTCACTCCTTAGTTGAATTTCGAGACGGTTCCGTCAAAGCCCAGCTAAGCTACCCTGATATGCGCCTCCCCATTCAATACGCCCTAACCTACCCCGAACGCCTGCCCAACCCGGAGCTGCCACGGCTTAACTGGGACACCTTAAGAAACCTAACCTTCGAGCAACCTGATTTCGACAAATTTCCCTGCCTCAAGCTAGCCATTGAGGCGGGTAGAAAGGGTGGGACCTACCCGACCGTACTCTCTAGCGCCGATGAGATAGCGGTGGAACTATTCCTCTCCGGGCGTATTAGATTCACCGATATCGCCCGTCTGGTGGAAAGAGCGCTCCAGCAACACCAACCGGTAGCCCAGCCTACCTTAGAGGAAATTCTAGCCGCTGATACCTGGGCACGGGAGAAGGTCTCTCAACTTGCCAGTGGAGACAGTTCATGCTAGCTACGGCGGGAATCTTTATCGGCATCCTGGTCGGGCTTATCCTGGCCCACGAGTTCGGTCATTTCATCACCGCCAAAGCCTTCCGGGTAGAGGTGAAGGAATTCGGGGTCGGCTTTCCGCCGCGGATATTGGGGAGGAAGCGGGGGGAAACCATATATTCACTCAACGCCATCCCTTTAGGCGGCTTTACCAAACTGGCCGGAGAGGAAGACCCCAGTGCCCCCCGGAGCCTGGCCGGTAAGCCAACTGGTATCCGGCTCTTAGTCCTCAGTGCCGGCTCGCTGATGAACTTCCTGGCGCCGCTAGCCCTCTTTACAATTGCCTTTATGGTTCCCCATAACGTGGTCATGGGTAAGGTCATGGTAGAGGAGGTCGCTCCCGACTCACCGGCCGCCATGGCTGGTATTAGAAACGAGGATACGATACTCAGCCTAAACGATAAACCAATAAACAGCACTGGTGACCTGCAACGCTATATCCAGCTCAACCTGGGCCGGGAGACTGAGATAGCCGTGGAACACAGCGACGCGACGATTGAGAGTTTCAGACTGGTGCCAAGGTGGCAACCACCTGAAGGTCAAGGAGCCATTGGTGTTACCGTGAGGACTACAGATGCCACTACCGTTCGCCAGAGTGAACCCGCCTGGAGGGCTGCCCCCCTAGGGGTAGCAACCTGTGTGGAAACCTTTGTTCTCTTCAAGAACGGCATGCTCAGTATGGCTACCGGAGCCACCCCCCTTGAGGTAAGGGGACCGGTGGGCATCGCTGAGATGACGGGAGAGGTGGCTAGGGCCGGCTTAAGTCCGCTACTAGAGTTTGCCGCCTTCCTCAGCATCAACCTGGGCTTAATAAACATCTTCCCCCTGCCCGCCCTGGATGGTGGCCGGATTGCCTTTGTCCTCCTGGAGAAAGCCCGCGGAGGCAAGCGCATCCCGCCAAGGACAGAGGGGCTGATACATCTCATCGGCTTTGCCCTGCTTATCGGGGTAATCGTCGCCATAACCTATAATGATATCACCCGTATCGTAAGTAGTGGAGGCTAAATACCATGGAGCCAAGACGAGCCGCTAAACCAATTAAGATCGGTAAGGTCACCGTCGGTGGTGGTGCCCCCATTGTGGTACAGTCAATGACCAAAACCGACACTCGTAATATTATGTCAACTGTTGCCCAGATCAGGGAGCTTGCCGACTGCGGCTGTGAGCTGGTAAGGGTTGCCGTTCCCGATACCGAAGCTGCTCAGGCGATACAAGAGATAAAAAAAGCCTCCCCCCTACCCATCATCGCCGATATCCATTTTGACTACCGCCTGGCGCTAATGTCACTGGAAGCCGGGGCTGATGGACTGCGCCTGAACCCGGGAAACGTAAGCGAACCAGATAAGGTTGCCACCATAGCTAAGGCAGCCAAGGAGAGGGGGGTCCCGATTCGCATCGGGGTAAACGCCGGTAGCCTGCCTGAGGTAGAAAACCCTAACTTACCCCTTGCCCAGCGAATGGTTAAAGTTGCCCTAGAACAAATAAGCTTGCTGGAGAGCCTTGACTTTGACCTGATTAAGGTCTCCCTCAAGGCCTTTGACGTGCCGACCACAATTGAAGCCTATAAAGATATCGCCGAAAAGATACCCTACCCCCTGCATATCGGCATTACCGAAGCCGGCACCCCAAGAACCGGGATTATCCGCAGCACGGTGGGCATCGGCACCCTGCTCTATCTGGGGATTGGGGATACCATCCGCGTCTCCCTTTCAGCCCACCCCAGGGAAGAGGTAATCGCCGGCTATGAAATCCTGAAGAGCCTGGATCTGCGCCAGCACGGTCCGGTACTGGTCAGCTGCCCCTCCTGCGGGCGGGCTGAAGTAGATATCGTGCGCTTAGCTCAAGAGGCTGAAAAAGAGCTACTAAAGATTACCAAGCCGATAAAGGTTGCCGTCATGGGCTGCATCGTCAACGGCCCCGGGGAAGCCAAAGACGCCGACATCGGCATCGCCTGCGGTAAAGGCAAAGCCGTCCTCTTCAAGAAGGGTAAGCAGATTAAGACGATCGCGGAAAAGGACTTCATAAGGGTGCTGATGAATGAGGTGGAGGGGTTTTAGATACAGGGGGTGAGGTAGATAAAGATAAAGATAGAGATAGAGCCAGAACTCTCCGCCTGCATCGAAACAAAAGCGAAGAGAGAATATCAAAAGACCTTAAGCGCCCTTCTTAAAAAGGGCGAGGAAAGCGAGCTCCGGGAACGGCTAGAGACGCTAAGGCTTTTTCTTCAGACCACAGACTTTAAGCAGCTAAGAGGGGAATACGAAAAACACCTCATAGCCGGCCGCCGAGTCAGGTTCATATTGCATCTGGAAGAGGGCAAACCGAGGTATGATTTGAAAATAACCTAGGGGTAAATCTACCACACCTAGCCATGTTTGAGAAATTTAGTTAAAATTTTCATTTAAACCACTAGCGTAACGCCCTTTATTATGCTTTAATATTTGAAACTACCCCATAGCAATAGAAATAAAAGGAGGGCAACAACATGGAAAGAACCTGGAAAGGGACGACAGCCGGTATCCTGGCCATAATTGGGGGCATTTGCGGTATCGCTATTGGGGCTACTGTCGCTACCGTAGGCACTGCTTTCATGCTTGGAATTCCTGGGTTAGAGATGATTGCAGGAATTGGTGGCGGGATGGTTGCCATGGGTGTTATTGCCCTGATTGGCGGAATCTTCGCACTACGAAGAAAAGCCTGGGGATTTGCCCTCGCCGGGGCTATCTTGGCCCTGTTCCCCATCATACCCTTGGGAGTACTATCCATTATATTTGTCTCCATGGCCAAGAAGGAATTCGCTTAGTCCGGCAGAACCAAGAATTAGGCCACGATAACTGCACAGTCAGGCTATCTTAATTACCCGGCTCCCCTAGTAATAAAGGGGGGGAGTTACTCATGCCTGCGTGATATTTATAATAAAAAGGTATACTGGGGGTTATCTTTACCGCCATGGGTAAAAAAGAATTTGCCTAGCCCGTATCTGAACCGGGTAATTATTTTCCCGGTAACCATCAAAGAATAACCATGGAGGTAGGAAATGGAAGAAGAAATAGAAGTAATTGTTAAACCAACCTGGCGGCTTGCCTGGGGCTTATGGTGGAGGCAGCTACTTATTGGCCTCGTCTTAGCTGGGATAATCATCGGAATCCCACTTGGTATAGGAGTATTTATGTTAGGCCCCATATGGGGATTCTAGCACGAGATGTGATATCTTACCCTACCGCGTTACGCCTGCAACAAGAAACTAAGAATTTAGGTTATTTCCCTAACTTCGCCTGCATCAAGTAAGGATGGAGAAAAATTTCATGTTCAGAATTGGCTAGTGCGCAAGTCTAGCCAGACAGAATAAACAGAGAAATGCGTTTATCAAAACTATTCGGTAAGACACAGCGAGAGGCACCAGCTGAAGTGGAGACGGTTAGCCACCAGCTACTGCTGAAAGCCGGCATGATTTCTCAGGTAGCCGCCGGCGTATATTCCTACCTCCCTTTAGCCTGGAGGGTGCTTAAAAAGATCGAAAACATCATCCGGGAGGAGATGGACGCTGCCGGGGGACAGGAGCTGATGATGCCCGTCCTCCAGCCCCTTGAGCTGTGGCAGGAAAGCGGGCGAGACCAGGCTTTCGGCAAGGGGCTGTTTACCCTCTGCGACCGCAGAGACCGTAACCTGTGTCTCGGTCCAACCCACGAAGAGATAATCACCAAGCTGGTTAGCCAGTATGTCAAAAGCTACCGCGACCTGCCCCTGCTGCTATATCAAATCCAGACCAAGTTCCGTGACGAGCCCCGCCCCAGAGCCGGGCTGCTACGGGTGCGCGAATTCACCATGAAGGATCTCTATAGCTTTGATATTGATGAAGAGGGACTAGACCGGAGCTATAACCAGATGCTTGAGGCATACCACAATATCTATGCCCGCTGCGGGCTGCCCACGCTGCTCGTTGAAGCCGACAGTGGGGCGATTGGTGGCAAGGACTCTCATGAGTTTATGGTAGTCACCGAAACCGGCGAGGACGAGGTTATCTACTGCCCCGCTTGCCAGTACTCCGCTAATATCGAGAAGGCGCAAAGTATCAAGGGTAAAGTAGCCGATGAGGAACCACTACCGCTAGAAGAAGTAGCCACCCCGGGAGCAGCTACCATTGAGGAAGTATCCAAGTTCTTAAAGATAGCACCCAAGGGCACCCTTAAGGCGGTCTTCTATATTGCCGATAGCGAGCTTATCTTTGTGGTTATCAGGGGTGACCTCGAGGTAAACGAGGTAAAACTAAAGAACGCCCTGAAATGCTACGAGCTCCGCCTAGCCACTGAGGCTGAAGTCACTCAAGCGGGGATAGTGGCTGGGGCTACCTCACCCGTAGGTCTCAGTAATATAAGAGTTATCGCCGACGATTCGGTCACCTCGGGAACTAACTTCGTTGCCGGTGCCAATAAAGCCGAGACCCACCTTAAGAATGTCAACTATCCCCGGGACTTTAGCGCCGATATCGTCACCGATATCGCCAAAGCCCAGGCTGGCGAGGGCTGCCCCAACTGCCAGGGCAAACTACTGTTGACACGCGGTATCGAGGTAGGGCACGTCTTCAAACTGGGCACCTTCCTCAGCGAGCGACTGGGAGCTTCCTTCGTTGACCCCGATGGTGCTAGCCACCCGATTGTCATGGGGTGCTACGGGATTGGACTGGGCAGGCTACTGGCCGCCGCCATAGAACAGAACCATGATGATAAAGGCATTATCTGGCCCCCGCAGATTGCTCCATACCAGATTTATCTCTGCTCCCTCTACCCTGATAATCCTGAGGTAGCCGCTACCGCCGAAAGGCTCTACTGCGAACTGGAGCCAGCCGGCTGGGAAGTGCTCTTTGATGACCGCCTAGAGTCCCCGGGGGTGAAATTTAACGATGCCGACCTCCTAGGGATACCCATCCGGGTTACTATCAGCCCTCGCACCCTAGAGAAAGGCAGTGTTGAGATAAAGCTACGCACCGAGAAGAAAGCCCAGCTCGTACCCCTGGAGGACCTAGCTACTAGGCTTGAGGAGCCTACCAACCTATCTAAACAGGTTTGACGGCACTGATCTTTATGCTGATAACCGAGCTAGCAAAATCTCTCGATGTTTCCGGTGATGCTTTTGGGCCCTCGCTAATTGCCTTTGCCGCTAGATCCTTAGTCATACAATCTATGGGGAAGGGCAGTTCGTCAGCGACACTAATCTCCTGAAATCCAGCGGCCCTTATGACTCCAAGGTAGTCATCTCTCATCATGGCCCCCGCGAGACAGCCAATATAGGCCGCCACCGATTCCCTGACTTCAGCGGGAAGTTCTTTAAGTAAAACTATATCTGATACCATCAGCCGGCCACCCGGCCTTAGCACCCGAAATGCTTCCTCAAAGGCCCGGCGCTTGTCCGGTGCGAGATTAATAACACAGTTTGAGATAACTACGTCAACCGAGTTATCAGCTACCGGGAGATACTCAATCTCCCCCAGCCGAAACTCGACATTCCGGTAGCCACCCAGCTCAGCGTTTTCCCTGGCTTTCTCGATCATCTCCGGCGTCATGTCAATACCGATAACCCTACCCATGCCACCAACCCGGTTAGCTGCCAGGAAACAATCAAATCCCGCCCCTGAGCCGAGGTCAAGCACCGTTTCACCCTCTTTTAGGGAGGCAAGAGCTACCGGATTGCCACAGCCGAGGCCCAGGTTGGCCCCTCTAGGCACCGCCTCAAGCTCTTCCTCAGTATAGCCTAGGCTCTTACTAATATCCCGGGCTGAATCAATGTCTACACAGCATGAACTAACTTGGCTACAACCACAACCCTTCCCCTTCGCAATCTTAGCATAGCCTTCCCTCACTACCTTCTTCACCTGCTTGTCTTTCATCCCGACACCTCCTAGCCAACACTAGCGTTTACCCAAAAGCCACAGATTAGGCCCCAACGGACAGTCTAAATCACTCAACTACGCAGGGTAGCCCCTAGTTCACGGGACAATCTAGCCAGAATCTGCCCCTGCACCTTATCAACCTCGCTATCGGTCAGGGTGTGAGCCGATGACTGAAAGGTAATCCGGTAGGCAAGGGACTTTTTACCGGGCGGGACCTGCTTACCCGAATAGACATCAAACAAGCTAACCCGGGCTACTAGGGGAAAGCCCTTGATAATCTCTTGCACGCGGTTATGGGTTACCACCGCATCAACCACTAGGGCAACATCCCTCTCCACCGCCGGGAACCGTGGTACCGGCTGAAATAACTCGTGGCCTAGGGTGAAGGGAAGAAGCTGAGTGAGGTCTATTTCAAAAAGAGGGACAGTATCCGAGATTTCAAAAGCCCCGAGAACGCCGGTATGCAACTCTCCTACCATACCTACCCTATTGCCAGCGATAACTATGGCTGCCTGTCGGGCAGGGTGGAAGGCTTCATCCTGGCTCGCCAGAAAATCAGCCTCAACACCCAGATGAGCCAGTAGCGCCTCAGCCACCCCCTTGGCATCGTAGAAATCGAACAGGTCATTACCGCCATGCCACGAGCGCTCCGTTCTTGAGCCACTCATCAGCCCACAGAGTGTTTCCGGTTCATCGGGCAGGTCATTCGGTCGCCGAAGATATACCTTGCCCAGCTCAAAGAGCCTGATGCCACCCTCTTCATGTTTCCTATTTAGTGCCAGGGTAGCTAAAAGGTTAGCCCTTAAACTGGGGCGCAGATACTCCTGCTCTACCGTCATGGGGTTAGCCACCCGGAGGGGTAAGGGGTCCCAAGAACCAGACTCCCGAAGCAGTTTACCCAGTATTTCCAGACTGGTTAAGGAATAGGTAATTATCTCCTGAAAGCCATAGCCAACCAAGTAGTCCCGCAACTGCCGCTTGAGGCTAAACATGGGTTCCGGGCTCTGGTGAGGTATCGGCTCACTGAATAGTGTCATCGGGATTTTATCATAGCCAACGATGCGGGCTACCTCCTCAATAAGGTCAACCTCCCTAAGAATATCACTCCGCCAGTAGGGAGCCGTAGCCCACACTTCACCCACCGCAGCGTCCACCTTACAGTCAAACCCCAGAGCGGTAAGCGTGTCCGCCACCTGGTCAAGACTAAACTCGGCCCCTAAAAACTTCTTCAATCTACCCCATGACAACCTTATCGGCTTATGGTCAGCTCTGCCAGGGTAAACGTCAAGGAGGCCTCTAGCTGCCCGACCACCCCCAAGCTCAATAATAAGCTGCGTGGCGCGCTTAAGGGCCACCGTCGCCAGTTCAGGGCGAATACCCCGCTCAAACCTCATCCGGGCTTCACTGGGTAGCTTTAGGGCGCTACCGGTGTGATGAATACTGGCTGGATTAAAATTGGCTGCCTCCAGCAGTATTGAGGTCGTTTTCTCAGTAACCTCACTCTCGGAACCACCCATAACACCGGCTACCGCTACCGCTCCAGCCTCATCGGCAATAACCAGCATATCACCAGAAAGAGCCCGCTCTACCCCATCCAGAGTGGTCAAGGTTTCACCAGCCCCCGCCCGGCGCACGATAATCTTCCGCCCTCTAACCTGCTCATAGTCGAAGGCATGAAGCGGTTGACCATATTCCACCATAACGTAGTTAGTAACATCAACGATGTTGTTTATGGGGCGCATGCCATATTTCAGTAACCTCTGCCTTAACCATTCGGGGGAACTAGCCACCTTAACCCCAATGATGAGGCTGGCTGAGTAACGGGGGCAGAGCTCAGGGTCAATAATTGCCACCGATGCTTTTTGCTCAATCGAGCAGTCTAGCTCCTCATAGCCAGGTTCGGGCAGATGCACCGTCTGCCCCGTTAGAGCCGCCACCTCCCGGGCAACACCAACTACTGAGAGGCAGTCCGGTCGATTGGGGGTTACCTCCAGGTCAAGAATGACATCACCCAGCCAGTCTGCCAAGGGCATACCCAGCGGTGCCTCAGCTTCAAGCACCAGAATCCCCTGGTGGCTGTCGGAGATGCCCAGCTCTTTCTCAGAACAGACCATACCGCTGGAGAGAACGCCCCGAATCTTAGCCGTCTGTAAGCGGAATAACTGCCCGCTATGACCATCACATAGCTGAGCCCCCACCGAGGCAAAGGCTACCTTATCACCCAGCCTGAGATTAGGTGCCCCACAGACCACCGTCTCCTGCTCTGTACCCAGGTTTACGGTAACCAGTCTAAGGCGGTCAGCGTTAGGGTGAGGGTTGATAGCAGTTATCTGCCCCACGGTAATGCCTTCCCAACTATCACCCACCGCCGGTACCACCTCAGCCTCAATACCAGCCATGGTTAGCTTTTGGGCTAGGTCATCAGCGGGCAGACTAACGTCAACGTACTCCCTAAGCCATTTAAGTGAAACCTTCATCCTTACTAAACCTGACGCCGCTAGAATTGAGATAGAAATCTGAGGTCATTACTGTAAAATAGCCTGATATCATCGATGCCATAGCGGAGCATAGGTAGACGGTCAATGCCCATGCCAAACATAAAGCCGGAATATACCTCAGGGTCAATACCGCCACGCTCTAGCACCTGGGGATGGGCCATGCCCGCACCCAGGATTTCAATCCAACCACTGTGGTTACAGAGACGGCAGCCGGCACCACGGCAGACTAAGCACTCAATAGCCATCTCCACCCCTGGCTCAACGAAGGGGAAATAGTCACAACGGAAACGCACCTTCCTCTCCTCACCAAAAAAGCGGCGGCTAAACTCGTAGAGTGTCCCCTTGAGGTCAGCCAGGGTAACCCCCTTATCGATGGCAACACCATCAATCTGGTGAAACATGGGGGTGTGAGTAGCGTCACTGGCTTCATAACGATAGACTTTGCCGGGCTCAACCAGCCTTATGGGCGGCTTACGCGACTCAATTATTCTGGCGCTGAGTGAGGTGGTATGGGTACGAAGGAGCATCGGTCTGTCACCAGCCTCAGTCTCAAAATCAACCCAGGAAGTCGACATACTGTCACGAGCCGGATGCTCCTTGGGGATATTGAGCGCTTCAAAATTATAATAATCCCAATCCACCTCCGGCCCCTCTGCCACCTGGAAACCCAGCGAGACAAATATGTCACACACCTCATAGATTGTCTGGGTAATGGGATGTAGACAACCTACCGGGTAAGGGCGACCGGGCAGGGTAACATCAAAATACCTTTCCTCAGCCGATACGGTGAGCTGCGACTCGTGCAGAGCTTGCTCTTTTTGCTCTAGAGCCCGCTCCAGCGCCGCCCTAACCCGGTTAGCCTGGGCACCAACCGTTTTTCTCTCGCTAAGCGGCAGGGTAGCTAAACTACGCAGGCTCTTAGTCAGTCCGCTCTTTTTACCCAGATAATGAACCCGCCAGAGCTCAAGCTCTTTAGTGCTCGAGACAGCTTCTAATTCCTTCAGGGCATTCTGCTCTAGTTCTCTAAGCTGCTCTAACATGTTCTCGCCTTCAAAGAGGAGTGCCTAACTTTAAATGAAATCCCTTTACCGGTAACCTGCCTCCGGCAAATAATCTGCCTAAGAAAGAGACTATAACCAATGAGTAATAAAGGTGCCACAGCCCCGATAAAGAATTATCCCCTTCTTATCACCATAGATTGGTAAAGGGACAAGCCAAACACCCTAGCCCTGGGTCTTGCCTCTAGCGATAGTAATTAAATTAGCGAATGACTCCGGCTCCCTGACTGCCATATCAGCCAGCATCTTTCGGTTAACCGCCACCCCCGCCTTCTTCAGGCCGTCCATGAATTGGGAATAGGTAAGGCCCTGGGCTCTACTAGCGGCATTAACCCGTAAAATCCACAGCCGCCTCATATCACCTTTTCGCTCACGGCGATGCCGGTAGGCATAACTTAATGACTTGAGCATCGACTCATGAGCCCGCCGATACAGAGAATGCTTGGTAGCCCGGTGTCCTTTGGTTAACGAAAGGACCTTTTTGTGTCGGCGGTGGGCCACAAACCCCCTCTTAACTCGTGACAAAATACCCCCCTATCTAGCTAAACCCCGTAGGGTAAAAGTCTCTTCACGCGAGCCCTATCCACAGAGCTCACCGAAATTGTTTCGTCATAAAGGCGTTTAGTCCGCTTTGCCTTCCGGCGACGCAGGTGGCTCTTGCCACCCTTAGTCCGCATAAGCTTACCGCTACCAGTAATATGAAAGCGGCTTTTCACCCCTTTATGCGTTTTGAGTTTCGGCATCCTAAACTCCCTTCACCTCTTCCTTTACCTTAGCCTTCTGCCCCGAGAGCGGAGATAAGATCATAATCATCCTCTTACCATCCAACGAGGGCTGTCTATCAACCGAAGCCACCTCTTCAAGCGACGCGGCCATTCTCTGCAGCAACCTCAAGCCGAGCTCGGGATGAACAATCTCACGCCCCCGAAACATTACCGTCACCTTAACCTTATCGCCCTCTCCGAGCAGCTTCTTAGCTGTCCTCGTCTTGGCTTCAAAATCGTGGTCGTCAATCCTGGGCCGCATGCGAACCTCCCTCAAGAGTACCACCCGCTGACTCTTCCTAGCCTCGCGCTCCTTCTTGGCCTGCTCATATTTATACTTTCCATAGTCAAGCAGACGACATACCGGAGGCACCGCCGTAGCCGCTACCTCAACCAGGTCAAGGTTCTGGCGCCGGGCCATCTCTCGAGCTTGAGCCAAGGGCATGACACCCAACTGCTCACCCTTTTCCCCAACCAGGCGAACTTCTCGAGCGACGATTCTTTCGTTAACACGGAGCTTCTTAATTATTCCCTAATTTACCTCCCTTGCGCCAAGCTTACTACGGACAAGCACTATATCACACTCGCCCCGTATAATCAAATCAAAGGCTTAAATCCCGGGCCCGGCTATTTATCGCCAGCCCGACACTTGCCTTGAAGTCCCCCCAGGTTTGAGATGATTGTTCCCCACTACGCAGCCTTACCGAAACCGTGTTATCAGCCACCTCTTTATCACCCACCACCAGCATATATGGTATCTTATCTAGCTGTGCCTGTCTAATCTTAAGGTTTACCGTCTCCGACCGGCCGTCAACCCTAGCTCGTACTCCCTCACCCCGCAGTTCAACCTCAAGCTGGCGAGCATATTCCAGATGACGGTCAGCCACCGGTATGATCATTACCTGGATTGGTGCCAGCCATACCGGGAAGGCACCCCCATAGTGCTCCAGCAGCGAAGCCAGAAAGCGCTCCATACTGCCCAGCACGGTGCGGTGTACCATAGCCACCAGATGCTCCCTGCCGTCCTGCCCCACGTAGGTAACATTGAAACGCTGGGGGAGGTTAAAATCGACCTGGATGGTGGGTCCCTGCCAACCTCTGCCCAGGGCATCCTCAACCTTAATGTCAATCTTGGGACCGTAGAAAACACCCTCTCCCGGGTCGATATCATAGGTAATCTCCAGCCTCGCCAGAGCTTGGTTCAGAACCTCGGTAGCCTTCTCCCAGACGTCCAGACTGCCCGCGTATTTCTCAGGACGGGTAGACAGCAGTACTTGATAACTAGTAAAGCCAAAGCTATCCATCATGAAACGGGCTAAGTCCAGTACCCCGACCACCTCGTCCTCCAACTGGCCAAAGGTGCAAAAGATATGAGCGTCGTCCTGGGTAAAGCCCCTAACCCGGGCGAGGCCAAACATCACCCCGGAGCGCTCGTAACGATAGACGGTGCCCAGCTCAGCATAACGCAGTGGCAGTTCCTGATAACTCCGCAGCCGGCTCTTGTAGATCAAAATATGCGCCGGGCAATTCATGGGTTTAATAATATACTCCTGCCCCTCTATCTCCATCGGGCTGTAAAGGTAATCACGGTACAGTTCCCAGTGGCCGCTGGTCTGCCACAGGTCCAGCTTAGCCAGATGCGGGGTATAGACGATATCATAACCACGCTTAATGTGCTCTTCCTTCCAGAAATCCTCAATCACCCGGCGTACCACCGCCCCCTTAGGGTGCCACAGGACCAAGCCCGGTCCAGCCTCGTCACTGATGCTGAACAGGTCGAGCTCCCGGCCCAATTTTCTGTGGTCACGCCGGGCGGCTTCCTCAATCCTACCCAGATATTCGGAAAGAGCCTCTTCGGTATCAAAAGCAACCCCGTAGATACGCTGCAACATGGGCTTTTGCTCATCGCCGCGCCAATAAGCCCCGGCGACGCTAAGCAGCTTAAAAGACTTCACTTCTCCCGTCGAGTTCACATGAGGTCCGCGACACATATCGACAAACGACCCCTGCTGATACACCGAGACCCTCTCATCCGGAATTTCATCAATTAGCTCCAACTTGTAGGGTTGAGAGGCAAATATACGCCGTGCCTCTTCCCGGGATACTTCTCGCCGCATAAAAGGCTCATCAGCCGCGATTATCTCCCTCATTTTAGCCTCAATTAAAGGCAGGTCATCGGGGGTCAGTGAGCGGGGCAGATCAAAGTCGTAATAAAAGCCATCCCTGATAGCCGGACCAATGCCAAATTTAGCGTCCGGGAAGATGGACTGAACCGCCTCCGCCATGACATGAGACGCCGAATGCCTCATCATCTCCAGCTTTTCGTCCCCACTCATTTTCGTCTGGCTACCCATACTAAGCACCTGCTTAAATGAAAACCTCCCACCCCCCCTTTGGGGAAGAGAGGCCATATCAAATAACTATCTACGACTTCACTTTGATAAAGGCTATAGAGCTAACTACCGACAATACCCTTGTTTTACTGTGAACTATTATTAAACTATATTATATCAGCTACACGCCGCTTACGCAATACGCCCAGGGCCTCTAGGCCAATTTCAGTAAAGACACTGCAATATCACACAAGTAGTCTCTATTCCCTGACCTCAGCACCCAGCTTTAAGGCTCCAGTTTTTCCAGCCACGACTACGGTAAACCCTGCTTCAGGGAAGAAGCCCTCCCGTGGCGACTCCACCCTTTCAATCTCGCCTGGCTTCTGAAAAAGCGTAGAGATAACCCTCTCAATAGAAAAACCAACCTGCTCTAGAAGACCCGTTACCTTGTCAAAACTATAGAATGTGGCATATTTGTAAAAACGGTGGCCCTGCTTTTTCTTTTTCTCATAAAATTTCCCAAAGGGGCTATCTCTCAAGACCAAGCCCAAGACTATCTTCCCACCCGGCACTAAAATGCGATGAGAATCTCGTAAGACAGCAAGTGGTGAAGTAACAAAGCAGAGGGTAACAATTAAGAATAGGGTTCCAAAGGCCAGCTCCTTAAACGGCTCTTGCTCTGCTATGCCGAGAATTACAGCTATCCTCCTCCTTTTTGCCATCTCCACTACTTTAATCGACGGGTCCACCCCCATCTCTATGCCCAGGGCCTGAGCAAACCGACCACTACCTACCCCAACCTCAAGCCACGGTTTAGGGAGAAGGGGTAATACACTCTGGAAGGCCCTCACCTCGATATCAAAGATGGTTTTCCCCGCTTCCTCGAACCAAGCATCATAGTCTGAAGCCATAGAGTCAAACGGCCAGACTCGACTATTATCATCTCTTTCTTTCATGCTTTCACGTCGGATGCTCGGAGCAAGCGTTTCTCATTTAGCAAACACGCCCTTTTGTTACACTCGGTTTAGGTAAACCTCGACTGCATCCACTCCTAGGTTACCCTTAACGTTACATGGATTAATACGCCTCGCACCTCGTATTATGCTACTGCCTAGATACTGGCTAGGCAAACGGGTAATCAGGCGAGCGGAGAACCTTATCCTGATAAACTGCCCATTCCTCATCCGATATCATACCCTGCCCCCGATAATACTGCCTCGCCTCCTTAAGTATCCTCCCAATGTCTGCCTCCTGAGCTGCAGTCAAGGGTATTGATACCTTATGGGTAGCCAGTATCTCCTCCATCACCCCTTGAGCATAATCAAGGCAACCCTTCTTCCCTGACTGCCTCCATTCGGGATAGGTTAGGTCATCAGCGGCCCGGGGCATAAACTGCTCCTTACGCCACCACTCTCTGGTATGTGCCGTATTAAGGTAGTTACCGGGAATTGGCCCCACCTTTTCTATTAGTTCCAAAGCTATCGTCTCGTCATTCACGGTAACCCCCTCGATAAACCTGCCGATCATACCTGCCACGTCGTCATCCAGTATTGCCTGCACGGGGTGAGCTGCCATCTCGCCGTATAAAGCACTCTGCATCGAGATAAGGTTTGAGCCGGTCAGGGCACTAACCAGGGCATTGAGTGCCTTCTCATACCCGGTTTGAAAATCCGCCTTCTTTGAACTCACCGGACCGCCGCTAGAATCCCTCCTCGGAATTTTATAATATCGCGCCATCTGGTTCTCCGCTGCCTTAACCAAGGAGCAGCTTATTCGTCCAAAGCCAGGCGCCCCAGAGCGCATATTCTGGGGATAGGTATCGCTGGCAATATGTACCCTCGTCCCCGGCTTCAGTAGTTGTATCAGCACCAGAAGAGACAGTAGCTCAGCCAGATTAACCACCACTGTCCCGGCCACCGTGGCTGGTCCGGTAGCCCCGATGGCTGTCCCTTGAAGTAGATATATCGGCCAGCCGGTTTCCAGAGCCCGATAGGTGGCTCTAAGCTGGTCATCATACCAAGTTAAGGGGGCTGAACCATATGCCGAGAGGACCGCCTCACCCCTAGCTACCCCCACCATCTGGATATGGAACTGATCAGCATCACTGGCATTGCCATTGATGAGAACCTTGGTTGAGTTTCCTATCTTAATGGCAATACCCTCCAGGAGGCGCATCACCGGCGGCACCCCCTCAAATCCATAGTAGGGATATGGGCCAATAGCATGCATATTAGCCAGGGCATCAAAGACCGTTATCAGGTCACTATATTCCTGCCTCGTTGGGTCTCTCGGCTCCCAGGTATCCAGGTCAACCGTCTGCATGCCCGGGAAATTACGAAAATAGACAGTATCACCGCCGAGTATTATGTCATTCTTGGGGTCTCTCGCTCTAACCCGGTGACTACTGGGCGTGCGGCGGATAGCCTCCTCGACCAAATACTCCGGAAAACGCACCCTCTTCTCTTCATGGTCCACCTGGCAGCCGTGCTTTCCCAAGTCCTTTAAGGCTGACTCACTCTCAAACCTCACCCCAGTCTGCCTCAGAACAGCTAGGACAGCCTTATGAATAGCGGTAACCTGTTCCTCAGAGAGGATATTGAGTGGTGGGAATTTGCGGGTAAACCCTTTTAGCATTCCTGGCCCCCTTTACTTCCCGAGCAGCCTTCTGGCTAACATTACCGCACCAGGCGCGGTGGGGTCGTAACCGTCGGCCCCAATCTCATCGGCAAATTCCTGAGTTAGGGCACCCCCACCCACCATGACCTTCACCCTACCTCTAGCGTCCCTCGCCTTTAGGGCCTCAATAACCTTCCTCTGCTCCGAAGCCGTCATGGTCAAGAGTGCTGACATCGCCAGTATATCTGCCCTGAATTTATCTATCGCCTCAAGGAACTCCTCAGCCTTAACATTGACCCCGAGGTCATGCACCTCAAAACCACCGGCGGTAAGCAGGGTACAGACCATAGCCTTACCAATGTCATGGATATCCCCAAAGACCGTGCCCACCACGACAATACCCAAAGACTTCCGCTTGGCCCCAGTTTTCTTCAGCTCCGCCTCTATGATGGGCATAGCCGCCTGCATGGCATCAGCCGCCCCAACCAAGTCAGGAAGCCAGAGTTCTCCCTTGCCAAAGCGGTCCCCGACCTGTCTGATGGCTTCGGTCAGCGCTTCCATAGCCTTGACCGGCGCTACCCCCTCCACCACCGCCTTTCTTGCCCAGCCAGCAGCACCATCGGCATCATACCCTATGACTGCCCTCTTCAAGCTTTCTATGACCTCGAGTGCCATCTCTGTACCCCGGCTACATGTTCACTGCCCTAAAATCGGCCCGATAATAGATATTCCAGCCTGCTAGCTTAAAACAGAGAAGGAAGAGCTGTCAATCCCTGACAAGGTTGACAGCCGAGGGACTACCGTATTACAATCACGCACCGCTGAAATGCTAGAGCCGAAAGGAGCAAATAAGACGATTCATATCGGTACCTCAGGCTGGCATTACGGGCACTGGGTCGGGCCCTTTTACCCACCACATATCTCTAAGAAGCGCTTCCTCACCTACTATGCTGAGTGCTTCCACACCGTAGAAATCAACAATTCCTTCTACCGGCTACCGGAGAAAAAGACCTTCGAGCAATGGCGAGATATGGTGCCTCCAGGGTTTATTTTCGCCGTTAAGGCAAGCCGCTTCATCACCCATATGAAAAAACTAAAGGACCCCGAGCTGGCACTGGTTACCTTTATGGAACGGATTTCAGAGCTCAAAGAGAAGCTAGGACCCATCCTTTTCCAGCTACCGCCATACTGGCGAATGGATCTTGAGCGGCTAAAGTCCTTCCTCTCGGCACTACCCAGAGTTCATCGCTATGCCTTTGAGTTCCGCGACCCCACCTGGTTCCACCCCGAGGTATATCAGGCCTTAGCCGAACACGGAGCCGCCTTCTGCCTATATGAACTGGCCGGTCTTAGGTCACCCATAGAACTCACCGCAGACTTTACCTACCTGCGTTTGCACGGACCCGGTGATGCCTATAGTGGTTGCTACCCATCTGAGACCCTTAACCAGTGGGCCGACGTCTTTGGCGACTGGGCTAAAGAAGGTAAAGAGGTTTACTGCTACTTCGATAATGACGAAATGGGGTACGCCGCCCAAAATGCCGCAGAACTAAAGAAATTGGTCACCCAAAAGGCGGAGTCGAAGTAAAGAATCGGTAATCGCTTCAGGAGGGCTGGGTTACCCCTCAGCCGCCTGAATTCTGCCACCCACACCACTTTCGTACATCTCACCCATTACCATTGGGTGATTGACATTCAGTCCCCTTACGCTACACTTAATTATAGAACTAGGTGGAGAGTCCGTATGGGAAAAAACGGCGCTAAAAGTCAGGATGATTTCATTGAGCTGGCTGGCTGGGAAATCAAGAAGGTCAAAGATGGGCTGGATGAGACTCAGGTAACATCTCTCATCAATGAGCTCACTAACCAGCGGGACCAACTCACCCAGCGTACGGAACACCTCTCCTCGCTCACCAACCTTGCCGAGAGAACCATTACCGAGGCTGACAAACTAGCTGAAGAGATGAAGGCACAAGCCGTGGAGCAGGCCAAGAACGAAACGGCTAGCCTCATAGCCGAGGCAGAAACCAAGGCACAAGAAATTGAGAACGAGACCAAAAGTCTTCAGCTCGAACTGAAAAACTCCGTTCAGGGAATACTAAGCCAGCTCCTCTCGGAACTCGACGGCCTCAAACAGCAGGTAGAGGCACTACAGGCAGAATCTGAACAGAAGCTATTCCAGCCTCCGCAGACAGATGAGCCGGTAGCTAAGCAGCCTGATGCGACGCCGGTTGATTCCCAGGAACCAACCCCAGCCACAAGTCAAGCGGAACAAGCGCCGGCAACTAATGAGCCAGCAACGACCACCGACGGTGATAACCTAGCTCTGGAACTGGAAATCGTGCCCCCGTTGGACATAATGAAAATAATGGAAATCGTGACCTACCTTGATAATCTACCTGAGGTCGAAAATACCGAGCTTATACCTAATACCGAGCAGCCCTCGATCATAGTCTCCCTACGTGAGCCAATCGAACTGGCCGACATGCTACGCGCACTACCACAAGTGGCTAACATCGAAGAGGATAAGGCTGAGCCGGCTGAAGAGGGTAAACCAAAGAAGCTTCAGATAAGCCTTTCGCTTGAACCCGTAGCGCAGGAAGCTCCAAAAGCATAAGCACCGCCAGTAGCTTCCCGACTACCCGACAAGCTATCACTCCCACCCCATTAGAGGTTAACGCTGATACCTACCGCTAAGCTCACCCTGAGCCAAGACGTGTCCCTGCACAGCAGTGAGAACTTGTGTCTTGGCGACACCTGCCGTTAAGTCCAAGGAGCTATCCAGCGCATAAACGGTAAACTGATACCAGTGCGGGCGCCCCGATGGCGGACAGGGTCCAGCATATCCCATCCGGCCAAAGTCATTCTTACCCTGTAAGGCGCCACTGGGGAGCTCAGCCTGAGCTGGTACCGCCTCGGGAAGTTCACGACTGTCAGCCGCTATGTTGAAGATAACCCAGTGGTTGAACACACCCCCGGGAGCATCCAGGTCATCAACGATGAGTGCTAAAGACTGAGTCCCGGCCGGTGGCTCGCTCCAGGTAAGCGGTGGTGATACATCCTGTCCCTGGCAGGTATACTTGGCTGGTATGACCTCGCCCTCCCCAAATGCTGCGCTTGACACTGATAGTACCACTTCTGCCTCCTTCGGCAGCTCCCCCTTCGGCTGACAACCCGCTGACATTAGCAGAGTAACTATGAGGGCGGTCAAAAGAACCACTACCCGGCAAATTCTTCTCCGCTCCAAAGCACAATCTGAAATCATGATTAACCTACCTCTACTTCAAATCAAAAAGCTAGGTCTTCTTTCTGCCTACCGGCATGATATACAACGGAATCTCGCTCTCCGGCATACCAAGAATATCCATCACCCGCTCGTCACTGAAAGCGCCAATGGTCACCGTGCCCAGATCAAGAGCCACCGATTCGAGACATATATTCTGGGCAGCGTGTCCCGCCTCCATATGGACATAGCGAACCCCCCGGTCACCATATTTACGGGTGGTTCTTTCATAAACAGCGCTGATGACAATGTCTATGGCACCCTCTGCTACGAAGGATTGTCCTATGGCAGCGCTGGCTAACTCAGTCCGTACATCACCCTCCCCTACCCTGACTAAGGCGTGTTCCTGAGGCTGGTATTTGTAGACACCAACCTCCATATTTTCGACATCACCGACCACCAGATATACCTCCAGGGGATAGAGTGCCCCCGCCGAGGGAGCAGTACGCCCACCCCAGTCACTGGTTATCCCCTGAGCCGCCCACAGAAGCTGGGAGACCTCCTCAAGCGACAGAGGTAAATCGGCATACTCCCGAACCGACCTCCTTCCGAGCAGCGTCTCCTCCAGGGAAACTTGGCTCTCGAACCGTGGCTCAGGCAAGATTATGAAGGCAGAGGCTGGTGATGACGGGGCAGGCTCTGATGGTGAAACCGGGGGTGTTGCTGCGGGAGGGCTTGCCGACGGTTCTGTCTCTGCCACGAAAGGTGTTGGCGGCGTCCCAGTACATGAACAAGCTATAGCTACTGAAAGAGTCAGCAACCAGAAGCTCAAACGAATTACCTTCATCCCGACTCACCCCACAGCTGAGCATCAAGGCTTCCAACAACAATTATTATACCAGAAAATTTTAAGCCATGGAGTCAGAGCTAACTTAGAAGCTTGACAGCCTATAGGCTGGAGCTTTACCATAGCTAGCAGCCGCATGGGAAATCCCGGCTAAACCAACCATTACGGAGTCTTATGAATATCTTTGTTTCTGGCTCACTAGCCTACGACCGGATTATGGACTTTCCCGGGAAATTCTCCGACCATATCCTGCCCGGGAAGATACACGTTCTCAATGTCTCCTTCACCGTTAGCAGCATGGTAGAGAAACTCGGCGGCACCGCGGGCAATATTGCCTACGCCCTCTCCCTACTGGGTGAAAAGCCAATAATCCTAGCCACCGTAGGCCGTGATTACCAGCGGTACTTTGAGTGGCTCAGGGAAAACCATATCGCCTGCGACACCATCAAGGTCATTGAAGAGGAAACAACCGCCAGTGCCTATATCACCACCGACCGAGCCGATAACCAGATCACCGGCTTTAACCCTGGCGCCATGAAATACCCTTCAGCCTTCAATTTTGACCAGACCAGTCCCAAAGAAAGCATCGCCATTATTGCCGCTGGAAACCTGGAAGACATGATAACCTACTCCCTCACCTGCCAATCCCGGGGTATCGAATACATTTTTGACCCGGGGCAATCCCTGCCCATGTGGCGGCGGCAGGACCTCATCCGATGTATCAAGGGTTCCAAGATACTAATCTCCAACGACTATGAATTGGAACTCATCATGACCAGCACAGGCCTAGACCGAGAAAAACTGCTCCAGAATACCAAGGCACTAGTTACCACTTTGGGGGAAACAGGTTCCCAGGTCGTAACGCCGGACGGTGAGATAGCTATCCCAGCCGCTAGACCCAAGACAGTAGCCGACCCAACCGGCGCTGGTGACGCCTACAGGGCCGGGCTGATCAAGGGTCTGGTCCAAGGTGAGGACATTAGAAGGTGCGCTATCATGGGCAGCGTCTGTGCCTCCTTTGCCGTCGAGTGTTACGGCACCCAGGAATACCATTTTAGCCCGGAGGAATTTAGCGAGCGGCTTACAAAATACTCAGGCTAGAACCCAAACAGCCCAAAAAGTAAAACGGGAAGACTACCTAACGATCGGTCCCACTAGTGCCCAATCATACTGCCCCTGCCCGACAAATTAGGGTAAGCCTCTCTGTCAGTCGCCTAATCGTTACAAATACCTTTGCACGAAGTAAATCACCCCGATAATGATCAGGTATATCCCGACTAGATAGGCAAGTACCTGTGGCTTGACCAGGACAATAATTCCGAACGCGATGGCAATGATGGCAGCAACGAGTCCCGTTATGGCTGGCATGGTTATCTACCCCCTGCTGTTTTTTAATGCCTATTTAATTACAAATCGCCCCGCCCTGTCAAAGGAGCCTCAAGATACCCGCCTAAACCTGCCCCCTTATGATAGATACCCCAAGTTAGCGATATGATAATCTGGGTAAGGGGTTTACTTAGAAAGGCAAGCGGCGGGACGTCAGCTAAAGTGTGAGGGGCTTAGGTGTCAGCGTGTAATTCAGTATACTGAGACTATAGCTAACCGCAAAGCTAACCCAGCTTAAATTTTCGGGCAACCCGGCGAAAGCCGTCTAGGGAGCCCTCAAGCACCCTATCGCTAACACAGTACGACACGCGAAAATAACCTGGTGAACCAAAACCACGTCCCGGCACCACTAGCACCAGCTGCTGCTGTAACTCCCTCACGAAAGCAACATCATCATCAATCGGTGATCTGGGGAACATGTAGAAAGCCCCCCCAGGCTTTATCACCGAGTAACCAAAACCGCTGAGATGCTGATATAAAAAGTCCCGCTTCTTTTGATACTCCACGATAGGTACCGTTACCGACTGCAAGCCTCTCACCGCATGCTGCATCAGAGCCGGGGCATTAACGTAGCCTAGCGTTCGGTTGCAGTAGATGAGCCCATTAACCAGTTCCTCTCGCTGGCTAGCGGCCGGGTGAACCGCAATGTAGCCGATGCGCTCCCCGGGTATCGCCAAGTCCTTGGAGTGTGAGGTGACGACGATGCTCTGCGGATAGTAAGGCCAGACGTGGGGACAAGTCAGACCATCGTAGATAATACGGCGGTATGGCTCATCGCTGATAAGGAAAATCTCAGTCCCGAACTCAGCCGCCTTTCTTTTAAGCAACTGCCCAAGCTGGCGAATAACATCCTCACTATAGACGACACCAGTCGGATTGTTGGGGGAGTTTATCACCACCGCTTTAGTTTCTGCCCCGATACCAGCCTCTAGGATATCAAGCCGGGGCAAGAACTTATCATCGGTAGCCAAAATCTTAGCTATCCCACCGTGATTATCAACATAGTTAGCGTACTCTGGGAAGTAAGGTGCCAGCAGAACGACCTCATCACCCTGATTCAGTATTGCCTTCAGCACCACGTTCAGGGCTCCAGCCGCACCACAGGTCATGACGACATCGTTCTCGGTGAAGCTGATCCCGGTCTCCCGCGAGAGCTGGGCAGCTACCGCCGCCCTCGTCTCGGCATAACCGGCATTAGCCATATACCGGTGCATGCCCGGTAGAGGATTTTCCGCCAGCCGCTTAAGCGCCTCGCGAAACTGCTCAGGGGGCTTCATCACCGGGTTACCCAGAGAAAGGTCGAAGACATTTTCTTCACCATGTCGTTTTTTAAGCTCCGCCCCCTCTTCGAACATCCTCCGTATCCACGAGCCCTCAACCATACCTCGTCGCACCCGCTCAGAGATAGACACGCCGCATTTCCTTTCTGCCCCGGCTAAAGGCGGTAATACTAAGCTCCCGGACACCGCGCGATACGTGCTGGGAAATAACATCCTGCCAGACCCTAATCTTGAGAGGGAGGAAGACCGAGGCACACCCCAGCAAGAACACATCAAGTATTTTGATGTTACCCAGTTTTTTTACCCGGTCGTTACCATTGATGAAGTAAATGCGCTCCGAGCCCCGTCTGAGAATATTGGCTATCTCTTCATCACTGGGGTAGCGCTCATCGCCCAGATTAACCAAGGGTGGTCGTAGGGCATAGTTATTAACGATAGCTATCGCCCCAGGTCGAAGGTAGTGACCCCACCTGGCTGCTTCTAGCTTCTCGAAGGCAAGCAATATATCAACCTCACCAGCCCTAATCAAGGGTGAGTAGACCTGAGGGCCCAAGCGCACATGACTGACGACACTACCCCCGTGCTGAGCCATGCCCAAGGTGTCCGCTTTCTTGACATCGTAGCCGGCGGCTAAGGCTACCTCACCGACTATGTTACTGGCCAGAATAACCCCCTGACCACCGACACCAGTTATCAGCAAATCAAACTTCTTCACGGACTCTATTGCCTCATCCCAGACTGCCCTTTCAGGCTGACCCCACAGTCTCGACCCCGGCTTGGGGAACTATTGCCCGCTGTGGGCAAACCTGCTGACAGATAGCACAGTTAACGCCAACACATGAAGTGTCCTCAATGTAAATCTGCCCATTTTCCCTCTGGATGGCCGGGCAGCCGATGAGAAGACAGATCTCACATTGGTTGCATCTCTCAGTAGCGATGACTCTAGGCTCCGATGGCCCCGCCAGACACACTGAGCAGGCACCACGGACGATGATCACGGAGAGCTCAGAACTAGCCAGGGAACTCCGCAGTGCCCTCCTGAGACCACCAATATCAAAGGCACCGACGACCCGGACATCACTAATACCCATACCCTGAGCCAGCTTCTCCAGCTCTACCGCCTTGGTTTTTTTACCCTGCGCCGAAATGCCACAACCGGGATGGGGTTGATGACCGGTCATGGCTGTGGTCCCGTTATCCAAGATGACAACCGTTAGCTCTCCCCCATTATAGACAGCATCCACCAGCGGAGTTATGCCAGAATGCAAGAAGGTGGAATCCCCGATAAGCGCGACCACCTTACGGTTGCTACCGGCCTTCTCCATGCCCAGAGCCTTTCCGATACTGGCTCCCATACAGGCGCAGGTATCCAGGGCATTAAGCGGGGGATAGGTACCCAGGGTATAGCAGCCGATATCCCCAGTGATAATTAGCTTTGTTTCTCTCGCTGCCCCGCCCTTAGACTTCGGCAGCTTGGAGCGCTTTCCCAGGCCGCTGAGGACAAAGAAAAGCCCGCTATACGGACAACCCGGGCACAGGAGGGGAGGACGCTGGGGTAACCCCGAAGCCATCTCCACCCTTACTTGAGCCGGCTTCCCATCCAGCAAGCCGACACTGCGAGCCCCTTCGGCGATAATATCCGGATTCAGTTCCCCTACCCTAGGGATGAATTCCTTGCCGCTAACCTTCATCCCCATCGCTCTGATGTTCTCCTCAAGGAACGGGTCGAGCTCCTCAATAACGATCAGCCTGTCTACCTGGGCCGCAAAGTGGTGAATCAGATCCTCCGCCAGCGGGTAGACCATACCCAGCTTGAGGAAGGAAACCATGGGGAACACCTCTCTGGCATACTGGTAGCTAACACCACTGGTCACGATACCAAGGCTACGCTCACCCCACAACACCTGATTAAGGGGGAAGGTCTCGGCATAGTTAGCCAATCTAACCAGGCGTTCTTCGACGATCGGGTGCCTGAGTCGGGCGTAAACCGGCATCATGACATATTTTTCTACATCACGCTGGAAACCCACTGGCCTCTCCGCTAAAACCCGGCTCCGTTTCGTCCTAACCACCGACTTAGAGTGAGAGATACGAGTGGTAGAGCATACCAGAAGCGGGGTGTCAAACCTTTCGCTGATATCAAAGGCATGGAACATGAATTCATAGGCTTCCTGGCTATCACTGGGTTCGAGAACGGGTACCTTGGCCAGCTTAGCATAGTTACGGTTATCCTGCTCATTCTGAGAGCTGTGCATCCCCGGGTCGTCAGCCGAAATAACGACCAGTCCGGCATTAACCCCGGTGGTTGAGGCAGCGATAAAGGGGTCACTGGCCACATTAAGGCCAACGTGCTTCATAGAGACCAGCGAACGAACCCCGCCGTAGGCGGCACCTAAGGCTACCTCCACAGCCACCTTCTCATTCGTCGACCACTCCGCATAGACATCGTCAAAACGGGCTATGGATTCAAGTATCTCAGTACTCGGGGTTCCAGGATAGGCGGTGGCTACTCTGACACCAGCATGGTAGGCTCCCAAGGCAAGAGCCTCATTCCCAGACATAAGTTTCATCATTTTCGCCTATTATACCATAGCCCAGCCGCCAAACGAGATGTCTATCTATGCCACGCCCACCAGTCTCACTGAACTCTAGTGAGTGTGACCACAGCCTAACCAATGGACAGCTACCCTAATAGAGGTTCCGCCTCAGCCAGCCGACCAATCATCTCATCAGCCAGCTTCTCCGCATCCGCCCCATAATCCGGCAGCAGGCTCTCCTTAACCCATATGGAAAAGAGATAGCGGATGCAGCGGGCATCATCCCGCTGCGATAACAGGAACTCGGAATGTTCCCGGTTAATGCAGATACAGCCGCTATCCGGGTCGTACCAGCTTCTTAACTCAGCCCTTCTTTGAGGAGGAGAAAAAAGCCTTATCTGGGGGATACGTTCATCCACCGGATAGCTCGGCCCAGAATGCTTCTCACCTTTTGCCTCAGCACTAGGCGTTCCCTCAGGCGCAGCGCCAGAGGCTAGTTTCCTTTCCAGTCTCTTGCCTCGAGAGCGGTAGGGCAGGTCAGCCAACAGTCCCCGATCGCGGTAGCGCAGGAATTTGTCGATGAGCCTACCCGTCTTGCCGAGCATGATCTCAAACCTTCGCTCCAGAGAACTTGAGCTTACCCTATCTACCATCTCCACTATTTCTGGTTCCAGACGGCGTAGTGCGGAGGCAAATGACTGGTAGACCTGATCCTGCACCACAGCGGTCTTGTCAGCAGTGCGTTTCAGGCTGTCGCAGCGAACATAGCCCTCGATACGCTTATCAGTCCAGGGAAGAGCCTCGAAATCATCAAGGTCAGTCAAAAGGCAGATGCGCATCCCACCACGTCCGTAAAGGCTAACGGTAGCATCCGCCATATCCCAGGGCAGAACGTGGAGCTCAACTGAAGCCGAGCCAAACCGCCCCAGTGACAGGGAGGTTGACATCGCCTTGATACCACGATACCTCTTGGGAGGGACTGGTTCAAATTCGCTGTCATCCGATATGGACATCGCATAGAGACCCTGCCTCAGGTCATTGGTAAATTCCCGCCCCAGATACTCCTTGAGACGCTCCTTGGTAAGCTTGTCAGCTACTTCTGGTAAAACCCCCTCCAGATAAACCACCGCGCCACGCCGCGAATGGGTATGACGTACACAATGCTCCATAACGGCAGCTTCCCCGGTTTTCAGCCAAGAGCGCTTCAGTACCAAGCAGCTTGACGGCACACCGTCAGTATCAGTGGAAGCTATATGTAGCTCCTGAGCTATCAGCGGGAAGGCCAGTATCCCGATACCCTTCTCACCCCTCAGTGCCAATTGCATCTTCTCTGAGTCACCGATATGCCGCAGAACCCATCTCATCTTTTCCTTATCCATACCAATCCCATTATCACTAATGGTAATTGTCCTCAGGTGTCTATTCTGCTCCCGATCCAGGTCATACTGAAGATGAACCGAGACGCGTCCTTCATCGCTACCCACCTGCTGGATAGCGTCAGCCGAGTTCTCAACGAACTGCTTCACCGCTTCCTGATAACTCCGACAGACATTGGCCAGAACCTCGAAAACCCCGGGGCCAGTCTGAAGCCGCAATTTAGCCAAAATACACCTCCTCAATATGCGCATTGCATAGACTAATTTAAATAAATAATAGTGCAGTAGCCGCAAAAAGACAATAGACCTCTGGCGACAGAGGGTTTGGTAGCCCTCTTCATCAAACAGTACCCCGCCACCAGGTTGGACTTTATGAGACGCAGTCAACGGACATATTCACTTAAGGCGCAACAATTAACCCCCGCCGAAGTGAAGCCAGATACAAATAGTTGACAGCACAAGGCAAGATATGTTACAATGTAAAAAAGCCTTGGGAGTGCTCTCAGGGCTTTCGGTTTTTCAACGAATCTCCAAGCTGCTAACCATTAACCTGGAACCGTTATGGGAACTTGCCGGAGGCGGATGCTGTAGTGATACCCAACCCCAAAAAGGATGAGAGCATAAATCAGGTAACCAAGAAAGCCGGAGACTACGAGGAACTGTCCCTCAACTGTGCCCAGGGAACTTTACAAGCCCTCCAGGAAGAATTCAACCTTGGCAACAGCTCAGTTCTTAAGGCAGCTTCCTGGATGCCAGGGCTGATGAGCCGGAAGGAAACATGCGGCGCTCTGCTTGGGGGACTCATGGCCCTAGGCTTAGCTTTCGGTAGAGATAGCCTGCACCATCCCAGCTACCAGACTCCTCAAGGGATGCGTAGATACTGGGAAAACAAGAAGCGAGCCTGGAGGTTCTGCGAGGCTTTCCGACAGGAGTTTGGGAGCACGATGTGTGGCGATATAAGGCCACAGATAATGGGTAAAGATTATGATACAATGAACCCGGAGGAATTAGAACAATTTATCGCCGATGGCGGGGCCAAGAAATGCCGTCTCCCAGCGGAGAAGGCGGCCCAGATTGCTGCTGAGATAATATCAGCAGCAACTCAAGATGCGCCATAAACCAACCAAGTAACCATCCCACTCCCTAGCCTAACATCCCGAAACGAGGAAACACTGAGAGGTAGAACTGCAGTATGCCGACACAAGAGGATTGGAGAGCAATCTGTCATAATCTAGTCGAAACGGGCTTTTTTGACTCGGCAGGCAGACCGAAAACACTAAAGGCCATAAGGCGAGTCATGGAGAGAATGCCTGCTGATGAATTAGAATGCATTAAAGACAAGGTATCAATTATTTTCGCCCCGGCTCCCGGTATGGATGGACAGGTATTCCCCATCGAGAAATCCCTTACTTCAACCAGCCAACAAGGAAAGAATGAACAGCGGCAAGCCTTAGTATATCTATCACCTGAAATCGAACGCTTAAGCCAAAGGCGTATCGAGTCAATTGTCGCCCACGAATTTGCTCATGCCTTACTCCACGCCCCCGCTGCCCTTGAGGGTTGGTTCATTGAGCAAGAGGCTGACCAAAAAGTTCGGTCATGGGGCTTTAAGGTAGCCTATCCCGACCACCAGTAAGACTAATTTGGGGTGCCGTGTTATCGCCGGGATGTATCCCGACCGGCTAAGAGGCAGCACCCCAGGTTTGAAAGCGGCTACCTAGAGTTTCTAGAACTTTATTTAGCTTACCGTGATATCCTCACTCAGGGTCTCACCCTTAATCTCTGGCTGGTAGTAGGAGTAGGCTTGAGAGCTAACCCCCTTGGCCTTGACCGGATAGGTGGCTTTCACCCTAAAGCTGAAGGAGATACGGTCACCGGGCAGCATATTTTCAATGTAAAAGATGACCTTTCTGCCGGCGATCTCGTAGCGTTTAATAGCCTCCTCTGCCTCAACCGCCTCAGCGATAGAATCGGTAACGGCTTCAAAGCCGGTGGGCACGGAGACATCAAGGACTATCATCCCGGCTTCCATGGGTACTGGCGGTTCGAAGCCAAGCTCCACCGAAACGGTAACCAGGTCGTTGACCTCAACCTCGGTGGTATCATAGTCCACGCTGACGGTTATAATCTCATCGCCTGGCTCTGCCTCAGGCACGTTAAACCGCCTGACCACCTGGGCAATCGCTTCGCCCTTCCCTGCTACGCTTATCTCAATCTCCTTATCAACCGGCAGTTCGATAATCTGAAGAATATCGAAGTTCTGCTCGTTAACCCTTATTTCCTCATCAACACCATCGCCGGCTACCGCGATTGTCAGGTTGACATCAGCCCGGACATCAGTGGCGTACTCGGTAAGCGCCTGCAGACTGACCACAGTATCCTGAGTTGAGCCAAAGCCGCCGTAGGCATTCCGCCGTGAGACCAGCCACTTGGCCGCCCGAGAAGCATTGAAGGCATCGCCGTGCTTTATCAGAGCCAGGGTAGCGTAGGCCGTGGTCTCAATATCGGCGCTTGCATTTTGCTCCCACGGCTCGGTAGGCAAGACATCACCATCGTTACCCCAGTGCAGGCCATCCTCGTCCTCAATAGCCATCTCTATCAGCTTCTCATAGGCTTCATCACTTTTATTACTCTGGCCAAGCTCTAGGGCATAGGCAGTAATCGCCATAGTGTAGGGGTCGTCTATCCCGTCCAGCTCTCCTTCAAGGTAGCCAATCGCCCTATCGGCACTGGCTTCCTCCCCAGCCTCCATCAGGGCGATAGCGGTATAGGCGGTGAGAGCCGTCTTCCCCTTGAGACCACCGAGCATCTCCTGATGATGGACAAAGCCAACCGGGTCAAAGGAACCATCTCCATTCTGATGTCCGGTAATCCAGTCTCTCGCCTCATCCAGAACTCCCTGATCAATAAAGATAATGTCCACCGCCTGAGCGAAGGATTTTAGGACAAAGGCAGTCAGCCAGAGGCTTCCCTCCTCGTCACCCTCACCGAAGGCGGAAAAGCTGCCGTCGCTGTGCCGGTAGGTAAGCTCCCGCTGGTAGCCGGTAATCATCAGTTTCTCCGCCTTGGCCATTATCTCCGGCTTGAGCTGGCCGCTTTCTTCCAGGTATTTCGTGATGTAAACGTCAGGAGCGAAAACTATCATGTTCTGCTCCCCGCAGCCGAAGGGCATCTGAATCAGCTCCTCCAGCCCCTCCATGGTCTGCGTCAGGTAGCTTGAGGTAAGTGCCAGATACACCCGGCCGGAATCGGCGACCACAAACGGCGGGATAAAGGTCTCAATCACCCGCTCATCCCCAGCCGACAGCACTAGGTTATCCACCACCTCCCGAGCCACCCCCTCCGGCTCAACAATCAGGGTCTTAATCGCAGCGTCAGCCGCCTGCTGGCTTCGGGCGGTTATCTTGACTTCGCCAGTTCCGAGCTCTCCCGGTCTAATCATAAATTCAACGCCGCCAATATTATTACCTGCTACCTCGACCACCTTTGACGACTCATCAAGCAGGTCAAACCAGTCCGCACCCTCAATCTCCACCAGGATGCGCTGCGACTCCTCAAGGTAGTTATAGAGCGCCACGATGACCGGAAACTCCTCGCCGCGGATTGCCGAATAGGGAAGGTCAATCTTGAGGAAGAAGGGTTGAAATGCCTTAAGCTCATCCTCGGCCACCCCAAACCCCTTTTCCTTGGAGAGCCCCACCACTCGCAGTATCCAGGTGGTAATGGTATCGGGAACGCTGACCTCAAGGGAAGCCTTACCCTGAGCATCGGTAACTAGCTCCTCCCAAAGCCAGGTCTCCGGGAAGTACTGTCTCACTCTCTCCACCTCAACCAGCCCTTCATCAGAGGTCATATCAGCCGCCCCCGGCGCTGTTGGAGCAGGGGCCATATCTGGCATCGGACCCTCCTCCGCCATAGGTATTACGCCCTGGAAGAAGCGCCACATCTTTTCCCAGACCCCGACCTGCTCCTGCCACTCATACTCCTTACCCTCCGGCACCTGGTTATTGGTCAGGACGACGACACCGGCACTCTCAAAGATATCCTGGGCGCCCCGGGTAGTTATTTCGGGGTAGATAACCACTTCGTGCAGCTCCACCTGAGGCTCCATATACAGCCTCTCCAGCTCAGCGAAGACCTGCTGCAGGTTCAGCCGGTTCTCAGCCAGGATAAAAACTGACTTATCCACAGCGGTAAGCCCGACCTTGGCTTTGCCCTCGGTCTCAATGTTGATGACGATATCTTCACCGGGCTCGGCTTCCTCCTCACCGAAAGCCACGCTGACGGCGTGAGGATAATCCGCCTCTACCTTGAAGGGTAGATAGTCCGCCGCCACCTCGCTGTTGGGCAGAATCTGATAGACCAAAAGCTTGGCCCCCGGTGCCATCAAGGGGGTAGTCTCAAAGGCTATCTCCCGCTCCCGGGTATAGTCAGAGAAGACCACCTTATCCCGGGCAACAACCTCATAGTAGAAATTGGCCGCTTCCCGGGTTGAGTAGACCCGGAACCTAATCTCTTCACCCACCTGGGGAACTGCCTCGCTTGTCTGCTCAACGTGAATGAAATTGCCCGATGGCGAGTAGGAAGCCTCCAGCATCTTGGTAGCCTCGTTTCCCTCACCAGACGCCTCAATCACCAGAGCCACGCTCTTCTTGGGCGGGGTTACCTCAATAATCGCCTTACCCTTAGTAGTACCAACTTCCATTTCGTCTGTCTTGATATCTTCAAACTCATCATTGAGATAAGTCACCTCAACTGCCACTTCAGCCTCAACCGGCTGATTATCCGGGGTCTCGGTGATAATCAAAAAGCTGAAGGGTAAGCCCGGCTTGAAGACCGAGCCCTCCGGGATTATCTGGATATTTACTGGGGAGTCAGCCACGGTGAGCAGTCGGCTGGTCTGCTCCTCATAGCCAGTAGCCGTCTCCCTAACCGTAATTTCAAGCATAACGTTACCCATGCCCCCAGCTTCAGGGACGCCGGCCACATAGTCAACGGGAGGCAGCTCAAAATCGGTTTCCCCGCTAATTACCTTGGAAAAGGTAGCGTACTCCTCCCACTGCCCAACATAGCGGGACGCCCTGATTTCCAGCTCACCGGTAACCGGCTTACCAAAACTATATTCTGATAAAACCTGGCCCGTGATGGGCTCACTAACCAGGAACCATTCCTTAGGTAATTCAACCCTTACCTCATACTTTGGCAAGACATACCTTTCCACCCTGACATCGAGCTGAGTCTTTATTTCTTGGGCAGTGGCGTTTATCTTCCAGGTTCCCAGATTAGGTTCCGCAGAAATGGGTAGCTCAAGGCTCGCCAGCCCGTAGTCATCAGTATCTATTTCCTGACGGAATATTTTTATCCCCTTGGCATCCAGAATCTCCACCGTAACCGACTCACTCACTGGCTTGAGCTCCGAATTAAGGGTTACCACCCTGATTTGGATAGTCTGGCCCGGCTTATAAATCGGCTTATCGCTCTCCAGAAAGATAAGGAGGCTTTTCTCCACCCTGACCGAGGCTTTATCCTCGAAGTCATTACCTTTAACCAGAATTTCATACTCGCCCTCTTCGATATCGGGAATGGCAAGCTCGATAACGCCCTTTCCGTCGATACTCCCCTGCTCCCTAACGACGGTTTCACCCGCCTTCAGCAGGGCCACTTCCACCCTGCCCGGTACCAAGCTGTCACCGCGGAAAAGGCTGAGCGAAATCGCTTCCGTAGTGCCGCAATGCAGCACCTGAGGGACAACGGCGACATAGCTTTCGGCGGCAGCCACCGGTTGGCAGCAGCAACCAGTTACCGGTAGCACCACGATGGCTGCTGTTAGCGTAATCAAAAGACTTTTGAACCTCATGATAAACTCCTCCTCCTGGATGTAAGGCCGATATACGGTCTGTTTAGTATAACGAAATCAGGTAGGAAAAGTTAGTGGCTACAACAGCTGTGGGCTAGCAACCAAGAAGCAGCAGAGCAAAATGGCCCAAATCATAATGGTCGATCGGCTAGACGTAGCGGTGATGTTAGGTTTCACCCTCCGCCACTGGGTACGGTCTTACACCGGCTCAGGGAACGGACTCATAAATGGGCACCGTGAACCAGAAGCGGCTACCCTTCCCTGGTTTGCTCTGTGCTTCAATCCGGCCGCCGTGAGCCTCAACCAGGTATTTGGCAATGGTAAGCCCCAACCCCCGACCACCGGTAGCCCGAGCCCGAGACTTGTCCACCCGATAAAAGCGTTCGAAGACATTGGGCAGGTCCTTAGGAGGGATACCTTCACCGGTATCGGTCACGCTGATCTCTATCCAGCTATTTTGCTGCCGGGCACCCACCTCTATTCTATCTCCCTTAGCAGTATGGGCCACGGCGTTCTCCAGAAAGTTTAGCAAAACCTGGCTAATCCGCTGGGCATCAATGCATACCAGCGGCAGCTTATCGGGCAGGTGAATGGACACCGTTACCCCCTTTGCCGCCGCCTTAGTTTTAACTGCGGCCACGGCTTGGTTGATGGGCGCGCTGATGTCCTCTGCCTGGCAAACCAGCCTTAGCTCACCAGCATCGGCTAAGGCTAGCTCCTGAAGGTCATTAACCAACCTCGTAAGCAGAGTCACCTCCTCATCAAGGGAGCGCAGGGCAGCGGCATCTGGCTTCACCACACCATCCCGAATCGCCTCGATATGCCCCTGAATATTGGAAAGCGGTGTTCGCAATTCGTGAGCCGTGTCGGCTACCATGTTCCGGCGTAACTCCTCAGCGCGCTCAAGATCACTGGCCATAGAGTTAAACGCCTGGGTCACTTCTCCCAGTTCGCCTCTAGCCTTAAGATTGATTCGCTGGGAAAAATCGCCACGTCCCAAACGTCTGGCAGCCAGGGTTAGAGCCTGAATGGGAGCCGAGAGCCGCCGTGACTGCACAAAGGCCAGTATCAGAGCGATGGCAGCGGCGAGCAAGCCGCTCCATAAGAGGACAAGCCTTGTCGACCCAATGAGCCTTTGCGCTAGAGCATAGTCTATTGATGGTTCTGGGCTGATGTAGACATTCCCAATAATTCCATCACTCTCTTGCGGTGAGAGTGTCCTCTCAGGCCAGTCGGGATGAAACTGTTCACCCAAGAGCTCCGCTTCGGAATCAGCAACTACTATCTCACGGTTATCGGTGAGCACAACCTGTTGCCCGTAGAGAGACCCCATATTCTCAACCAGGGGCTGGACGCCTGCCCAGTCTCCCTCCTCTAAGTAGTATTGGGAGACTAGGTGTTCTATTCGAGTCAGGTAAATCTGCTGCTTATGTGCCTCATACTGCTGTACTTCATCCTCGATACCTCGGTTAACGAAGAAGAAAATGGTACCAATGCCAACCGCTATCACCGAAATGAAAACCGCAATGAGTTGAGAGCGCAGGCTATGCATCACTCAGCACCTTTAACGAACTTGTAGCCAACCCCGTACACCATCTTTATATATTTCGGGTGGTGCGGGTCCAACTCCAACTTCCGGCGCAGATTAAAGATGTGAACATCAATGGTGCGGTCAAAGCCATCAAAATCGTAGCCAAAGACCTTTTCAATCAGTTGCGCTCGGCTGTAAACCCGCTCTGGTTCCCTAACCAGAACCCCCAGTAGCTTGAATTCTACGGGGGTTAGGTTTAACGGTCTACCAGCAATATAAGCCTCGTGCTTAGCAAAATTAACCAAGAGCTCATCATGTTTAATCTCCTCAGGTCCACGCTTGAGAGTTTCCTCTGGCAGACGCCTGAGAACCGCCCGAACCCTAGCCGCCAGTTCCTTAGGGCTAAAAGGCTTAATCACATAGTCATCGGCTCCCAAGTCCAGCCCGGCTAGCCTGTCCTGCTCAGTGGTCCTCGCGGTAAGCATAATGACGGGCACATCAGAATCGCTACGAAGCACTCGGAAGACCTCGAAGCCATCAAGCCCAGGTAACATTAGGTCTAGAACTACGAGGTCAGGGTGGCTCTCCTTAGCTAGGCGTATGGCTTCAACACCATCATAGGCAGTGAGAACCCTGTAGCCATCTCGCTTCAGATAGAGCTTGACAAGCTCAGTAGTCTTGACATCATCGTCAACCACTAAGATCCGTTTGCCAGCCATCTCTCAGTTCTCTAATGACCTTTTATCCCTTACCTAAAGTTATAACAGAAATGTTAAGGAAATGTGAAGGGTAAACCGGCGTCACTCACTAGAATGCTACCTATAGCTACTATTTAGCGCCAGATTATGCCACCCCCCAAATCTTAATAGTAACTTAACATTTACCTGCTATCATCTGAGAAAATAGGTATGATAGCTGCTCACTGCTAGGGTAATACAAAGCCAAAGGAGTTAGTACGGGTAAATTGAAAAAAACTCTCAGTATAATGGTGGCCACTCTTTGGCTAGGTCTGGCCATCAGTAGCTGTACTCACCAACCGGCCCAGCTTTTAGCCTTAGAGATAACCTCGCCGCAATCTAAATCCGAGGTTACCCTAGATGTGATGACGGTAAGTGGTATTGTCTCACCACCTCAAGCTACCGTCACGGTTAACGACGGTGAGGTTGAGGTGGCCGAGGACGGCGCCTTCTCAACCACTGTCGAGCTTGACTACGGCGAAAACACCATCACCGTCAGCGCCACCGTAGGGGGGCAGGAGACGGTAACCAAAACGGTGACCATAACCCGAGTACTAGCCCTGGAGATAACCTCACCCGAGGACAACGCCGAGGTTATGCTGAGCCCCATAATCGTAAGCGGGACTGTTTCCGACCCCTTAGCTAGCATCACGGTCAACGACCGCGAGGTTAGGGTAGTTGATGACGGCACCTTCTCCACCCCTGTTGAACTTGATTATGTCAAGAACACCATCGTCATTAGTGCTGTAGTAGAGGGTCAGGAGCCGGTAACCAAAACTGTGACTGTGAGCCGTGTTCTCGTCCTGGAGCTAACCTCGCCACGGTATAGGGCCGAGGTTACCAACGGCCAGGCGACCATAACTGGTACTGTTGCACCACCGTCAGCCACGGTGACGGTTAACGGTCAAGAGGCTGAGGTGGCCGAGGACGGTACCTTCTCGACCACTGTCGAACTTGACTACGGCGAAAACACCATATCGGTTAGGGCTACAGACCCGGTGACCAAAACCGTAACCATAATCCGGCTACTGACCCTAGAGTTAACCTCACCCCAGGATAAAGAAGAGGTTAGCGAAAACCAGATAACCGTGAGCGGGACTGTTTCCGACCCCCTAGCTACCGTCACGGTCAACGACGGTGAGGTTGAGGTGGCCGAGGACGGTACCTTCTCAACCACTGTCGAACTTGACTACGGCGAAAACACTATCGCAGTTAGCACCGCAGTAGAGGGTCAGGAACCGATGACCAAAACGGTGACCATAACCCGAGTACTAGCCCTGGAGATAACCTCACCCGAGGACAATGCCGAAGTTACCGAGAGCCCAGTACTCATAAAAGGGACTGTCTCCGACCCCCTAGCTACCGTCACAGTTAACGACGGTGAGGTTGAGGTGGCCGAGGACGGTACCTTCTCAACCACTGTCGAGCTTGACTACGGCGAAAACACCATCGCAGTTAACGCCGCAGTAGAGGGTCAGGAGCCGGTGACCAAAACGGTGATGGTGAGATACATCTCGCCTGAGTAAATAATCGCTTAAAGTTAGCGAGGCAATAAACTGAATAGCCTACGGTAAGGAGGTGATATAGTGCGCCCGGAGAATTCAGAGAATGGCAAGCGAGTAAGGCTCATCCGCACTTCTAAACCAGGCACCCCGCTTAAGCCTGGAGACATCGGGACTATTTGGCGGGTAACCCCGATTGGTACTAGGCGGGTTGTTTGGGATAACGGCAGCAAGTTTGACCTGAACCCTAAAACTGATCAGTGGGAAGTGTTAACCGATGAAAGTTAATACCCAACCCCGTCGGGTTGAATCATTATTGGGCATGAAACAGGAAACTATTCGGCCTGTCTCTATGATAGAGTTATGCCAGCAGGGAGAACCCGAACCAGTATCAGACGCTGGCACCAGGTTGACCTGCCGTGAATGTGGTAGACAGTTCATATTTACCGAAGGTGAGCAAGAGTTCTATGAACAGAGAGGGCTCGCGCCCCCCGCCCGCTGTAAAGAGTGTCGCGCCAAGAAAGAGAAGCCACCCCATCACTCCACCTGTTCTGGGTGTGGTACCAAGCTAGAAAAGGTTGCCGCCGTATACTGTGAAAGCTGCACCAAAAATATGCAACCCACCCCTTTCACCTGCTCTCAATGCGGAATTGAGTCAGAGCAAGTTGCGTCGGTTTACTGCGAATCCTGCGTCAGAAACCTTCAACTTGATTCTGAACGAAAAACCAGGAAAATACAAAGGGTAGCTAGTGCGACACAGGCAAAGCTACAGGCTGCCGAATCCCGGAACGAAGACCTACAGAGGTCACTTTATGAGATGAGGCAGTGTGTCGCTGAGTTGGAGTTAAGGGTTAAGAATCTAAATCAGGACCTGGAGAAAGCAAATCAATTCTACGTAGCCTCAGGTTGGCTCCAACCAGTACTAGATAACCTAGCAGAGAGATTGAAAGCCCTAGAGCAGATACAGCGGGAAGGTAACCAGAAGGTATCCGTCGCTATTCAACAGATACGCGAGAGATACGAGAATGTTAGCCTATGGGAAGTGATCCGGCACAGCTTTCTACCCTCCCGCCTGGATGGCTCTCAAGAATAGAACTATTTAAGAATGACCGGGCGCAGTTATTGCCAGCTTGCAGTATCTAGGGAACGGGGCGCAGGTTAGCCACCATCTTCACCACCACACCTACCCCCTAGCTTCTAATCAATGGTGGTGACGCATGTTGAACACACAACATTAAGCTATCCAGACATTATGTCACCCAAGTAGTATTTCTCTCCCTTTTCCTCAGGTAGCCACCACCTTGCCTTCGTCTACCTACATCTCAAAGACTGGGGTGGTCGCTATCCTAGTACCCCCTTTAATTAACCTGGATACTTGGTCGGCTTAAACCGTCTTAGGCGTAGCGAGTTGGATACTACCGTGATGGAGCTAGCTGCCATGGCTCCGGCCGCCAGTATTGGGTTCAGAAACCCATAGTCACCCAGGATAAAATGAAGCCCAGGTGGAACGCCAGTCTGCCCGAAGGTAAAGTACAGTGCCCCGGCGGCAATCGGGATAAGGGCACTATTGTAGGCAAAGGCCCAGAAAAGGTTCTGTTTAATCGTCCGTATTGTCCGTTTGCTCAGCGATATGGCAGTTACAATGCCAGCCAGATCGCCACTTATCAGGGTAATGTCCCCCGTCTCCACAGCGACATCAGTCCCCGTACCGATAGCGATGCCGATGTCCGCCTGAGCCAGGGCAGGGGCATCGTTGATACCGTCACCCACCATGGCGGTCACTTTCCCCGCCTGCTGCAGTTTCCTTACCTCCCGAGCCTTATGCTCTGGTCGCACTTCAGCCAGGACACGATCAATGCCTACCTCTTGTGCCATAGCTTCAGCGGTGCGCCGGTTGTCTCCGGTAATCATCACCACCTCAATACCCATTCTGTGCAGTGCTGCCACAGCTTCTCTCGCGCCGGGCTTAAGGGTATCGGCCAGAGTAATCAGCCCCGCCACCTGACCGTCTACCGCCAGGAACATGGCTGTTTTACCTTCCTGCCAGAAGCGTTCAGCCTCTTTCTCCAGCCCGTTCAGGGAAAGACCTCTATCCCGCAATAGCTTAAGGTTACCCACCAAGAGCTTCTTATCCTTTACCGAAGCCTCGACGCCCTGTCCCGGGATAGCCTTAAAATCTGAGGGCAGGGACACCTCCAGATCCTTCTCCAGGGCAGCCCTGACCACAGCCTCACCGAGCGGATGTTCCGAACCACGTTCAGCCGAAGCCGCCAGCCGCAGAACTTCCTCCTGAGAGTAGTCAGACGCGGCGATGACATCGGTTACCCTGGGTTCGCCCTGGGTCAGGGTGCCCGTCTTATCCATCAGCACGGTCGTTATCTTGTGAGCCCTCTCCAGTGCCTCCGCACTCCTGATGAGGATACCATTCTCAGCTCCCTTACCAGTACCCACCATAATTGCAGTTGGCGTGGCCAGTCCCAGGGCACAGGGACAGGCGATAACGAGCACTGCCACAAAGTTAAGCAGACCAAAGGTAAGGGCTGGCGGCGGCCCCAAGGAATACCAGATTATGAAGGTAGCCACGGCAATGCCAATCACCACTGGTACGAAGTAACTGGCAATAACATCAGCCAGGCGCTGAATGGGAGCCTTGCTCCCCTGAGCTTCTTCTACCATCCGAATAATCTGAGCCAGGGTGGTATCCCGACCCACTTTGGTGGCTTCAAACTGAAAGCTACCTGTCTTATTGATGGTGGCACCAATGACCTCATCACCCACCTTTTTCTCCACCGGGATACTCTCCCCGGTAATCATAGACTCGTCAATACTGGAATACCCCTGACGGATAACACCATCCACCGGCACCCGTTCTCCCGGTCGTACTATAACTAGGTCACCAACCTGGACATCATCAATAGGAATCTCAGCTTCCCTACCGTTACGAATAACCAGGGCTACTTTTGGCTGCATACCGATGAGCTTCTTTATTGCCGCTGAGGTTCGCCCCCGGGCTCTAGCCTCGAGAAAACGGCCCAGAAGAATCAGGGCAATGATTATGGCTGCGGTATCGAAATAAACATGCGGTGTAAGCCCCCGTGCCGCAAAGAATCCGGGAAAGAGAACCGCTACCAGACTATAGAAATAGGCAGCTGAGGTGCCAACAGCAATCAAGGTATTCATGTCGGCGGTCCGGTGCCTTAAGGCTCCCCAGGCCCCCCTGTAGAATTGCCACCCTGCCCAGAACTGCACCGGTGTTGCCAGAGCCCAAAGCAGGTATGACTTGCCCGCAAAAGGGGCACCAAAACCGAGGGCCAGAATTGAGAAACCAAGCACCGCGGCAAAGATGACTTTAGTCTTTAGATTCCTAATCTCCCGCTGAGCCGTAACCGTGACATCCTCTAGGGTTTTCGCCTCCGCACCCAGCTCATAGCCGGCTTCCGCTACGGCGCGTTTCAGACTGCCCAGCTCCGTCCCCGCCAGATACTCCACAGTAGCCTTTTCCGAAGCCAGATTGACACTGACGGAGACCACCCCGGGCACGCTTGAGAGAGCCCTTTCCACCCGCCCAACGCAGGAGGCACAGGTCATCCCACCCACCGGGAAGACGGACTTCCTGACGACCAATTCGTAGCCCAGCTGGGAGATGGTATTTTTGATCTTGGCGAGATTTACCCTAGATGGCTCATAGACAATAGCAGCCTTCCCCGAAGCAAAGCTAACACTCGCCTGCTTAACCCCGCTCAGCTTCGCCAGACCCTTCTCAAGGGCAGCAGCACAGGCGGCACAGTGCATGCCACTTATCGCAACCTGAACCTTCACAGAATCCTTTCTCTCCACCACTACCCTGCCCTAATTATAATATCAGCGCCAACACTAGTGGTATTCCCTCTCTAGGAAATTCTATATAAAGTTGACTATATTTGTCAACAATTAACTACTAGGCAGCATGCCTCATGTTGCCAAGCCGTCCTCTGATATGTCATGATTGCCTACGGATATGTGGCGAGCCGCCAACAAGATTATCTCAGGAGATAATATGACTACCGATCCCACTGTGACCGAGCTGATTCTACGAGCCGCCAATGATTTGGCTAATTGCCATTACGCTATTGCGCTGACTGGTGCCGGCATGTCAACCGAATCGGGGGTACCGGACTTCAGGGGACCACAAGGAGTCTGGACCACCAACCGGGAAGCGGAGGCTATGGCTTATCAAAGGTACGAGCTATTCCTAAGAGACCCAACCTCATACTGGCGAGGGATGTCCGGGGCTAAGGGCACCTACGGGGCATTCTATCACCAAGTTAGGAAAGCCGAGCCAAATACCGGGCATTACGCCCTGGCTGAGCTGGAAGAACTGGGCCGTATCAGGTGCGTAATTACCCAGAACATCGACGGTCTGCACGAAAAGGCTACCAGCCAAAACGTAATACACTACCACGGTAGCGTTGAGAAGCTGAGATGTAATTCGTGCGGCTTGAGGTTCGAACTCAACGAGGTCTCGCTAGAAAAACTACCGCCCTATTGCCGGTGCGGAGGCGCCATAAAGTATGATGTGGTGCATTTCAAAGAGCCGATCCCAGCCGACACTATTAAGAGAGCCGCCGAGGAAGCCTCAAGGTGTGACCTAATGCTAATATGTGGGACGTCGGCGGTTGTCTATCCCTTTGCCGCCCTGCCCAGAGAGCTGAGGTTAAGACGTGGGTCAGCCGTCAAGATAATAGAAATAAACGCTCAACCAACCCCGCTTACCCATGAGAATGTGTCTAATTACCTAATCCAGGGTAAAACCGGCGAGATCTTACCGGCTATTGTCAAAGAGGTAAAGGCATCACTACCACGACACAAGCTATCTTCAGTCCGAGATAGCGATGAAGCCTAATCTTCACCTGACAGGGCTACGCTCAGCATAAGCCTGGCCTCCCACCACAAACGCCCCACCAGGAAGCAACGAAACCAGTCATAAGAAAGCGAACGGTTTACCTGCCCGAGTGAAGTATGGTATATTTACTTCAATTGAAGTACGGGGATCTATAATCTCAGGGGCTTAATCACGGAGGGAAAAAGACACGGATGCTTAGCAAAATAGCCGTCCTGGGCGGGGGGAATGGCGCCCATGCCATGGCGGCTGACCTAACGCTAAAAGGGCTCGAGGTAAATATGTGTGAAGCACCTGAATTTAGGGAAGGCTTCAGCACAACCCTTGAGCGGCAAGAGATATGCCTGATCGATGCCCGGGGCAAGGAGAGGACCATAAAGCTGGGTATGGCGACCACGGATTTTGAGCAGGCAATAAACGGTGTCGATTATATTATGATGGCTATCCCGGCCCCGGGACACAAACCCTTCTTTACCTCCCTATTACCCTATCTGAAGAACGGGCAGACTGTAGTTATCTGGCCGGGAAACTACGCGGCACTATTATTCACCAATATGCTGAGGGAAGGGGGCATAAAGAGAGACATCACCCTGGCCGAGGGACACACACTTCCCTGGGGGTGTAGACTAGAAGGGCCGAATAAAGTCAGGATCTTCCTTGATGCTTGGAAGCTACTAATAGCGGCCTTTCCCACCAAAAACACCGCTAGAGTGGTAAATGATCTGAAGCACCTCTACCCGGTGGTTCCCGGCGAGAATGTCCTGGCTACCTCGCTAAACAACCTAAACCCAATTGTGCACCCGGTTGGGACGATTCTAAATGCGAGCTGGATTGACACCCTAGGCAAGGACTTTTACCTTTATAAGCAGGGCACAACCCTCTCCGTAGCCCGGACAATAAAGGCGGTTTACGAAGAGGTAGCTAGAACTGGAGAAGCCATCGGTACAAAACTGCTTGAATACCCTGAAGAATCGTTCTGGTCGAAGAGTACCATCATGTCAGTCTACTTTAAGGCGCCCGGTGATACGGAGGGCACCGTTGCTGGTATCGCTGGACCCTCGTCAATGAAAGATAGGTATATCACTGAGGACGTTCCCTACGGGCTAGTCCCTACCGCCCAACTGGCACACAAATTCAATGTTGACATCCCGATTATTGATGCTACAATCAAATTGGCTTCGGTGATAAACCAGACAGATTATTACCACGAGGGAAGGTCACTCAGAGAGCTAGGGATAGCCGACCTAAGCCAGAGGGAGCTAGCTAAAATTCTACGGGGAGGATTTTGAGAAGGCACCAAAGACTAGCAGGAAAGGGGGTGATGGATGGCAGATATTTACCCGAAATAGCAAAACAAGATTTAAAGGAGAGGTTCTTTTATGAGTAAGAAAGGCCTATTAGTATTGTCGGGCATTCTATGCTTAGCCTTGATATTAACCGGGCTACCGTTTATGACCGGTTGCACCCCCGGTGGGGAAAAGGTATATAAGGTCTGTATAACTCAAATAGCCACTCACCCTGACCTAGACAGCAACCGTCAGGGCATCATCGATGCTATGGCGGAGGAGGGCTTTGTTGAGGGGGAAAATGTTGAATTTGTCATACAAAATCCTGAAGGTGATATGTCAGTAGCAGCTTCAATCGCCGACTACTTTGTCTCCCTGAAACCGGATCTAATACAGGCCATAACTACCCCGTCGGCACAAACGGTAGTGGCTGCCGCTGAGGGCACCGATATACCGATAATCTTTAGCTCGGTTACTGACCCGGTGACGGCTGGTCTGGTGCCCAGCTGGCAAGAGGCAGCACCCAATGTAACCGGGGTCAGCGACTGGTTTGAGATGGCACCTCAGGTGGAATTTGTTAAGGAGGTCCTGCCTGACGTCGAGGTATTGGGCACTGCCTATAACGCGGGTGAGGTGAACGCCGCGGTGCAGGCGGAAGAGCTTAATAACATTGCTCCACAATATGGGCTTACCATTGTTGAGGCTACGGCAGCGTCAACTGCCGATGTTTATGCCGCCGGGATGTCGCTAGTTGGTCGGTGCGACGCGGTTTGGATTCCTACCTGCAATACCGTGGGCGGCGTCGGCATCGAATCTATGATTAAGGTCGGTGAGGAGAACAGCTTGCCAATCTTTGGTTCCGCGGTCGGCATGATTGAGACGGGCCTGGTTGGTGGTTGTAGCGTCGATTACTACTGGATAGGCAAGCAGGCAGGATATATAGCGGCTAGGATACTGCGCGGTGAAAGTATTGCCAATATCCCCCCGATAAAGAGCGCAGTGTCCACCGTAGTATATCCGGCGGCAGCGCAGAGAATGGGGGTAACCATTCCTCAAGCTGTGATCGATGCGGCAGACATAGTAATAGAAGAATAAGCACTCAAGCATCAGGAAGTAGTCTAACCATATAATACCCTCAGCGGGCCTGGATAGGAGAAAAGGGGTTTGCTAGACGTAGCTGGTGGGGTACTAGCTTTTTCCTTCTACGAAGGGCTGGTATTCGGCCTAGTGGCTATAGGTGTATATCTGACCTTTCGGGTGCTTTCCTTCCCTGACCTCAGCGTCGATGGCACCTTCCCCCTCGGGGCAGCCGTGGCTGCCGTGCTCATTGTTAGTGGTGTCAACCCCTTCCTGGCCACACTATGCGCTTTTTGCAGCGGGCTGGGGGCCGGGCTGCTAACCGGACTCCTCAATACCAGGCTAAGGCTACCAGCTTTACTGGCCGGCATCATCATGATGGTGGCGCTATACTCGATAAACCTGAGGATTATGGGGGGAGCTAATGTTTCCCTCCTTCGGGAAGTAACTGCCTTTGATAAGGTGGCCGGACTTCTAGGACTCAGCAGCGGCAGCATTGAGGTATCAATCAGCCTGGCTGTGGTTATCGCCATTATCGTCTTTCTCATCCTAAACTGGTTTCTACGTACCGAGGTAGGTCTCGCCCTGAGGGCGACCGGTGATAATGAGCAAATGGTGCGGGCCCTTGGCTCTGATACCAATAAGAATATACTGCTGGGTTGTGCTATCTCAAACGGTCTCGTTTCCCTGGCCGGGGCTATAGTGGCTCAGGGTCAAGGGTTCGCTGATGTGGGTATGGGGATAGGCATGATTGTCATGGGGCTGGCCTCGGTAATAATCGGTGAGGCCCTGGTTCGCCCCCGGGGCGTGGCTAGACTTCTGCTGGCGGTGGTAGTCGGGGCCTTTGTCTACCGCTTATTCATTACCATTGCCCTCAGATTGGGCCTGGCCCCCGGTGACTTAAAGCTGATTACTGCGGTGTTGGTGATTATTGTCCTGGCGGTTCCACACATCAGGAAAAAAATACGTCGTGAGTGGGTACCACCAGCGGCCAGGTGGTGAAGGCACATTGATAGTGAGTGATACTGAAAGGCACAGCATACTTCGGCTCAAAGAGGTAAGCAAGGTATTTGCCCGAGGCACGGTAGATGAGGTCACGGCCATTGACCGTGTCAATCTCGACGTATATGAAGAAGACTTTATTACCATTATCGGAAGCAACGGAGCCGGGAAATCTACCTTGCTCAATATTGTCGCTGGGGTCTTTCCACCAGAAAGAGGGGGTAAAGTCATTATCGATGGTACTGATGTCACTAATCTGGAGGAATACAAGCGGGCTGCCTATGTTGGTAGAGTATGGCAGGAGCCTGAGGTCGGAACCGCACACAAGCTTAGTATCGAGGAGAACCTTTCCCTGGCTATGCTGCGGGCTCAGCCCCGACGACTAGTGGCCGCCATTAACAGTGACCGCAGGGAAGTATTCCGTGACGCCTTAGCCTTACTCGGGCTCGGCTTGGAAAACAGGCTGAATACCCCCGTGGGCACCCTCTCCGGAGGGCAAAGGCAAGCCTTAGCCCTGGTTATGGCTACCGTAAGTAAGCCAGTTATCCTGCTCCTCGATGAGCATATCGCCACCCTGGACCCAAAGACCGCTCAAACGGTGCTCCAGTTGAGTGATCTGATTGTTAAGCGGGAAAAGATGACCACCATCATGATTACCCACAACATGGAAATTGCTCTGCACCACGGCAACAGGCTAATCATGATGCATAAAGGCCGGATTATAGTCGATCTGCCCGAAGCGGATAAGAAGACCCTTACCGTCAATGACCTAGTAACTGCCTTTGAACGGGCTGCCGGGGAACAATTCAACGACGATTCCATTCTCCTGCACCAGCGCTAGTGAGGGTAGCACTCTGGAAAAGGTTGCGAAGGCATCCCCCTGAATCTGGCCCCCGCAGCAGAAAAGTAAAGGGCGCGTATTACCACGATGAGGGTAAAAGTAATACGCGCCCCCCTTTCACTACCACCTCACAAACAGCGGCATCTCAAGAGCCTATTAACCCTTGAACTCTCTATTCATAATATTGCTGAACCTTTTACTGCTTATCATATGCTCCGCGATGATTTTCCCATTATACACCATACCGAAGACTCCGAAGCCACATGGGCTGTCTTGGGCATCGTGGCAGCTTCTTAATTCAATGATCTTTGGCTTTATGCCGTATGCCCTCTCTGCCGTCTCGCTTATCTCCGGAACACACTTTGCCAGGTACGGACACTGGTCTGACCGGAATATTGTTAAGCCTTCACTGTACTGATTCAGTTTCTCTTCCCAGCCTCTTTTAAACTTCGGCGTGGGTGCGCTTTCGGTGAACTTTGTCACCAGTAATTCGAAATCAGATGGCGCAGTATCAACAGTCTCAAAACCCATTTTTACGAATAATTCCTTCCCCGCCATAAATGGGCCTTCACGCGTGACCACGGCTACCCCGTGCATCTTTTCCTTTCTAGCTTCCTCTAGGCATTCAGCCACTAAGCGTGAGCCATAACCCTTACCCTTATAATCACGTTTAAAACCAACGAAGATACAGTGGATAAACATATAGCCACCGGCGGCAACCGGTCTCCAGCTATACTCACCCGGGAGGTATTCAATCATACCCTGAGTCCCATCCACATCCGAGTACAAGGTCTTAATCTTCATACCTTCGGCAAAACGGCCTTTCATCCACTCAATCTTCCGCCTTAATCCCTCGTGCTTAAGGTCCTTATAGCCGCAGATTCCGTATTTAAGAATATTATCTAAATCCGTATTAACTATTTCCACGCCCATATGCAGAGCTCTCCTACACACCTATATATTTGTCAATATGATCGGAGTAACCATAAACTGTATCAGTAGAATCATGATTGAACTTCACGGACTAACTTCACTGCCAGCCGATTAAGACGCTGTGCAACCCCCTTGTTTTTTGCTATTTCCCCCGGCTCTTTGGCAAGACCGCTAACACTGCCTATCCATCGCATGCTACAGATAGAAACATAGGTCTTTATATTACTGACCGCTTTACCAATGCCCTCCTCAGCCACAGCCATTCCCACCACCGGTTTCCCCGATAGTTTCGGCCAAATAGGACAGGTTCTATCCATAAAATTCTTAAGTAAACCAGAAAGCAGATCAAAGTAACCCGGCGTGCCAATAGCCCAGCCGTCAGCTGCTAATAGCTCAGGATACAATTCCTGCATATCATCACGGATCTTACAAACACCCTTTCTATTATCACCGCCTTCTTCACATGACAGGCAGCCATAACAAGTCTTGATATTTTTCTTCCTAAGAAGAATCAATTCAGTCTCGGCTCCACTTTCGGCCGCCTTAGTGAGCAGCTTTTTCACCATCCACTCGGTGTTTCCATTTCTCGGAGACCCCGATATTCCGATTATTCTCATGCAGCGCTTCCCTCCATCCAAATAATAGGTTCAACTTCTCATTAAATGCATTAGTAACCCCAGTTTAGAAGGACGTCTGATTTGTATCACCCGACGCCCTTTTAATAAGATTTTCCTACCTAACTTTACTACCACCGAACAAACACCAGCAGTAACCCATAACAGGTCCTCGTAAATTCTAGTAAATTATCCAGCATCTTACACGCTATCCAAACCACCTTACCGTGGGTATGATTGTATATGTTGTTACTCTTGGTTCCTCTGCTAACAGGGGTACCGCCTGCTCAAGTATATCTTGCCTTATCTTTGACTTCTCCCACTGCCTCCAATCTTCAACCTTATCCCAGGTGCTTACCAAAGCAAGGATATGATAGTCTTTATCACTGAGCAGATTCTCAGCACCTACGAAGCCTGGAAACTGCATGGCTTGCGACCTAAGCTTGCGCAATACATGGTCAAAGTCGGCACCCTCCTTTAGTCTATATCCGACAATAACTTTTATCATTATTTCCTAACCAACTTTTTCTTGTAATCTACCGGCTCCTGAGCCTTAAGTCAATGCCACCTACAGTATCAAACCACAAATAGGTACTACAATAAAGTCTATTTTCTACCTTAAGCACAGTTCAGGATTTATTGGGAATCAATTCGAGTTGACCGATTGTATTAAAAGAGTTAAAGTTTTGTCAAATCCTCAAAATGGAGGCAACATGATGAGAAGACTCGAACATCTTTCTAAACCAATTAAGATTGGTGCGATGCAAGTCAAGAACCGCATCGTTACGTCACCTGCGGCAACTAACCTAGCATCCCCAGAAGGTGGGGTAAGCAAGGCTCAAATAGCTTTTCATACCGCCCGGGGGCGGGGTGGGGTGGGCCTGATCATTGTTGAGGATACCACAGTCAGCGAATCAGCCAAGTATATCTTGCATACCTTGGGGTTATTTGATGACCGGGTAATCCCAAGCTGGAAAGAGCTGACTACGGCTGTGCACGCCTATGGAGCTAAGATCGCACCTCAATTGATGCATCCCTCTTTTAACGCTCGCTCGTCTCTATCGGGAGTTCAGCCTGTAGCCGCATCTCCCATTGCATCTCGTGTATACAAGGAAATCCCTCGTGAACTAAGGATAAAAGATATCGCGAAAATAGTTGAACAATTTGGTGAGGCTGCCCTCCGTGCGAAGCAAGCTGGTTGCGATGCTGTGCAGCTACATTGCGCTCATAATCACCACCTCCTAGGGAGCTTCCTTTCACCGCTCCATAACAAGCGCACCGATACCTACGGGGCATCTATCGAAGGACGTCTAAGAATTACCTTGGAGACAATCCAAAACATACGATCGAAGGCAGGAGCAGACTTTCCCATCCTAGTGCGTATCTCCGGCTCGGAGTTTGAGCCAGGAGGTCTGTCTATCGAACAGACTCAATATGTGGCTAAGCTTCTAGAAGAAGCCGGTGTAGATGCAATACACGTTTCAGGCGGAACCACTGAGAAAATTTGGCTTATCGCGTCTCTTTGGGGTGGTACCCAGGCTTACAACTCAGCCCTAGCTGAGTCGATAAAAAAGGTCGTCAACATACCAGTCATTTCAGTGGGAGGCATTGACTCACCGTGGCTTGCGGAGAGCATTCTAGCCACAGGCAAAGCTGACATGGTGGCCATGGCAAGGGCTCTGATAGCTGACCCTGAGTTTCCTAACAAAGCCTTTTCCGGTAATTGGGAAGATATCAGACCATGCTTGCACGACCTTTCCTGCTTGATGGATATTATCGCGGATAAAAAGATATCCTGCCTGATCAATCCGGCTGTAGGCACCGAAGAAGAGGTAGGGCTCGCCCCAAGCCCAACCCCCAAGAGGATTCTAGTCGTTGGTGGGGGCCCAGGTGGCATGGAGGCGGCACAGGTAGCCGCCTCTCGAGGTCATCAGGTGACCCTTATGGAAAAGGCATCTAAGCTAGGAGGGCAGTACCTAAAGGCGGCATTTCCACCGACGAAACAGGAGATCACCCTGGGAATTAAATACCTCACCAATCAGCTGGAGAAGACAGGAGTCAAGGTAAAGCTGAACCGTGACGTAACTCCGGAGATGGCAAAGGAATTCAAGCCAGACGCAGTAATAATTGCCACCGGTGGGCTACCATATATCCCATCGAATCTGCCGGGAACTGACAGGGATAATGTAGTTACAGCTTGGCAGGTGCTATCGGGGCAGGTATTGGTAACTGGCGAGGTATTGATAATCGGGGGAGGCCAGATCGGCTGTGAGACCGCCGATTTCATCGCTCATCCTGTAAATGACATGGCACCGGGGCAAGACAGGGTTACCATCATTGAAATGCTAGACAACGTGTGCCTAGACGAACTGGGTCCCCAGAGAAGCCTTTTGATCCAGCGTCTACTTGAAAAGGGGGTCACCATCATCACTGGAGCCGAATGCACGGAGGTACTAGAGGACGGTGTGAAATATCGTAAGAATGGTGAAGAGGAAATCCTTCGAGGCTTCAACTCTGTGGTACTAGCCATGGGAACCATCCCCAACGACCAGTTAAGTGAAAAGCTGGAAGGCCAATCCTTTTCGGTCCATGTTGTCGGAGATGCCAGGGAGCCACGCAAGTCCAAGGATGCGATAGCTGAAGGCTGGGCGATAGGCCACAGTATTTAAGAAGCACAACAATATTTAGCTACGAGAATTTATTACCATTGAACGAACACCGGCATAACAAAAGTAATCTGTTTATTCACTCCCAAACCGAATAATATAGTTGCATATACAACTTATTTACTCTATAATTTGATTAGTGAATAACGATAGACAACACGCCCTGGCCAATGAAGGCGTTCAAAAATTGCTATGGAAGTTCTCCCTTCCCGCCGGCGTTGGCCTGTTCGTTATGGCCCTCTATAATGTCGTCGATACCGCATTCGTCGGTCAAGCAGTTGGTCCGCTAGCAATTGCCGCCTTGTCAATCGTCTTCCCCGTCCAGATGTTCGCCATGTCCCTCGGCGGCATGTTTGGCATCGGTGGTGCCTCCGTTATCTCAAGGGCCATCGGAGCCAAGAACTTCCCCCGAGCAGAAATCACCCTAGGTAACCTGATAACATCAGCCCTCATAATAGGCGCCGTAATGCTCTTAATAGTCGCTACCAACAGTGATTTCTGGCTCAGAATTCTAGGCGCAACCGATACTATTATGCCCTACGCGTCTGACTACCTGACCGTAGTGATTTGGGGAACACTGTTTCAAGTCTACGCTATGAGCATCAACAATGCTGCCCGTGCTGAAGGTAATGCCAATGTTGCTATGCTCACGATGGTTATTGGGGCACTTACTAACATAGGACTCGATGCCCTCTTCATAATTAAACTGGGTATGGGCATCAGAGGCGCCGCGATAGCTACCGTAATAGCACAAGCAGTTTCCTGCGTATATTTAACCCGATATTATTTATACGGTAACAGTACTCTGAAAATACACCTTAAGAATCTGGCAATAAAGCTAGATATTATGAGAGAGGTAATAGCGATTGGGGTATCTTCATTCGTAAGAATGGTCTCTACCAGTTTTATTATAGTTCTACTTAACCGAACATTAGTGGCTTTAGGCGGCGATATCTATTTGGCGGCGGTTGGTATTGTTGGCAGAGTGTCCTCATTTGCAATAATGCCCCTGATTGCCGTGGCTCAGGGGCTACTGCCAATCCTAGGATTCAGTTACGGTGCAAAACGCTATGACCGGTCAATAGATGCCACCAACATTTCAATTAAGGTAGCTACGGTAATATCGGTGATTGCCTTTGTGTCAGCCTTCTTCTTCTCAGAACAGATAATCGGCATCTTCTCAAATGACAAAATACTTATAGATATTGGTTCAAACGTCATGAAAACCATATTTCTAGCCTGGTATCTTGTTGGCTTTCAGACGGTGGGGTCAACAGTATTTCAGGCAATTGGCAAAGCTAGACCCGCCTTTTTAACTTCAATAGCGAGACAAGTCATGTTTCTACTACCTCTCTTAATCATTCTGCCTAAAGTGCTTGGACTTAATGGCGTGTGGATTGCATTTCCAATCGCCGATGGTATTGCCTTCGCCTTTACCCTCGCTCTCTTCCTCTCCCAGATGCGCGAATTTAAGACGCAAAAAATACATATGGAGGGTAGTTATTCTGCATGACAGCATACATACATAAGTCTGACTCATTAGGTAAATGGATTTCGATAATATATCGCTACGCTCACGCTTTCTTGGATAAAAAATTAGCTCATGCAAATGTTAGTAGCGGCCTCGTCCCTTTCATATACCATATATTCAGAAGTGCTGGCTTGAGCCAAGATGAGCTTAGTGAGATGATAGGTATCGATAAGACTACTACAGCAAGGGCTATTAAAACACTCGTTAACCTAGGCTATGTTTCCAGGAATCGCGATAGAGTTGACAAAAGAATATATCGATTATACTTAACAATAAAGGGTAGAGCACTTATCCCTGAAATAAAACAAGTAATGACTGAATGGACATCTGTGATTTCGCATGGTCTTTCTCAAGAGGATAAGTCCCAGTTACAACAAACCCTGAGAAGAATGGCTGAAAATGCTAAGAAGTTTAAGGAGAGTGATTACAAAGAATCGGCTAACGGGATGGTATAAATAAGGAGTTGAGTGAGCGTTACTTTTTAGGTATTAACAAAAAGGCGCCTGATTCTATAACCAGACGCCTCATTTTTTGGCAATTTAGCTACGAGAATTTATTAGCATTGAACGAACATCGGTATGTATGTTAACCCATAATAATCTGAATTCAAGGCTATGATTCCGTTTTTCAAAACTATAGCTGGATCAGTTTTGGGGGGGCAGGTCATTTCATCAGATGACATGGCTATCAGCTTCAATACCTCCGTCAACAGCCAGGCTCTGGCCAGTTATGTGAGAGGATTCATCAGAAGCTAAAAACAAGGCTAGTTGGGCAACCTCCTCCGGTTTACCCAGCCTACCCTGTGGTGTTTCTCTCTCAATACGCTTACGAGCCTCTGGACTGCCTTCCAACACTCCCAGTGCCATCGCTGTGGCAATAACCCCAGGCTTAATACAGTTAACCCGAATGTTCTGAGCAGCATGTTCCACAGCCACCACCCTTGACATCGAGATTACTGCCCCTTTAGAAGCAGCATAGATGCATGAACCGCGCTGAGCTGCGTCCGCAGCTATGGAGGCAGCGTTGATGATTGAGCCTCCTCCCGCCTTTATCATCTCAGGGATAGCATACTTCACTCCAAGCCAAACACCTTTGACATTCACAGCCATAGTTTTATCATAATTCTCCTCTGTCCACTCTAATGTAGGCACATACCCTGTTACAATACCAGCGTTGTTATATAGAACATTCAATTTCCCATAGGTATCTACGGCTGCCTTAACCATTTTCTTAACATCTTCTGTTTTGGATACATCAGCTTCAACAAATGTGGCCTCACCACCAGCTTCTTTAATCATCCTCACCGTCTCTTCTCCGGTCTCTGGAACAAAGTCAGCAACAATCACTTTTGCCCCCTCTTTAGCGAAGAGACTAGCTCCAGCCCGTCCCATCCCAACGCCAGCACCCGTAACAATTGCTACCTTGCCATCTAGTCTACCCATATTGTTACCCCCTGCATCTTAGTATTCGTCAATACTCCATAATAACACAAGGCGCCTGATTTAATCACCAGACGCCTCATTTTTTTAACAGTTTGGCTAAAGCTACTATTCTTTCTAGAGTTTCGCTGCCATGACACACATAATTGCCATCATTCCTCCAGGTCCAAGTGCCTATCTAACGCTTGACAACGATCTCCGTGCTGGCTTGGATCCGACCTTCGGTGCCACAAAAGAGATTACTCCCACATGGCTCCTACCAATGCCAGATCGGTGTTCTGGAGCCGCTTTGCAATGAAGCAAGCTAGGTTTTCCATTAATTTTACTCCCAAGTCAGGCTCTTGGTAGCAGAGTTCCCGTACTTTTGCTCCATCTAAGGCCAGCAATTGACACGGTTCCAGACACTTGGCGTCTGTAGTATATCGGTGTGGGGGTATTATAGCGGACCATCCAAGAGCACCTCCGCTTGTTTCGGTGGCTATGGTTAGTTGGGTAGTTGGTCTGAGCTGTAGAACAATGTTTACCCCGCCCTTTTCGATGATGTATAGCTTCTTTGCCTCCTCATTCTGTTTAAAAATGAAATCTCCTTTGTTATAACTCCGCTCTTCAACAAATCTTAACAGCTTCTCTATTTCCTTAGTATCAAAGCCCCGGAACAGCGGGTTGGTCGCTAAGTTTTTCGGCTTTAACATAGTTAAGCTTCGCCTCCTTGCTTATTATCGAACTACGAAAGTACTAATATGAGACTATACCAAATAGTCAAACAATCTGCAAACTACCGATCCATGAGTTGACATAGGAATTAGTAGTTTTACAGCCAGGACGAGTACAATGCTACTGGGAGAGCAGCCTACTCAGTTTAAGGTGCACTCAATAGAAAAAGGCGCCTGATCTATATAACCAGACGCCTCTTTTTCGGCAATTTAGCTAAGAATATTTATTACCATTGAACAAACATCGGCATCACAACATGGAGGTAGTTATCCACACCCACCGGACGGATAACGCCTGGGCTCGAAGGAGTGGTAATCTCCAGGGCAACCTGCTCCTCAGAAAGCACACCCAGAACCTCGGCTAGATATTTGCCATTGAAGGCAATCTTGGCCTCCTCACCCTCGATAACAGCATCAATCTCACCAACATCATCGCCAACTTCTTCTGAGCGAGCCGAAACCGTCATTTTGCCCGGTGCTAGCTTCCCACTGCCGGGAGCCATTACCAAGCGGACAATACCACTACCGTCACGAGCAAAGATAGCAGCCGTCTTGGTTGCCCTCAAAAACGCCGCCACCTCAACTACGGCCCGAGTGCCATAGCTCTGCGGAATTAGCTGAGCATAGTTGGGGAAGGTGCCTTGAACCAGCTGAGATACCAGTTCGATATTCTTCAATCGGAACAGGGCTTGGCTCTTATTGGGATCGACCGTTAGGGCGACGGCTTCCTCTTGGTCAGCCAGCAGACGATTTAGCTCCGCCAGGGTCCGCGCTGGGACAATGACCGTAGTCTTCTGACTAACCTTCGCCGCCAGAGGTAATTTGTGCACTGCCAACCTGAACCCATCAGCTGCCGCCAGCGTCAGTAAATCACCCTCAAATTCGGCATTAATCCCGGTAAGTACCGGGCGAGACTCTTCAGTAGCCGCCGCGAAGACAACCTGAGTAATGCCATTCTTCAGAGCTTCTACCTCAACCTTGGTGGTAATCCCGGCAGCTACTTTGGGTATCGGAGGGAAGTCTTTAGCATCAACCCCGCTGATGCGCGCCTCAAAACGAGCACATTTCAACTCCAGAGTCTTGGCCCGTGGGGAAAGGCTAATCTCAACCTTATCATTGGGTAGCGAGTTAATAAATTCCGTGAGCAGACGAGCCGGGACGGTGATTGCCCCTTCTTCCTCTACCTTGGCCCCGACCCAGCAGGAAGTAGCCATCTCCAAATTGGTTGCGGCGAGTTTGAGACGAGACTGGTCAGTGGCTAGGAGGACATTATTGGTTATGGGCAGGGTAGTTCTCGTGGCTACCGCCCGTCCCACCACACTCAGACCCCGACTCAGGTTTTCCTGAAGACATGTCAACCTCATAATACACCCCCCAAACTTATTCCCCTTAGCGAAGTAGTATATACCAATTGACTGACGATACTCAAGCCCTTAGACACCAGTTTTGATTGCTCACCACCCTGACTTCGCTGTGTCACTCTCTACTCCAGACTTACGGTTCCGCTCTTACCACCGCTCTTCCTAACCAGACGGATATTCTCAACCCTCATACCCCGGTCTACGGCTTTGCACATATCATAAATGGTGAGGGCAGTCACCGCAACTGCGGTAAGGGCCTCCATCTCCACTCCTGTCTTACCACTACTTCTCACCGTAGCCGTAATTTCCACCGTGCTCTCAACCTCATCCAGACTGAACTCAACCCGGCTATCACCAATAAGCACCGGGTGGCACAAGGGGATCAGGTACGGCGTCTCTTTAGCCGCCATAATACCGGCCAGTTGAGCCACCCCCAGAACATCTCCCTTGGCCACGCCCCCCTTCTTTATCAGGTCGAAGGTAGCTGGCTTCATCCTGACCACACCCTTAGCTACCGCCTCACGCTGGGTATCCGACTTACCGGTAACATCCACCATCCGGGGACGACCTGAGTCATCTATATGGGTCAGTTCTTCCATAGCTAACCCCCCACCTGGGTCATGGGGCGGTCCAGAGGCAAACGCCCCTCGGCCAGCTGATGACGCAGTGGCTTCTTAGCCACCGCCTGCTTAATCAAGTTCTCTAGCTCAGCCGAAGTGGCACCATTTCTCAGTGGCTGCCTGAGGTCTACCTCCTCTTCAGACAGGAGACAGCAACGAAGCTTACCGTCAGCGGTAAGCCGCAATCGGTTACACTGAAAGCAGAAGTGCTCGCTCACCGGGCTGATAAAGCCAACACTGCCCCGGCTATTAGGAAACCGAAAATATCTGGCTGGGCCGTTGCCCACGTGAGGCAAACACGATGCTAGTTCACCCAAGCTCTCAAGCTGCTTTTTGATCTCGCCCACCGGAACAAAATGCAAGGCGGCGTTACCCACCCCAGCGGTGGGCATAAACTCGATGAAGCGCACGTGCCAGTCTTCACTAATGGTCTTACGAGCAAAGTCGAGGACTTCGTCATCGTTAATGCCCGCCATGACCACCACGTTAATCTTCACCGGATTAAGCCCCTCTGACCTAGCCGCCTCAATGCCCTCAAGCACATCGCCAAGACTAGCGTCACTACAGGTAATAGTCTTAAATCTCTCTGGCTTAAGAGTATCGAGGCTGATATTAACCCGCTTTAGGCCAGACCTCTTTAGTTCAGCCGCATAACGACCAAGCAGCGTCCCATTGGTCGTCAGAGAAATATCGTCAATCGCCTCTATCCCACTGAGCATCTCTACCAGCTTCGATATCCCTAGCCTCACCAGAGGCTCGCCACCAGTGAGTCTCACCTTATTTATGCCCAACGCAGACGCTGCCCTAACCACGGTATGCATCTCCTCATAGCTAAGGATATCCCGATGAGACACCTCACGAATACCACCCACCGGCATACAATAGACACAGCGTAGGTTGCAACGATCGGTTACTGAGATACGCAGATAGTTTATGGGACGTTGAAAAGGATCGCAAAGCCCAGTCATAGTCCTAACCTAGCCAGCACCGAGGGCACTTTTCTGGCTGCCTCCCCCCGATGACTAACCGAGTTTTTTACCTCCAGAGACAGTTCTGCCATTGTCTTATTAAGTCTGGGGAGATAGAAGACAGGGTCATAACCAAAACCTTCTTCCCCCCTTGGCTCAAAGATTATCAACCCCCAGCACTCACCGGAGCAAAACCCCACTCCCCCCTCGGGCGTGGCGATAGCAATCACACACCTAAAACGAGCCGAGCGCTTCTCCCAGGGTACACCCCCGAGCCTAGCCAGCAAATAGTCAATCCTCTCCTTATCTGAAGCCCCCTCACCAGCATAACGGGCCGATAATGGACCAGGCTCCCCACCTAAGACGTCAACCTCAAGCCCGGAATCATCAGCCAAGGCTACTAGCTGACTCTCTGCCGCTAGCGCTAACGCCTTTAACTCGGCGTTCTCCTCCAAACTCTCCCCCACCTCACTAACCACCCTGGTGATACCCTGCTCTCGTAGGGTAACCAGCTCAAACGGAAGTGCCTTAAGCAGGCTCCGATACTCACGCACCTTGGCTTTGTTGTTGGTTGCCAGGAGCAACTTCCTCAGCAATCGAACCTCAGCATAGAAGGGCTAGCTCAGATACTACTGATGAACTCGTCGAGGCTCATCCCCGCCATGGTCATTGTCTGGAGGGTACCTCTTGAGCCCAGCTCCATAGCCACCTTGGATACCGTAATGTTATCTGGAGCCTCCAAGATGTTAACAAAGTCATACGGGCCCAAAACACAATACTGAGCCAGTATCTTGACCCCCATCGCCTCGACCTCTTTATTCACCTCTCTGATTCTACTCGGATTCTGTTTCAGGGTCTTCCTTCCCTCATCGGTTAAGGTAGTCAGCATAACATAGGTCGCCATTTTTCACCTCCTGTTACGCATTTCCTGATTATCCCGTTTAAAACCTTGGACTAGCGGAGATGTCCCACAAATGTTCGCCTATCCAGGATACTAATCGAGGTCAGTAAACCTCCCCTCCAGTTTTTCAGCTACCTGGGGCATGGTGGTATACTCCATCTCTTCCAGAGGCAGACGGTGCGGCTCAAAGGGGCCGTGACGACGCATATAGTTAGCTATTTCATTCGCCTGCTGGCGCACGATATCAAACGACTTATCGGCAAACATATCCCGCGGTCCCACCAGCTTGCCATCAGCCAGCTGGAAACCAGCCGCCGTTACCCGGGGCGGCCCGTCAAAGCGAGTCGGAGTACTATCCGGGATTGATACCGGCATAAAGGGGCCGTGATGCGAGCCCCGCATCCAGCCCTCCACCAAGTGGGGATGGGTGAACGGCTCAAGCACCTCGCCCACTGCCGGGAAGGTTCCCTGAGACCGGACAACACACACCGGGTCATCCTTACCCACATACCGCCCAGCAATAAAAGCCAGCCGCTGGGTAGACGACACGGCCGCTATCTCCTCTGCCTCCCGACTGTAAACCGCCTTCACCATGTAGCGCGACGGGGCACCGATAAAAATCAGGAGGTCGTAAATCTCCTCCGGAGCGTTAAGGACTATCTTCTTATGTTCCTTGACATCATGCACCTCAAAGGCAAAACCGGCGTGCATGTTGGGGGCAATCACCAGACCGATGGTATTAAAGGGGTCGGCGAACATCTTATACAGAGGCATGTTCCAGGCCCCAGCCGAGGTCTTGTCGGCCATAAAAACGATGACCGGCTCCGACTTGCGCTCCTCAAATTCCATCTCAGCTACGCCGGGGCCCATCCCCTTGACATTGCCAGAGAAGGCATCCGAAAGCAGATCCTGCCCCGCACCATAAAGCTTCAGTGACTTCGCCAGTTCGGTGCCCTCAACAAATGTATCCCAGGCCAGTTTATGAATCTTCTCGTTCTCTTCACCCTGCTGGTGCGTCATAATAAGCTGCAGGTCGTCGCCACACTTGGTGACATGATAGTCAATCAGTAACCCAGCCTGCTTAGCCTTAGCCAGAGATTCGTCAGCCTTGGCTAATATGGCGGGATGAGACTCAGAATGCCCCACATAGCCACCAATATCAGCCTTGATGACACTCAACGTAACCTTCATTTGACTACCTCCCTTGATAATATCTGCCTAATACTCTATTCCCCTCCGCGCCTCGACCCCCTCATCATAAGGATGCTTGATCTTCAAGCACTCAGTAACCAGGTCAGCCACCTTAATCAGCTCGGGAGCCGCCTTACGACCGGTGAGAATAAGCTCTACCTGGGGCGCTTTATCCCTAATCATTTCAATTACTTCAGCCAGCGGGAGCAGCTTAAAAGCCACCGCCACGTTAATCTCATCCAGAACCACTAGGTCATACTTACCACTAAGCATTGCCTCCCGGGCCGCCGCTAAAGCCAGCTGTGCTTGCTCTCTATCCTCCGACCTAACGCTAGCCGGATCAACAAAATCCAGGCTGCCAAAGCTAGTTATCTCGACATTGGCTAACTGAGCCAGAATATTACGCTCCCCGTAGGGATATTCTCCCTTCATAAAGAAAACAATATATACTCTTCGGCCTTGACCTAGGGCTCGAATTACTGCCCCCAGAGCCGCCGTAGTCTTCCCCTTACCATCACCAGTAAAGACCTGCACCAAACCCTGACGAGAGAGCTCTGGCGACGAATCCCACTTTGATGCCCCTTGTGCCAATGAAAGCCCCTAAATAGAAGCTGGTAATAAAACAAACACCCAGGTAATTGACAGTCTAACAACCTAAACTAACCATGTCAAGCAAAGGCTTAGGAGGTTATTGTTAACCAGCCGACAATGATGATATGATAATGGCTAGCAGGACAAAGAATTCAACGGGTAAAGGGAGCTAAAAATAGACATAATCCCGGCCATAGACATCAGAAGGGGTAGATGCGTTCGTCTCTATCAGGGTGATTATGAACGGGAAACGATATTCTCCGATGACCCGGTAGAGGTAGCCCTAGAGTGGCAATCCTCGGGAGCCCCAAGAGTACATGTCGTTGACCTTGATGGTGCCGTTACTGGTGAGCTTCATAACCTGAGTATTATCACCGAGATAGCTAACGCCTTACTAATTCCTACTCAAGTCGGTGGTGGTATCCGTCGCCTAGACACGATTGAACAGCTACTCAAAGCGGGCATAGACCGCATCATCCTGGGTACCGCCGCCGTAGAAGAGCCAACACTGGTCAAAGAGGCCTGTCACAACTTCAGTGAGTCCATAATTGTTGGCATCGATACCTGGGAGGGACTTGTGGCCATACACGGCTGGCAACAGCGGACTGAGTTAAGGGCACTAGAGTTTGCCAGATCAATGATTGAGCTTGGGGTGAAGCGCTTCATCTACACCGATATTAGCCGCGATGGCACTCTCACTGAGCCCAACCTGACCGCCATCGCCGAGCTGGTTAATACCGTGAGACTCCCCATCCTGGCTGCTGGCGGTATCTCATCCCTGACCCACCTGGCACTGCTGGAGCGGCTCGGTGTCGAGGGGGCCATCGTGGGTAAGGCACTTTACACCGGAAACATTAACCTAAAAGAGGCTCTAGCTAAGGTTAGTTGAAAGAGGATGAAGCTAAAGACCAATCTAAAGTTTAATGAAAAGGGGCTTATCCCGGCTATAGTCCAAGATGCCGATACCGGTCAGGTACTGATGTTAGGCTACATGAATGAGGCAGCGCTAAAGAAGACCCTATCCAGTGGTGAAGCCTGGTTCTACAGCCGAAGCCGACAGGAACTGTGGCACAAGGGCGAAACCTCAGGGAACATCATTAAAGTGCTTTCCGTATGGAAGGACTGTGATAGCGATACCCTTTTGCTTATTGGTAAGCCCAAAGGTCCGGTGTGCCATACCGGCAACAAGACCTGCTTTTTTAAAGAGATAAACGAACCGTAGAGCCAATCACCCGGAGGAAGCCACCTCTGCCTCACCACTCCGGTCAATCTCTACCGCCTGCCTTAACGCTGATACGGCAACCTCAAGCTGCGCCTCATCAGGCTCCCTGGTGGTCAGCTTTTGCAACCAAAGCCCCGGAGCCAGAAAAGCCCTGACCAGAGCATTACCTTCGTGCCGGGCACCGAATTGAATAATCTCATAGCTAATGCCAGCAATAGCCGGGATAAGGATAACCCGCCATAACACCATAAGCCCCAGTGAGGGACGGCCAACCAGCGAAAAAACGATGATTGCGATAATCAGGACCACAAACATAAAGCTGGTACCACAGCGTCGATGGGCGGTATCATGCTCCCTCACCGGCCCTACAGCCAGCGGGACACCAGCCTCATAAGCATTGACCACCTTGTGCTCGGCACCGTGATAGGAAAACACCCGCCTCAGACTATGGGAGAGGCCAATCAGCTTGAGGTAAGCGATGAACATACCCAAGCGGATAAAGCCCTCGACCAGGTGAAAGAGGATGGATGATTCAATGTAGACATCAAGCGTCCTGGCGAGAAACAGCGGGGCAATAAAGAAAACCGCCACCACCAGGGCCAGCGACGCCGCCACCATGCCCCAAGCCGCCCCTCCCGAGAGCTTCTCCTCTTCCTCCCCCATTGACACATTAGCCGAATAAAGAAGCGACTTATAACCCAAAACCATGGTCTCAACCAGCACGACGATACCGCGAATCACCGGAACCCGCCGTGCCCGGCTGGTAGCAAACGCTGGTAGCATCTGAGTATCAACCGCTATTTCGCCATCAGGACGACGCACCGCAGTTACCATCGCCTTTTGCCCCCGCATCATCACCCCTTCAATAACCGCCTGACCGCCGTAATGAAATCTCTTCGCCACCACAAACCCCCGTGATAAATAAAAAAGGAGCCGCTCCCAAAAGCCGCCCCTCACCCTGCTTGGTATCTCCGTCTAGTCTCCCAATTTGTAGCGCCGCTTAAACCGCTCCACCTGCCCCGCCTTATCCATTACCCTCTGCTCGCCGGTAAAAAAGGGATGACACCGACTGCATATCTCAACCTTCAACGCCTTCCTGGTAGAACCGACAGTGAAGGTATGGCCACAAGAGCAGGTTACCTTGGCATCAGGATAATATTTGGGATGAATCTTATCCTTCATTAATCTTAACCAGCGTAAACGCTGACCTTTCTCCGATTCCTGCTGGTCGGCTCAAACCGGACCACACCGTCAATAAGAGCGTAGAGGGTATAGTCCTTACCCACGCCCACGTTATTACCCGGGTGAATCCGAGTGCCCCGCTGCCGAACCAGAATAGTCCCGGCGCGTACCGTTTCTCCCGCGTACTTCTTTACTCCCAGCCGCTTGGCGTTACTATCCCGGCCGTAGCGAGTGGAGCCGCCTCCCTTCTTATGTGCCACCTTCGGTCACCTCTTTCTTACGTCGCCGAACCTTTTTTTCTGGCTCGCCTGGTACCGCCCCCGGCTCAGTTATCTTATCTATCATCAGACGAGTATAAGTCTGGCGATGTCCCGTCTTCTTACGGTAACGAACCTTCGGCTTATACTTAAAAACGATAACCTTTTTACCCTTACCCTCTCCCTGGGAAGTAGCCACCACCTTCGCCCCACTAACGGTGGGATTACCAACCGTCACCCTCTCCCCCTGGGCAATGAGTAAGACCCTGTCCAGCTCAACGGTATTCCCCTCAGCCACATCCAGCCGTTCTACGTCGATAGTCTGACCCGGACTTACCCGATACTGCTTACCACCAGTTTCAATAATTGCGTAAATCTTTGCCACCTCAACAAACGTATTATTCTACCAACTGCCCAACCAGGGTGTCAAGCTTCGCCAAGCCTCACACCTAGCGGGAATTAAGCCCCCGCCAGAGCTCCGCCGCCTTCTTCTCAAGCTCATCAAGCTCACAATCAGTATCAATAACCACGCTAGCCCTTTTAGCCCGCTCCGCCGCCGACATCTGAGCCCGAATGCGCTCAAGAGACTCCGTCTCCGAAAGCCCGGTTCGCTCCTTAAGCCGCCTCAGGATGGCAGCCTCAGAAGCCACCGTAACCCAGACCTCATCCACCAGTGAAGCCCAGCCAGCCTCCAGCAGGAGAGGGGCTTCAACCACTACTACCCTCACCCCCTGCTTACGGTATCCCTCGAGCTGAGCCCCTACCCGTTCCGCTATTCGGGGGTGCATTATCACGTTCAGCTTGAGTAGTAACTCAGGGGTTCCAAATACTATTCTGCTCAGCTTCTCACGGCTAATGCTGCCGTTAGGGTTAAGAACCCCCTCGCCAAAGGCAGCCACTACCTCCTGCCACACCTCGGCATCAGACCTGAGGACCTCATGGCCTACCTTATCAGCATCAATCACCACCGCCCCCAGTTCCTTAAGAAACTGAGCCACCGTAGTCTTGCCACTGCCGATGCCCCCGGTAAGGCCAATAATCTTCATGAATAAATAACCCCAATCAGTCTATCTGCTAGAAGTCAAGCCGTCAAGGGAAGAGGCTGAACTAATATCGGTAACAGGCTATAACTTGCCCTTGGTGAATGATATAATTAAATAAAGAGTTTAGAGAGGGTAACCGCCATGCACGAGGCGAGGCTTTATGAGAAGCTAGCCAACTCCAGGGTCAGGTGTCATACCTGTCAGTGGCGCTGCACTATCAACCCGAATAAACTCGGTGTCTGCCGCATGTACCAGAATCGGGACGGCACCCTTTACAACCTGAACTACGCTATGGTCTCCTCACTGGCCGCCGACCCCATCGAAAAGAAGCCCCTCTTCCACTTCTACCCGGGAACCTTAGCCCTTTCCTTAGGCACCTGGGGCTGTAATTTCCACTGTCAGGACTGCCAGAACTGGGAAATATCCTGCCAAGAAACTCCGGCACCGTGGCGCGGGACACGTGAAATCCAGCCTCAGCTAGAAATAGAGATGGCTAAAAGCCACCAGTGCGCCGGTATCGCCTGGACCTACAACGAACCCACCATCTGGTTTGAATACACCCTTGACTCCGCCAAGCTGGCTAAGGAAGCTAACCTCTATACCGTCTATGTCACCAACGGCTATATGACTCCCGAGGCACTGGACATCATTGGACCCTATCTAGATGCCTGGCGGGTTGATGTTAAGGGCTTTTCTGACTCCCTCTATCAGCAGCTGGCCAAGGTAAGCCACTGGCGAGGGATTCTGGAGGTAGCCGAGCGGGCCAAAGACAAGTGGCGGATGCATATTGAGGTGGTCACCAACATCATCCCCACCATGAACGATGATGATGCGCAGCTTGAGGGTATTGCCCGCTGGATACGGGACAGGCTAGGGGAGCTCACCCCGTGGCATGTAACCCGGTTCTACCCCAACCACCACCTCCAGAACCTCCCCCCAACCCCCATTGCCACCCTGGAACATGCCTATGATATTGGGAAGAAAGCCGGCCTCAAGTTCGTCTACGCCGGCAATGTCCCGGGACACAAAAGCGAGAGCACCTACTGCTATTCCTGTGGTAAACTGAATGTGGAGAGGTATGGCTACCAGACCCGTGTCGTCGGACTAGAGGGCTCAAGGTGCCAGTTCTGTGGGGCAGAGCTTAATTTCAGGATGAGTGGAGACAGGGGAGGGAAACATGACTAGAAAGCCTGCAGTCGCCGGGCAGTTCTATCCGAGAGAGGCTGATAAGCTCGGAGAATTGATCCGGGGCATGGTTAGCGAAAAAGCCAAAAAGGAAGACGTAGTCGGTCTGGTTTCGCCCCACGCCGGCTACATCTACTCCGGGCCAGTAGCCGGGGCAACTATCTCCAAGGTTAAGTTCAAAGACACCTTTATCATCATGGGACCCAATCACACCGGTACGGGAAAGCCCTTAAGCATAATGACCAAGGGTAGCTGGGAGACACCCCTAGGGCAGGTAGAGATTGACTCAGCACTGGCGGAGAAAATCCTGACTACTTCCAGGCACCTGCAAGAAGACCCCAGAGCACATCAATACGAACACTCCATTGAGGTACAAATCCCGTTTTTACAGTACTTCAAGAAAGACTTTCGCATTGTGCCCATCACCCTGGCCTACTCCAGCCCCACCGCCTATAAAGAACTTGGCACAGAAATCGCCCAGGCGGTTAAGGACTTAAAGAAAAAGGTAGTCATCATCGCCTCCAGTGATATGACCCACTACGAGCCCCGGGAACAGGCTCAGCGTAAAGATAGCCGGGCTATTGAGGCGATATTGGAGCTTAACGAAGATGAACTCTTAAGACGGGTTAGCGAACTCAACATCTCAATGTGTGGCTATGCCCCTACGGTAGCCCTCATCTCGGCCGCCAAAAAGCTCGGGGCAACCCGGGCTGAGCTGGTAAAATACCAGACCAGCGGAGACACTACCGGGGACTACTCCGCGGTGGTCGGCTACGCCGGGATAATACTAATGGGGATGTCCCCGCTGGCTAAACTAGCCAAGGAGACCGTGGAGACCTATGTCAGGGAGGGTAAGGTTATCGAACCACCGAAAAGGCTTACCCCGGAGATGAAGGAGAAAGCCGGGGTATTTGTCTCCATCCACAAGCTCGGTGGGCTGAGGGGCTGCATCGGCACCTTCGAACCCCAGCAGACCAACGTAGCTAAGGAGACCGTTACCAACGCCGTAAGCTCGGCAACCCGTGACCCCCGCTTCCCCCCAACCACCCCCCAAGAGCTTAAAGACCTGGAATATAACGTGGATGTCCTCACTCCCCCGGAACCGATAGAGAGTGAAAACCAACTCGACCCCAAGAAGTACGGGTGCATTGTGGAGTGCGACCTAAGACGGGGGCTACTGCTACCCGACCTTGAGGGGGTGGACACGGTAGACTATCAGATTTCAATCTGCCGTCAGAAGGCGGGCATTATGCCCCACGAGCCGGTGAAGCTCTACCGGTTTCAGGTGAAGAGATATAAGTGAAATGCTAAATCTTAAAGATATTTCGGTCAAAGAAGCTGTTGAACATATAAAAAATAAAAGGGCAGAGAATAGAAGAAGATTTGATGAAAACTACAAAAAAGCTGAAAAGTTAATTAATTCTGGTAAATTTGACGAAGCACAAAAATTAACTCAGGCAGACGTTCTAGGTTATTATCCTGTGTATGCAGAAGCAGAAAAGAAGGAAAAAGAAGGAAAGTTAGAAGAAGCAGCGGAACTATATTGGAGAAATATTTATGTTAATGGTACAGATGCGCCCGCCAACTTCAGAAAGCTACTGACTATCTCCCGTAAGTTAGGCCGATTATCAGATGAACTTAAAGTAGCAGAAATATATTTAAAGTTTGTTAATAAAAATGATTACGCAAAAATTGAGAAACGAATCGAAAGTATAAAGAAAAAGATGTTAAAATGAACATTCGCCACATCAGAGACCTCAACATAAAAGAGTATTCAAGGCTTACTTAAAGAGGGAAAATTATGGATATGTTTGAGCAAAAAGCCGAGGAGACAAAGAGGAGAGAGGCGCCGCTGGCTACCCGGATGCGCCCCACCACCTTCAGCGACTTCGTCGGGCAGGAGCACCTTATTGGCCCAGGACGGGTGCTGAGGAAGGCGATTGAGACCGGTAAGGTGCCTTCACTTATCCTCTGGGGCCCGCCTGGTAGCGGTAAAACCACCCTGGCTTACATCATCGCCGACGCTACCGAATCACACTTCGAGCCGATAAGCGCTGTCAGTGCCGGGGTAGCCGACCTACGCCGAATAATCGAGGGGGCTAACGACCGCCGCCAGAACCTCCACCAGCAGACTATCCTGTTCATCGACGAGATCCACCGCTTTAACAAAGCCCAGCAGGATGCCGTGCTGCCCTATGTTGAGGATGGCACCATTACCCTCATCGGAGCCACCACGGAAAATCCTTCCTTTGAGGTTGTCTCCCCCCTCCTCTCCCGCTGCCAGGTTCTAGCCTTGAATCCTCTTACCGACGACGAAATCCAGCTCATCATCATGAGAGCCCTTAAGGACATGATACGTGGTCTGGGCGCCTTCAGGGTAGAACTGGAAGAGGATGCCCTGAAACACCTGATTACCATGTCCAATAATGATGCCCGGGTGGCTCTGAATGCTCTGGAAATGGCTACCTTGGCCACCCCACCCGATACTGACGGCAAGCGTTATATCTCACTGGCTACTATCGAGGATGCCGTCCAGCACCGGGCACTGCGTTACGACAAGGCTGGAGACCTACACTACGACACCATATCGGCTCTCCACAAGTCAATGCGCGGCTCAGACCCTGACGCTTCCCTATACTGGCTGGCACGGATGCTGGAAGCGGGTGAAGACCCCCTCTATATCGCCCGCCGTCTGGTTCGCTTTGCCTCAGAAGACATCGGCATGGCTGACCCCCAGGCACTGGTAATCGCCATGGCGGCGCAGCAGGCTGTCCACTTCATTGGCCTGCCTGAGGGCAACCTGGCCCTGGCTCAAGCCGCCGTCTACCTGGCTACCGCCCCCAAGAGTAACTCCCTCTATCAGGCCTATTCCAAGGTTCAGGAGGAGATCAAGCAGAGCGCCACCGAATCAGTGCCCCTGCACCTGAGAAATCCGGTAACGCCACTAATGAAAGATATGGGCTATGGTCAGGGATACAAATATGCTCATGACTACCCCGGCCACTTTGTTGAGCAACAAAACCTACCTAGCTCCCTTCAGGGCAAACGTTACTACACCCCGAGTGACCAGGGCTACGAAAAGAAGATTGTCACCCGCCTTAAAGCTTGGTGGCGTGACTTTGGTAAACCGCCCGAAGCCAAGGGGAAACCGAAGACTAAAAAGATTAAAGACCCTGGTCAAGAAGAAGATTAGCCCGGGGATGAGAGCACGGACTTGACAAGCGGCACTTTCCCGATTATAGTTATACTAGAGAGTCTTCTTGGATTTCTACAAACTGTCTTTTTCATAAATTTGCCTGACTGAGACTGAAACGTTAACGGACTTCCCCTAGAATCTTCCACTTTCGTGGGTTTTTATAGTTTGGTTTTCCTGTATGTCAAAGTATATTTTTGTTACCGGTGGTGTTGTTAGTTCGGTCGGCAAGGGGATCACGGTCGCTTCCATCGGCACCATCCTAAAGAGCCGCCAGGTCACCGTGTCGGTGCAGAAGCTAGACCCTTACCTCAATGTTGACCCGGGCACAATGTCGCCCTACCAGCACGGTGAAGTATTCGTTACCCAGGATGGTGCCGAGACCGACCTTGATTTGGGTAACTACGAGCGCTTCATCGATATTAACCTTACCGCAGACTCCAATGTTACCTCGGGTCAAATCTACCGCTCGGTCATCGGCAAAGAAAGGCGAGGAGATTTCCTGGGGGGTACCATCCAGGTAGTCCCACACGTCACCACTGAAATTAAGGACAGATTTAAAAGGCTAGCCGAGAAATCCCAGGCGGAGGTGGTCATCATCGAGGTCGGGGGCACCGTCGGTGATATTGAAGGGCAACCCTTTCTGGAAGCCATTAGACAGATGAGAAATGATGTGGGACGGGATAACGTGCTCTATATCCACGTCACCTTCCTCCCCTACCTCACCTCGACCCTGGAACTAAAGACCAAACCCACCCAGCACAGTGTCAACGAACTGAGGCGCATCGGTATTCAGCCCGATATCATCGTCTGCCGCAGCGACTACCCGATATCCGAAGCCATAAGAGGTAAGATATCCCTCTTCTGCGATGTAACCAAGGAGGCAGTTATTCCCCTGCCCACCGTAGACACCATCTACGAAGTACCGGTGGTTCTTGAGGAAGAAGGGCTGGGAAAGCTGGTTGTGAATAAGCTTGGTCTTAAAGCTCGTGGTACCGACCTGAGTCAGTGGCGAGAACTGGCCCAGCGAATTAAGGAGCCTCTTGAGCCGGTCAATATCGCCCTAGTCGGTAAGTACGTGGAACTACAGGATGCTTACTTCTCAGTCCGTGAGGCGCTCTGCCATGCTGCCCTTAATCATAATAGGTGCCTTAACCTGCTCTGGGTTCACTCCGAAGACCTAGAAGAAGACGGGGGTGAAGCCCTACTTGGCTCGGCGCAGGGCATCATCGTTCCGGGCGGTTTTGGCGTCAGGGGTATTGAGGGTATGGTAAAAGCGGCCAGCTATGCCCGAACTAACAAGATTCCCTATTTCGGTCTATGCCTCGGCATGCAGGTGATGGTAATCGAGTTTGCCCGCCACGTTCTAAAATCGCCTGAGCCCAACTCCACCGAATTTTATGCGGCTACTCCCTACCCAGTTATTGACCTCCTCCCCGAACAGAAGAAGGTAAAAAGTAAGGGGGCCACCATGCGCCTGGGAGACTACCCCTGCCAGTTGGTACCGGGCAGTCACGGAGCCAAAGCATATGGGGACAGCCTGGTCTACGAACGCCATAGACACCGCTACGAATTCAATAACCAGTTCCGTACCCCCCTCGAGAAGGCAGGGATGGTCTACAGCGGCCTATCCCCTGACGGTAAGCTGGTGGAAATCTGCGAGCTAAGTAACCATCCGTGGATGGTGAGCTGTCAGTTCCACCCGGAGTTTAACTCGCGGCCAAACCGCCCTCATCCTCTTTTCCGCGACTTTATTGGTAGCGCTAAGGAAACACTACGGGAGGGGGCTCAGCCTTCGCTACCCCTTTCCACCTAAATACTCACTAAAGACTCGAGCACAGCCACCTCTAAAATCAGTGCTAAGGGAAGATTAAGAGTGGCAGTATAAAAAAAGAACTTCAGGAAGGTTACATATGGACATCACCGAATTAGAAAACAGAAGCAAGGACGAGCTAGTTGAGTTGGCTAAGGAGATGGGTATCTCCAGCCCGGCTAGCCTCAAGAAGCAGGACATTATCATGCGCCTGCTTCAGGCACATACCGAACAACAAGGCAACATCTTCTGCAGTGGTATCCTGGAAATTATGAATGACGGCTACGGATTCCTGCGCCAAAGCACCCTGCTTCCCAGCTCAGACGATATCTACGTCTCCCAGTCCCAGATACGCCGCTTCAGCCTACGTACCGGCGACATGGTCACCGGCCAGGTAAGACCGCCCAAGAGTGGCGAGAAATATCGCAGCTTGCTCCGAGTAGAAGCCATTAATGATATAAACCCCGAGCTAACTAAAAAGCGGCCCTATTTCAATTCACTTACCCCCACCTTCCCTGACCAGATAATTAACCTTGAGACCACCCCCGGCGACCTATCCACCCGGCTCATGAACCTTATCGCCCCTATTGGCCGAGGGCAAAGGGGGCTAATTGTATCACCCCCCAAAGCTGGTAAGACAATGCTGCTCAAGTCCATAGCCAACGCAGCTACCACTAACTACAATGACCTCCATATTATGGTTTGCCTTATTGGGGAACGGCCGGAGGAGGTTACTGATATGAAACGCTCGGTTAACGGTGAGGTAATAAGTGCTACCTTTGATGAGCCGGTAGAGAATCATACCAGGGTTGCTGAGCTGGCCTTGGAGAGAGCCAAACGACTAGTGGAAAGTGGTAAAGACATCGTCATTCTCCTTGACGGTATTACCCGACTTACCCGCTCCTACAATCTGGCGATGCCTCCCAGCGGTCGCACCCTGTCTGGCGGCATTGACCCGGCTGCCTTACACCCGGCCAAACGATTCTTTGGCGCCGCCCGCAACACCGCTGAGGGTGGCAGTCTAACCATTATCGCCACCTGTCTCATTGACACCGGCAGCCGCATGGACGAGCTCATCTACGAGGAATTCAAGGGAACCGGCAATATGGAACTTCACCTCGACCGCCGTTTGGCCGAACGCCGGACCTTCCCGGCCATAGATATCCAGCGGAGCAGTACCCGACGGGAAGAACTGCTTGTAGACGAGAAGGACCTGAAACAGATTTGGCTGTTAAGGCGCATGGTGTCGATGATCGCCTCTGACTCGGTCAATTTTACCGAAGCCACAGAGCGAGTTCTTGACCAACTGCGCAGGTCAAAGACCAATGCTGAATTCCTAGCTAACCTGACTAAGCAAGCACAGTAGTCTACCACCGCTACCATCCGCGGTTGACACCTCCTTCTGCTCAAGGTTATACTGTAAAAGCGCGGCGCGGGGTGGAGCAGTGGTAGCTCGTCGGGCTCATAACCCGAAGGTCGTTGGTTCGAATCCAACCCCCGCTACCATGTTGTACAATAGACAGAACTCCTGCCTTCTCTTCCACGATGCCGCCAGGAGGCAGGGGTATTGTGTAAGATAAGAGTACCTCATCGCCAGTCACCTTCGCCTCCTTCACGAAGCTACGGACAAAGGCTCTGCGTTCGGTTAAGGGACTATCCATTAGGACCGTCTTGAGATCCTCGACATACTCAACGATGGTATCGAGGTCGGCAAGTTCTACCTTTCGGTTCAAAAGGGCATCCTCAATGTCTTGTTTAGCTGCTACCAACTGATCCTGACGGTGTCTCAGAGTCTGGATTCTGGGTGCGAGATCCCCCAAGCCTAACTTTCCGGTTTCCAGAGCATCATACAGGTGCTCGAGACGTCGGTTAACATCGGCAAGCTCCGAATCAACTGCTTCCAACCGGCTTCTATATCCGGTAGCGAAACTATCCATTTCTTCATTGACGAAACCCACCAACTTCGTAAGATTCTCTTCAGTAAGGATGTGTTCCTTAATCTTGTCGATAACAAGGCTTTCAAATCTTCTAGCATTCAGGTAGCGTGCCGGGCAGGTACCTGCCCCTTTCTTCAGCAAAGTGCCACACACGTAATAGGCAAACCTGCCGCCTTTCGCCTCCTGGCCGATCAGAGCCTTGCCACAGTTGCCACACCGGGCGATGCCACTCAGGAGATATTGGCTTTCCGTCCGTCTTGGATGCGAACAGATTGGAGACCTCTGTTTCATGACCATCTGAACGCGCTCAAAAGTCGCTCTGTCTACGATGGCCGGCCAGGCACCTTCAACTCTCACTACCTGCTGATTGTGATTTCTTCGACTGTGCCTGCCCCAAACCAAGGTGCCAGTGTAAACCTCGTTGGTAAGAATGTGGTAAAGAGTGGTCTTACCCCATACTTTACCAGTTGGACTTGCCACGCCCTCTGCTCCAAGCTCCTTCCCTAGTTCCTTCAGCCCTTTCCCAGCTGACACTTCGTTGAAGATTCGGCTGACTACCGCGGCCTTACCCGGATCTGGTTTCAGTTTGGTACGTTCTTTGCTGCCATCTCTCACCTTGATTCGCCGGTAGCCAAATGGGGTGTAGCCGGTAACGTAGAAACCTCTTGAGGCACTTTCCCTTAACCCCCTCAGAATCTCCTCACCCAGATTGGCTGAATAGAATTCATCCAGACTCTCAATCATTGCTTCAAGGAGCCTCCCCGTAGGCGTGTCCTCAAACGGCTCGGTAATTGAGAGAACTTGCACGCCATGCTTACGAAGCAGGGTCTTGTACACAATCGAATCCTCTCGACTGCGCGCAAAACGTGAGTATTTCCATACCAGGACTGCCCCAAACGGTTTCCAGGGGCGGCGAGACATGGAAATCATCTCCTTAAACGCTGGCCTGGCCGTTGTCCTACCGCTTTCCGCCTCGTCGACAAATTCCTTCACGACTTCATACCCATTCTTTCCTGCATACTCTCGAAGCGCACGAAGCTGGGCTGAGATAGAAAGGTCGACATCCTGCTTGTCAGACGAGACCCTGGCATACAACGCAACTTTCATCTCGTCACCTCCATTTCTTAATTACTACTCGCTATAGCGGGCAGTATTTGCAATGTCCTGGAACTATACCTCTCAATATAACAATAGCTAGCTCATCGCCAAGCTTCTTCTTAACGGCCAATAGCTGCTCGGTAGCTTCCTGCAGTTTCTCGTACTCCTGCCAATCAGTGACCGTCTTCTCGTAGTCGGGGATCACGACCTTCATTAATTCCGCGTGCTTATCGTCTTGAATGCCCATGTAGAATGACCCGTAATTAACCTCAAAGGCATCGCCCCCTTTCTCTGTCTTGCCGAAATGCTCGTTGAGGTTTAGACCTTCCGCCCCCCGGGCCCACAGTTTCATCTCAAAAGCGAGTGCTGCCACGATGCCGGAAACCGCGGCCCCAAGCTGAGATGCGGTCAAACCCTGAAACCTAGCGTCAGCTCTCAACTCTAACTGCAGCCGGCCTTCTAACTTCTTATACAAGTCTTCAAGGCTATCATGTATCTTGTCCCACTGCCCCAGGAGTTTCCAGAGAGGTGAACGTGGTTGATGCTGTTTTAGTGCTACCCACATGCGGTCATCACGTAGCGCCTGTGGTATTACCACCTCGGCACTTACATTCTTGTCGAGTTTCCGTGCGAAGCCGACTATGCTTCTATAGTGTCTTTCGAGCGCATCGCGCACCACAGCCGCTCGTGCCTCCTTAGCCTCTCTTTCAAGCTCGCCGATCTCAATATGCTTCCGGACAGTACGAACATCATATCCAGCTTCCTTAGCAATTTGGGGCGACGATTCCCCTTTATCCTTACGCCTGAGCCAGTCAAGCCTTTTCTCCGGTTCCACCGGAGGTCTCTTAGTTCTCTTTGCCATAGTGATGTCCTCCTTTCAGGCAGAAAACCGTATTTCTGTTGGTATGATACTACTTCTAGGCTATGCTGTCAAGTGTTATTTTATGAATATCAAGTTAATCAATATTGTAGATATATGTACATATCCCTCTTTACTTAAGGAGCTATCTGTGCATATCATAATTATAGTAGGTAACGCAGTAAATGTCTAGCGCTAAGAATCAACCACAATCTGATATCGGGGTAACCCGCGATCCCGACAACGGGCTTCGTATTCTAGCCAGGATGATCGCCAGGATTCATGTGGCCAAAAATTCGCCTACCAACGGTGTAGGCAGGCAGATAAGAACTACTGACCTTGGAGATGGGCGGACTGTTATTCCTTCTCATAATTGTGGCCAAAACACGAAGGCTTAGCTGTGGATGGTAATGAGGACATATGTCGAGCCGGTAGAGGTATTAAGAATGGAAAGGGCGGCCACCAATCAGCGTGACCGGCTTCTAATAAGGCTTTTGTTCAGGCTGGGTTGTCGGGTCTCGGAGGTCCTGGCGATAGCTGTAAGTGATGTCGACCTTGACCGAACCCGGGTTACCATTCAACACCTTAAGTGCCGGCTTAAGCTCTCGTGCCCGAGTTGCGGCACACGGCTCGGCAGGTGTCATTCATTTTGTCCGAGCTGTGGCTGCCGGGTCAAAGAAGTGGTAGCTAGGGCAACCGAACACCGCCGTGTAAGGAGTCTACCCATAGACGGTGAAACCGTTGAGATGATTAGAAAATATATTACGGACCGGGGCCCGGTTGTTAGGGATGGGAAGACACTGCTCTTCGGCATCAACCGTCATCGGGCCTGGCAGGTTGTGAGAGAGTGCGCAAGGAAGACTGGTATTCCTGACCTCGTGAACCCAGAGACAGGCAAGGTACGTGGGGTCAGCCCCCATAGGCTCCGCGACGCCCTCTCGATTCATGCTGTGAAAATAGATGACTCCGGCGACGGGCTGCGGCTACTTCAGGAGCACCTCGGCCATCAAAGTATCAGCACCACCATGAAATACCGAAAAATCTCCGGTGAGGAGCACAGGGAGTGGTGCGACAGGCTCTGGGAAGATAACTCATGACGCTGTTAGCAAGACCTAAACGTGGCGGTTTTCTCCGACCCTTCGGCTGCGGGTGGTTTATTCGGGAATACCTGTCCGGTAATGCCCCTGCCGGTTCACCTCCGGTTGACCCCGCTATCGGAGCTCCTCAGGCTGATGTCTTCTACCACTATAAGATGGCTTTACGACGAGCCACCGCAATGGATCGGGCAGTCCGACATGAAGAGAAGGAAGCTAAACGGCAGAGGCGCTCTATTAACCCCAACAACATAAACATACTATTCGAGAAGTACCTGTCTAGGATCCCATATAAAGCAAAGGGATGCCGATATCACTCGTTTGTTACCTACTTCTCCACACTGCGGCGACTGGGTTGGGTTGAGCCTTCGGGCTTAGAGGAAGCGTCTTCATTTCAGGACCGTTACCCCAGTGGCAAGTCAAGAGTTTACTACCGCTTGACACCGGTGGGCATGGCAGCCAGTGACTCAGCCTGGTCAAACCCCCACTTCGCCCTCTACGGCAGCGGGTAGTCATTTTATTAGTCAAATGCAGTCAAAAAGGTGCTCATATGGTCAATAAGAGTAGTCAGGATGGTTATGTGTTCAGTCAGGTGGTCAATCTATAATGGCTCTTTCGCCATTGCTGCTAATGGCCCAGGAGAGAATATATCTTTACAGGAGGTAAGTATGAAAGAAGTACCCAGAAAAAAAAGAATGGAAGTAGCAGTACTATATTTGACCGGTGATACCTACCGGCAAATCGAGGAGGAAACCGGAGTATCGCACGGCAGCATTGCTAATATCATCAGAGAGCTCGAGGAAGGGGCCCTAACCATTCCCGGCATTGCCACCGACGAGGTGGACGATCTACATCAATTGGCTCTTGAAATAAAATCCAGGGGTCTAACGACATCACAGGCTCTACTCGGTTTGAGTTTCTTTCAGCAAATGAGGGCTCTGGAAATAACCCCGGTAGATATCCGACTCTGGTCAAGGCTAGTGCAGGAATTAAAGCCACCCGATTTCCCCGTTAGAGACTTCCTCAACACCGCAATGAGGTTACACCAGCTTGAGGCGACGCAGGGTAAATCGTTTGAGGCTCTCATCCGTGAGTACACAGTGTGTCAGACTGAAGCAGATAAGCTCCAGGGCCTTATAGACTCACTAAACAAGCAAAAATCAGAGCTCACCGGGGAAGCAAAGCGGCTTTCCAAAAAGCTTGAGGATATGAAATTACAGAAAAGGAAGCTCACCGGTGAAATCGGGATACAGATGAGTAAACTGGAAGAACTCAAGTCTAGGCTTAACGATGTAGAGAAGGAAGTATCCAGTCTACGATACGAAACGCAGCAGCTCCAGAGAAGGAAGACGGCGCTCTCCTCGGAGGTGGATGCTAAAGAAGAGCTTCTTGGCAAGCTCAGTGAGATGGGCTTTTCTGAGGAAGAATTGTTTAGAGTAAAGGGATTTATTGAGAGAATCAGTGAAAAAAGTAACGGTGAAATTAGCCAGGTCAGAGAAGATTTCTTTTTGGCATTGTCCCTGTACAGCGATATCTCGGACTTAAAGCAAAAGACTGACTCTGAGAAAGCGAGGGTAGAAGAGCTTAGTAAGAGGAAATCTATGCTGAGTGGAGAAATAACCGGGCTGGAAACCAGGAAGCAGTTGTTACTTGGTGAGATAGGTGCTGCAGTGATCTCTACCTCAGAGAGACTAAAGGGCCTGGGAGAAGAATCGGCTTTGCAGCTAGGTGAGCAGTTAGATGTGATGAAGAAGCAGTTTGATAATCTGCTGGCTGAGGCTCTGGTTACGGGGCAGGGAATAGGCCAGATGAAAAAGATGGTGAAAGACGGTCAGGAGGCAGAAGCAAGTCTTAACGAATTCATCGCCGAAGTAAAGGCTAAGGTCGGAGGAAACCAAGGATGAAATCACCCTGGGAAGAAAACCTCTCTAATCTCAAGGATGAACTGGACTCTGTCAGGGAGCAGGCATCTGCCCTGATTAAGGATATTGAGTCATTGATGAGAGAGATGGAATGGATTAAACCTGCTTATGTTCTGAAACGTCTGGAATACCAGCGTGAGGTAATCGAGCGTATGCGGGGATTCGGTGTAGTCTGGCATGACGAACAAGTTAGACGGCTGAGTTGGCTGATTGGGCTGGGTAGCGCCGCTATCGGAGGATTAGTCAGTAGAGACCCGGTCATGGCCCTGAACGCGGGGATGTCCGGCTTCGATGGATTGATTCGGGGTCTTGGCGGAACGAGATGGTACGTGTCGTTAGACGAGAGACTATTAGTGGTTTCAGAGGATGAGGCTAAACCGCGAATGAACTGTGCGCCCTGGGAAAGTGTTACATTGGAGCTGGAGGAATTAAAGAAAAAAGCGTTAACTGGAGAGAAAATTGGCAATCTCGATAGTATCGTAGAGAAACTCAGAGAAGAAGCTCCTCGCTTGCCTAAGGCCTATCGGCTTCCCCGAAGGGTGTATAATAAATCATCACAGAAACCGCACTGATGCTAATCCGGGAGAGAACAGAGAACGGTGATAAAATACGAAGACGATAACTGGTTTGAGATGTGGATTGGGCTGGCCAATGACATGATGTTGCAGGATCGTGATGAGGAGGCCTTGTATTACCTCGACGAAATCTTGGCTGTAGATCCGGTGAATCAATGGGCCGTGGGCGCGAAAGCCAACACTCTAGGCACTTTGGGTAAGGCTAAAGAGGCTCTGGAATGCATCGATAGCTACCTGGAACGTAATTCCACGGACGTATATATCCGGATTCTCAAAGGTGATCTATTGGATGTTCATTACAAGGATTATGAGGGGGCGAGAGATTGCTACGACCAGGCGCTTAATATAGATCCCGAGAGTGAAGAGGCATGGGTTAAGAAAGCTTATGCCCTGAAAGGGATGGGCAACTACTCTGACGCAGCCATGTGTTTTAAGAAGGCTATGCAATTATTCAATGAAACTCCTGGTCTCGGAAGTCCTGAGTATTATCGAAAGTACCAAGAATACTATCGTGAATTATCCGAAGAGTACAATGACTGCTGCAATCTACGGAGTGCTTAGTCACGGTTAATTCGTGTAAGTGCCCAGATTGTGAGATGAGAAGATGAATATAGCCACACCAAGAACAGCTGTCATAGGGGTTGGTAAGGATGGCTCAGAGGCCGCGAGGCAACTGATTTGTGATGGGACTATCGAAACCTGTCTTACAGAGTTGGACACTGGGGAATACAAATCGGCTCTGGAATTACCTGGCGTGGGTGATTTGGTGTTTGTTGTCGGCACTATGGAGCCGGAGGAGGACTTTCAAGCACAGTTAAGTTCTGCCTTGTCTGCTTTATCACGTGAAACCCTCAATGTGGCTGTAATCAATACCGTGAATAGTGGAGAGAACAGCAAACAGTGCAGCTTGGATACACTCCACAAAGGAATCATGCCACCGGTAGATGCTTATTTCACTCTAAATATGACACCAAGGCTCTTTTATGCGGGCGGTGGTAGGGCTAGAATAAACGCGCTATCAAATGCTGTTCGCATCATAGTCGAAATGATGACCGTAACTGATAGCGTCATGATTAGTTTTGATGACTTCAAATATATAATGGCAGAAGCGGGACAGCTGTGGCTATCAACAGGCACAGGTTCAGGTAAGGACCGCGCTATTGAGGCCGCTCGTAGCGCACTGACAGATTCGTTCTTGGATAATCGATTAGTTGGTGCCCGAAAGATTTTACTTAGGGTAGTCGGAGGAGATGATTTACTCCTTGACGAATTCTACGATGTGTTGGATACAATAAGATCTAACGTCAAGACTGACGATATCATTTTCGGCGTAGCGAGAAAATCCGTGCCTGAACCAGTGATCCAGGTGTCGCTTATAGCTATACATTTCAGTGCCGCTAAAATTCCTTCTTTTGTGTGAATTAGTGTATTCCTCTTAGTTCTGCTACACAACAAGATGAATTGTGTCTACCCCTCACTCCACCAATTGATGAGACGTACCCCTAAACCAATGTGAGCCGTTACTACCGGGCCAATCTGAGTGACATGCATCTCAGTGCACGAGAATTGAGACAGTAGTTTTCCTTCGATTTCTTCAGCTTCGGATGGCATATTACTGTGGTTCAAAATCACGTGTAATTTCTTATCAGCGCTTTCCTGCCTCACAATGTTAAATAGGGCCGCTAATGTCTGACCCTTCGTTTTGTATCTTGCGATAGGCTTGTGCTCGCCTCCGGTGGAGGCATCCATTTCCATTATTGCTGTGTTACTTATCTTAGAAGCAGCCCAGGCCCGACCCCGAGCAATTCTGCCACTTCTTGCTATATAATAGAGGTCATCATAAAGAACTATTAGCTTAACCTGTCTTACCATAGCCTTGCACAGGGCAATGACCTGGGAGAGGTCTTGCCCGGCGGCAACCGCGCGAGCGGCTTCAAGGGCAACAAGCGTTTGAGCACCGCAAGCACTTAAGGAATCAATGACTTCAATATGAGTGCCGGGCAACCCTGTCTTGGCTTGCATCGCTACATTGACCGTCATGCCTAGCTTATTACTATGACCTATGAAGATAATCGCTTTCGCTTCTTTGCTCAAATCACGGTATGCCTGAAGGATAGTCCCAATTGGGACGCCCGAAGTTGTCGGTAGTTTCCCCTCTTCTTTCCACTGAGGAAAGTCATCGTAGTATTTGGCTAGGTCTACCTTATTCTCGAGATAGTTCTTCCCTTCTATTTGGACGTTCATAGGAATAACCTTGATGTCGTATTCATCGGCAAGATCTTGAGGAATATAGCTAACGGTATCGGTCATAATAGCGATTTCTTTCATATCAAAACTCCCTGCTGTAAAAACTTCCCAACGCTGATAATAGGCCAAGTGTTGATAGTTGTCAATCATAGTGTAAGCGGTCGCCTGTTACTGCCGTGAGCGTGATCTAATGATACTGATTTTCGCAACTCTCAGTTCACTGGATTTCCATGTGAACTTTTCGATGTTTTGTGACACTGGCTTGCTGAAACCAATCCCTTATCATAATTGGTGTTAGCAATATATCAAAGCCGGAGTAATTCTTGATTGGCATGATATAATTTCCCATAGAGACAGTTGATGGCTTGGTCATTATCATTAGGGGATTCTACAACATCTATTATATCCTCACTGGAGGAATTAAATGGGATTTGTATTTTGCAAGGCCTGCGGGAAACAACTAGACGGGCTACTTGAGCTACCTGGGCATGAACGAATCCCATGTCCAAGGTGCGGGTCTACTTCAAGAAGATTCGAGGAATCATGTGAGGTTAGGATCGGCTTGAGTGCCCACTTTTCACTCTTGCACCAGAGAGAAGATAAAGCCATTGGATTCGAAGAATCCAGGAAAAACGGGACCTCAATTGCTAATCGGGGCAATAACGGCTGCGTTTCATACACACTGACCGGCGCCAGCCCACAGGGCGAAGAAGATACTCTGCCGGCGTGTCGTATATTAATTGCAGCCCTTAATAAAGCAGGTGGTAATTGGGATCAACCTACAAAAGGTGAAGGAGTTATTGATTGTCAAGCGGTCGATCGCCTTTCTAAAGAGCGGTATTTACAAATACAGATTGTGCGCGCAAAAATAGATTCCATATTCTGGAAAGCGCTTAATTTAGACGGTAAGACAGAGAGAAAAGACACTATCGTAGAACTGGCGGAGCAGCTTAAATCGGCTGTCGAAGCCAAGGCAAATGATCGAAAGATACCAAACGTGAGTCGACGAGGGCTAGTCATCGCACTTGATGCCACTAAGCTTCCTGCCCATAGTTTTGATGATGTCGTAGAAACATTTCGTTCAAAGTGGGGGAGGTGGGCAAAAGAATTAGGTTTCGATGGAGTATGGCTTGTGGGGCCAAATGAATCCCTGACCTGGCAACTTGATACATGATTCTATTCCAATGTTGACAGATATATATCAGCACTTCTTGATTTGATTCGCTACTACAACTAACAGAGGCACGATTTAGATCACCGAAGTACTAATCAACCGCTACAAAACCTTTATATCGAGCTTCTAATACAAGCTCAACGATAGACTTAGCTGTAGAAGTTGATTTGCTGAGTAATGGTTCAGGCAAGAAGCCTTTATGAACTAGCTCGGACCGCCGGTCATAAACCCATACAGCTTTCTCCGCCATCTCTTGTGGCTTGTCATGACCGAGAAACTCAAGGGATTTAAGTACCAAAGAGCGTACTTGCCTGCGCAAGGAGCCCTCCTTCTTAAATAGGAGTTCGCGCTCCAATGATTCGAGGGCATAGGATTCATCAGAATCAGGTGGAAACTCGTTCTTTCGATCTTCCACCTCACGCTTCCACTTCTCTAGCAGCTGCACTACTACTTCGTGCCTGAGAGGAGGATCCATCAAGGACTCGAGTGCTAAGATGAGCGTCAGAAGCTTAGCTTTGTTTGAGTATTCGTACCAGTATGCGGAGAAAAGGTCAAGTGCTAACTGTAACTTCGTGTCATCAGCTGATGGTGTATTCCCTCGGATATCAATCCCATCCTTTATGAAGGCGAACACGTCCTTAACCGGCGTACCGACGACTACACTAGGGCTACCTACTGAACAGAAACGAATATTCTTCTCGGAAGGATAAAAAGAAGGCAAACTTGCATTCACTAAGCCATCGATAGGACCTGTGTAGGGGAGTGCAAAATTTCGCTCTAGGTTTCTCGCGGCAATGTCCGGGTTGGAAGCATAAGTAACCTTATCAAAGGCTAAAGTCGCTTCTACAGCTACTCCGCGTTTTAAAAGAAGCCAATTAAAGCCAGACCATAGCTGACTCAGAAAACTATGGCAAGCATATTCAGAATTAAGGCCGGTCACATTTAGCATGTAGGATCCAGATTTAGGTTCGACTTCAAATCTCCAAGAAAGGTCAGCCACCTTAGTCTCAAATGGTTTTTCGAGACCGTCGAGTTGGTAGCCAGGGGCCAACTTGAACGGAAATCTCAAGGTATAGCCCATTGTGCCCGTCCCCCAATCCGTACATCGCAATAGTTCTACAGGCTACATTCTAGTTCTTAGAGGAGTCGGAATCAACAGTGAGCTGTCCAATCTCAGACGGAATGCTGATTACGCTTCAGAATTGATTACTCGTAGATTATAGCGGAGAACAAAATGAGGTTTCTTACTATCATTAACATTCTGGCTATTAGTACTTAGTGATAGTAGGATTCCTGTCTACCTCTTTCCTCCCCGCTTTTCCCACTCTGATGCGCTTTCGTGAGTTGTTCTCCGCCCGACTTGAACTATCCGGCTTTTTGGCCACCGTGCCTTATGTTCGGCGCCGCGACGCTCGAGGTCTTTAGTTATACCGCGATAGATTGTCTTCCTGCCTACTTTGACGTGATATTTATAGGTGTCTCTTGCCTTACTCACTGGCTTCCTCACCTTCTGTCTGCGTGCCCTCTACTCGGAGCTCTGCAAGCTTATAAATGCTTTGGACTATTGGTTTTCGATGACGTCTTACCAAATTTGTAAATTTCTTGAGCTCGTTCTCAATCAGGTCAACATACTTTTCAAGGTAACTCTCATGTATTATATCGATCGCGTAGCAACATTTGACCGTTTTTGATGTATAGTGTCTTACGAACAAAATATGCTTTGCATCCCTTAACTGAGCCGGACCGGACCGCGGCATATGATATTCAAACATAGGACCTCGCAGAACAAGTAATGGATAATAGACCTGATAATCAGTAGATAACTCTTCTTTATCTGGAATGTATGCTTTGTTATATTCGTCTATTTCTCTTGACATTGCCTTAATTAGAGGAATGAAGGTATTCTTGAAAATAGCTTCGGATTGAACTTCCCATTTAGTATTCTTCCATACCAGTTCACAAAACTGACTTGATACGATCTTCATCTTCGCAATATGGAGAAAATTGTGAAGTTGAAAGTACCATTCAATGGCCTCACTTTCATCGTTTTCTCCGTATATTTCTAATGGACCTCCAGCTATAGGCACATCTGAATTCAATGTGATACCTGAGAAGGGTAGCTCCCTTGTAAAGAAAACGTAAGGATTCTTATTAGCTTTGCAAGACCCCAATATTACTATGAAGGCGAATTCCGACCTTTCTATTGAGATTGCTTCTGCTCCGGTAGCATGAAAGTCTAACTCTCTTGCTTCGCCTGTATCATGGTCTTCAAAGCTGTAATTTGGCTCTACCCAATAGCCATATTTTTTATATGTTTCAACTCTCCTAACAATTTCTAGTTCATATGGATAACCGCTAATATCCTCGATAGCCTGTTGAATACTTTGTAGACTTAAGTTCGCTTGTGGCATCCTGGCTAACCTACTGTTTTGAAGTATACCAAGAGTATATCAAATCTAGGAATTATCATCTATATGGCCTGATAGTAAAGTCATACTTTGAACAAAATGACGGAATGTTCAATTCAATCTGAAACACCTTGGAAATACCAAGGAGGCTTTAATACTTGGACGCCCCTATTTCCTCCATCTTACCGGTAACGGTAAAGACGACACGTTCGCAGATGTTGGTTACCCTATCAGCACTACGCTCTAGATTGTGAGCTACCCAAATAAGCCGGGTGGCTCGGGTAATGGTTCTGGGGTCCTCTGCCATAAAGGTGAGTAGTTCCCTAAAGACCTGGGTATACAGGTTATCTACCTCGTCATCTTCGGAAGCGACCTGGTGGGCCGTATCAGCGTCGTGATTGATAAAGGCATCCAGGCTCTGTCGCAGCATCTTGACCGTCTTTTCCGCCATGCGCGGGATATCAATTAACGGCTTAAGGGGCGGTTCGTCTCCAATCATTAAGACTATCTTGGCAATACCCTCAGCATGGTCGCCGATTCGCTCGAGTTCCATAATGATACTGAGCACGGCGACAATAATGCGCAGATCACCAACGCTTGATTGATAGGTTAGTAAGATGTAGACTATTTAATATCGGAGTATCCCAAATAGGACTTTTCACAGGAGATATTAGGAATAATTGATGCAAGCTTTCTGCCGAAATTTTTTCAACAGAATTGTTAGTTATTCAGAAACTAGTTGCCCCGTGGGTGTCTAATGGCTCAAGAATCGCAATATTTTCCCAAAGGTGTAAAGCTTCTAAACACAATTTTTTGAAGATTGGGGTGAATCTTGGAGAAACGAAAATGTGGGTATGAAGAGTCCCTCTCAAAACACATAATGAGAGCCATGCTTGACGCCTTGGTTGAAGGAATCATTGTGGTAGATCTTGATTGGACGATTATCAATGTTAACAATTCCCTTGTATATATGCTCGGTTATAGCAGTAAGGAGGAACTTCTCGGTCGGAATTCAATAGATCTGGTAATTGAGAAGGATCGAGAAAGAGCTGTGGAGAATTTGAGAAAGACTATAACCCTTGGACTCAGCGGAGTTCTTGAATACACCTTTCTTACTAAAGACATGAAGGAATTGGCTGCCGAAGTAAACGCCGGCGTAATGAGAGATGATAAGGGCAATATTCTAGCGGTAATCGCTATCTGCAGAGATATAAGCGAGCATAAATCAATTGTGAATGCCCTAACGGAGAGTGAACAGCAATACCGCTTGTTAGCCGAAAATCTAAAGGAGGGTATTTGGGCTATTGATAAAAATTCATATACGACTTATGTCAATCCAAGCATGGCAAATATGCTAGGCTACAGCACCGAAGATATGAAGGGAAAGCACCTATTTTCATTCATGGAACAAGGAAGTGTAGACATCTGTAAATATTTTTTAGCGCGGAATATGATGGGGATTCCAGAAAATAATGAATTTCAATTCGTTAGGAAAGATGGGATCGTAATATGGACAAGCGTAAAAGCTACACCTTTGTACGAGAAGAATGGCGAATATGTGGGAACAGTAGGCATAGTCGAAGACATTACCGATCGCAAGTTGTCGCAAAAGATACTACAGGGATACAGAAACAAACTCAAGTTATTAACCTCACGACTTTATATCGTTGAGGAACAAGAAAGGCGCCGAATTGCGACTGACGTTCACGACCAGCTTGGTCAGAAGCTAACGAGTTTACACATGAAACTGGAGAATTTGTGTGGGGTACAGTTTGGATATACTGATGAATTGATTAGAGAGGCTATTCAAATCACAGACGAACTTATTCTGGACACCAAATCACTTGTCTTCCAGATCACCTCACCACTTCTGTACGAAGTTGGTCTAGAAGCAGCTTTAGAAAAGCTTGTAGAAGATTTTAATAAACAATATGACAAAAATATAGATTTTTTCAATGACAAACACAAAAAGATGTTGTCTATGGACAAGCGAGGCTTACTTTTTCAATCGGTAAAAGAGCTGCTAATAAACGCGATAAAGCATTCTGGGGCAAGAAAGATATCTTTACGCATTGAAAAGTCCGATGACAAAATGTGTATAACCGTTTCCGATGACGGAAGGGGTATTGATATTTCGAGCCTCTCTGACCATAGCATTAAAGGCTTCGGCCTTTTCTCAGTTCGTGAGCGGATGGAAAGCATAAATGGGCTTCTAGATGTTGTATCAAAGCCTGGGT
>CAYYLM010000002.1:0-117316 GCA_964472625.1 uncultured Dehalococcoidales bacterium
CAGACGCAGCGGACTTAAAATCCGCCGGAGCAATCCTTGTGGGTTCGAGTCCCACCCCCGGCACTCTCTGGATTTGCTTAACACTATAGGCATACACAGCGGATTGCTAATCCCTTGTATTAATCATTCTCAAAGCTACCCCTTCGTATTGGGGGTGTTGACAATCACTAATATAGGTGTATAATCTTAATTCCTGAGCACTTTGTTAAGAAGGAGGTTTACTGAGATGGCAAGATATCTAATGCTATGGGAACTAGACCCGACGAAGGTTCCCGCTGACCGCAAAGAAAGGGCTGCTTTGTGGGGTCCGATGATTCAAATGGTAAAACAGCGGATGAAAGCGGGTACGACTATAGATTGGGGGTGTTTCGCTGGGGGATTAAGAGGCTTCTCAGTTCACGAAGGGGATGAAATGACGGTTAGTAACTCCGCGCAGAGTTATCTGCCATACGTTACGTTTTCTGTTCATCAACTTCTTTCCATTGAGCAAATGGAAGAGCTAATAGAGAGCCTTAAGAAGTAGCCTGCTCAATTCTTGACCTTCTTACCAATTAAAGGGGAGCCAAAATGCTTCCCTTTTTACTATGTCTCATAATCTGCCGTTAGGGGGATATTGTTTCTTTGACACAGAAGACGTTGAATAGCTGATATTGACAATGCTTCTCTTCTAAATATAGTATCTAGCCAAGTTATGGCGTCAGCGTGGCTAGAATGATTGATTATTTTGCACTTAGTATTGGTCTTGGAACGAGTCTTACCGTAGTAGCCATCATTCTTACCATAAAGCTAGCTAAGAAGAAGAAACCGAGTTGGGCTTATACCACGGACAAAATAATCGGTCTAGGTGCAGATGCTCCGGAAGAATTAAAACTCACCTTCAATGATGAACTTGTTACTGATGTCTATCAAACCACTTTCATATTTTTCAATAGGGGCAATGAAGCTGTTAGAAAGGAAGACGTAAATCGACCTATTACGATGAGTTTTGCCGGTGCAAAAATACTTCGACCGCCAGTTGTTAAGGCAGTAAGTAAAGAGGAAGTCGAATTCGTAGCTATAAAACGTAGTGGGGAAGACGCCGATTCTATAGAGTTAGGTTTTAGATACTTAAACCGTAACGACGGTGGAGTCGTAGAAGTTTTGCATACGAAGGCTAAAGACGTAAAGTGTTCGGGTGACATCATAGATGCTACCCAAATAAATTACATTGGCGAATTTACTCCGACTCGTTGGAAAAAGTTGCCGTTTTTGATAGCTTCATTCATCGGACTACTTGCGACTCCTATGGTTGCGATAGTTCTATTAACGCGTGACCTAGGAAGCGAAGAACCGCAAGGAAGTTTAGGCTATTTAATCTTTATCATAGCTATTACTACGCTATTTTACGTGTTTTTTATTAAGCGAGAGTATCCTCGTGTTTTTGGCTACAGGAAGTTTCCCAAGTGGAGCGCCGTAGAGACAGAATAGACCTAAGCAACAATCGAACTATAAAGCTTCAAGCTTGATTTATCCCGGGGGCGCAAAGTCCAGGAGATTGAGCCTTAGCCTCTGCTCACCGCGCCAGTGGTCAACCTCCAGGTTATAGACGATGTCCATTACCGAGGCTATCTCTTTAAGGTAGTCTCCCGCCTGGAAGGCAACTCCGTCCCAGACGAAGCCGTCCTGGCGCAGCCTGAGCTTGAGGTGCTCCCTGCTAGCACCCATTACCCGGCAGTCGATAATCTCTACCTTGCGGCTGAGGAAGGTGGGGTGGGGGTTACCCTTTCCGAAGGGAGCCAGCTTCCCGAGGGCGGGAAAGGTGTCCCCGCCGAGGTCGGTTAGCCTGATTTCAGCATCAATATCTAGGTGGGGGCGGAGGTCAACCCCGGCTAGCCCGGCACTTGCCAGCTCAAGGAGTGCCTTCTTCAGGCGGGGTAGGTTCTTGGTGGGCAGGGTAAAGCCGGCTGCCTGAGGGTGACCGCCGAAACTGGTAAACAGGTGACGGCACTGGTTTAGAGCCTGGACAATGTTAAACTCCGGGATGCTGCGGCAGCTGCCGTTGCTCAGCTGCTTTCCAGTCTTGATGACCACCGTCGGGCGGTAGAACTCCTCGCTGAGCCGACCGGCCGCCAGCCCGATAATCCCGGCGGGATAGTCTTCGCTACCGACGACCAGAATTGGGGCTACCCCCTCAGCCAGTATGCTTTCCCGGGCGCTACTGACGACCTTGGTGGTGAGCCTTTGACGTTCGGCATTCTTCTGCTCGAGCCACTGGCTCAGCTTGCGTGCCTCATCGGCTGAATCGGTCATCAGTAGCTGGTAGCTGGGCTGAGCGTGCTCAAGGCGGCCGGTGGTGTTCAGGCGTGGGGCAAGCACCCAGGAGATACTGTCGGTATCTAGGCTGCCCATAGTTAAGCCAGCCTGGGTTATCATTTCCCTGACGCCCAGGCGGGGGCTGGTGTTAAGCAGCCTGAGTCCCTGTTTCACCAGGTAGCGGTTTTCACTTACCAGCGGCATAACATCGGCTACGGTGCCGAGAGTAACTAGGTCTAGCACTGTGCCAAGCTCGGCTTCTTTACCGAGGCTCTTGAGCAGGGCTTCAAAAAGCTTGAAGGCGACGCCGACCCCGGCCAGCTCGGAGAAGGGGTATGCCGAGTTGGGGAGTTTGGGATCAACCACGGCGGTAGCCTGGGGGATTTCGTCCAGGGGGGTGTGGTGGTCAGTTATCACGATATCAATGCCCAGCCTCCGTGCCTTCTTGACCTCGGCTATGCCGGTAATCCCGCAGTCAACGGTGATAACCAGGCTTACGCCCTGCTGCCTGAGTTTCTCCAGGGCACTGGTTCTGAGCCCGTGGCCTTCGTTAACGCGGTGGGGTAGGTAGGGGATAACCTTGGCTCCTAGGCTGGATAGTCCCTGGACTAATAGGGCGGTAGCCGTGATGCCGTCGGTATCGAAGTCACCGTAGATAGCCATGTTTTCGCCGCTGAGCAGGGCGCGGTAGACTCTGGATACCGCCTGAGCCATACCGGAAAGTAGGAACGGGTCATAAGAGAGGTGTTCGTCGGCGGTGATAAATGATTCCAGCTGGGCCGGTTCGGTGAGCCCTCGATTAAAGAGGAGCTGGGCGATGAGCGGAGGAAAGCCAGAAATCCCGCTTAAATATTGGGCAGGGGCTGGGGGCAAAACGTTCCAGCGGCTGTGATTCAAATTGCCTCCGAGTATCTGCCAAAGACTAGGGCTGAGTTGTGGCCGCCGAAGCCAAAGGAGTTGGACAGGGCATACTTAACACTAGCCCGGCGCGCAACATTAGGCACATAATCCAGGTCGCAGTCCGGGTCGGGGTGGGTCAGGTTCATCGTGGGCGGTATTATACCCTTTTGAATCACCATGATGCATATCGCCGCCTCGACGGCACCGCCGGCCCCAATCAGGTGCCCCATCATTGACTTGGTGGAGCTTATCGGAACTTTAGGGGCATGTTCGCCAAATACCGTCTTGATGGCTTTAGTTTCGACACGGTCATTTAAGGGTGTGGATGTACCGTGAGCATTGATGTAATCGATTTCGTTAGCCCCCAGGCGGGCTTTGTTAAGCGCCATTTGCATGGCTTGGGCCATGCCCTCGCCGGTTTCCGGTGGCTGGGTTATATGGTGAGCGTCACTACTTACCCCGTAGCCGATAATTTCCGCTAGGATGTTAGCCCCACGGCTTTGCGCGAAGACAAAGTCTTCTAGCACGAGGACACCGGCTCCCTCGCTGAGGACAAAGCCATCACGCTGGCGATCGAAGGGTCGTGACGCCATCTTGGGAGCGTCGTTTCGTGTTGACAGGGCTCTCAGGGCACTAAAGGCGGCTATGCCTATCGGGGTTACCGCAGCCTCACTGCCGCCGGCCAGTATCGCCTGGGCATCACCACGCTTGATGGTTTCATAGGCGAGGCCGATGGCATCGGCACCACTAGTGCAGGAGGACGTGGTGGATAGGCTTGGTCCCTTAGCGCCAAGCATGATAGATACCTGGGCGGAAGCCATATCAGCCGATATCATGGGCACTAGGAAGGGGCTTATCCGGTTCGGTCCCCTCCCTTGTAGCACCTTGATTTGCTTGGATATGGTATCTAGCCCTCCCAGACCGCTCCCGATGATAACGCCAATGTTATCCTGACTAACCGAGTTAATCTTGATCTCAGCCTGCCTGACCGCCTCTTGGCTAGCGGCTATCGCCAGCTGTGTAAAACGGTCCAGATGTTGGGCCTGCCGGCGGCTCATGTAGTCAGTGGCTTCAAACCCTTTCACCTCGCCGGCAAATTTGGTAGTAAACGTCTCTGGGTCAAACAGAGTGATATCGTCAATACCGGATCTACCGCGAATGAGGGCATCCCAGGTGGTAGCGGTATCCAGACTAAGTGGGCACAAAACACCGGTGCCGGTAACTACGACTCGGTTATTTCTCGGCATGACTACAAAAATCGGTGAGTGCTTTAGAGAGCCATTTTTTTGTGTTGTTTCTTAAACCAGTCCCGGCTATCGTCAACCTGGGGCAGGTTATCAAGTGCCGTTTCGTTATCGGCGATGAACTTGGTGCCCTTTTCGGTGGGTTCGATTTGCAGCAGATAGGTTTTCCAGGCTAGATAGCCCTTGCTAACCAGCCCCTCGAGGACATCAGCGAAGTGTCTTACGGTTGCCTCTGTCCACAGGGTTGGTCCCGGGGCGTCATAATCTGAGATTATGGTTCGGGCGTGTTTGCCAATGTCGGTACGCTCAATCATCCCTTTACGCACCGCATCCATAATCGCCATTTCCATTTGGGTTAATTTCTCTTCGGCCATGACTGAGTTAGACCTCCCTTTTCCAAAGTAGAGGCGTGTAGGGTGGAACTTAATCTGCTGATTCTAGTTTCAGCGATTCTGTTAGCTTTTGTAGCTCCCAGGTTCGGTTGTACCAGGGGAAGGCCACTAGTGGCGTAATAATTCCCTTCTGTCTCCGTGACCGCAGGATTATCTCGCAGGCTATCTCGGCGGACAGGGCGACCAGCTCGCAGGCGTAGGTGGACCACATTGAGAAGAGCTCCCCCGACCTCAGCCGCTCCAGCTGCATGGGGTCTTTACGCTCAACCGGGGTCATACTCTTGCCAAAGTGCTGCTCCTGCAGTTCACAGCAGCGGAGGAGGCTGTTGGTGCGTTCCATAAACCGCTCCCGGAGTTCCCCTGAGTATGCCTGGGCTAGGGTGAAGGTGCTGTGCCCCTTGGAGCGGGGACCACCCATCTCGGTGAAGTCAACCCTGCCGAATTCGAGACCAATGGCGGTAATGCCGCCGACCAGGGCACAGCAGATTTCACTACCGCCAAAGCCGCCAGTGAGGGTGGTCATGGCGACGACTGTCTCCCGGCTCCCTAAACCCAGATGGAGCGATAGGGGGTAGAGACAGGTCTGACCGCAGGCTCGGTATTTGAGCTGCATTTCCCGGGCATCACGAACCACCCTTCTTATTATGGCTTCGTCATCGGTTTCGTCCCGGCTCAAAAATAGCCAGTCATTTCGGTGCTGTTCGTCCTTGAAGGCATCCGAGAGATGGTCCATTCGCTTTCCGTACACCATTTGCCGGTCCTCCTCCGTAGTGAGCATTTATTAGTATGTTGGTAGTATTATACTTAATACCCTTAGCAGACTGCAATATAATATGCGTGGTTAGCGTTTGACCCCTCAAGAATGCGAACGATATAATCTCCCTGTAGTCGTCCGGGGCTCAGGAGCGATTTTATATGGTGAAGGTTGCCTTAGACAGTCTGGGTTGCAAGCTAAATCAGGCAGAGACAGAGCTCCTCTCCCGAAAACTGGCTCAAGCCGGATATGAACTGGTATCTCCAGACACTAAGACTGATATCTATATCCTCAATACCTGCACGGTCACCCATATCGCCGACCGTAAATCCCGCCACCTGCTGAGGCAGGCACACCGGCGGAACCCTGAGGCGCTGGTGGTGGCTACTGGCTGCTATGCCGAGCGGGCGCCCCAGGAGCTAGCTAGGGTTAATGGGGTTAACCTGGTTCTGGGTAGCGGTGACAAGTGGCGCTTACCACAGCTATTGGAAGAAGCTGTTTTGCCGGGTAGGCTGCTTGTTGGGCAGGGAGGGGTACCCAGCCGATATGGAGATTTCCGCACCCGGGCCTTTATCAAGGTTCAGGATGGCTGTAACCGTGCTTGTGCTTACTGCATTGTCCCTCTGGTGCGTGGCCGGGAGCTGAGCCTAGCGGCTAACGAGATAGTTAGCGAGGTTAGAGAACGTGTAGCTCAGAGTTATCGGGAGGTAGTCTTGACCGGGGTCAGGATTGGCACCTATGGCGATAACGGGGGCAGCTTAAAGGGCCTGCTTGAGCGCATCCTTGACGAGACTGGAGTGGAGAGATTGAGGCTATCCTCCCTTCAGCCCCAGGAGGTTTCCCCGGAGCTTCTCGGTCTCTTCGGTGACGGGCGGCTCTGTCCTCATTTTCATCTGTGCCTTCAGAGCGGTAGCGATAGCGTGCTTCGGCGGATGAAGCGCGGCTACTCTGTGGGTGATTATGAAGAGATGGTCTCCCTAATTCGGGCTAATGTTTCCGATGTTGCCATTACCACCGATGTCATGGTCGGTTTCCCCGGCGAGACCGAGGATGAGTTTGAGGAGAGCTTTAGCTTCTGCCGCCGGATGGAGTTTGCTCGCATTCACGTTTTCTCTTACTCACGCCGCAGTGGCACCGAGGCAGCTCAGCTCCCCGACCAGATAGGCGATAGGGTCAAAAAGGAGCGCAGCCAGAAAATGCTCGGGCTGGCTGAGGAGAGCGCCGGTAACTTCCACCAGCGCTTTTTGGGTAGAACCATGCTGGTCTTATTTGAGCAGCGCTCAAACGGCGTCTGGTCGGGTCTTACCGCTAACTATATCAAGGTGCATACCAGAAGCAGTGATGACTTAGCCAACAAGCTCCTGCCGGTGAGGCTGGTAAAGCTATATAAGGATGGGGTGTGGGGAGAAACATAGGTTAGCAATATTATTCAAAAGAGATTTTGAAAGCCTTTACTCACCGGAAGCTTAGCGAAGGTGCAGGACATAAGACAAGACTCAGTGTTGAGGCTGGAATGGCCCGGCTTAGAATAACACGTTATCAGTATAGCTGCATTGGGCCTTGCGTTTTTTGTTTGAGGAGCCTAATTATTGTCTGAGAGAATAATTCTACCCCATCTCTATCCCCAGGACCACCGAGGTCTCAATCTGGCGCTGGGGGATTTTCCAGTAGGTCTTTAGGAGCTCGTCCTTATTGGGCATTAGCCTGAAGTCGTGCTTCTGATAGAGGGCGATTGCCCAGTGGGCATCAGCCCAGGTTCCCACCAGGAGGCGAGGGGTCTTACATAACCTCTTCATGTTATCTATCAGGCGGCTGGCGATACCCTGTCGCTGCCACTGGGGTAGGACGTAGGCATGGCGGATGAGAGTGACATCCTTAATCGGCTGAAACCCGATTACCCCGAGCAGTTCACCCCGCTCTTCCCAGCCGAAGAACGTCATCTCAGCTAGCTCCCGCTCGAGCTCATCGATTGGCATATAAGGTTCACGGTAGCAGTCGGTTGGGATGACCCCTTGGTAGGCTTTGGCAGCCTCATTGATGATGAAATATATTCTCTCGGTATCAGCGGGCTGGCAAATACGTATCATAAGTAAATATTTTACGAGAATTAGGGAGGTGAATACAAATGGGGGTTTGTTAGCCAGCGAGAAAAAGTTGTATGCTATAGGCGGGTAACATCGGAATTCGGGGGGTATTATGATTGTTGAGATGAGAGCTGGTAGCACCCAGGCGGAGCTTGGTGACGTTGTTGAGCGGGCTAAATCACTGGGGCTCAAGGTTCAGTTGAACGTAGGGACTGACCGAACCGTAGTGGCCATACTGGGCAGCAATACCGGGCAGCTTGCCACCGACATCTTTGCTGTGCTCCTCGGGGTCGAGAGCGTAACCCGGATTATGAAACCGTATAAACTTGCCTCCCGTGAGTTTAAGCCGGCTGACAGCCTGGTTTCCATTAACGGGATTGAGGTTGGTGGCCAGCGTGTGGTAGTCATGGCTGGCCCATGTGCTGTGGAGAGCGAAAAACAGCTTATGGAGTCGGCTAGGCTGGTGAAGGAGGCTGGCGCCGCAATCCTGCGTGGTGGTGCCTTTAAGCCGCGTACTTCCCCTTTCAGCTTTCAGGGTCTGGAGAAAGCTGGCTTGGAGTTACTGGCTCAGGCGAGGAAGCAGTTTGGCATTCCGGTGGTCACCGAGGTAGTCGACCCTCATGATGTCAGCTTGGTCGCTGGGTATGCAGACATTCTGCAGGTCGGCTCACGGAATATGCAGAACTTTGCCCTGCTGAACAGCATTGGTCGGAGCCAGTGTCCGGTGGTTCTCAAGCGAGGCTTTTCCTGCACCGTTACCGAATGGCTTACTGCAGCTGATTACCTGCTGGCTCACGGTAACAACCAGGTTATCCTGTGTGAAAGAGGCATCAGGACATTCGAGGATAGCACTCGCTTCTCTCTGGATATTTGCTCTTTACCCGTAATTAAGCACTTTAGCCACCTGCCGGTGATTGTTGACCCGAGCCATGCAGCTGGTCACGCCTCGTTGGTACCGGCGCTGGCTAAGGCGGCGGTGGCGGCTGGGGCTGATGGACTGCTTATTGAAGTCCATCCTAATCCTAAAGAGGCTCTGGTAGATGGTACCCAGTCGCTCACCCCGCCAGACTTCGCTGGGTTGATGGAGGAGCTTAGCTCAGTGGCTCAAGCCGTGGGTAGATACGTCTAGCCGTGGGTTTAGAACCATTACGGACTAGTTCCCTCCAAAGGGTGAGATTACTTTGTTAGCTGTGTGGTATCACGACTTAAGTTCTTTAAGGTTCTCGTAGAGCTTGAGTGACTCTGGGTTGGCGAGGGCGTCTATGTTGGGGACAGGCTCGTGATGGATTACATTCCGCACCGCCTTTTCTACCTTCTTGCCGCTGCGGGTGTAGGGGATGTCGCTAACGGCGATAATCTTAGCGGGAACATGGCGGGGTGTGGCATTTTTTCTGATGGCGGTTTTTATCTTGTTTACCAGGTCCTCGGTTAGTTCTATCCCTTCGGCTAGTTTGACAAACAGGACGATGCGAACATCGCCTTCCCAATCTTGTCCCGCGACCACACTATCCGCAACCTCGCTCAGGGTCTCTACCTGGCGGTAAATCTCAGCGGTACCGATTCTCACCCCGGCTGGCTTGAGAACATTATCAGAGCGCCCGTAGATGATGACCCCGGTATCAGTAATTTCAATATAGTCTCCGTGGGTCCATACGCTGGGGTAGTCATCGAAGTAGGCGCGGTGATACTTCTCTTTGTCCGGGTCATTCCAGAAGTAGAGTGGCATGGAGGGGTAAGGGGTAGTGACCACCAGCTCACCTTTCTGGTTAAGGACTGGCCTACCGTCAGGGTCATAGCACTTTACGTCTACCCCCAGGCTGGGCCCCTGGAGTTCCCCGGCGTAGACGGGACCAATGGGATTCCCTCCCAGAAAGAGTCCGTTAATGTCGGTGCCTCCGGAAATAGAGGCTAAAAGCACATCCGATTTAATATCCCGGTAGACAAATTCAAAGCTCTCCACAGAAAGGGGTGAGCCCGTGGAGGTGATTGTCTTAAGGCTACCGAGGTCATATTCCTTCCCTGGCTTAAGGCGGTGCTTTTCCAGTTCAGCGAGGTATCGGGCGCTGGTCCCGAATATGGTTATCTTTTCATCTTGGGTTAGTCGCCACGGTGCCCCGGCGTCGGGATAGAAAGGATTACCATCAAAGAGTACCACCGTGGCTCCCAGAGCAAGGCTGCTTATCAGCCAGGTCCACATCATCCAGCTCAGGGTAGTAAAGTAGATGATAGTGTCTTCCCGCTTAATATCGATCTGAAGCATTAGCTCTTTCAGATGCACGGCGAGAATCCCGGCGATTCCCTGTACGATGCACTTGGGCAGCCCAGTTGTCCCCGAGGTGTACATGATGTATAAGGGGTGGTCGGGGGGGAGTTGGGCAAACTGGATTTCAAGCCCGGTTTCCTTAGTTAGGAAGTCCTGGTAGTGAACTGAATTGGGAAGCTGGCTAATATCTGGCTCCCTTTCAATATAGGGGATAACCACTACCTTCTGAATAGATGGTATCTCCTTCAAGATGCCAGCCACTCGTTCCAAGGAATCAAATTTCTTCCCGTTGTAGAAGTAGCCATCGGCAGTGAAGAGGACCTCGGGCTTAATTTGCCCAAAGCGGTCCAGAATCCCTTGGGTGCCAAAGTCTGGTGAGCAGGCTGACCAGGTAGCGCCGAGGCTGGTAGCGGCCAGCATGGCAATAGCGGCCTCCGTCATATTGGGTAGGAACCCGGCTACCCGATCCCCAGGCTTGACTCCGAGCTCACACAGAGACTTGGCCAGACGAGCTACTTGCTCGTAGAGTTCGGCATAGGTAGTTCTGACGGCATCACGTCCCTCGCTCTTAAAGATGAGGGCGGTGTGATGGTCACGATAGCGGAGCAGGTTCTCAGCGAAGTTGAGACGGGCACCGGTAAACCATTTGGCATCCATCATCCGCTTCCCGGGAATCAGAACGTGGTCATAAGTCTTAGAGGCCCTAATCCCGGTAAACTCCCACACCAGCGCCCAGAAGTGAGCTAGGTTATTTATGGCCCAGTCATTAAGTTCGTTATAGGTGGTGAGCTTTGTCCCGTATCGCTCGTTAACTAGAGCAATGAAACGGGTAAGATGAGCCTTTTTCTTACGTCCCTCCGACGGTTCCCAGAGGGGGGCCTTCATGCTATCCTTTTCTCCTTAATCCGATTACGGTATTTTTAATGCCCTTCATCTGTGTGAAAAACTGGATGGGTGAAGTTGAGGGTTAAAAAGTGCCTGAGGCTAAATCATCGACGCTACCCCGATCTTACTCGAGAGCATTCAGTGAGGCTTACGTTGGCTAATTATAGGGGACTGGGCAGCAGGTTTGCAACGCCCTAATCTGTAGTTCGGCGGATACTTAGAGGATGGGGATATTACTCCGACTAGTGGCTATAGCGAGGCGATTGGGGAAAATGCTAGAATAAACTGGTTGCTGATGGATGAGAGAGGGTAGATTTCTATCGCTGGAACAATCGGATGCAGGTTCTTAACAAACGTCAGGAGGTTATAGCATGACAACAGGCGAAGAGCGCATAAAAAGGGCCAAGAGAAAAGCACTTGAGTATGACGTAGGTTACTCTGGTTGTTCTCAGAGTGTTTTGGGGGCTCTCCAGGAAGAGTTTGGTATCGGAAACAGGGAATCGTTCAAAGCAAGTACTGTGCTCTCCGGGGGGATCGCTCGCCAAGGGGAAACTTGCGGGGCTATCATAGGTGCCCTCTCAGCGTTAGGTTTAGTTATCGGACGTAACCGCATCGAAGATACCGAAGCCTATCGAGCGATGCTAGATCCTTCCACGGAACTACGTGCCAGATTTATGAAAGAAATCAAAAAGCAGTTTGAACTCAGCGAAGACTTAGAAGACACACTATGTCGTCATATTCAAGAGAGAGTTTTCGGTCGGTCTTTTAACCTAGCAAATGAAAGGGACTTCCAGGCCTTCTTGGATGCCGGTGGTCATAGCGAGTTTGGGTGTCCTAAGGTATGTGGAATAGCTGCTGAAGTTGCTGCTGAAAAAATATTAGAGCTTATCTAAATACTCGACCACCGTCCACTTTAGGGTAGCCTCGGTAACCAGCGAAGCCTCGTCAGCGGTCAGATATAGCATCGCATAGGCTATATCCTATGGAGTAGCTAGGCCTGCCTGAGGGAATGGTGGCGATGAGCCTTTTTGCTTTCCTATTGAACGATAATTAAAAAGTGGCTGGTAGCGGCGGCTGCCATTTTACTATCTCACCAGGCATTTATCCAAATCTGCCTGACATCCTCTAGCGTGAATTGCTTTGAGTTAACCTCTAGAAGCCGGGTGATGTCCATGGTGGCTATCGCCATTTCTTCAAGGGCGTCTTGGGGCACCCCTAGGTCTCGCAGGTGTAGAGGAATACCGACATCTGCTATCAGGCTCTTAACTGCGGCCACGCCTTGTTGCGCGGCTTCTTGGTGAGAAAGCCCTGGCGTCTTTACCCCCAGCATCTGAGCGACGATGGCGTATTTATGAAGATTAGCTTCCAAGCTGGCCTGCGTGACATAGGGCAGTAAAATGCTATTGGCTACCCCGTGAGGCACGTGAAAGCGTGAGCCTAGCGGATAGGCAAGGGCGTGTACCGCAGCGACGCTGGTATTGGCGAAGGTGATACCAGCCAGCAGAGCTCCTTCGGCCATACGATTACGTGCCTCCCTGTCGGCGCCATTCTTGACCGCGGTTCGGAGGTTACCTGAGATGAGCCTCATTGCTTCCAGGGCTAGGGCATCGCAGAAGTTGTTGGCCTTCTTACAGGTATAGCCTTCAATGGCATGGGTGAGAGCGTCTATTCCGGTGGCCGCTGTAAGCTGGGGTGGGCAGCGGTAGGTAAAGGTGGGGTCTATAATGGCCACTCGGGCGAGTAGGTGAGTGCTTATCATGGCTAGTTTAAGCCCCTTTTCCGGGTCACCAAAGACGGCGTGCTTGGTTGCCTCACTACCGGTTCCCGCTGTGGTCGGTATGGTAAAGATGGGGACTCCTGGACCGGGGACGTTATCGGTGCCGATATAATCTTCACCCCTGCCGCCGTGAGCCAGGAGAATAGAGAGCCCCTTAGTGGTATCTAGGCTTGAGCCACCACCAACGCCTACCAATAGGTCGTAGCTTTCCTTACGGAGCTCCCCGGCGATAGCATTTAGCCGGGGTAGAGTGGGTTCCGGCTCTGCCTCGGAAAAAATGTCCACTGAGATATTAGCCTGTGACAGCAGCTCCTTTACCGGCTCAACCAGCCCTGCCTGGTAAACCCCGGCATCGGTAACAATGAGAGCACGCCTGGCACCCAGCTGGCGAGCCTCATCCTTGATTAGATTGACTGAGCCTACCCCGAAGTAGACCTTCCCCGGTAGCGTAACCTGATAGGTATCCATAGATGTAATATCCTTGTCTTTTTTACATTCTCTGGCATTATACTATTAGCATAAACCCAATTCAAGGGGTGCTCAGGCTGTCATAAGGCTTTCGGGTAGCGAAGCTGGCTTTATGGTTGTCAGGCCTGGTCTCAAATAGTTAGTATTAAGTTGTGTGGTGGTAGGGGGGTTGCAAAGTGATTAGTTTGCGGCTAAAATGAGACACTTTAAAGATTAAACCGATTCGTCAGACGGAGGTAAATCTAATGCTAAGATCGTGGAAATCAATAACGGCAGGTGTCATGAGCATAATCTCTGGGATAATAGGAATCGGTGGCGGTGCTATTGTTAGCCTTATGGGTGATTTTGTCAGTGAATCGGGAGGTATATTCGGGTTTGAGCCGTTTGGTGTCCCCACGATTATTCTCGGGATAGTGGCCGTTGTGGGTGGTATCTTTGCCTTAAGGAGGCGGGTATGGTGGCTGGCGGTTATCGGTGCCATCTTTGCCATGCCCTGTATGCCGGTTTTAGGAACACTGTCGATCATCTTTGTTACCCTGGCAGACCAGGAGTTTGTATCATCTTCAGGAAGTGCTGCTGAGAGTGAACAGCCGCTTGAGTGAAATTTGGGGTAAAAAACCTATTGCACGTGGTCTAAAAATGGTGTAAAGTAGCGCCAGACTATCTAGAGAAGGAGGTAGTTCTGATGGAACGAACTTGGAAACCAACCACGGCGGGTATCATGACTATCATTACCGGGGCGATGGGTATTGTGGGAGGAATCTTCTTATTCCTTTTATCTGGTTTGGTGGGGGCGCTAGGTGGTGTCGACTGGAGTCAATGGGTAGATAAGTGGAGCGGTGAGTGGTGGGGGCCCGGCGCAGCTGATATTCCTGGTATGATGAGTGAAGTAATAGGTATCGGGACAACCGTTTTCCTGATTGCCGGTATCGTGGTCCTTGTCTTTGGCATAATCGCCTTGTGTGGTGGTATCAGCGCTATAAAGCGGAGGCGCTGGGGATTATCGCTGGCTGGCTCCATTCTATCCCTTTTCATCATGCCGATTCTTGGACTATTGGCTATTATCTTTGTCTCTCTGGGCAAGGGAGAATTTGAATAGCCCGCTAAAGAGGTAGTAGCTACTGGATTAGTGGCTTCTAAATGCTGAAGCCTTGAAGGGTCTTTGGTATAGCTCTAGACATCATTGCGGTGAGGTCAGGGTTGTGCTTGGTTTAGTAGGGGGTGGGTAGTCCCACCCCCTCTATTTTTATCGTCCCTCAGTCAGCGAGCACTTGTCGCGCTGAAATAAGCCGGTTTACCATTACGGTGAGTTATGGAAGATAAGCTATCTTTCATATCCCATTCAGTAGACTGCGTACGGTAGTTTTGCTGAGGCACCTGTGATAAAATAACGGCATGCCCGATGGGATGCGCTTTGCCTTCTGGGGGCGAGACAAGTAGCCCAGGCGTTGCGTTAGGTGCTTAGTTCGGCTAACGTTTTTGGATTGTAGTTCCTAGCTAACCTGACTTTAGGGGGAGTGCCGGAATTGGCAGACGGGCGCGGCTTAGGACCGCGTGCCGCAAGGCGTGGGGGTTCGAGTCCCCCCTTCCCCACCAGGGGTTACCATAGGCAGAACTCCCTTAGTGATGAAGTGGAATGTCTATCTCGTGTTCGAGTAACCAGCCGGTTAAGGAAGGGACCTTAGGATGAATATTCTGGTTACCGGCGGAGCAGGATATGTCGGTAGCATCGTCGCTGAAAAGCTTCTGGGTAGGGACCATAGGGTTATCGTCCTAGATAATCTTCAGCAGGGGCATAGGGAGGCAGTCCCGCCTGAAGCCGAATTTCACTTGGCTGATATCTGTGATGCTCAGGCTATTGAGGATGTTTTTCGCCACACTAAGATTGATGCGGTAATGCATCTGGCTGCGGAGACAGCGGTAGCATATTCTGTCACTGACCCTAAGCGATACTTTAAGAATAATGTCGTCGGTGGCCTAAACCTCCTTGATGTGATGTTGAAGTATGAGACCAATAAACTTGTCTTTTCCTCGAGCGCATCTGTTTACGGGCAGCCTAGTGCCACACGGGTTAGTGAACACCGGGCTAAGGCCCCACTGAATAGCTATGGTGAGTCCAAGCTAATGTTCGAGCGTATCCTAGGCTGGTATGGGAAGGCATCTGGACTCAAGCATATCTCCCTGAGGTATTTCAATGCCGCGGGAGCCAGTGAGCGCCTTGGGGAAGACCACCATCCGGAAACCCACCTCATCCCCAATGTCCTTAAGGCGGCTCAGGACAAGATGAGGCCAGTAGCCATATTTGGCACGGACTATCCCACCGAGGACGGGAGCTGTATTCGAGATTACGTTCATGTAGTGGACATCGCCCAAGCTCACATTCTAGCTCTGGGAAGAGTTGAGGAGCTGGGTGGCCGGGTCTACAACCTGGGTAGTGGTGAGGGGCATTCAGTATTTGAGGTGGTGGCCACAGCTAGGAAGGTCACCAAGCGAGACATCCCGCTGAAAATCTGCCCCCGGCGCTCTGGAGATCCGGCCGTTCTGGTAGCCAACTCAAGGCGGGCTAAGTCTGAATTAGGCTGGGAGCCAGCATTTCCTGACCTTGAGAGCATCATTGACAGCGCCTGGAGGTGGACGAAGCAGCATCCCAAGGGCTACGGGTGTTGACTTCGCGTAGTATAATATGCAACATAGGCACTAAAAACTGTGAGAGAGCGCAGAATGAGAATACCGGGTAAAATAACCATCTTACTTGCGGTTACTATCCTTGGCTTAGTGCCTCTGGTAGCCTGCGCCGAAGTGCAGTACCAGCCTGAGGAAGTGCCGTCGGCTCCGCCAGCTGAGAGGTTGCCGATTCTCAACCTCAGTATGGTGCAGGACGAGCTGGGCTTTGTCATAATCAGAGGAACAGCCGAGAATATTAACCCCACCAGTTCTAGTTATGTTGAAGTCAGGGTGATGTTTTATGATGCCGAGGGGGTACTTCTTGATACCTTCCGGGATAATATAAGCAACCTGGGCCCGGGGGAAAGTTGGGATTTCGAGATCTTGTGTCCTGGCATCGATACTGATGGGGTTAAAAGGTATGAAGTTGTCGCCAGCTCAGCCTGGTAGCCAGTGCGGCAATTTGCGGCTGGTAGGTCTTATCTGTCAGGGTCGGCCCCTCCGTAGGTCAGGATGACTATGGTTTCATTGGTAAAACTGATCTTAAAACCGGCGGCAAATAGGTCAGTAAGCGGGTTTTCCAGCGTCCCTCTATGTAGTAGCAGGAATTTAACCTGATATGCCTCTGCCAGACGGCGCAGTTCTTCGGGTTCGGCATCCGGTGACAGGAAGCGGTGAGCAATCTCGGCCTGAGCCCGCTCGTCACGGAAGGAAAGCCAGCGGGTGTCCACCGCCAGATAGGTGGGCAGCCGGGTATAGCCTTCCACCCACCAGCCGAGGATACCGCCGCGCGGCGTCTCGTTGGCGATAACCCGGTCCCCTGGAGTTCCGTGGCTTTGGAGCCAGTCTAGGGCAGCCAGTACCGGTCCGTCGACAACCTGGTAATGATTGAAGGCCCGCTCAGCCTGCTGCCCGCCAAGCACGAGCACGCTAGTCAGGGCGCTAACTATAACGGTGATGGTCAGGATGCGTATTGCCCGCTTTCCCAGCCTTGCCAGCCGGGAAAATGTTTCTTTATTCATGAGGATCGCAACGGCGACACCAATCGAGAGTGTTAGCCCGACCTGCAGCAGGTGAGCCGACCTTATTTCGTGTATCGCTGCGAAGGTCAATATCGAGGAGATGCCGAGGGTTGCTGCCGCATCGGCCAGGAGAAGGCGGCGCCTCTTCAAAACTGCCCAGCCAGTAAAAGCGCCCCCGGTCACCGCTATCGCCACCCACAGGTGGAGTTCGCCGTACCAGGAATCGGGATTGGCTAGGGTTCTCAGCAGGCTAAACTGCTGAGGGTTAAAGGGATTACTGGCTAGCAGAGTAACTGTCCTCAGGTAGACAGGAATGACTAAAGCCAATAGCGTGCCAGCAGTCACTAGGCATGCCACGTGCCGTCGGCTCAGGTGGCATCTTGGTAGCAGGGAGTGGGACCCCCGGTTCTCGTAGACACGGACTATCAGCAGGACACCCAGGGCTAGCGCTAACTGGATAGCGGCTAGGGTGTGCGTTGCCACCGTAGCCACGGTGGAGAAGGCGAAGCCCACCAAAAACCAGACCCGGCCGGTACGTAGCCCCTGGAGCAGCAGGTAGATAGAGAGCACCAGGAAGGCAGCCCCCAGTAGTTGTGGGTAGCCTCCCCAGGCGAGCACCTCGTTGTGGTAACCCATGGCCGGTATGGCCGCCGCCAGCAGGGCGGCGAGCCAGGGATTCATCGATGTTCTAAGTAGGAGATAGGACGGGATGCTTAAGCAGGCGGCGGCTACCAGTCCCAGCACCTTCAGGGCAGTCAGCGGAGGCAGGAGGTAGAGAGTGCCGCGGAGCATCACCAGAAATAGCGGTGGGTAGGCCACCTCTGCCGCCTTGACGTGGTTGCCGAAGAGTTCAAGACTAAGGGCAAGCCAGTTGCCCCCATCGGGACCTGGCGGAGCTACCTCGGCACTCAGCATTATCCAATGGTGCAGGCTTAAGGCAGCCACTAGTCCGATGAGCAGTATAATGCTACCGGCGGTGGGTGAGATAAACTTACCGACTCTGGGCCATTTAATGTTGGCGAGCTCGGTCATCCAAGCTAAGTCCCTTCTTGAGAGCGCCGGAGTATCTCTTCCATCAGGGCAACCACCTGCCAGCCGTCCTGCGCTCGCGTTGGGGGTTGCCTGCCATCTGATACCGCATCCAAAAACTGGCCTATCAGCCGGTCATGGCCGTAGGACAGCTGACCACATGTCGCGTGTAGGCCGGAGGTGCTAATCCCTCTCCACAAGCGGAGGGTACCCAACAGTGACATTTTTAAGACATCGCGTGCCCGATGAGCCTGCTCCGGGGGTAAATGGATGAGGATATCACGAAACAGGTCCAGTATTAACACTGCCCGGGAGCAGAACAGGATAAGTAGCCATTCCGAAAAGGGCGCCCCAAACCACATGGTCAGGTAACCGTCGCCGCAGGCCCCCTGCAAACGAGCCTCAGTTCGTGCTGCCCCTGGTGGCAAGTCCCGGGCGCCACTCATGTGCCAGGCCTGCTCTACTCTCAGTTCCCCCAGAAAATACCGCATCAGGTAGAGAAAGTGAGGTGCCTCGTCGAAGAAGAGCCCCCCGGGCAGGTCGTTAAACCAGGTGGGCAGACGCCTCCGTGAGCTACTTAACTGGATTCCCATCACCCAGTGCACCTTGCCAACCTTACCGCTCTCAAGCAGGGACTTTGCCTTCTCCAGTGACCGGGAGAAGAGGAAGTTGTGGGCCGGGCATAGTATCACCCCGGCGCTACCGGCCAGTGCTTCCAAAGCCTGGCCCTCCCCAGAGGTCAGCGTCATCGGTTTTTCCACCAGCACGTGTTTACCGGCCCGGATAGCGGCCTCGACCAGCCAGGCGTGTGTCCCCGGCGGGGTGCACACGGAGACCACGTCCAGTGGTTCCTCGAGGAACTTCTCGAGGCTGGTGAAAGACCGGGAAATCCGGAATCGCCGGGCAACAGATTCGGTGCTAGTTGGCTCACGACCCAGAATTGCACTGAGGGTAGCTCGGCTATCCCGCTTAAAAGCGGGGATGTGACGCTTGAGCGCTACCCATCCTGTCCCTACAATACCCACCCGCACCCGTTTCTGTACATCATCCACGACGGTGTATCTCCTCGTTGTAGACGTGCTCTGTCTGGTCTACGACAGCATCCCAGGTATAGCCGTCCTTCACGAGCTCCCGTCCCCGGCGCCCCATCTCCTGAGCCAGGGAGCGGTCATCTAGCAGCCTGACGATAGCCTGGGCCAGCGCCGTGCTGCTACCAACCGGAACCAGGAAGCCATGGACGCCGTCCTTCACCAGCTCGGGGGTGCCGCCAACGGGAGTCGCCACCACGGGTATAGCCGATGCCATCGCCTCCAGCACCACTAGGGGCATACCCTCTAATGATGATGGTCTTACCAAGAGAGCTGCCTCACGCATCAACTGGGGTACATCTTTCCGTATTCCTAGGAACTGGACTGCACCCCTAAGCCCCAGCTTATGGGCCTGCCCTTGAAGTCGAGTTCGAAGGGGGCCGTCACCCACCACTACGAACTGCGCCTTCGGGTGCTGGGCTAAGACTAGCGGTACCGCTTGAATCAGCGTTTCTGGGCCCTTGTTAGGCACCAAACGTCCTACAAAAAGAACCGTCTCTCCCCAGTTACTCTGCTCCGGTCTGGGGTGGAATAGACTAGCATCAACCCCATTGGGGATTACCGACACCGGGGTCGAGTGCCCGCCTATGTGGCGGGCGTGCTCCGCCACAGCGTTGGACACGCAGGTCACGTGGTCACTGCGCCGCACGATGTATCTTCCCACGGTTAACTCATAGGTTCGGACGAACGTCCTGAGCGCCCTACTGCCACCTTCCAATCGCCCTAGGTGGAGGGTGGTAACCAGCGGAACGTGAAACGTCGTTCTGAGCAGAGCTGCCACTTCGGTAGTGCGGGAGAATAGATTGTGAGCATGGATTAGGTCTGGCTGGAAACTACGGATAAGCCGAGTTAGAGCACCCAGGACTGGCACCGAGGCAGTAAACTGGACACCAAGCCACCGGGTCAGCTCCAGAGCTGGCGCTCGGTAGACTGTTAGTCCGTTGCTAGACTCGGTGGCCGGTGCGGGACAGGTTTGTAAGGTCAAGACAGTAACCTTATGGCCGCGCCGAACCAGACCGTGACATAGCTCGGCAGCCACTCGCTCCACACCACCACCAACGTGGGGTGGAAAGTAATCACACAACATCAAAATGCGTAATCCCGGCACCTTTCCATCTCGCTCAATACAGGCTTATCGTCTCACCCGAGGGCACACAGTGATATATTACATTCTTTCTTACCTTGCGGGCAACGTCTTTCCATCTGCTCACAACAGCGTTTATGGGGCTTTACTGTCAAAGTAGTGGCTATTTTAGGTTATTGTCTCAAATAGTGTTTTGTGCTAAGGTATTGATGAAGACCACATTTAAGGTAAGAGTCGCCGTCTCGCGCCCTCAGCCAGACGAATTTTAGTTGTGAAACAGGAGAAATACTGGTTGCGGCACTTAATTAGTGTCATTGTGCCCACTCTCAACGAGGCAGAGTGCATAGGGGCTCTGGTGTCAACTATACCCGTGGTAGAGTTTAGAGCTCGGGGATTTGAGACTGAGATATTGGTCGTGGATAACGGTTCGGTAGATGGCACGGCAGAGCTGGCGAGAAACGCGGGCGCCCGGGTAGTCTCCGAACCACGGCGAGGATACGGTTTTGCCTATCTCCTAGGATTTAAGGAGGCCAAGGGTGGCATCATCTGCACCCTTGATGCCGACGGCACCTATCCTGCGGCTGCCCTGCCTGAGATGGTCGACAGGCTGTTAGGGGAGGATCTGGACTTTGTCAATGCCGACCGTTTCTCGTTTATGATGAATGGCGTTATGCCTCGGACCAGACGGTTGGGTAATGCCATCCTGACGCTTACCAGTCATGTTCTTTTCCGGCTGCCCTTCAGCGATTCACAATCAGGCATGTGGGTCTTCAGGAGGGAGTTACTCGATAAGATGCGGCTACGTGCCACCGGCATGGCTCTATCAGAAGAGATAAAAATTGAAGCTGCCTGGCGGGTAAAGGCCCGTTGCGCTGAGTTACCTATCCATTATGGTTACCGAAGCGGTGACTCAAAGCTACGTATGTGGCGTGATGGGTTCGGTAACCTTATCTATCTGCTGCGGAAACGCCTCACCTAGCCGGATTAGTACCTTGGCTCATCTTCACGGATTTACTGTAGTCTCCCCAGTCTCATAATTGCCGCTAACGTAGGTCGTTACCCCTGGGGTGACGGTGACCACAGTTGGCGGTGGGGTCTGGTACCCGTCCATATCCTGGAAGGATACCGTGTAATCCCCTGCCTCCAGGTTTACCCAGAGCCCCCAGTCGTTCATCGGGTTACCATCAACGAATATCGTATTTGCCGTCGGCAGCACCGGGGACGTCTCTACCCTCAGATTACCCAACTGGATAAAAGAGACGACCACCTGGGTAGTGCCGTCGGAATTCACTACTACCGGTTGGCTTAGCGGCTGAGATTGAGTTACCGGGTCGCCCTCCGGTGGGTAGTAGGTTACCTCAACCTCAGATGGGGTAAGGTAGCCGGTAACATCGCTTAGAGAGAGGGTATACTCCCCGGGGGGCATTTTTACCCAGTCAAGCCCCCAGTCATTTCGGGGGATACCGTCAACGGATATTGTGGTGGCAACTGCCGGTGAAGTCTCCACCCGGAGCAGCCCCGTGGGTAGATAGTCAAGCGCCATCCAGTCTATGTGAGGGCCACCGGTGGTACCAGCGGACTCAAGCCTTATGGTATTATCACCAGCATCAAGCGGGATATCTATGCTCTGCCCCCGCCAGCACCTATCGGCGCCGGTCGGCTCGAACGAAAGGCTGTCACTGACCACAGTCTCGTTTACCATGACCTTAAGCGGCTTGTCAGCTGCACTTCCGTTGGCATACCTGATGACCAGGGTCTTGGCGGTGGCGTAAGCCGCATTTACCGTCATCTCAACGTAGCTTCCCATCTCATCGTCGAGATTGACATACGAAGCGCCGGTAAAGCCTCTTTCTGTAGTTTCGATTGCTGCGTGGTACAGGGTTTCCTTCTCCGCCTGGTGTAACTCCCTCAGGTTACTATACTTTGTCCTTTGCTGCTCATTGGCGAAGAGGAAGGCTCCCTGACCGTGGTTATCATTGGTTACCTGCTCTCGGTTGATATAATACGAGTAGGGGCTACCGACATCGGTCCCCTGACAGGTGCCGTAGAGGTTGGTTTCGCCAAGGGCGTCAAGCTCTATGTTGCTCAGTATGCCTTCATAACCTTTCTTAGCGGTGGTCTCGTAGTCGGCGCTATCGATATAGCCTGCGTCGATTGCCTTGGACAGGGCGTAGGTATACATGCAGCCGCTGGACTGTTCCACCCAGTTATCGGTCAGGTCGCCTTTGTCCACGACCTGATACCACAGGCCGGTGGTGTCGTCCTGATAGTTTTTGATGCCCTCGAGGAGCTCAACCAGTATATCAATTACGGCCTGCCGGTTGGCATGGTCACTGGGAATCTTCTCCAGAACCTCGGTACAGGCAACCACGTACCAGCCCATTGCCCGGCACCAGACCTCGGGGGAAAGGTGGGTGGTCTCGTCAGCCCAGCTTGCCGAACCGTCCTCGTCCCAGGCATGGTACCCCAGTTTGATCGCCGGGTATTGCAGATGGCTATAGTATATAATCAGCTGGTTGGTGCACTCGTTATTGCAGTATTCGGTATCGCCAAACACCTCGCCGTAGTTAGCTAGGAAAATCGTCAGCATGAAAGCCCCATCCAGCCAGAGCTGATCCACAGTCCAAGTGTTGTGAACCAAGCCCCCGTCGGTGGTGCGGGGATAGGTGTCAATCCGGTCTCTTATCTGCTGGGCGGCGGTCTGATATTTGGTCTCCCCGGTCGCTTCATAGAGGTGGCAGAGCAGTAACCCGGGCATCATGTTATCCAGTCTATCAAGAGGAATGCTACCGTCCAGCCCACTATCGCTGACAAATCTGTCTACCCAGTCCTTAATAAAGTTATAGTAAGCAGTGTCACCCGTCCGCTGGTACACCCGCCACATACCCTCTAGAAATAACCCTTGAGGATACTGCCAGCTCCCAAACGTCTCGGGGGTGTACCTTGCCATAACTGAATCGCAGAGCTCTACCGACCAGTCGGTATCTTCACCCTGAGCCACAGCCGGGCTCGTGCTGCCGAAGAATGAGGCGGCACTACCCGTCAGGAGTATCAGGATAAGTATTACACCTAAAATCCTTTTCATTTTTTCGCTCGGCTAAGGGGGTTAATCACGGGCCTACTGTAGTCTCCCCAGTCTCATAATTGCCGCTAACGTAGGTCGTTACCCCTGAGGTAACTGTCGCCACAGTTGGTGGTGGGGTCTGGTACCCATCCATATCCTGGAAGGATACCGTGTAATCCCCTGCCTCCAGGTTTACCCAGAGCCCCCAGTCGTTCATCGGGTTACCATCAACGAATATCGTATTTGCCGTCGGCAGCACCGGGGACGTCTCTACCCTCAGATTACCCAACTGGATAAAAGAGACGACCACCTGGGTAGTGCCGTCGGAATTCACTACTACCGGTTGGCTTAGCGGCTGAGATTGAGTTACCGGGTCGCCCTCCGGTGGGTAGTAGGTTACCTCAACCTCAGATGGGGTAAGGTAGCCGGTAACATCGCTTAGAGAGAGGGTATACTCCCCGGGGGGCATTTTTACCCAGTCAAGCCCCCAGTCATTTCGGGGGATGCCGTCAACGGATATTGTGGTGGCAACTGCCGGTGAAGTCTCCACCCGGAGCAGACCAGGCGGCTCGGTGGTGAAGCTCGTATCATCTCCGTAGTTAGTGCCGTCACCAACTGCCTTAGCCCGGAAATGGTAGGTAGTATCAGGCGACAGGCTGGGCAGGCTGAAGCTAAACGGTCCGGTGGTAACCATTGACTCTGGCGTTGTTTCATTACCATAGGCGGCAGTCTCTCCCCACTCGAAGGATACGTCTACATCTGAGGTGGTGCCGAGGTCGTCCAGATTACCATTTAGGGTGGCGGAGATGGCGGTGATGTCAGAGGCATCACTGGTAGTTACTGAAGGCATTATTGTCGCCAGTTGAATAGCGCTAACCCCAATGTGTTGATGACCCGAGTAGATCCCCCCCCAGGTCATCGTATGGGTACCGTAGTCCCAGGTATCGTGCAGATAGACGGTGTCGCCGCTAACGTCGTACCCGAAGCCGAGCATGGTATGGCCCTCGATGTGAATCAGCACCGGCCGCCCGGCGTCAATTTCAGCCGTATAATCATCGAAGGTAAACCCCAAGTCTGGGTTAGTGCCCTGCCCCTTTATATACTGGTTGAAGTTGGTTATTACGCTGTAACCGCGTGACTCGGCAAATAGCTTCATGCCGTGGCAGCCGTCCCGCAGTCCATAAGGCGATAAGTCAGGGTCAACCCAAGGACTGCCATCGGTATAGTAGCCAAAAATAGTGGAGCCATCTGGATTGTCAAACGTAGACTGGCTGGTCCCCATGAAATCCCCGGTGCAGCCCTCGTGGGTGTGCTCTATCCAGCCATTAACAATCCAGGGGTCGTCGGTGTCATCGAGATAGTATATCCAGTAGTCGTCGACATGCCCCCGGGTTGTTCGCCCGTCTATGCCGTCATGGGTGGCACTTAGGGGGCACTCACCATCAGAGCCCCCAATCCCGTAACCCCAGATGGAGTTATCCAGGGGACAGACGCCACCGTTGGTGGGCCCGGTATACATGTCGCGGTAACCGGTCCGGTCGTAGTAGCCGAACAGCATCGCCGCCGAGGTAGCCGAGCACCCGTAGCTCCAGTTAAAGGCGGGTACCTCGCTGAGAGCACCAGTCGCTGTCCGAATATCGACCTCAGGGACAGTGGCTGCGGCGGCCCTGGTTTCCGGCGGTTTTCCGGGAACACTAATCACGTCTATCTGCCTTCCGTCTTCATCAACAAACGTCTCGACCAGATACGGATTCTCAGTCTCGGCCGCCACGGGGCCCGTGCTGACAAAAAACGGGGCACTGCTACCAATGAGCAATGTCGAGATAGCGATGATACCGGCGATCCATTTGAACTTTACTTTTAGCATGCTAACTTAATTCTTACTTCTCATTTGGGTAATTGTCAATTGTTCTAAAGTATAGCTTAATGGTGTGCCTAGAGAATATGACGGACTGTACAATCTGTGAGGCCGGTTGGTTGTGTGTGGCATCGTGTAGGCGCTATGTCACAGTCTTATGACTTGACTGTCTTGCTACGATAGCAATCTCATGGTTGATAAGCCGGTAGAACTCATAGCCTATGTGGACTATGCACGCCTGAGGTTCCGGATAATCTCCCCGAGGTTTGGTCTTTTACCATACATCAGCATATAAGTCCTCAGAAGCTTCGATGCCAGCACCAACCCACCAATAATGCACGAGACCAACACAGCCATGCTAGCGGCTAGTTGCCAGCCGGGGACGCCAGTCAGGCCAAGCCGTAATATCACCAGCACCGGCGCCGAGAAGGGGAAAATGCTGAGCACAACCCAGGCTGGGCTGTATGGGAATTCCATGATTAGCGACAGGATCCAAAAAGGCGCGATTACCCACAGGGCAAAGAACGAGGCCAAGTGCTGTGCCTCACGGACACTGCTGCTGACGGCGGCGGTACCAATTGAAAGCACGCCAAACATGAGGTAGCCCAGAATGAAATAGACCACGGCCAGGCCGAGAAGGTTGGGCGGTATTTGTATCGCACTGATAAAGCCGCCGATGGATGACGAGGCCAGGTTCAGCAGGAGCGGGGTAACGGCCACCCAAATGGCCACCTGCATAAGGCCGGCAGTACCGATTCCTAAAACCTTGCCGGTGACGAGCTGACGGGGCGAGACCGAGGATAACAGTATCTCCATGAGGCGGTTTTCTTTCTCCGCACCAAGTCCCTGCAAGAGATAGATTGTTGAGAACATCAGAGACACCGCCAGCAGAGCGCCGAAAATACCGGGGATGACTAGGTTTGCGTATCCGCCTTGCTCCGGAGCCACGGTTCCGGTGGCAGTAAGCGTGGTGGTAACCAGGTTTAAGGGTGCTTTAATCCTGACGGCAGTAGCCTCAGGCACCTTCTCCACCAGAAGGTTACTTGAAATGAATTCCTCAACCGCCGCCGCCGTGGCCGTGGGCGGTCTAAGCTCTCGCTGGGTAGTGTAGCGCCTGATTATCCCCGTCGCAATGAAGTCCGACGGAATGACGAAGTACTCCTTAATATCTTCCGCAACCAAGGCCTCAGTAGCGGCTTCGGGGGTATCAAAGGGGACCAGGGTGATGTTTCCCTGGGTGGTAAACTGGTCGAACCCTCCGGCTTCATCAACGTATCCGATTTTAGTTACCTCTGCCGGGGGTTTGGCGATTCCTGATACGACGCCATAGACCCCAATGCCCACGAGAATCAGCAGGGGCGGGAGAATGGTCAAGAAGATAAACCCCTTCTTCTTTATCGTGTGCCGGAATTCGTGCTTGAAAACTAAAAGCGTCTTATTCATGGTTCTTACTTACGACCTTCAAGAATATCTCGTTCAGTGAAGGCGTGGCTACCTCGAATCGATTAATTACTCTGCCGGTGCTAACCAATCGTTCCAGCACCTGCTTAGGCGTTGTATTTTCGTCGAGGATAAGCTCAACGTAGCCTTTATGAGTCCGCTGCTCGGTAACTCCTGGTACTGTTCCCAGGTCATCTTCAGCATCAATAATAACTGAGTTACTTCTATACTGTGCCTTGATTTCGATGAGATTTCCCTGAAGAACAGAGCGCCCGTTGTCTATCATCAGTATACGGTCGCAGAGTTCCTCCACCTGATTCATCTGGTGTGTGCTCAGAATTACGGCTTTACCCTGGTTCCTCAGGTCAACAAATATCCTTTTCAGTAGCTCAGTGTTAACCGGGTCTAGACCACCGAATGGTTCATCAAGAACAACCAGTTCCGGGTCGTGGATGATAGTAACGATGAATTGGATGATCTGACCCATGCCCCGGCTCAACTCCTCAATCTTCTTTCCTTTATGGGGCAGCATGCCGGTCTGGTTGAGCAGTTCGTCAGCCTTTTCCTCGGCCGAGTGCCTATCCATTCCCTTGAGCGAGGCTAGGTAGATGATAGAATCGATGACCGTCAGATTCCGGTATAGCCCTCTTTCCTCAGGCAGGTAGCCAAGCTTGTTCTTACTGGCTTCGGTCAGCCTCTCACCGAGGATCGTCACCTCGCCTGAGTCTGGCTTGATTATGTCCATCATTATCCTGATGGTGGTGGTCTTGCCGGCACCGTTAGGCCCGATTAGACCAAATATCTCGTTTTGGGCGACAGCGAAAGATAGGTCGTTAACTGCGACCTTATCGGCGTAGGACTTGACTATGTTATTGACTTCAACTACGGGCATATTAGTAGCTCTTTTAGCTTTGTATCATAGCATGGCGGTCATCAGCAATGCCAATCACCTTGCTACCGCACCATACTATGTCTTTCATCGAGACTATACTCTCCCCTGAGCATTTTCTCCAATACCTTCAATAATTACCCTTGCTACTTCACTAGATAGAACTTCAAGTGGTACGCTGTGGAGCTTACCACTCTTCCCCTCAAACTTGTATAGCACTACCAAGCCTATCCAAACTCCCATAACAATACGTGCTGTCAAGTCGTTATCCAGCGATTTTAGTTTTTTTTCTGAAACACCTGATTCTATACACCGGCTTGTCATTCCAAGCAGCGGTTCCATGACTCGTTCTCTATAATATTCTCTCAACTGGGAATCTCGCTGGATCTCACTGAAAATAATCATCAAGCTGTCGACGTTGGTAAACGCGTTCTTAAGCCGGTTATGAATAATTCCAGCCAGAACCGAAACTGTGTCACCTTGTGGTGGATACTTTATTACTTCTACGAACGACTGAGCAGCTAAGTATCTTTCAGCAATGGCCATGAGCAAGTCGTGTTTGGTAGGGAAGTAATGGAAAATCGTACCCTGGGCAACACCAGCTTTCCGAGCTATCTCTAAAGTGCTTGAGTTAGCAAAACCTTTCGTAGAAAAGACAGAGAGAGCCGCGTCTAAAATCTGTTGTTTCCTTTTACTGGAAATGCTCTCACTACTTTCTCGTCTGGTAGGTGCCATACTTATCCCCCACTTAATACGTTAATTGAGCACTCAATCAATATATTATAAAGAAATTCCCTTGTCAAGAACCTTGGGGATTATAGCGAAACTGCAAGGCCTATTCGGGGATTAGTCTATCGGAGGTGACCCGCCTTGGCTCTAAATGCTAGAACGGCTGGCTTGTCTTCACCATCAGGGAACTCTATACTCACTGCCATCCCGATTTTGATATCGTTTGGCCTTTGTGTATCCAGTCCGACTATCAGAGCACAGACTCGTGGTCCTTCATCTAGCTCCACAATACCGCAGCAGTAGTGTCGATTCCTGTCGTAGCCTTGAGAGATCATTGAGTTAGTCCCGACAGCTATAGTGGTGAAGCTTGTGAGCTTGCCTTCTCCTGTCAAAGATACCCACTCTAGCTCAGCGCTCCGACACTGGAAACAGACCTGGCGTGGGGGCAAATACACAGCCCCGCACCCTTTACATCTGGTTCCCCTAAGTCTCTTGTCACGAAGAGCCTGGTAAAACGAGGCGCTGGTAAACTCCATCTCAGTCACCATTATTATCTCCTCTCATAGATATGCACGAGGCAGCTAGCTCCGTGGGCACCGACGTTGTGTGTCAGAGCGAGATTAAGCTCTCGGTTCTTAATCTGTCTAGCTCCAGCTCCACCCCGCATCTGATGCCAAACCTCAACCGTCTGAGCAATGCCGCTGGCACCAACGGGGTGTCCCTTAGCCTTTAGTCCCCCGGATGGGTTGACCGGTTTCGGGCCCTGTAGGGCAGTTAGTCCCTGTTCTGCTGCCTTGGCCCCCTCTCCTGGCTCAAAAAGGCCCAGATCTTCAGTGGCTATGATTTCGGCAATGGTAAAGCAGTCGTGTACCTCGGCCATCTGGATATCCTCAGGGTGGACTCCCGCCATCTCATAGGCCTGCCGTGCCGCCTCTTTGGCGCCAGCTAAGGTTGTCAAATCCCTTCGGCCACTCAACGAATAATCGCTTGCCTGCCCTGAGCCAACAACATAAATTGGCGTGTCGGTAAAACTCTTAGCTAAATGCTCTGCCACTAGAAGGACGCAAGCCGCGCCATCGGTTATCGGCGAGCAGTCAAACAATCTCAACGGCCAAGCGACGACAGGGTTAGCCTGGGGATCTTTCAGAAAATCCATCTCGGTACGCCAATTGGGAACAGGTTGCCCCTTCTCCTTCATCTTGGCCAGTCGGTTGGTCATGATGTCGCTAATGGTGCAGTAAAACTGAGCTATAGGGTTAAGCGCTCCATTCTGGTGGTTCTTCATAGCAACCGCCATAAGCTGTTCTTCAGTAAGCCCATACTTGTGCCGGTAGGCGGTAGCCAACAAGGCATAAGCTCCCGGGAAAGTGATGCCAGTGCGTGCCTCATAGGGTGCATCTGCGAAAGCGGCTAGAACCTCGGTGACCTCAGAAGTCGGCAGGTTGGTCATCTTCTCTACACCACCAACGAGAACGACTTCGTATGTTCCGGAAGCAATGCCAATAATGCCTTCACGCAGCGCTAGGCCGCCGCTGGCGCAGGCGCTTTCAACCCTTATGGCTGGTCGGTTGACCAGACCAACCTGATCAGCGATAACTGGTGCCAAATGTGCCTGCCCTTCAAAGGACAGCGGAGCGGCACTGCCCACATACAAAGCCTCGATATCCTGAGTCTCAATCCCTCGGTCTACCGAGCCCAGCATCGTAAGAAATGCTTCGGTAAAGAGCTCTCGCCCCAGCTTATCTGGAAAAGCCCCGAACTTGGAAGAGCCCACCCCTACTATGGCAGCCATTCTATTCATTTTGTGAGTCATGCTTTCCTCTATTCCTTTTTAGTATTCTGTGCCATCATTGATAGTAGTGGCTTAACTGAGGCGAAGTGACCATCGTCAGTAACAATTGTCTGACCCATTATATAGCTTGACGCCTCTGAAGCCAAAAATATGGCGTTGCTGGTAATCTCCTCAGGTTACGCGCTGCGTCCTTCTGTTACCTTGTCAGCGGCTGAGCTGATATTTAACAGTATCCAAGAGCCAGTGGCTGTCTCTGGTGATAGTCCTGCTCTCTCTTAGACGTATTCTTCTGGTGAAAATAGGCCCATTAGTCACCAAGGTGTGGTACTCACCGTTCTCGCCACAGATCTCAATGTTCTTCCTCTTAAGGTACTCTAAAAACGACTTATCTACTTGTCGACCTATCCAGTCTTCATCGATCAGCTCAGATTTAGCACTAACGATAACCGCTTCAAACCCTTCATCGATGAAGCTAGATAATATCTGTTCTGTACTCCTGCCCCAGAGGGGCTCAATCGCCTTAATGCCTAGGTCACGGCAAGCCTTTTCCACCCAATCTTTGTGTTCCTCCAGGCATATATCACCAAAAACCATCCCCTTTACACCCTCGGGAATTAGACTTCTGACTGCGTCCTTGAAATCCTGCTCATACCCCTCCTGGGTAGTTTCTTTCTGCAAAAGAGGAATACCTATAGCCTGGCTTTGCAGTTGAATTAGCTTGGCTTCTGTGCCGTGAAAGCTTACTCTGCGGAATTCTTTAGAGATGAAGTTCACGAGGTGGGAGATGCTGTATCCCTGGCGCACTGCCTCATAATAGGCAAAACAACTATCCTTGCCACCACTCCAGGATGCTACATAACTCATAAGCCCATTGCTCCGCTTAACTTGAGGTTAATTATAATGCATTCCGACATCAATGGGACGGTACGCTTTCAAGCACAGCTTGTGAACACGAAAGTCAGTTAATAATACATCTTGCCCATGTCAATACGCTCGCCAAGACTCCGCTTATAGGGAACAAAGTGAATCGCTTCTTCTGGGCAAACTAACAAGCACAGCCCGCAGGCGGCACAATTGTCCTGGTCAACATGAGCTACCTCGTGCTCCATATATATAGCCGGGCAAATACCATCGGCACAAATTCCACAGCCGGTACACTTACTTACATCTACCTCAGATCCCAGTTTCAGCTTCCTTGCTTCGTTTACAGCTTGATTAATGGGTTTGATGTATTTCAAAGCAATACCTCGAAAGTCATCAATGGTTTTGTATCCGTGATCATCCATAAACTTAGAAAGGAAACTGGCAATCTTTCCGAGCTGGCGGGTACCACGGAACATAACACCAGACGCAGTTTGTCCAGCTATAGCCCCAAGCATTATAGATTCTACAAGGTGCTCCCCGGTGATTAGGCCACCTCCAGCCCAGATATCAATCTTCCCTGGGAAAAACATGGCAGTACAAGCTGTATAGAAATTACTAGGTATTCTAATTGGGTCGCTAGCACCGGCACAGGTTAGTTGGTTGGTTTCTACCTCCTTTAGAATAGGCCATAAGGGCTTGCCCCCATTGTGGATGTCGATAGGTCCCACTGCTAATGGGTAATGAATACTCTGTACGAATTTTGCCCCAGCATTTATGGAAGCTTCAACTACTGCCATCACACCAGGAAAGCCCGCTTGGGGTGTCATTTTCAATCCAACCGGAATCTTCACCGCTTCCACCGTTGCTTTTACTATTGGTCCAACCAGCGATGCTGAAGCCCCCAACATAACACCGTATTTTTCTTCCATTGTTAAGGCTTTTCCTGGCTTTTCCATAAGAGATAGGGGACAACCCCCGTTTATCTCCAACATGTCAGCACCAGCCGATTCTAGCTGCTTGGCGAGGTCAGCGTAAACTTCGGGTCTACCTATAGGGTCAATCAAGCTGGCAACTATTGGTATCTCAGGAGGGATGGCTTTCTTTAATGCCTCTGTAAATCGCAGGTTCGTGCTAAGAGCCTGATTCACCTCTTCGGGACAGCAAAGATAATATCCATGACGTTTTCGTTCTCCATAACCCACGTACTGCCCAATCTTAAATTGTCTTATCGGCTGGGGCTCCTCGCCGGGCAGGGTAGATGGTGTGTATACAAAACCGGCTCCATGATCTATACAACGCTTATGCCAGTCTACGATCTTCTCCATGGGTCCGGCAGGATACCACCAGTTTAACGGTGCTAAGGATGCGGCACCAATAGGTGATCGCATTTTTATTCCGCCTACTGTCGTCGAAATATCAGCCATTTTTCTTTCCTCCTACCTCTAGTATATTTACTTCCGCCATTTCCAGTTAGTCTCTCTTAGCCTAACTCGAAGCTACTTATCTATCCACTTAGTGTAAACCTTGAAGCGGACTTTACCTAGACCGCCATATTCCAGTCCCTGATCCGCACAGTCTACCGCTTTAATAAAAAGTCCGTTAGGATCAAGCCCTTCAGCGACTCTGTCGAAAATCATGAATATAAAGGTCTGCATACGATCAAGAGCATTAATGCATAGGGGGAAGGTGGATTCCTCCACATTTATCAATTGACGGTCAACGACTAACTTGTCTCCCACCTTAGCCCGCACAGCACAATTTTTCACGTCAATAACCTCAAAAATCGTCCTCAGCTTGGCTTGATCCTCACGATGTGCTATTAACTTTAGCCATCCTGGCGTCAGTTTTTCCAAATCTTTATCTTTGAAGCCAAAACGCCCTTCTATATACTTCCGTGTTGCTTCGTCGATCTTTTCCATTTTCTTACCGACCTCCAAACAACGAAATATTAGCCTTCAGCAACGTAAGTCACATGTGAGGGATATAGACTGTGTCGTATGCTATAGGGTATTATACCATATATGAAGTAGGAACAAGGAGGTTAGTTAAATGAAGAAATATCGTATTGTGCCTTTACCTATAGGCACACTGGAGGTTGATAAATCGTGCATGATGTATTTCACAGAACCAGGAGTGCCTATTACCCTTCCAACGATATCTTTTTTCATTGAAGGGGGGGAGAAAAATATTTTGGTGGATACGGGTGCGTCGGCGGAGGTAATGAAAAAACATTGGGCTGGAGCTGTTAGTGATGTCCAATCTTTTGAGGAAGCATTAGCAAAACTGGGCCTAAAACCCGAAGACATAGATATTGTTATACAAACGCATTTGCATTTTGACCATGCTGGAAATACTAGAAGCTGGGACCCCATCAGGTCAGGTTTCAGGATCTTACGGATATCTTTATGAATTCCTCATAACAGGAGCTTTCAGTAGCGTTTCTAGAGAGGCTGAAGACCTTGACATCAAATACAATTTCTTAGCATATTTAGCAAACTTCATGTTTGAAAATGACATTAGAGATGTTGGGGGGGAGACCTTGAGCGAAATAGCTTCGAACTTCAGCAGATATGCCAAGGTGACGATAGCGCACGAGAACCTCAAACGGGAACTCATCATCTCTAAGGTGATGAAGATAAAAGACGGTGCGTATTGTTTTAATCATCCATATGTATATCACTACTTTGTGGCACGATATTTGAGTACCATCATTAGAGATCCTGATGCAAGTGCTGAATTCGAGACCAAACTAAGCAATATTATCAACAATCTACAGGATGATGAGTCAGCGAATATTGTCGTTTTTCTCTGCTATCTAGTGCCAGGTGATGCTTCTCTCATTGATAAAATCATTAGGAAAGCTAGGGAACTCTTCACTAGCCAGAAAGAATTCAATTTTCCATCAGATGCAGAATTCTTTGACCGGTTTTCTTACAAGGAACCCGTCATAACTGTCTATGCTGTTGCCCCTGAAACAGCAAGGACAATGTCAAGACGGGCTTTGGATGAACAACAACATGAAGATAAGCTAGAAAAGAGCCACTCACGAGAAATTGGGGTTAATGAGAAGGAAATCATTACAGAAATCAGACTTGCCAATAAAGTCATGCTTGTTCTTGGTCAGATTCTACGGTCCTTTCCTGGTTCTCCAGGCAAAAGAAAGCATCCCTTGGCAGAAGAGTGCTGCAAACTTGGAATGCGTTTGCTATCCGCATCAATGAAGGAACTTATACAGAAGTCGCCTGCAGTCAGAAAGCAATTCGTAGACTTCTTCAAGAAAGAATTTCCCAAAGCCCGAGAGGGATATGCTATTGCTCATGCCAATAGTTTTGTTTTCATGTTGGGAGAAATGAGTTCACAAAATATCATCAAATCGGTAGCCATGTCAATTGGCTCACCAAGATTAGCACCACTGTATGATGAAATGTTGCAAATAGACCAGTCAGTGACATTCCAATTGATAAACATATGTATTCGATTGAATCACTTTAAAGCCATCCCAGAGCGAGAAATGGTGGCGACCTATAAAGCTGTCAAGGGAAGACACTTCTCCTCAACGCTATTGAAAATACTCGCTATTGAGTGTCTGCTTAGACACCCGCCTTCTATATCAAAGCAGCAAAGTATCTTTAAAAAACTAGGTATTGTTATTGATGATAAGCCATCATTATCTACCAGGCTTGCCAAAGCGAGGTTAGTTAAACGGGGTAGATAAGTTCATCAGCGTGTAAATATAACCCCACCCTAATGAAGGCTCCAGTGCTAAAGTTAGTTTAGAACATCTCTCGGAATCAATGATGATTATCTCCATAAAACAACCAATTGTCCAAAGTTGACCTGCCCCCAAAAACTAGTCCAGTTATAATGTTAGCCTAGTGACTAGAAAGGGGTATGAATGGTTAGAAGGGCCGAATCTGAATGCACATATTTGTTCAGAGGGGTCAATCATCAGCAAAAATGGGGCACAATGGGTAGATTTTGAAGACACATTAGATTATATTGTTCAATAAAATGCTGGCTATGTTGGCTTATCCTCTTGACTTAGGTTCAGGGTGTGACACAGTTCATTATCTAGAATTTAATATAACCTGGCTCGACTCCTGTATTACAGATCTACTAATGTCATTTATTTGGTGGAGGTATATAGACGTCTTTAACAGATGGGGGTCGTACTATTCTATATGTTTTGCCATCGACTGATTTTATTATTAGTCCATCCTTGTCCTTAAGCTCTTTCTTTCTTTTCACAGGCTTTCTATCCGGAATAGTATCCAGAAGGTTAACGGTTTCTCTAAGATGCTTTGGTAGTAAGCTTAAATAGGCCTCCGTTGTACCTATCCTTGAATGTCCTAACAGTTCCTGAACAGCTTTAATGTTTGCCCCTTTTTCCAATAGACGGGTGGCGTAACCATGCCGTAAGCTGTGAACGTGAATATTCACCCCGGCCTTCTTGGCTATTCTACTTATTTTGTCGCTTATGGCGACGGGTTTAACGTTGAATATACTATCTCCCGAACTCATACTCTTAATATGCTTTTCTAATAATCTGACTATGCGAGATGGCAAAGGAACCGTTCTATCCTTTTGGCCCTTACCCTTTCTGACAATTAGAGCTTCTTCGGCTATAAGAATGTCGCTGACCTTAAGATTGGCAAGTTCCTCGTGCCTTAAGCCGGAGTTATAGGCAAGCTCGATAAGTAAAATGTCACGATCAATGTCCTGTTTATGAGTTCGTTTTTGCTTTACGGTATCGATCATCTTTTGTACGCTCTCATCTTCGACATATTCGGGAAGCTGGTGCGGGAGTTTCACCTTCAGGTCGATGTCTTCCCCGTACCACTCAAGGAATCCCTTAATGATGCTCAGGTATTTATAGAGGGTGGCCGGTCTGCTTTTACTCCATTTACTTAGGAAGCTTTTGGCGTGCATGGCCGAGGGCTGATCGCCCCTGAGGAATTCTTGGAATTGGTCGAGTACCTGGCCGTAGCGGATGAGGTTTCTCTGATTACGGATGCGAAGGGCCAGTTCCGCTTGATAGAGGGTGAATAAATCTTCGTTTGTTTTAGTTCTCAGCAAGAGTCGCCTCCTGCTTTTCCCGTCTAGGACAAATAGTAGCAGTTCTCCTAATGATGAATCAAGACTAGAACTGACGTCTTTTTGGTAAAAAAGCGGGTGAAGGGATTCGAACCCTCGACGTCTTGCTTGGGAAGCAAGCACTCTGCCACTGAGTTACACCCGCATCTGTGGCCTGTGCGTAGATTCTACTCCATAAATAATGGAAAATCAACCTGTAGACTGCTTAACTTGAGAATATCCTAAGATACTAATAACCGCCTCAACTTCCTTATTTAGGGAATGATAGGCCCATTTCTACGGGGGTAAGCTCCAGAATTATATACTACCGTTTCTGAAGCAATGTCTACAGCGATCTGCATTTGTCTTTCACTGCCAATAATAGTTAGTCCTGGGTAGAAATTAGCTTCATTTGGCAACGGATTGGGAGCTCCCATCTTAAGTTCTTTGAGTCTTTCTTCATCATAATGGGACATACCACTGTCCCATAAGGCATACCAACTAATGTCTGACAAAGTGTATTGTTGACCTTTGAACCATTCAGATGCCTCTGCTACTTTCAAAGCTATCTCAATAACCTTTTCCTTTTCGCTATCTGTTAATTCCCACGGCAATTGTCCAGTAGGTTCCCAAGGTGTAGGGGTACTAAACTTCTCTACAGGTGGCTCTGGTACTTCTGTTACCATTGGCTCTTCTGGTGGTTGCTCAGTTGTACGGCAGCCGAATGCGATTAATAAACAGCCTAGCAGTAGCAAGTTTAACCAGCGAATGTTCATTACAGACCACATTTTATCACTTTGTTGCTTCCTGTCAATGAGAAGAGTCATCATAAATGGTGTTCCTAATATATAACTATCAATCTCGCCCAGAGTTACCAGTTTTGGTGAGCCTTTTTGAAACAAGCGGGCAGAGCGGTATTTCCATTTGACCTAAAATGTAGTTTTTGGTCATTGTCGCAGGAGACCAATCGGAGTAAAATAGGGAAGATAGGCTGCGAATACAAAGGAAAGGGAGGCTATTCATATGGAATGGGGAATGGCTAACCGTATGGCGCAATTAATTCAATCAGACGGGCATGCGCTTTTCTTGCCGGTAGACCACGGGTATTTCCAGGGTCCTACCAGAAGATTGGAAGAGCCGCGTAAAACTATTGAGCCGCTGCTACCCTATGCGGATGCTATTTTCATTACTAGGGGTGTGTTACGCTCGTCGGTGTCGCCTGATAATACCAAACCAATTATTCTTAGGGTGTCGGGGGGGACCAGCGTGGTGGGGAAGGACCTGGCCAACGAAGGGATTATCACTTCTATGGAGGAGGTTATCCGCCTTAATGCTTCGGCGATAGGCATTTCTATCTTTGTGGGTAGCGATTATGAGAAAGAGTCTTTACTTAACCTGTCAAAGCTCGTCGACGAGGGAGAGAGGTACGGCATACCGGTGATGGCGGTGACTGCGGTGGGTAAGGAGCTTGAGAAGAGGGACGCGCGCTACCTAGCCCTAGCCTGTCGTATCGCCGCTGAGTTGGGGGCGCGGGTGGTGAAAACCTACTGGTGTCCCGGCTTTGACAGGGTGGTTCGCGGTTGTCCGGTTCCCGTGGTTATGGCTGGTGGCCCCCAGGTTGATACTGAACTTGAGGTGTTTCAATTTGTCGATGATGGTATGCAGAAGGGTGCTATCGGGGTGAATCTGGGCCGGAACATCTGGCAGAGTGACTATCCGGTGGCCATGATTAAGGCGATTAGGGCTATTATTCATGATGGAGCTAGCGCAGAACAAGCTCAAGAGGTGTTCAGTGCGGAAAAAGAGGCGAAAAGCCGGTGACTCGCGGTAGCCAGGCGGCCATGCACGTCGCTATGTGGTATAACAACCGGGACGTGCGCATAGAGGAAATACCTGTCCCTGGGATAGGTGCCGGTGAGCTCTTGGTACGGGTGGAGGCCTGTGGTATCTGCGGCAGTGATGTCATGGAGTGGTATCGGCGTGACCGGGCGCCTCTGGTGCTGGGCCATGAGATTGGTGGACAGGTTGCGGCGGTGGGTGAGGGGGTGGCGGCTTATCGAGAGGGTGACCGAATAACCGCTGCCCATCATGTTCCGTGTAATACCTGTCACTACTGCTTGAGGGGGCATCATACGGTTTGTGATACACTCCGCCGGACGAATTTTGACCCCGGTGGTATGGCGGAGTACCTTCGTTTGTCGGCAATTCATGTTGACCGGGGGGTATTCCAGTTACCAGACGCCATATCTTATGAAGAGGCAACCTTCATCGAGCCGTTGGCTTGCGTCCTGCGGGGGCAAAGGCTGGCAAACATGCGACCTGGGAGCAGTGTGCTCGTTATTGGTAGCGGTATTACCGGGCTTTTGCATGTCCAGCTAGCGCATGCTTCAGGAGCTAGTCAAGTAGTGGCTACCGACATAAGTGATTACCGCCTCAAGGCAGCCGAGCGGTTTGGGGCTGAGATTACCCTCCATGCTGATGAGGACTTGCCTAGCTACCTGCGCCAGGTTAACCAAGGTCGTCTGGCTGACTTGGTGATATTATGTACTGGTGCCAAATCAGCCATTGGCCAGGCACTAGGGTCAGTGGAACGCGGGGGTACTGTGCTGCTCTTTGCTCCGACGGATCCCGGGGTTAATATCCCGATTTTCATAAACGAGCTTTTCTTCCGCAATGATGTCACACTGACCACTTCCTATGCTGGGAGTCCGGCTGACTACCAGACAGCGCTAGAGCTAATCCGGGCCGGTACCTTGTCGGTGCGCCAGATGATTACCCACCGCCTGAGTCTGGCCGAGGCAGGCTTAGGCTTCCAGCTGGTTGCTGGGGCCAAAGACTCTCTTAAGGTGATAATTGAGCCTCAGCGCTAGAGCAGTGTTGAGAAGTTGCTAGAAGTGTTGGCAATAGCCAGAGTCATGCGGGTAAACTTCGTTGACATTATCGGGTTGCTATGCTAGTTTGATGGCAGAATTCGGTGGCGAGAAGTAGGCAGGGGGTGGGGTAGAAATATGTGCGTGAACTCTATCGAGCCAATGAGGGGGGAGGATAACTAATGGATATTGAAAAGGAAAAGCTAGTGTGGATGTACCGGACAATGGTCCGAATCAGAACCTTTGAAGAGAGGGTAGGTGAGGAGTTTGCCGCTGGCAAGATTCCTGGTTTTGTCCATTTGAGCTCGGGACAGGAGGCTAATCCGGCTGGGGTGTGTGCTAATCTTAGGCCTGACGATTATATCACTAGTAACCATCGGGGGCACGGCCATCTGATTGCTAAAGGCTTGAAGCTGGACGTGATGACGGCGGAGGTCTTTGGTAAGAAGACCGGTGTTAATAAGGGTAAGGCCGGCTCTCAGCACCTTACTGATATGGCAGTTGGCTGTTTAGGGGCTGAGGGGATTCAGGGCACTCCCGTGCCGGTGGCGGTTGGTGCTGCCCTCTCGGCTAAGTTGAGGGGTACCGACCAGGTTGCGGTGGCTTTCATTGGAGACGGTACCCTGAATACGGGGAGATTCCACGAGGGATTGAACCTGGCAGCAGCCTGGAAGCTGCCCCTTATCTGCTACTGTGAAAACAATATTTGGGCGGAGTCAACCAATATCTATGATGTTACCGCGCTGACTAACATTACTGATAGGGCTGTTGGCTATGGTATCCCCGGGGTAGCTGTTGACGGTAATGATGTACTCGCCGTCTATGAGGCGGTGCGCGAGGCAGTTGCCCGAGCCAGAAGAGGTGAGGGTCCTACCTTTATAGAAGGTAGAACCTGCCGGCGGCGCGGTCACTTTGAGGGCGATACCCATCTCTACCGCACCCAGGAGGAGAAGGACGAGTGTCGGAAGCGGGACCCCATCCCCAGATTCAGGGAGAAGCTGATTGAAATGGGAGTTTTAACCGAGGGGGAAGCGGATAAGATTGACCAAGAGGTAGCGGAGGAAATGGAGAAAGCGGCCAAGTTTGCTGAGGAAAGCCCGTTCCCTGAGCCTGGGGAGGTCTACGCTGACGAATTCGCTTAAGGAGGCAAGATAGTGAGAGAGATAACCTTAACTCAAGCCATAACTGAAGCCGTTGATGAGGAAATGACCAGAGATGCCACGGTATTTCTGTTTGGCGAGGATGTAAGGCAGTGGGGGGCTCCTCTGGGAGAGTTCAAGGGTCTTTATAAAAAATATGGGCCAGGCAGAGTGCTGGACACGCCGATCTCGGAGACAGCCATGATTGGTGCCGCCATAGGTTCGGCCGCCACGGGAATGAGACCGATCGTGCACATCATGTTCGCTGAGTTTTTGACGGTGTGCTTTTCTGATATCTTCAACGCCATGTGTAAGCCGAGGTACATGTCGGGGGGGAAGATAAAGTTTCCGGTGACGATTATGAGCTATTGTGGTGCTGGTATATCGGCGGCGGGGGAGCACTCGGGGTGTCTTGACGGTATGATGATGAGCATTCCGGGACTTAAAATTGTGCAACCGTCCACTCCCTATGATGCCAAAGGCCTAATCAAGTCGGCGATCAGGGATGATAATCCCGTTCAGGTTTTTTATCATAAGAAGCTGATGCTTAGCGGTCTAAAGGGTGGGGTGCCAGAGGAGGAATACACAGTACCCTTGGGGAAGGCGGATATCAAGAGAAAGGGTAGCGATGTTACCGTGGTGGCTACTGCCCTGATGCTTCACCGGGCGCTGGCTGCAGCCGAAAAGCTTCAGGCGAAGGGTATCAGCGTCGAGGTTATTGACCCACGCACTTTGGCACCTCTTGACAAGGAGACTATCATAAGCTCGCTTAAGAAGACAGGCAGGCTGGTGATTATGGTTGAAGAGCCAAAGACGGGAAGCTCGGCGTCTGAGATCGCGGCGGTAGTAGCTGAGGAAGCCCTTGACCTGCTTAAGACACCCATCAAGAGAGTCTGTGCTCCTGATACGGCTATCCCCTTCACTCCAGCGCTGGAGAAGGTTTGGATGCCGAGTGAGGAGGATTTGATCCAGGCGGTAACCAAGCTCGTAGGAAGTAAGTAAGAGACCGGCGGGTAAGATAGCAGCTTAGAGTATAGTAGGTAGGCGTTAGGCTAAGAGGGATTGATACCCTTAATTTCCATTATAGTGTGGCCCCGGGTGCATTGTAATCTGAAGTGATTGGTGCTAATTATGGGTGAGGTAAGTCCAGCCAAGATTAAGGTTCGAAAGATTACTCAGGTAGCCATCGCAGTGCATAATCTGCCCATGGTGGTGGAGAATTACTGGAAGATCCTGGGCATCGGTCCGTGGAATATCTATGCCTGGGAATACCCCCTGGTTTCCAGTCGTACCTACCATGGCCAACCAGCCTGGTCACGGGAGAAGATATGCCATGCTATGGTGGGTGATGTCGAGTTTGAGTTGATGCAACCGGTTGATGGTCCCTCACTTTACCGTGATTTCCTCGAGGAGCATGGCGAAGGAATCCATCACCTGCAGTTCCTAGTTGATGATTTCGACGAGACAACGAGGATACTGACTGAGGAATATGGTTTTACTAGCCTACAGAGTGGTAGCTGTGGGCGCACTGAAAAGGGCTGTCGTTATAACTATGTCTATTTTGAGCCTCTCGGCTGTATTTGGGAGGTAGTCGACTGTGAAGAGGGTATCGGTGGGGAACCTACCAGCCGCTATCCAGAAAGAGCTCAGGACAGCCCGGCTAAACTCAAGGTGAAGAATATCAACCGGGTGGCTATTGTGGTCGAGGATGTGCCGAGGGCAGCGGAGAGTTACTGGAATGTGTTGGGTATTGGCCCCTGGGCTATGTATGAGTGGGAGGAGCCTCTTATCTACGATCGGAAATACCGTGGTAAGCCAGCTTGGGGTAGGGAGAGGGTTGCTATCGCCGATGTCGGTGGAGTTCGGCTTGAGCTATGCCAACCGGTGGCGGGAGACTCTGCCTATCGTGACTTCCTCGAGGAGCACGGACCAGGCCTTCACCATATTAGCTTCTTGGTTGATGATGTCGATAAGGCGAGCCAAGTACTAGCTCAGGACGGTTTCCCCAGTCTCCAGAGCGGGCGTTTTGGAGACCCTGAGTCGGGGGATGCCTATAATTATATCAATATTAAGCCGCTCCGTGCTATCTGGGGACTAGCCCATTATGACGAGAGGAATTTGGCGCCTACTTTGTATCCACGTTAGCAGTAAATAGCTGGCTGGTGGTTGATTATATCGGTTGCCAAATGGTAGAATGGTTTCGGGAATCAGTGACTTCGCTTGATGACTTGGCAGCAGGGACTCAGCTGAAATTTAGCTGATAAAGAATTCAAAGGCAGAGGGTCTCTGCTGTTTTATTTAGTAGTTTTGGAGGTGAAGCAGTGGCTACTAAAGTAATTGTCCCCAAGCTAGGCATGAGCACGGAGCCGATTACGCTGGTTGAGTGGAAGGCTAAGGAAGGCGACCGGGTCGAGAAGGGTAGTGTTGTTCTGGTGGTGGAGACGGAGAAGATCAGGCACGATATTGAGGCTGAGGCGTCGGGGTTTCTTCACATTCTGGTTGAGGCAGGAAAGGAGGCACCCATCGGTTCAGCGGCGGCTCTTATTGCTGAAACCAAGGAGGAATTGGCGACCCTTAAGAAGGGCGAGGGGGCAGCAGCGGCCGCTGAGGTTGAGGAGGTTTCCCCAGTTGAAGCTCCCGCTAAGGCGAAAGAGCCCCCCCCGACTGAAGCTTTAGTCGCCGGAACCAAGGTTGTCGTCCCCAAGCTAGGCATGAGCACGGAGCCGATTACGCTGGTTGAGTGGAAGGCTAAGGAAGGCGACCGGGTCGAGAAGGGTAGTGTTGTTCTGGTGGTGGAGACGGAGAAGATCAGGCATGATGTTGAGGCTGAGGCATCGGGGTTTCTTCACATCCTGGTTGAGGCAGGAAAGGAGGCGCCCATCGGCTCAGCGGCGGCTCTTATCGTCGCTGCCAAGGAGGAACTGGAGGCCCTTCAAAAGGGTGAGGTACCGCTAGCGGCCGCCGAAGTTAAAGAGGCTCCCCCGGCTGAGGCGGAAAAAGAGCGTATTCAAATCTCCCCCGTAGCTCGTAAGATGGCTGAGGAGCACAGGATAGATATCGCCGAAGTAGTCGGTAGCGGTCCCGAAGGCAGGATTGTGAAGGAGGATATCGAGAGAGAGATTGCCAAGAAGGCGGCACCTCCCGTTGAAGCCGTAGCTGAGGGGTATCAGGGTAGACGAGTAAAATCCAAGCTCCCGCTTACGGGTATCCGTAAGGCAGTTGCGGAGCATATGCACCGGAGCCTATCGGTCTCGGCTCAGCTTACGGTCATGGGCGAATTGGATGTAGCTGAGCTAGTAAAGTTGCGCAAAAAGCTGGTGGGGCAGGAAGAGAAGCTCGGCGCCCGCGTTACCTATACCGACCTTATGGTAGCCGCGGTGGCTAGGCTGCTCAAAGAATATCCACTGGTTAATGCTAGCCTGATAGGTAACGAGATTATACAGTGGGAGGATATCAACGTCTCGGTTGCGGTGGCTATGGAGGAGGGGCTAATTGTTCCGGTGGTAAAAAATGCCGATCAGAAATCACTGGTTGAGATAAGCAAAGAGTTACGGACGCTAGCTAAGAAGGCGCGGGAGAGGACACTGGCACCGGAAGAGGTTCAGGGAGGCACCTTTACCATAACTAACCTTGGGGCGTTGGGTGGTGGCTATCGTTTTGAGACGGTAATCATAAATCAACCCGAGTCCGCCATTTTAGGCACTGGGGGCCTAAGCGACCGGGCTGTGGTCAGGGAGGGGCAGATTGTGATTCGACCAATCATGACCTATTACCTAACCTACGACCACCGGGTATTTACCGGGGCGGTGGCAGCGGCATTCATTAACAGCTTAGCCGAGCTATTGCAAACCCCAGAACCTTTAACAGTCTAGATTGATAAGGAAGGTGCATGGAACAAAGGGACGTAGTTGTCATTGGCGGTGGTCCTGCTGGCTACGTAGCGGCGATAAGGGCCGCCCAGCTGAGGGGTAAGGTAACCCTAGTGGAAGAGGCTAAACTGGGTGGCACCTGTCTCAATCGTGGCTGTATTCCCACCAAATTCATGCTACGCAGCGTTGAGGCCTACCAATCACTGAAAACTGCGGAGCGATATGGTATCAGTGTGTCCGGGGCTAATCTGGAACTAACCAAGATGCAAGCCGGTAAGAACGAAGTAATATCAGCTTTAGCTTCAGGGGTTAAGGGGCTTCTTTCGGGTAACAAGGTTGAGGTCTTAAACGGGCGGGCTAAACTTACTTCTTCAGGTCAGATAGCAGTGGGCTCCGCTCAGGGGAAGAAAGAGACTATCACTGCTGACAAAATAATCCTGGCAACCGGGGCAAAACCAATAGTGTTACCTATTCCTGGGGCTGATAGCCCGAACATAATGAGTGTTGATGATCTGCTAGAGGTAAAGGAGCTCCCCAAGAGCCTAGTGATTATCGGCGGGGGTGTCGTCGGGGTGGAAATGGCCACGGTCTTTGCCAAGCTGGGCTCACGGGTAAGTCTGGTGGAGATGATGCCCCACTGTCTGCCAGCTCAGGATGATGAGATAGCCCTAGTTCTAGAGGGTGTGCTTAGGGATGAGGGGATTCAGGTATGCTGCAGTGCCCGGGTGAGCCGAATTGATGACACTGACGGTGGTAAAGCAGTCGTCTTTTCCGAAGGTGGAGCTGAGCAGAAGATAGAGGCAGAAGCGGTGGCCATAGCGGTAGGCTATCGACCGAATGTAGACGGCTTGGGTCTAGAGGAATGTGGCGTGGCGGTCGAGAGGGGTGGTATCCAGGTCAACGAAAAGATGGAAACCAGCGTACCTAATATTTATGCGGCTGGTGATGTCGTCGGCGGTATGATGCTGGCTTATGTTGCCATCGCTGAGGGGATGGTGGCGGCTGAGAATGCTCGGGGGCTGGATTCAAAACTGGATTATAACGCTATTCCGCAATGCATCTTTACCCTGCCCGAGGTAGCCGGCGTCGGCCTCACCGAACAGGAAGCCACAGCTCAGGGGCATGAAATACAGATTGGCAGATTCCCCTTCATGGCTAACGGGATGGCGGCTATCATTGGCGAACAGCGGGGGCTGGTTAAGATAATTACCGAGCCGAAATACGGACAGGTATTGGGGGTTCATATTATTGGCCCTCAGGCAACGTGTCTCATCGCTGAAGCCGCTACGGCTATAAAGCTAGAGAGTACCGTTGATGACATTCTGGCCATGATTCATGCTCATCCTTCTCTCTCAGAGGCAATCTGGGAAGCGGCGGCGGATGTTAAGGGTGAGGCAATTCACATCCTGTCGCAGAAAAAGAGCGGGTGATATAATTCACTTTACATAAAATTATGTGAGATGTTGTGTTCGGTCTATCAACTGGGGCGGGTAGGTTATGGCGAGGTGTATCAGCTGCAGACGGACCTCCTAGACCGGAGGCTAACCGACGGTATCGGAGATACCCTTTTGCTAGTAGAACACCCACCAACGATTACTATCGGTAAGTCAGGTAAAGTAGAGAACATCCTGGCTTCTCAGGCGGAACTAAGAGAGGGGGGTATCTCGTTATTCTTTGTAGATAGGGGAGGGGATGTTACCTATCATGGCCCCGGTCAGCTGGTGGTCTACCCGATTATTGATCTTAAGGATAGGGGAAGAGATCTTCACCAGTATATTTATGACCTTGAAGAGGTAATCATAAGGGCTCTTGGCGACTTTAGTATTGGGGCGGTGAGGGATAAATCCCATCGTGGGGTTTGGGTCGCGGATAAGGAGATGGCGGCCATTGGGCTTAGAGTCAGAAGATGGGTAACCATGCACGGCTTTGCCCTCAATGTAAATACGGATTTAGACCCCTTTTCACTGATAAACCCCTGTGGCTTCACTGATAGGGGGGCTACCTCAATGGCAGTGGTACTAGCTCAAGAAATACCAATGACGGCCGTAAGCGATAGGATACTGGCCCGTTTTTCAGAAGTTTTTAATGCCGAGATGAAACTTTTCCAAATTCGGACGAAGCCTAGTTCAGATGATATGGGTCATGATTTACTTAGGCAAACTAATCTTGATACTCTGGTGAGGGATAAGACTCATGAGAGCCAGACTACCACCCTGGTTTAAGCAGCGGGCTAACCCCGAGGCCATGATGGCTATGGAAGGACTTCTTAATAGCCTGAGCCTGCATACTATTTGCCAGAGTGCCCACTGCCCTAACGCCGGAGATTGTTTTTCGCGAAAGACAGCTACGTTTTTGATTCTGGGTAATATCTGCACCAGGGACTGCCGCTTTTGCGCGGTGGAGAAGGGCTACCCCCTGCCGGTGGATAAAGAAGAGCCCGAGCACCTGCTTGAGGCAGTAGAGGCGCTGAGTCTGTGTTACGTAGTCATAACCTCGGTCACCAGAGATGACCTTCCCGATGGTGGCGCCGCTCAGTTTGCTAGAACCGTAAATCTGCTCCGTGAAAAGAGGCCGGGGATTATGGTCGAGGTTCTCGTTCCCGATTTCCTTGGCTCCCGTGAGGCTCTGAGCACGGTGGTAGCCGCTTTACCTAGCGTGCTAAACCACAACGTGGAGACAGTGCCCCGTCTTTATTCCGGGGTCAGGTCGAGGGCAGATTACCGGCGCTCTATAAGACTCCTCGGTATGGTGAAGGATCTGGACCCGGGGATGGTTACCAAGTCAGGACTGATGCTTGGGCTTGGGGAAACGAAGGACGAAGTAGTCGCCGTCATGGAGGACTTAAGGGAAGCCGGATGTGATTTGCTTACCCTTGGTCAGTACCTGCCGCCTTCGCCACAACATTATCCTCTATCCCGGTATGTCTCTCCCGAGGAGTTTGCTGAGTTCGAGGCGATGGGCAGAAGCCTTGGCTTTGCCGAGGTTGCCTCAGCACCTCTGGTGAGAAGCTCCTTTAGAGCCGCCGAACTCTATGCCAAAGCCAAAAACTGACTAACCGATGGGGATAGCTTACCATGCGAATTGTCTTAATTGCCCACCTCTCACTCGGCTCTAAACTCCTTGAAGCCATTCTGAAAAAGGGTGAAGAGGTAGTGAGTGTATTTATCCCCGGTGGCGACTCTTCGAAACCATCCCCTCTCAAGACCCTGGCTCAAGATAACGACATTCCGGTTCATGAGCCAGTTCACATGAAGGATGCCGGCGTTTACAAGGTGATGGCTCCCTACGAGCCAGAGCTGGGGGTGCTTGCCTTTGTTCAGGACATCGTGCCCGTGGCTATCCTCAACTGTCCCCGGAAGGGAATGATTATGTATCACCCCTCGCTACTACCGAGGCATCGGGGCGGTAGTGCCATGAACTGGGCCGTAATTCAGGGTGAGACCAAGACTGGGTTGAGTGTCATCTGGCCGGATGCCGACATTGACAGCGGATCGATACTGCTTCAGAAAGGGGTTGACATCCTTCCCGACGATACCGTGGGTTCGCTGTTCTTTGATAAGTTGTATCCCATGGGAATTGATGCCCTGACTGAGGCGATTCAGCTTGTTAAGGAGGGTAGAGCTCCGCGCATCCCCCAGGATGAAAGCCGGGCAACCTGCGAGCCGTTGTGTCAGGAGCGCCACGGCATCATCAACTGGGCTGAGCCTAACCAGGAAGTCTATAACCTGATCCGGGGCACCAATCCCCGGCCGGGTGCCAGCACTACCTATCGGGGAGAGAAATTGAAAATTTTTGATTCTAGGGTGGTAGGCTCGGCTCCTGGGGCGGCTCCCGGTGAGGTTATCCTGGTAAGTGATGAGGGGTTTTCGGTTGCCTCTCAGGACGGCAGCATCATGGTCAGGCAGGTGCAACCCCCAGGCTCCGGTAAGATTAGTGCCGCTGAGTTTGCTGAGAACGTCAATTTGAGGGAAGGCGACCGGCTGGGATAGCTCTAAGCTACCTTCCTTAAGTTACTCTCCAGGCGCTGGCGAGGTAGAGCTTTAGTAGTATTGACGGGTATCGTTTTATCGTTTATTATCACAGAAAACCTGGGCTTATGGCATGGAGTTGTGAAATGAGGCGTAATTCTTTAAGGATTTTGGTCGGGCTTTACAACAGGAGGCAAGGGGTATGCTTTCCAGGCTAACGGGGGAAAGACAGGGGCAATACTCTAGAATCTTCGGCTGGCTGGCATTGAGCATTATCCTGTCCTTACTGCTGGTGGTATTCCCGGCTGTACCTGCTCAGGCTCAGGTTGAGCTTTTTCTTGATCCGACTGAGGGTAAGGTCGGCGACAAGGTTTATGTTACGGGCACTGAGTTTGAGCCCGGGGAGTATTTTTATCTCTATTTCTCCAGTGATAAGGCTAGCATCGGTAGTTACATTGAGGAAAAACTCACTCATTACAAGCTACTGGAGAGGAATATCAAACCGAATGAGGAGACTGACCCGCTTCCCGGTGAATTTTATACCCAATTCCGTGTCCCCGATAAACTTGACGATGGCGAAGATATTGAGGATGTGCATGGTGGTGAGCATTATGTCTATGTTGCCACTCGTATTGACAAGCAGATAGTTGCCTATGCCACGTTCAGCGTACCCCATGGTGAAATTGAGCTGACCCCAGAAGCAGGGACGGTAGGTTCTGAAATTGAGATTAGCGGCCAGGGGCTTCGCCCTGACCAGCAGATCACCATTAAATACGATGGCAAAGAAGTTAACATAATAAGTGGTGATACCAAGACTGATGGCGACGGCGGGTTCATCAGCACTATTACGGTTCCCGAGGGGCCGGCTGACGACTATATCATAACTGCGATTGATGAGTCGGGCAATCGGCCGGAAGCGGAGTTCAGGGTAACGCCAAAGATATCCGTAAGCCCCACGTCACAGGATGTAGATGAGATGGTGGAGGTTAGAGGCACCGGCTTTGGTGTCAGAGAGCGGGTTACCGTTACTCTGGATGGCACTGAGATTGTCACGACTCCGGTAACCCTGCATACCACTCGCCTTGGCAGTCTTGGCGGGAGTTTCGTGATACCACCGCGCCCAGCTTATACCGATGGTAGCCTGGTTAAGGTACGGGTCCGCGATGAAAGTGATAATGTGGCTGAGACCGAATTGACTGTTCTACCTATCCCGGCTTCCATCTGGCTAAATCCGGCTACCAGCCTGGACGCACCGGGTCACGTCGGTATGGGGCTTACTGCCAGCGGCATCTGGTTTGTGCCCGGTGCCACCATTGACATCACTTATGATAATGGTGAGACCTCAGCGATTGCCACCACTGAGGCGCTTGATAGTAGAAATTTTTCGGTGACCTTCACGGTACCGCCCAGTGTTCCCGGTAGCCATACGGTAACCGCCAGTGATGGCATCAATAGTGTAGCCGCTGTCTTTACCATGGAATCAGAGAGACCGCTGACGCCAGTGCCACTATTGCCAAAAGCTGCCGCCCCGCTAGAGGCTGAGGGGCTTTTTGACTGGGAGGACGTTAGCGACCCCAGTGGCATAACCTATGTGCTTCAGGTCGCGGGCGATAGTGATTTTGCCTCCGTAGTGCTGGAGAGGGGAGAGCTAGCTGACTCAGAATATACTATTAGTGGAGAGGAGAGGCTTAGGCTAGCCGAGAGGCAGACTCCCTATTACTGGAGGGTGAAGGCAGTCGATGGTACCTTTAGTGAGAGCTACTGGATGATATCCATCCCGTTCTATGTTGGCAGTCCTCAAGGAGCACCACTGCCCGGCTGGATGAAGTATTTATGGATTGGTGTTGGCTGTGGCCTGGCTGCTTACTTTATAACAAGGGCATGGAAGAAGCATGCCGAGTCGCCTGACTAAGACGGTTTAGCCTAGAAAGCCTAATGCTTTGACGCTAGTTGGGCTATTCTGCTTCTAGAGTAATCTGAGCTGTCTTACCCTTCTTAGTCACTTGGGCCACCGGGGGCATATCCCTGAGGATATCCAGTAAGGGGATGGGACTCTCTGCGGAGACAACAATCTCGGTACCTTCAGCTACGGAACCACCAATCAACACTAGCTGCAGTTCTGGAACCTGAGACAAGTGCTCTTCTAATTTCCTGACCTGACCTGAGTCTACTGGTGGCACTATTGTCAGTCTCACTGTGCCCTTATACAGTTCCGTACCTGATTCTTTGCCTTCCTTCTTGGCTACTTGCTCTGTCTCTTTCTTGGCTTGGGCTTTCGCCTTCTTAGCTTCCTTTTTGGCTCTTTCCCCGTCTTCTTTAGCTTCCATTGGCTCTCTCCTTGGTTACCCGCTCTGCCTAGGGCTACTTGGTGCTAGGCTGCTGCCTGTATTGTGGTCAGATTATTCTAACATTCGTTAGTATAAACACAGCCGGGAACCCCTGTCAATCACGGCTGAGAATTATTACTTATATCCTATCTTATCCTATCTTATCCTTACTTTACTTTACAATCTAATCATTATTTGTTACCCTTATTGTCGCACTACTAATGGGGGACTGTTTCACAGTCTAAATGACTCGTTTGGGTGATTGAACTGGGTATTAGGATAAGGCAGAATAGGGAGAGGTAAGTTTAAGGTAGTTTAAGAGAGGAGGTGGAGATGCCGAGTCACGAAGAGATTAACCCTATGTTGACGACGAGTGAGGTGGCTCGTCTGCTTAATGTGCATATCAATACGGTAAGGCGGTGGAGTAATCAGGGAGTACTAAAGACATACCGTATCGGCACGCGTGGTGATCGCCGGTTTCACCGTGAAGATATCGCCACTTTCCTTTCGCAGAAGTCGAAGATGGCCAATCTAGATACTGAGATGGAAATCCCCTCCCTATCAGACCAATCGTCAGGAAGTCGCCAGAACCTACCAGCGTCGGTAGCCTATGACCGTAAGTAATATCTATATGTGAGGGTGAGCAAATGAACAAAATCGTGGTAATGATAATTGATGAGGAAGCATTCTTTAGAGCTGGCGTGCGTCAGGCACTTGCTCAACAGACTGACTTCGAGGTATTGGATTGTGATCCGTCTGATAGCCCATTAGATATGATTGACGCTAGTCTTCCCAATATTGCCCTGCTCGGCTCAGCCCTCGGTGCCCACAGTGGACTAGAATTGGGAAGAAAAATCGCCCGCTATTACCCCAATACCAAGGTAATAATGCTGAGTCCCAATCCTGATGATGAAGAGCTCTTTGAGGTTATCAAGACAGCGGCCGTAGCCTGCTTAAACAGGAATACCGCTGCTGATGAGCTCGCTAACACGATAAGGCGGGCATCTCAGGGTGAATACCCAATAAATGAGAGCCTTATGACAAGACCCAAGGTCGCCCAGCGGGTGTTAAAGCAATTTGAAGATATCTCATCGATGGGTAGGGCGATCGAAACAGTAATTGCACCCCTCACCCGTCGTGAGACGCAGATTCTGGACTACGTTGCTGAAGGCAATACAAATAAGCAAATTGCTGATATCTTGGGGATTAGTGAGCAAACGATTAAGAGCCATGTCAGTGCTATCCTTCGCAAGCTGAATGCTAATGATAGGGCTCATGCTGTTGCCCTAGCCATTCGTAATGGTTGGATTTCACCAGGTGAGAAATAGTGAGGGGATATAGCAGCAGGATTTCAAGGGGACATAAAGGGTAGTTTTAGGGGCGTTTAGTCCTGTCGGTCTAAAATTGAGAAATGGCTAATCTGAGTAAAGAGAAGGTTGCGAGTAAGAATGATGAGTTTGATTCTCGCCAGTCAGTAAAGCTTAATGCCTTTGAGTCACTAGGAGGGGGAGGCAAAGTGCCACAATTGGAGATTGACCTTAAACTAAGTGACCAGATTTGGGAATATCTGCGCAAGCAGGGTTACAAGGTAACCGAGGGGGCAAGGCTCGTCGGCAAGTCGGGGGTTGAGCATACCTTTGACATGCTGGCGCAGAGGGATGACGGTTTTATCAGCTACACTATGGCGATATGCATTGCGGCTGGGGGAGATAAGGAAGCAGAGGTACAAACTATTTTCAACTTCGCCAACAAGGCCTATGATACTGGTATTATTGACCGGGTGCTTATTGCTGTCCCGGAGATTAGTCCTGAGGCGAAGCAACTGGCTGGTAAACAGCGGATAAAGGTTATTGAAGCCGAAAAGATGGGGGCTTTGCTTGACACTAAGCCTGTGGCGCAGCTTAAGCCTGGGGAGCCACTTAGGTTTGAGACACAAGCAGAGCTGGTGAAATCTTTGCTGAGTCGGGGTTACCAGGTCGAGGAAAAGGCTAAGGTTAAGAGCCGATCTGGGGTTGAGTATAGCTTTGACATACTGGCTTATGTTGATATGGATGGGGCTAATCACAGCCTAGGTATCGACTTTCTGAGTGCGGAGAAGGAAGTAGGTTTGGATCAGGTATCCATATTTGATACTAAAGCCTACGAGGTTGGCATTGATGATAAAGTCATTGTTGTCTCGCCGGTGCTTAGCCTGGAAGCGAAGCAGTTTGCCCAGCATCAGCGAATAAGGGTTTTCGAAGTGGGCGCAAAGCCAGCTTCCAAGGATTCAACGTCAGCAGAGGAAGCAACTAAACCTGATTCGGCTAAGGTTAAAACGAGACAGCTACGGCAGATGGTTCAGGCTGAGGCATTACAAATGATACCCGAGGTGATGGCAAGAAGGTATAATGCCGTACCACTAACTCTCTCGGGTAACACGCTGAAGGTTGCTATGGCCGACCCGACCGATATCTTTGCTCTGGAGGCTTTCTCTGCCCAGAGTAAAAAGAGGATTCAACCGATAGGCGCCAGTGCTAAGGAAGTCAGGGAGGCTATTGACTTTAACTACAAAGGCCATAGCGAGATCGAGAAGCAGATTGCTCATATCTCTATCCCGGCCGATGCCCTTGATGAAAGGCTGGCCATTGATGCGGCTATTGATGCCCCTCTGGCTCAGGCTCTTAACCTTATTGTTGAGGAAGCGGTGAGAGCACACTCATCTGATATTCACATTGAACCCGAGGAGGATAGGGTGAGGGTACGCTACCGCATTGATGGTACCCTTCAGGATATGATGTCTCTACCGGTGACGGTGCATCGTGCTGTTATTTCTCGAATTAAGATTTTGGCTGATATGAATATTGCTGACCACCATCGTCCTCAGGATGGACAGTTTTCTACTAAAGCCAAGGGGCGAGAGATAGATGTTCGTGTCGCTACCGCACCTACCGTCTTCGGTGAGATGGCGGTGCTGCGGCTTCTTGACAAAGCTCGGGCTACTTTGGGGTTATCGGAACTTGGTTTCTTGCCAGATAGCCAGGCCAAGTACGAAAGTTTGCTCAAGGTACCCTATGGTATGCTCTTGATCAGTGGTCCCACCGGAGCCGGGAAAACCACCACCTTATACGCTTCCATTAATTCCCTTGATACCATGGGGCGGAACATAATTACGATTGAAGACCCGGCCGAGTATCGGTTTAAGGATATTAATCAGATTCAGGTTAATTCTCAGGCTGGCATTACCTTTGCCCGAGGACTGCGGTCGATACTCCGTCTTGACCCCGATGTTATCATGGTCGGCGAAATACGTGATGTTGAGACAACTCAAATCGCAGTTCAGTCAGCTTTGACTGGGCACCTGATGCTTACCTCCATCCACGCTAGTGATGCGGCTGGTGTACTCACCCGTCTCATTGACCTCGGAGTTGAGCCGTTCTTGATCGCTTCCTCCGTTATTGGTGTTGTCGCTCAGCGGATGGTGCGTCGCATTTGCCCGGATTGCGGCCACCCTATTGAGGCACCCCTGGTGGAAAGACTGGCTTATGAAAAGGAGATGGGGGAGGAAAAGACCGAGTTTTTATACGGTACCGGTTGTGCTACCTGTGCCTATACTGGTTATGTGGGCCGAACCGGAATCTTTGAGATTCTGGTGGTGAGTGATGGCATCCGAGCTCTGGTTACTAATCGAGCTAATAGCAATGAGATTCGTTCTCTGGCGTTTGAGGAGGGGATGAGGGCAATGATGAATGATGGTATGCGCAAGGTGCAAAGCGGGATTACTACCCCGTCTGAAGTGCTGCGCAGTGCCTACTCCCCCGACCTTAGGCCTGAAGCAAAATAGAGGTGAAATATGGAGTATTCTTATGTAGCGTATACCAGGGATAAAAAATTAGTGAAGGGCAAGCTCTCGGCGACCAACCAAGAGGCAGCAGCTGGTGTGTTGAGCTACGGTGGCTACCAGGTGCTTAGCCTTAAGCAGGTGGTTCCCTTCTTTGATACGGGAAAGCTGGGCACCAGTTTCTCCCGGGTAAAGCCGACAGAAATCATAATGTTCTCCCGCCAGCTGGCTTTACTACTTGAAGCTGGCACTGATATTGTTACCGCTTTGGAGTTATTACAGAACCAGACAACTAGCCATACCCTGAAGAGGGTGATTGCTGAGGTGGTCGCTGACATCCGTGCTGGTAGCTCGCTGTCAAAGGCGCTAAGTAAGCACCCGCGGGCTTTCTCGCAACTTTACCACCGGGCAATATCGGCTGGTGAGCAGGGTGGTAATCTGGAGGAGACACTTAGGCAGATGGCAAATCATATCGAGAGGGCCACCGTCACGGAAAAGAAGATAAAAGGAGCCCTGCGCTACCCCATTATTGTTTTTATCATTGCGATTGTTGTGGTTGGGATATTAGTTAAATTTGTTCTGCCCCGTTTTATCCTTCTGTACGCCGCGTTTGGGAGTGAGTTGCCGACACTGCCGAGGATGCTTATCGGGTTTACCAATTGGTTTGATCAGTATGGCCTCTGGCTGGTGCTGGGGGTAGTCGCTGCCATTGGCATAACCTTTGCTTATATCAAAACCCCAGCGGGCAAAATCTGGTGGCATAGAACGCTGCTTAATCTGCCGGTATTTGGGCGTATTAACCTCCTGAATCAGCTGTCACGCTGCTGTCGCACCATAGCGCTACTATTTAAGGTTGGCGTACCGCTACCGGAGATTATGGCGGTAGCCATTTATGGCACCACCAATAATATTGTGGCTCAGGAGTTGACTGAGGTGCAACAGGAGTTGCTTAAGGGTGAGGGCTTATCCCGTCCTATGGGCAGGCGGAAGCTGTTTCTGCCCCTGATGGTGCAGATGACCGGGGTCGGTGAGGAAACCGGTAACCTCGATAAAACACTAACTACGGTAGCGCAGGCCTATGAGGCTGAGGCTGAGGACAAGACCAGCGCGGCGGTAGCTATGATCCAGCCAATGATGACGATGGTTATTGGTGGCATTGTTGCCTTTATTGCAATCGCTCTGGTGCAGGCTATGTATTCTGTCTACGGGAACTTCGGTTAAGGGGGACTAAGGGGTGATGAAAGGTGAAAAGGGGTTTTCCTTTATTGAGGTAGTAATTGCCCTGGCGATACTGGGTATAATTGCGGTTGGCTTTCTTGGTGGTTTAGGTACTGCCTCAAGGGGTCTCCTCACTGCCGATGAGCGAGAGACGGCTAATAACCTGGCCGAAGCTCAGATGGAGTATGTGAAAAACCTGCCTTACAGCGTTGCCTACTCGAAGTCAACGGCAATCCTTGGTGAATATGAATATTATGATGTTGAGATAGTTACCACCTCCCTGGAGGATGGAAATATTCAGAAAATAGAGGTGACGGTAAGTCATCAGGATAAACCAGAGGTAATTACTCTGGCGGATTACAAGGTGAACCGATGATACTTAAAAAATTAGGCTACATAAATAAAAAGCAGCGGGGCTTTACCCTGCTCGAGCTGATAATAGCCCTAGCTATTACCGGTGCTATCACTGGTGGACTAGCCACGAGTATCTTTCAGACGCTTGACTACAGCGCCCGGGACAATATGCGCATGGTGGCTGTCAAGCAGGTGGAGAACGCCATCCACTACATTAACCGTGATGTCCAGATGGCTCAGATTATAGAGCCGACTGAAGACGCAGATGGTTTCCCCTTGGTCCTGACCTGGGTAGAGTGGGACGTGGACAATACCGAGCATGTGGTTACGTATAGCATAGTGGGTAACGAGCTACAGCGTAGTCATTCCGAGGATGGTGGTACACCGACTGAACTTACACTGGCACAGCATATTGATACGGACTCGGATGACACTTATTGTGACTTTGACGAAGATCTCTGGATATTTACCTTTAGAATAACCGTTACCGTAAGCGGCTATCCGGAAGATATAAGTGAGATGAGAGAAGTGAGGATTACTCCCAGAACTTCATAACAGGGGGTGTGGCACCATGATTAGAAGGATAACAGTTTTACTGCGTAGCGCCAAAAGGGAAGAGGCGGGACAGGCTTTCATCTTGGTTCTAATCCTGCTGTTGGTGGGTGGTCTCATCATTGCGCCACTGCTAGCCTTTATGGGTACCGGCCTCCAGAGTGGTCAGGTTTTCGAACAGAAGACGAGTGAGTTATATGCCGCTGATGCCGGCATCGAGGATGGTATTTGGCAGGTGCAGTTTGATGAACTCGAGTCACTCAGTAGCCCCACGGTCTATAGCGTGTATGACTACAGCACGGTGTGGGATTTCCAGCTGGATGAGCAGGTAAACGAAGAGGACGTGACGGGCACCATTGAGAATGTCTGGATTCCCAAGGATTTGGCAGCGCCCGGTGAGGCTCAGGCGGAGGATATTATTGAGGGGGTTGATGGTAAACCCCCCAAAGCGGTAGTAACCGGCACTGTTCCCGACACAGAAGAATATAAAATCAAGATAACCTATAATAAGGAACAAGAGGACGTCTATCAATACGGTGATGAATTCGTAATAGAAGAGATCGGGATATGGCTACCGCCCGGGTTTGAATATGTAGTTGGCTCCAGTAACCTCGAGGCTGACTCCTTCGCTGATTATTATTCGGTGCCGGTAGTCTCAGATCACTCCGGGGGACAGGCGGTCATCTGGAGCTTCAGCTCAGTTCCTATGTCTGTTTTCCCGGGTGTGAATCCGTCGGACATGCCCATGGTGACTCAGGTCACCTTCCAGTTTACGGCGCGCCGGGAGGGAAGTAACCCCGAAGCCCTGTCCTGGGTAGATACCAATATGAACTTGAGTGGCAGTATTAGTTATGCCTGGGATGCCGACACCAAGGTTTATAAGATTACCTCTCAAGCTGGCGATACCAACCTTGAAGCCCATACCGCCAAGACCGAGCTACGCGAGGTCGGTGGGGCGATAGCGGGAGACTACCGTGCCATCGGCAACACCCTGATGACCAACGAATACGGCGGTTCGACTCCGGTGGTGCGGGATACTCTGCTGGCTGAGAGCGATGCTACTGTCAGTGATATCCCCGACAGCGCCGAGATCCAGGCGGCTTATCTCTACTGGTCAGCCTGGCTGGAAGAGGAGCTGGAGCAAGAGTCTGGTGACACGACGGTATTCGAAGACGACTGTTCCAACTTCAGTAATTGGAATAATCCGGGTAATGATTGGGTAATCTCCAGTGGCACTTTCCGGGGGCATCATTATGGCAGTGCCCAGTATAGATTCCTGACCCTGCAGTCAAGCCTAGACCTGAGCTCATATTCAGGTAAACTGACGACCGTTTACTGGCAGCAGTGGGAATATGGTACCCTGGAGAGTAATGACTACCTCTGGCTTGCCTTTTCCGGTGATGGCGGCAGCAGCTGGAGCAGCAATATTGTGGCCTTCAGCAATGATATCGGGAGCACGCCGCAGGATTTCAGCTACACCATTCCGGATGAGTATCTCACCGCTAACTTCAAGATGAGACTTCAAATAGGTGACGATAATGGCTGGGTTGGCGGTGGCGAGTACTGCTTTGTCGATAACATTGGTATCTCGGTATCCAATGCCATACTTTATGATGACTGTTCTGACTTCGTAGCTGGCCCTATTAATTGGACTAACGGTAGCCACTGGACAATCTACAACGGTGATGAATTTAGGGGGCAGGGTGGGGGCAGTACCGCCGATAGGCGTCTCACCATGACCGACAGCCTGGATTTAAGTGCCTACTCCGACAAGACGATTGTCGTCTCCTGGGAGCAACGTGAGAGCGGGTACCTAGAGTCCAGCGACTATCTCTACTTTGCCTTCTCCGGCAATGGTGGCAGCAGCTGGAGCAGTAATATTCAGGCCTTCCGTGATGATATCGGGAGCACACCACAGGAGTTCAGCTACACCATTCCAGAGCAGTATCTTACCGCCAACTTTAAGATGAGGTTTTACCTCTACTTCAACTATTATAATGAGTACGCCTATGTTAACAATATTACTATCTATGAAACCTCAGGGGACGCCTGGGCCGATGCCACGGCTATCTTCAAGATAGATGGCACCCAGGTTTACTTTGATGAATATGGAGTCCCTCAGACGGGTGGGGAGGAAATAGTTGCTTCGGAGTGGACAATCCTGGAAAATCAGACCGGCGAGTATTCCTATGCCTGCTTCTTGGACGTGACCGACCTGGTGCAGGCGTTTAGTGCTGAGGGTGATGATGGCAATCACCCCGGTAACGGCGCCTATACCGTCGGGGGAGTGTATGGGGATACCGACGATGAGTGGTCCTATGCCGCCTGGTCGCTGATACTTGTCTACGCCAGCGCGGAGACGTATGGTCACCAGCTCTATCTCTACGATGACTTTGTCTACTCGAGTATGGACGTCAATGTTGATTTTAATGGTGACGGGCAACCGGGTGGTCGAATCAGTGGCTTTCTGGTTCCAGAACAGATTGAAGGCGAGGGCGACGATGCCGATGCCGCTACGATGACCTGCTTTGTCGGTGAGGGAGATGATTACTATAACTACGACTATTTTAGGTTCGAGGGAACCAACCTCTCCGACGGTAGGAGCTCTAATGATGTCTGGAACTCATGGTCGGTTGGGCTGGTAGAGGACGGCATTGATATTGACACCTTCCATGTTACCTGGGGGAGTGGCCTGCTGGAGGCTGGGGATACCTCGGCTCAGATAGACCTGCCTACCCAGACTGATTCCTGGAACCTAGTGTATATCATCCTTTCTTTCCGCAGCGAGGTCGTCGCTGGGGGCACTATTAGCTACTTGATAAAAAGTTAGATTTATTTAGAGTATGGGGTGAATAAAGTATGAAATTTGGTAAGGTAGCTCAATTAGCTCTGGCGATTGGCATTTTCGCCATCGCGCTTATCTTCCTCTACCGCATGAACCAGGGGCGGGCGGCCGAGCATGAACAGCTCAGTGCCCAGCTGGATGTGGCCCAGCAACTGCTGCCCCAGCTCGTTTCTGAAAGTGAGGATTTGGAAAGCCGCCTTAACCAGCTGCAAGCTGAGCTGGATCAGGCTAATGCCTCGCTTAGTGAGGGTAAAGCAAGGTTTCCCCTCTCCATAGATGGCATTAGGTACGACGAGTTATTATGCCAGATGGCTCATGACCGTGACCTGGAGGTAATGAGACTGGTCACTTCGGAGCCAACCGAGCGAAAAGTGGAAGAGGTTACCTATACCATCAGCTCTTTTGATCTGGAAGTGATGGGTCAGGTGGCTGACATCCTCGATTTCGTTAATGCCATAGCCATCGGTGAAGACTTTACCACGGCTACCGTGGAGCTGGTGGATATTAAGGTTCCTGAGCCGATAACCATGCAAGAGGAGGAGGCGTTAGCTGGGCAAGAGCAGGAAGAGGAGGAAGAGGAACCAGAGGCGCCATCAGCTGTTATTAAAGTGAATATCTATAGCTACAAAGGGGATTAGATATGGCCGAAGTTACTCTATTTATTGAAGATAGTGCTGTCAAGCTACTGGTAGCCAGAGGCCGGCGGGTAGAAAAATGGGCGAAGCTACCGCTGGAGCCGGGGCTGGTTAGCGATGGCTTGATCCTTGATGAAGCCAAGGTAGCCGATAAGATTCGTGAGCTCTTTAAGCTACAAAAGGTAGGGGCAAGAACGGTAGTGGCTGGTTTAAGCGGATTCAATTCGGTTTATCGTTTGATTTCGCTACCTGAGCTACCGGAGGCAATCCTTCCCGAGGCGGTAGAGCAGGAGGCAAGTCGAGTGATACCGGTGCCCCGGGACCAGGTCTACCTGTCGTATCAGTTGATGCCTACCTCGGCTGCGGAGACATTAATCTTCTTGGCGGCTTTTCCTCGCAACACCACCGACGCTCTGCTCCGGACGCTGCAGAAGGCTGGGCTGAGGGCCGATGTTTTGGACTTAGCTCCTTTAGCTCTGTGTCGCACTGTTGATGCTCCGGAGGCGATAGTTGTCGACGTCAGTTCAGCCAGCCTTGATATTGCCATTATATTGGAAAGGATACCTCAGGTAATTCGTAGCCTCTCTCTTCCCGGTGAGGCACAGTCGCTGGCGGAACGGCTGACGACTATTGTTGAGGAGCTTAATCGAACTATTGCCTTCTATAACTCCAGTCATCGTGATAAGCAGTTAGCAACCTCAGTACCTATATTTGTCTCTGGTGACCTGGCTCAAGCGCCGGACACCTGGCAGTCGCTCAGCGGTACGGAGGGCTATCCTACCTCAGCCTTACCATCGCCGATGGAGCCAATCGAGGGATTTGACCCGAGTCAATTCATGGTCAATATTGGGCTGGCGCTCAAGCAGCTACCTCTTGAGAAAGAAGCAGCTAACTTCTCGATAGTAAACTTCAATGCTCTACCACACGCAGAGAAGCCCAAGAAGAAGGTATCTCCAGCCAGCATTCTTCTGCCCATTATTATTGTCCTGGGCTGTGGCGGGGTTTTCTATATGTTTAACCTTGGCCGGAATGCTGAGGCTGGTAATGAGCTTTTACGTGCCCAGTTGGAGCTTACCCAGAGCCAAATTCCTGAGCAGCAGGCGGTAAAGACAGGGCTTGAGGAGCAGCTTGCCGAGCTAGAACCCCAGATTGAGCCCGTAAAGGCTGAAGCTGACATCTTTAATACTACCTTTGCCGACGTGCAGGAGGGGCGCAACCGGATTGACCAGGAGGTGACTCAGATTGCGCATCTGGTGCCGGAGGAGGTAGCTTTAGTTTATGGTGGTGATGAGATAATGGGGTATGATGCACCTATATGTGAAGCTAGCATTAAGCATACCGGTGATGAAGTAACAGTAGTCGGCAGGAGCCAAGACCTAGACGCCATCTTTAAGTATGCTAGAGGTTTAAGAGCTAGTGGTGGCTTCTCCGAGGTCATTATCTCATCTATTGAAGCTTATGAAGTTGTAGTATCGGAAGAGGGTGAGGAGGAGGAAGAAGAGGAAGTAATTAGGGGGTATAACTTCCAGTTTACCCTGCTACAGTAGAAATGGGGGTGAGGGTATGGATATTTTTTCCTTGCTTCGTGAAGCAGCATCAAAGGGGGCCTCAGACCTACATATGGTCGTCTCTAGCCCGCCCTTACTGCGCGTGAATGGTCTGCTTGAGGCGGTAAACGGCACCAAGCTACTAACTGCCAATGAGATAAACCAGGCGTTTCTTCAGATAACTACCCCTGAGCAAAGAGAAAGCTTCCATCACCATCTGGAGCTTGATTTTAACTATTCCCTGTCTGAGGTTGGGCAGCTTCGTTGCAATGCCGCTCAGCAGCGCGGGGCAATCAGCCTTGCCGTGCGTCTGTTGCCGGCGGAGGTTCCGACTATAGATGAGCTGGAGCTGCCGGCAATATATAAAGAGCTTGCCATGAAACAGAGGGGTTTGATCGTAGTTACCGGTCCTACCGGCAGTGGTAAATCCACCTCACAGGCGGCCATGATTCAGCATTTGAATGAAAATGAGAGCCGTCATGTGGTTACTATTGAGGACCCCATTGAGTATGTCCATCCCAGTATTAAGTGTGCCATAACCCAGCGTCAGCTGGGCAGTGACACTCTCTCCTTCGCTGAGGCGCTAAGGCGGGTCCTAAGGCAGGACCCAGATGTGATTCTGGTCGGCGAGATGAGAGACCTGGACACTGCGGCTGCGGTACTGTCTATCGCTGAGACCGGGCATTTGATACTGACCACCGGTCATGCGCCCAGTGCCAGCCAGGCGGTGGAGAGGGTGATAGACCTGTTTCCGCCTCACGAGCGTCCTTTGGCTCAAACGCGGTTGGCGTCTCTGCTGGTAGCGGTGCTTTTTCAGACGCTCGTCCCCAGGATTGACGGCTCGGGGAGAATAGCGGCTACTGAGATTCTGCTGGCTAATGCGGCGGCACGTAACCTTATCCGGGAAGGCAAAACCTATCAGCTGCCCAATGTAATCCGCACTAGCCGGGAAATCGGTATGGTTTCGCTTGATGAGGCGCTGGTTAACCTTTACTTAAAACGCATCATAAGCTATGAAGCCGTGCTTACTTTCTGCTGGGATCGCAAGGAAGTGGAAAAGCTCACTGGTAGCGTGGGTATAAAGTAGTCCTTTGGGAACTATCGGCTAACGTTACCTTAATTTTTAAAGTTAGTAAGAGAGGGGCATTAAGCCCCTCTTAATCTTTCGCTTACCTAACTGGTATTATTCCTCCCACAGTTGTGGTTCTCATCAAATTGCCCTCGGCTGCTGTCACTGATTCTGGCGAGAGACAACATCATAAAACAGGAAAGCCCGCCGGCAGCTTGGAGGTGAACCTTCTGTCGACGAGCTTTTAGGAAGCAAGCTTCACTTTTGATAATTGGTCTTAGGCTGCTAGATTAGCAGTTTGTGTCTCAGTTTTGTTAATCTGGTTACTAATAACCGTCGTCGGTCTGGGTGACTACGCCTTCTGTGGTAACATTATAGGTGCCGACCAGTATTTCGTTACCGCCCATGATAAAGGTGCCTACATCTGAAGTACCAACAACCACATCTGAATCAGCATCTAGCTCGCCACCTGCTGTAGTGGAGACTCCTTCGGAAGCCATGGCGGCAATCACCGCGGTCTGGACGTTGGCTAATTCTGTGGCTGCCGCCTCTGATTCGCCCTCATCCATGAAGCCAGCGATATTGGGGATGGCGACCGCAGCCAGCACGCCCAGGATGGCGACCACCACAAGCAGTTCAATCAGGGTGAAACCCTTCTGCCCGCGGCGGAACTTCCTAGCAAACCTCTTCTCGCCGTAGTGAAGCCTTCTCATTAGTGTCTTCATCATTTGTTGTTTCACCTCCTTTCTCAAATTTATGATGAAGCTTAAGTGATTTCTAGTGACTTAAGTCCAGTTTAGCATAGCTACCGGCACAGTCAATCACGCAATAGTAATAGTAAGATGGTATGAGTTCACGGGGTATTCCGTCTGGCTTTCCCCTTGCGGGCGGTGGGAGGAAGCTAGAGAGTGAGCTATGCCTTGCTTATGCTCACCCGTTAGTATCATCGTCGTGTTTCCGCCGGCATCCGGGTTTTGCCCTCGTTAAGGTTAAAAAAGAAGGGGCGTTAACCCCTTCTTAACTCTGTGGTGATAGCTAGAGGTAATAGATGCCTAGCCAGGTGAGTCTAGCTTCTCGACTTCAAAGGCCTTGATACGTTGCCTTTCCACAAACTGTTTAGCCTCCTGGCTGAGCCCAGGGGAGGCAATGAAAACCTTGTCCTGAATACCGGTATCATAGGCCTTATCATCAAAATCAAACACCTTGTCCAGTTCTACCGGTTTGTCGCTTGCCTCAATGCCGATGGCAATGCGGTGGGTAACGATGCCGTCATCCCTGATAGCCAGAATATCTATATTGTGTTCGGCACCAGACCGGCCCTTAACCGCAGTATTTTTCTTGACCTCATAGGCATGTCGCTTCAGGTGTTCTATTAGCTGAGAAATGGACTTGAATTCAAATGGCTCCTTCTCTGTTTCTACCGCCAGTGATGGGGTAGCTCTGGCCAGTACTGTCTTCAGATCCTCAAGCGGCAGCACCTTAATCCTCTGGTGACTGGCAAACGTAGCTGCTTCCTTGTCTAACGGCGGGTCAACAAGCAAGACCTTCTCATGAACGCCAGTGTCGTAGGCTTTGTCATCAAATTCAAATACGTCTCGCAGAGAGACTATATCCCCAGCGACTTTAATCCCGATGGCAATATCATAAGTTATGATGCCATTTTCCCTGGTTGCCAGGATATCAAAACTATGTTCGGCACCCGACCGACCCTTTTTAGTGGCATTTTCACTAACCTCAAAACCGCGCTGTTTCAGAAACTCGGTGAGCTGGGCTTTAGGCTTGAGCTCAAACTCCAGCCAACTTCTTTTGGCTTCATCAAGGCTGTAGGAATAGACGTTTACCTCGGCGACTTTATCCTCGCTGGTGATCGAGGAACATTTCAGGCAGCGCCATTTCATTATCGGTGCGGGGAAAACGTCACCGCAGACATGACACTTGTGCATTAGACCTTGGCTCCGATAGTCGCTTTCGAGCTTTCTTAGCTCCGATTTGCACTTAGGACATATGAGTCTCCCTTGAGTTGCAAACTCGTCTTCAAGCCCGACATATCCGCAGATAGAGTGTTCTAGGACCCGGCCGCGAGCAATGTTGCCGGAACCACACTTGGGGCAGTGGGTGGTTGGTCTCAGATTCACTGACTGGCACTGAGGACAGTGGAGAAACCGGTCAAAGAAGTCCTTATTGAGAATACCCTTACTAGCCAGGGACTCCAGAACTGATACCGCTTCTTGCCCCGTGATCTCCAGTGTTTCTTCGACGAAGGGATAGGTAAAGCCCATGTCGCTGGTGAAATCAAGCTCGGGTTTAATATCAGTAACGTTCTCCGCCAGCATTTTCGTCACCAGTTTGGTGATTTTTTCATCGCCTATTAGACTGGGGAGAGCGTTGGCTGGTTCTGGAGCTTCACTATCTTCCGCCATTTTCTGCCTTCACCAATTTTGGACTTGCGAGCAAAGTATACCGTTGTCACTCACTAAAATCAATAATCCTTTTCCCTATTGACTAGATCCTGAAAAGCATCCAAAATAGAGACTGAAGTGGAAGGTGCCCTGATCGCCATATTTACCATACTGGGGATGGTCATCGCTAGTTTCCTTAATGTCGTGATTGACCGCTTGCCCCAGAATGAGTCGATTGTTTCTCCTCCCTCTCATTGTCCTTCTTGTCAGCGTCGCCTGGCTGCCAAAGACCTGATCCCCGTTTTTAGCTACCTGTGGCTGCGCGGTCGCTGTCGTTATTGCCGGGCTCCAATTCCTCGGCGGATATTGGGGATGGAGATTACAATCGGGGCGCTACTGCCGCTTCTCTACTGGCACTATGGTTTGAGTGCGGCACTGGGGATTATGGCTTTCTATTGCTGCCTGTTCATTATGCTCCTGGTGATTGATTGGGAGAAAGGGCTTATCCTCAACCGGCTGGTATACCCCAGCATGATAGTCGCGGTACTGTTTAGTATCTTCTTGGCCGGGAGGGTAGATGTTTTCGTGCTGGGGGGCAGAATTGTGCAGCTGCCGCCTGGAATCGCTGACGCGGCAATCGGAGGCGCGATTGGCTTCGGGCTGGCCTTGTTGGTGGTGCTGCTTTCCAGAGGCGGTATGGGTTTTGGTGATGTCAAGATGGCGGCCCTGATTGGGCTGGTGGTCGGTTTTCCCGTCGTGTTTTTTACGCTAATTATGGCGGCAATTTTAGGTGGTGTGGTAGCGGCAATTCTGCTCCTCTTAAAGAAAAAGAAGCGGAAAGAGGCGATCCCCTTCGGTCCGTCGCTTTCGGTAGCTACTATAGTTACCCTGATATGGGGTGCCGACATCCTCATCTGGTGGCTGGGGCTGTTCTAAGCCCCAATCTCTAACCGTCCCACCACAGTAAGATTGCCTGCCTTCAGCTTTGGTCTCAAGGAAAGTGGCCTCAGGGTATTGACATTTACCATCTGGCGAATTATAGTGTATATAATTAGTACTATAGTACTAGGGCGAAAGTTGTAACTAGCAGGTAATTAGGATGGAACGCCGAAGGTCAAGCATTCAAGTAATAGCCGACATATTGAGGCTGGGTGAAGCGGGTAAGACCGAGATTATGTATAGCGCCAACATGAGCTTCTTCCAGCTGAAGAAGTATCTCAACTTCCTGCTTGAACTGAGACTGATAGACAAGGTGACGGTAGGGAATCCCACGGTTACCTACCGGGTGACCCGGAAAGGTCTTAGGTTGCTCAAGAGCATAGACACCGTCCTAGAGATGCTCGAGTTAAAGGAAGCTGATTGAGCTTAGAGAAAGGGTAGTTGTATGGCTGAGAAAAGAATGCTGATAGTATCGGCTGAGTTGGTGAGGCGGATCGATGAAAATCGCGGTGATATGAGCCAGGCTGAGTTTATCGATTTTCTGATTGACAGTCAGCTAGAGGAGACCCAGACTAAGACTAAAGAGGAAGCAAAATATGTCACCGAAGAACAGTTTCGTTCTCTAGAACAGGATATAAAGAAGCTCCTCCGGAGCTTTCTTGATTTTTTCGTCAGCTATGGCCTTGAACTGGGTAAGCAGGCTCCCCAATCTGAGTTTGAGGAACTTGCCAGCCGGCTGCAGGGACTGGAGAAGGAACTGGAAGCCGACGGCGGCGGAAAAGGTAAGGCTACCATAAAGTGGAAGTAGCCGCTTAAGTTTTACAACTTTAGGGAAAGCATGACCCCCCTCATAAAGAGGGGGTTTTTATTTTGGGTGGTTAATAATCTAAGGGTAGGTAAAAGATGTTGAGGTATGGTTAGTTCGAGTTAGTTGGGCTGATTTTAGGTGTCCCCAGGGTGTAGAACATTGTTCTAGTATTCAATACCTTCCCATTCTCAAGGCTATCCCTGATAGTAATATTTGGGGAAGGTATTATGCTTTACATAATAATTGGGGCCATCGGTTTTGTGGTAGTCCATATTTTTGACCTCGTTGCCCTGAAGAGGATTCCCAGGCTAAAGCCGGTTGTCTGGTGTATCGGGTCCGGCTTATTAATCTACTCGCTGGTGATGATATGCCGGTATCCGGTTAAGATTGAGCTGCCGGCCTGGTCAATGTGGTTGGGGTGGGGGATACTCGCCGTATCGGCTTCCTTATTAATACATTCACTATTTGTCAGTCTTCCCTTTCGTAAGACATATGTTGATCCCGGGGTCGGCGATAAGCTGGTAAAAACTGGGCTCTATGCCCTGGTGCGCCACCCCGGGATTTTGTGGTTTCCCCTCTTTATGCTATCTCTAATCCCGATTTCAAGGTCCAGCCTATTACTTATTGCTGCCCCGACCTTTATTGCCCTGGATATCGTGCTGGTATTTATCCAGGACAGGTTTATCTTTGGCCGTATGTTTCATGGCTATGAGAGATACCGGCGGGAAACCCCGATGTTACTGCCGAATAGAAAGAGCGTCGGCGCTTTTCTGCGCTCCTTACGGCAGGTTAAGTCTCAGTAATCTAACTCAAGGAGGTTAGACGACATGAGTAGAGAAGCAGAACTAATTGTCCAGGGTAAAAACCAGGAGCTGTGGCAGAGGTGCTGTGGCTTTATCGATCTGAGCTTAAAAGATTTTATGGGCATCCAGGAACGGTTACTGCTGGAGCAGCTAGAATCGCTTAAAAAGTGTAAGCTGGGTAGGAGCATCATGCGTGGTGCCGGACCCAGAACTGTGGCCGAATTCCGGGAACAGGTGCCGCTAACTACCTATACCGATTATGAGCCATTCCTGCTGACCAAAAACGAGCGTGCCCTACCGGCGAAACCGCTCTTCTGGCAGCATACCTCAGGTCGGTCTGGTGAATATGCCTTTAAGTGGGCCCCGGTTACTGCCCGCCAGTTTGAAGAAACACGTGCCCTGCTGTTTGGCTGTCTCGCCTTCTCCTGCTGCAGTGAGAAGGGTGAGATTGCTTACAAGTGGAAGGACAAATTCCTTTACGCTCTAGCCCCACCTCCCTACACGACCGGGGCGCTGATACACAACGCACCACACGAAGTGTTTAACTTCTTACCGCCAATACGGGCCGCCGAAAATATGTCTTTTGAGGAAAGGGTACAACTTGGTTTCCAGCTGGCTCTATCTGAAGGCCTGGATCTATTCTTCGCCATGTCCAGCGTGCTAGTTGCCATTGGTGAGCGCTTCGGCCAGAGAAAAGGAAGCGTTAACATTAAATCTCTGTTGGCTAGGCCTGGACTTCTGTCGCGTTTGCTAAGGGGAGTAGTGAAGAGTAAGCTGGCTCGTCGGAGAATGATGCCTCGGGATATCTGGAGTCTCAAGGGCTTGGTCTCAACCGGCTCAGATGGTGCCGTGTTTCGGGAAAAGGTTAAGAAGATGTGGGGGCGGTATCCGCTGGATGTCTATGCCGGCACCGAGGGGCTGATTATGGCGACACAAACCTGGGACTACGCGGGGATGACCTTTATACCCCACATTAACTTCTTTGAGTTTATCCCTGAGGAGGAGTCCCTCCGGTCCAAGGCTGACCCTGATTATGAGCCAGAGACGGTACTTTTAGACGAAGTTAAGGCGGGCGAGAACTACGAGGTGGTTATCACCAGCTTCCACGGCATGCCCTTTACCAGATACCGGCTGGGTGACATGATTAAAATAACATCACTGCGTAACGAGAAGCTCGGGATAGATATACCTCAAATGACATTCCACAGTCGCGTGGATGACATAATCGACATCGCTGGTTTTACCCGGCTAACAGAGAAGGTTATCTGGCAGGCGATAGAGAACACGGGTGTCCCTTATGAGGAGTGGACGGCGCGTAAAGAGCTACAGGACAAGCCGGTATTACACCTCTACCTTGAGCTCAAAGAGGACGGACGCGTTACATCCGAAGAGTTGGCTACCGCAGTTCATAGGGAACTGGCCAAGTTAGACCCTCCCTATGCTGATTTGGAGGCATTTATCGGCTTGAGACCGCTTGAGGTTACCCTGCTACCGCAAAATGCCTTTCGGAGCTACATGTTACAGCAGCAGGCGGCTGGTGCCGACCTAGCTCATCTGAAGCCGCCGCACATTAATCCCTCAGATAGCATGCTAGAGAGTTTGGTCAAAGGTGTGGAGGCGGTGCCGGTATCTGCCGAGCCAGAGCACGAGCCTGAAATAGTTCAGAGTCGGTAAACCCGCAAGCTACGGGTTAGTTAGCTAACAACGGCAAGAGGTAGTGGTTAATGACCGCAGGTACTGATAACGACAAGCGAGTAGTGATTACTGGACTAGGGGTTGTCAGTCCACTGGGACTGACGGTGCCCGATATGTGGCAGGCCCTCGTTTCGGGTAAGTGTGGAATTAACTATATTTCTAACTTCGATGCCACAATCTTTAGGACTAAGTATGCGGCTGAGGTGAAGGGCTTTGACCCATATGCCTACGTCGGACCTAAAGAGGCGAGGCGTATGGACCGATTTGCCCAGTTTGCGGTTGCTGCTAGCCTTCAGGCGGTAGAGGCAGCTGGTTTAAGGCTGGATAACGGCGACGCTGAGGAGGCTGGTGTTATCATTGGCGACAGTATCTGTGGGCTGCTTCAGATTTGCGACCAACTTAGGGTATTAAGTGAAGCTGGTCCGGAGAAGGTGAGCCCGGTTCTAGCTCCGACCATGTCTGGCGATGCTGCCTCGGTACAGGTCTCACTGATACTGGGTACCAAGGGCATTAACTACTCCCCATCATCGGCCTGTTCCAGCAGCAGTGACGCCATCGGGCAGGCCTACGAGATAATTAGGGGGGGTGGGGCTAAGGTGATTATTGCCGGCGGTGCTGAAGCTCCGATAATGCCCATCATCCTAGCGGCCTTTAATTCCTGCCGGGCACTCTCGACCAATAATAATGGGGTTGAAACCGCGTGTCGCCCCTTTGATGCCGAGCGAGATGGTTTTGTCTTAGGCGAGGGCGCGGCCATTATGGTTCTGGAGGAGGCTAATTATGCTCTGGAGCGCGGGGCGCTCATCTTGGGGGAGATCATCGGCTATAGTGCGACCAGTGATGCTTTCCACCTGATACAACCCTCTCCCGATGGTGAAGGTGCGGCCAGAGCCTTAAGGCTAGCGATGAAGCGGGCTAATGTTACCCCAGGCGATATTGACTATATCAATGCTCATGGCACCGCGACCTTACTCAACGACCGTACTGAAACCCAGGCCATGAAAAGCGTGTTTGGTGAGCATGCTTATCGGATTCCTATCTCAGGCAGCAAATCCCAGACAGGGCATCTTCTGGGAGCCTCCGGGAGCCTTGAGGCGGTGATCTGTGTTCTGGCCTTAAATCACGGGGTTGTTCCCCCGACCATTAACCTTAGTCACCCCGACCCTGAGTGCGACCTGGATTACGTACCCAACAGGGCACGGTGCGTTGAGGTAGAGACGGCAATCTCAAACTCCTTTGGCTTCGGGGGACATAACTCAACACTTATCTTTCGTCACTACTCCGAATAGTAACCTTAACTATGTCAAAAAGGGGGCACGATGTTTTTTAGGGCTCCCCAGCGGGCTTTAAGAAGAGGTAGAAGTAATGGATATACTGCTTATTGATCCGCCTTATACTAGCCTAAAGGGTGTGTCAACAGATTGTGGCTATCACATAGGTCTAACCAGTATTGCGGCGTATATTCGTAATGAAGGGATTGAAACTGCCGTGTTAATGGGAGACCTGTTGGTGGATTCACTGCGTAGCAACAAAAATAAGGGGTTTACTTATAACGTCAAAGAATATGCCGCCGGACAGCGAGCTTATGAGGCGATTGTAAGCGATAAAAATCACATTGTCTGGAGAAAGTTGACTGACATTGTGATTAAGGCTAATCCCATGGCGGTGGGAATATCGTATTTATCACCACTAAAGTATGTGGTTGAAAGAATAGCTGGTCTGGTTAAGGAGATTGATCGCGGTATTAAGGTTATTGCCGGCTCGTCTCATCCGACCTTTTGCCCTGAAGAAGTAATGCAGAACCCAGATATAGATTTTGTTATTAGAGGCGAGGGTGAGATCCCGCTGCTAAGCCTCGTTAGAGAGTTCAAGAAAGCCAGTCCTAGGTGGGAGAGAGTCCCCGGGATTTACTACCGGGACGGCGGCGGGCAGGTATCGAATACTAATGGCGTAAAGCTAATCGAAAATCTTGATGAACTGCCATTTCTTGCTCGAGACCTGGTGCTTAATTGCGATTATGATTGCTATCGGCTCCACAGTATCGCTACCACCCGTGGTTGTCCCTATACCTGTTCTTTCTGTGCCGATAAAAGGCTCTGGGGTGGCAAGGTGCGCCGCCGTAGTGTGGCTAAGGTCATTGAAGAGATGCAACTCCTGAAGGATACCTACAAGATCGATTATGTTGACTTCGCCGATGGCACCTTTACCTATGACCGTAGGTATTTACAGGGATTCTGTAAGGCAATGATTGACCAGAAGCTGAATATTAAGTGGCGGTGTACCGCCCGGTACGATAACCTGGACGAAGACCTGCTTCAGTTGATGAAGCAGGCTGGCTGTGCCGGGCTTTATTTCGGTTTAGAGTCGGGAAGCGATCGGGTGTTGAGGGCTATTGATAAAAAGATAACCGTTGACCAGATTATCAAGGTGAGCGAAATGGTCTATGACAGTGGCATCCCTGCTGCAACCTCAGTCTTGCTGGGTCTGCCGGATGAGACCAAAGAAGATATGGAAGAGACTCTGAAACTAATGAAAAGGGTTAAGGCTGACCTCTTTGATGTCAATAGTTATACCCCGTTACCCGGCACCCCATTGTACGATGCCATGAGTGAAGAAGATAAGAAAAATATCGATTGGCGCAAAGTGTCGCTTAAGTCCTTTGATAGTTACTTCTCGAAGAGTGTATCACAGGATGATTTCAGGAAATATATATCTGAGGCTTATGGGATAGCAAATAGGGTGCGGCGGAAAACCCTTGTCCGTTTCGCAGCCAAGATGTTTTTCCATTCTGTAGCCGGGATGTTTAGAAAACTACGAAGATAGGCCGGGCCAATAGATTGGCCGATTGTATATTCTAAAGCGCAGTTAGTTCTAATCTGATTACTCCCCATCTGTGACATTTACCGTTTCTTCCCTGAATTCCCGTTTTGCTCCTACCCCTGCCTTAACAGGTGTCCCAGACCAAGGCGCTATTGACAAGCCTAGAGCCATAAGGCATAATCTCTAATATATGAAACATTATGTAATGATTAGCCGTTTGCGCCTCGTTGGGTAGTAGAGGGGGATGCTGTGAATGTATGGGCGGTAATTCCATTAGTTAGCTTTCTACTGTTTGCTATCTTAGCGATAGTAGTTCTGCGGCAGGATGGCCGGCGCATAAATCGGGTATTTGCCCTGTTTCTCATTGCCTCCAGCATATGGAGTTTCTCCTCCTTTATGCTGCATCTTAATCCTTATCCTCAATATGCCCTCCTGTGGAATGAGATACTAGCGGCCATGCTTGTCTGGGTGGTAGTCAGTTACTACCATTTCGTCAGGGCTTACAATAATAAACCAGGTGGCTTAGCTTTATACCTGGGCTATGGTGCGGTATTCACAGTCTTGGCGCTGGCGCTGAATGGCTACTTGATAAAATATGCCTTCGTCATTAACGGGGTTTTATACCATGATGTGGGGTCTGCGCTCTACGTAATAGGTGGTATTAGTGCCGGCTTCTTGATCAGTGCCACATTAGGACTGATTAACCGATACCGTAGCTCTATTGATGCCGTCGACCGCAACCGAACCATGTATCTCGTCATCGGCTCCGTGATAGTAATCGTCTCAACCTACGTCACTAACCTGACCCCGGCTATAGCTGGCCTGTCTATTGACCACGTTGGCAACATGGTCAACGCTGGAGTGATCGCCTATGCCATTACGAAATACCAGTTGCTTAACGTCAGATTTGTGACACGTAAGGTACTGGCCTATGCCTTATTGATTGCCTGTATCGGTGGCATATATAGCGGTCTTTTACTGCTTGGCCAGAGGTACTTACCTTCCCAACCGGTGTATGCTTCCGTTACCTATAACATCGGGGTGGTCATCTTTCTGGCATTTCTGACCCGTCCCTTGCTGCGTAAAATCGAAGATTGGGTGTACCGCTCATTTCACTGGGGAACATATAAATACCGCCGAGCCCTGATTGACTTTGGTGATCGGATGAGCCACATCATTAACCTGGATGAGCTGGCTGATGAAATGTTGAGCGCCATGACCAAGGCGCTGCACTTAAAGCAGGCGAAACTCTTGTTCCAGGACTATAGTAGCGGTGACTTCACCACCAAATTTGCCCACCCTAAGGTGGAGGATGAGGAGTTGGATGACGAGTTTAAATTTAGCGTGGATAACCCGGTAGCGGCTTGGCTCAATAAGAAGGGCGAGCCACTTACCCTGGAATCAATTGATAATATGCCGGAGTTTAAGGGGCTGCGGGAGCCAGAAAGGGAGCAGATAATAGCCTCCAACCTAGGACTCTTGTGTCCCATCAAGAGCCGGGATAGGCTGATTGGTATCATTGCCCTGGGGAAAAAGGAGGCAGATACCATCTATTCTCACGAGGACTTAGAGCTGGTGATGAGCATGGCAAGTCAGGCCAGCACTATAATCGAGAATGCCCAGCTTTACTCTCAAGCGGTGACCAGGGCGAATACGGATGGACTCACCGGACTTTATAACCACCGTCATTTTCACGAACGTCTCGACCACGAGATCGCCAGGGGCTCTCGCTTTGGTACCACCTTTTCCTTAATCATGCTGGATATAGACCTCTTTAAGGCCTTCAACGATATTCATGGTCATCTGGCCGGAGATGAAATTCTGCGTCGCATCGCAATTTGCATTCAAACATCAATCCGAAGTCTAGATATTGCCTTCCGTTATGGAGGTGAGGAGTTCACTATTATTCTACCTGAGGCGCGACTCGATGATGCTCATAAGGTGGCCGAGCGCATTCGTAAGACCATAGCCGCCAGAACAAGCTCTACGGCGCCTCCGATTACTGCCAGTATCGGCGTGGCTAACTGGCCGATTGATGGGGTTATGAAAGCGGAAATCATCTCCTGCGCCGATGCCGCCTTATACCGGGCTAAACAAACTGGCCGGAACCGAACCTGCCTGTCTTCAGACGTTGTCAAACCAGCGACACCCCTTGTCAGCGTCGAGCTTGAGGCGCGTTCTAGGGCCCTGAGCATAATCTATGCCCTAGCGGCTACCGTTGATGCTAAAGACCACTATACCTATGGGCATTCCAGAAAGGTTAGTGATTATGCCGTAGCTATGAGTGAGGCTATGGGCCTGTCTCAAGAGAGGATTGACATAATCCGCGCCGCTGGTCTACTCCATGACATCGGTAAGGTTGGTATCCCGGATTCGATACTCAACAAAAAGGGGACTCTGAGTGATGAGGAATGGGGGTTAATTAAGGATCACCCCAAGCTTGGTGTTGAGATATTAAGGCATGTCATCGACTTGGTTAACTGCTTACCCGTTATCCTGCATCACCACGAGCGTTATGATGGGACCGGTTATCCCGCTGGCTTAAAGGGCGATAATATTCCCCTGGAGGCTCGTATTCTAGCCGTAGCCGACGCTTTTGATGCTATTACTTCGCCGCGGCCTTACCGTGAGCAACTACCCTCGCAACAAGCGTTTGATGAACTAAGACGCTGCGTTGGAACTCAGTTTGACCCTAAGGTAATAGAAGTCTTCTTTAAGGTTGTTACGCCGGCTTCATTAAAGAGGTTAGAAATAAAGTAAGAACAACAGGTGCCCGGTTATTTTCACTAATGTAGTGGCAGGGGTTGTGCTTATATCCTCAACATGTAGCGAATCTGTGAAGAGTCCGAGCCCAGCTTTTTGATAGAGCTGTTACCTTTTGACAGTAGCAACACTTTACAACTAAAATAGGCACGATTTAGCGGGAGTAACTCAGTTGGCAGAGTCCCTGCCTTCCAAGCAGGTTGTCGCGGGTTCGAGTCCCGTCTCCCGCTCCACAAAGCTAGGCGACTACCTGCCTAGGTTGAGAGGTCAAAGCTAGCGCGAAGCTAGGAGCGACAACCTACCTAGGTACTAGTTAAGAAAGCAAGGCCCGCTATAGCATGTCACTTACTATTATGACCTGCCCCCAATAGTGTTCGCTCACAAGCGTCAACGCCCTTCTAGAATAGCTTGAGCTCTAGAGCACATGGATACGAATTAGATTCGTTTCGACAACCGTTGACGTGAATAGAGGGCGGTGATACTATCAGAACCATAGTCCATATGTGCTGAGGAATGGAAATGGCAGAAAAGAACCTCGTTGGATTAATAGCTGACTAAGAATAGTATGAAGAAGCCGCAAAGGCATTGTTACTGGATTATGTTAGAACTAATAGCTAAAGGTAAATCAAAACAAATCGTAACAGATAGGGAGGCTTAGAAATGAAGTTATTTGAACCTGGACGAATAGGGAGGCTTTCCCTAAAGAACCGCGTTGTAATGGCGCCGATAGGATCTGTAGGTGGCGAGCCGGTAGAGGACTGGAGGTTTTCACAACGAGACATAGATTTCTACACGGCTCGAGCCAAGGGGGGAGCAGGACTGATAATAACTAGCGCCGCGCTCCCTAGTCGGAGGCTAGAATCAGCCGTAGGGCTACCTGTGATTAACAGTCTAAGATGCATACGTTGGCTTAACGACCTGGCTGAAGCTGTACATGACTATGGTGCCAAGATCTGTAGCCAGTTGTATCTCGGAATAGGGCGTGTCAAACTCCCTGACCGAGCTCTGCCCCAGGGGGGACTCGTGTCGGCATCCGCCGTACCCGCCTTCTGGGATCCCACCCTCATATGCCGCGAGCTAACTACAGAGGAGGTCGAGCAATCAATAAAAGATTTTGAATTCAGCGCTCAAATAATCAGCTCCGCAGGGATGGATGCCATAGAAATAAATGCTCATCGAGGCTACCTCTTGGACCAGTTTATGACCGCGCTCTGGAATAAGCGAACCGATAAGTATGGTGGCAACCTAGAGGGCAGACTCAGACTCCCCATTGAGCTTGTCAAAGCGGTAAAGAGAGGAGCTGGAGCCGACTTTCCTGTGAGCTATAGATATGGACTCACTCACTTTTTAGACGGAGGACGAGACGTCGAGGAAGGGCTTGAGGTAGCTCGCAGGTTAGAGGCAGCGGGCGTTGACTGCCTCCATATTGATGGCGGCTGCTACGAAACCAACAATTGGGTCTCAGCGCCAACAACCCAACCACCAGGCTTGTTAGTGCACCTAGCCGAGTTAACAAAGAAGGTAGTTAACATCCCCGTTATCACCGTAGGCAAACTAGGATACCCAGAGCTAGCCGAAACAGTACTGAAGGAGGGGAAGGCTGACTTCATTGCTTTGGGAAGGAGTTTGCTCGCTGACCCGGAATGGGCCAATAAAGTGAAGGAGGGAAGGCCAGAAGATATCACCCCCTGCATCGGCTGCCTTGAAGGTTGCCTCAAGAGATATTTTGAGGGTAAATACGTCAGCTGTGCCGTGAACCCGGCATGCGGGCTGGAGAGGGAGGCTGTCATAACGCGGGCAGGGAAGGAAAAATCTGTGCTTGTTGTTGGTGGAGGCCCAGCTGGTATGGAAGCAGCCAGAGTCGCCACCCTGAGAGGACACAAGGCTACCCTGTGGGAAAAAGGCTGCGCCCTGGGTGGAAACCTGATACCAGCCGCAATTCCCGATCTTAAGCACGACTACAGACTTCTGTTAGATTACCTCACTACCCAGATAAGGAAGCTCGGGGTAACCACAAAGCTGGGTGTTGAAGCGACCCCGGAGCTAATCCAAAGAATGAACCCTGACGTCGTCTTCATTGCCACTGGTGCCACACCAATCATTCCCAACATTCCAGGTATTGAAAAGGAAATAGAAAAAGGGAAGGTAGTCACTGCTGTCGATGTGCTTTTAGGCAAGAAAGTGACCGGAGAAAGAGTCGTCATAATCGGTGCCGGTGTGGTCGGCAGTGAGACCGCCTTATACTTGGCATTACGGGGCAAGAAGGTAACTGTCGTGGAACTTTATGACGCCATGCGTGACCTCTACTGGGTTAATGCTAAGGACCTAAAGGAGAAGCTTGATAAGGCTAAGGTGAAGATTTTAACCTATACCAATGTCCTGGAGGTAACAGACGACGGCATCGTTATTGCTAATGAGCAGAATAAAAAAAGCACCCTGGAGGCTGATACCACTGTGCTTGCTGTAGGCCTAGAGCCTAATAGAGAACTTCCAGAAGCCCTACAGGATAAGTTACCAGAGGTATACACTATCGGTGATTGTGTAGATTCGCGCAAGGTAATTGATGCCATCTGGGAAGGCTTCCGCACTGCCCGTCTAATCTGAGTCCTGGCTACGGCTTTGGCGTCTGGCTGTTTCTCAGGGGAGCTGGGAGACTTTAGCTCAGTCAAGCCCCGGGGTATCGATGTAATTCCATGGTTCAAGCATGACTCTGCCCTTCTTGTCTCTAACCAGCTTGAGGCCCTTATCCAAAACAATACTCCCGGAGATAAGTTCCGCTCTGGGCAGGTAATGCTTGTCATATACCGTAAACTCGGATTCCCGATATGCGTCAGCACGGAAATAGTATTTCCTGCTCCCCTTTTCAAGCTTTTCTACTTCGGTAATCTCGAAAGTATCCAGAAGCATTGAGTAACCGGCAAGATGTCCGCTACCACCTGCCAGTGACATCAGACAGCGCTGTACCTGCTGGAATACTTTCGTCCTAGTGTTCTCGTTACTTGCTTTTTCCACCGCTCTTACCCAACGTTTGCGCCTCGTTGATTTTAGATGTTCCGCTTCTGCCAGTCAAATCATATTGGCTGCACAATGTGGCGTTGTGCAGCGGAAGATGTGTTGAAGTGATGCTGGCTCTGCCATAGCCTGGAAGATACCAATTGAGCTGGGTATCCCCAGGAGATATCCAGCTCTTATCTGTTACACTTAATAAACCGTTCGCCGTGTACCTGTGTCTCAGCAAGTGGGGGTTATAGTGCGTGTTGGAGGACTACGATTTCAGTCTCTTCAGGTAGCTTCTCTTTCCTGAATTCTACCTCGCTTATATTTAGCCTGCGAACGTTTTTCTTACCCGTTAGGAATTCCTCTACTTGTGAAATAGGATAGTCACACCTGGTAGTCTTATAATGCATTGGGATAACTACTTTAGCTTTCAGTGATTGGGATACGGCGGTAGCCTGCTCTGCGTCAACGGTGTAATAGCCCCCTACCGGAATTAACACAATATCCACCGGGCCGATATCTGTAATCTGCTTTGGGCTTAGCAGGTGACCCAGATCCCCGAGATGGCAGATATTGATGCCGTCGACAGTAAAGCAGAAAATAATGTTACTCCCCCGCTGGCTCCCCTTCACAGTGTCATGGTAGCTTGCGATGCCTTTGAATTCAATCCCTTTGACCTTACTAATGCCCACCCCATTTATTATGGAGGGACTCCCTTTGATGGCTCTGTAGTTATTGTGGTCTCCATGGTCGTGGCTAACGGTTACCGCATCAGCCGATTCGTCAATTGGAGCGTAAGAAATTCCTCCGGCAACACTGTAAGGGTCAGTAATGATCTTCTTGCTCTCTTCCGAGGTCACGAGGAATGAGGCATGTCCTAGCCACTTTATTTTCATAGATTCACCTCCTGAGAACGTCTTTAAGTATACCTTTACCATAAATAATGTCAAGGGCAGTTGACACAGCGGCCACGCAGACAGGTCGATGTGTCATACAAAAACGAGATAGTGTAAAGAGATACACGCTCGTTACCTTTCACTATAGCCATCAGGAGAGCTAAGCTATGCGGTACTGAAGCTGGCTTCTTCAGTTTGGCTAAAAACTCTAGCCAGCTCCTCGGGATTCTCATTGACGCTGTCATTACTGAAGTAGTAACCTTTAATGAGTCAAACGTAAATCAAAGCAAACCTTAGTAGATGAGGAGATGAAGGATGAAATTATTTGAACCTGGGAGAATAGGGAGGCTTTCCCTAAAGAACCGAATTGTAATGGCTCCGATGTTGACCGTGCTTGCTGAGCCTGTAGAAGAAGGTAGACTGTCGTCACGGGACGTAGATTTCTATGTTGCTCGCGCCAAGGGAGGGGTAGGACTGATAATAACCACTGTCATGCGCCTGAATAGGAGACTGGAAGCAATATCCTTCGGGGACCCTGTGGTTGATAGTCCGAGGTGTATACGTTGGCTTAACGACCTAGCTGAGGCGGTACACGGCTATGGAGCCAAGGTTTGCGTCCAGCTGAGTCCCGGATTGGGGCGTAACCAGGCCCCTAACCCGGCTCTGCCCCACGGTGGGCTTGTGTCAGCATCTCCTCTACCCTCTTTCTTCGACCCCAACATTATATGCCACGAGCTAACTATAGAAGAGGTTGAGCAACTAATGAAAGACTATGAATTCAGCGCTAAAATAGTAAGCTCCGCTGGGATAGATGCTATAGAGATACATGCACATGAAGGATTCCTCACCGACCAATTCATGACCGCGCTCTGGAATAAGCGAACTGATAAATATGGAGGGGATTTAGATGGCAGGCTCAGATTCGCCATGGAGCTTGTCGCAGCGGCAAGGAGGGGAGCCGGAGTCGACTTTCCGCTAACCTTTAGGTATGGTCTTACTCACTATTTAGACGGAGGACGGAGTATTGAGGAGGGGCTTGAGATAGCTCGTAGGTTAGAGGCGGCAGGAGTTGATGCTCTTCACATTGATTCTGGTGCCTATGAGAACAACAATTGGGTCAAGCCGCCAACGAGTCAACCACCGGGTTGTATGGTGGACTTAGCCGAGCTGGCAAAGAAGATCGTTAATATCCCAGTTATCACCGTGGGCAAATTGCAGTATCCGGAGTTAGCGGAGAGGGTATTGCAGGAGGGGAAAGCCGACTTCATTGCTTTGGGGAGATCTTTGCTTGCTGACCCGGAGTGGGCTAATAAAGTGAAAGAGGGAAGGCCAGAGGACATTGCCCCCTGCCTTGGTTGCCATGAAGGTTGCCTCAGCAGAGTGTATGAGGGTAAGTATGCTAGCTGTGCGGTGAACCCAGCTTGTGGTAAGGAGAGGGACTACACCATAACGCCAGCAAAAATAAAAAAATCTGTGCTGGTTATTGGTGGAGGTCCAGGCGGAATGGAAGCAGCTAGAGTCGCTGCATTAAGAGGGCATAAGGTTACCCTGTGGGAAAAAGGCTACGTCCTGGGTGGAAACCTGATACCAGCCGCCGCCCCTGAATTTAAACTGGACTACAAGCTTCTGCTAGATTATCTAATCACTCAAACAGCGAAGCTTAGCATAACCACAAAACTTGGACAGGAAGCTACCCCGGAGCTAGTCCAGGAAATGAACCCCGAAGTCGTCTTCATTGCCACTGGTGCCATACCAATTACTAAGCCTAGCAAATGCACACAATGCGGAATTTGCGATATTAGCAAATTCAAGCCCACTTTTTGCTATGTTTCTAAAATCCTAGGATTAGAAAAGGGATTGGAGACGGGGAAGGTGGTCACAGCTGTCGATGTCCTTTTGGGTAAGAAATGGGTTGGAGAATCAGTGGTCATAATTGGTGGTGGTATGGTTGGCTGTGAGACCGGCTTATACCTGGGGCAGAAGGGCAGGAAGGTAACCATTGTGGCCCGTCATGATGCAATGCGTGATATGATGTGGGTTAATGCCATGGATATAAGGGAGAAGCTTGGTGATGCCAGTGCGAAAATTCTGACTGATACTGATGTCTTAGAAATAACAGATGGGTGTCTCATTATAGCCGGTGAGCAGGGCGATAAAAGCACATTAGAAGCTGATACCATTGTGCTCGCCGGGGGTATGAAACCCAATACCGAGCTTCTGGAAGCTTTACAGGATAAGCTGCCGGAAGTATACGCTATCGGTGATTGTGTAAAGCCACGCCTAGTATTGCATGCTATATGGGAGGGGTTCCGTACTGCTCGCCTGATTTAAGCTGCAAGATTAGGTAACCTTTGATAAATGCTAGGTTTCGTCACTAGGTTCCCGTTTGTTATTCATAGTTAGGAAGTTCTATAATGTTAGCTAAACCCATAAGACTTAGATTATTAGATTCAGAGCTATTCAGAGCTTGTTCCATAGGTGATACTAAGAAGCGGAATTAGGGAGCTCACTGGCATGTTGGGTGAACGAATAAAGAGAGTCGGGAAACGAACTTCACACCAGGTAGATTTGGTGTCTGATTTAGGCTTCGGCAAATTTCTGAATCTACTTCACTCTTCGTCTCCCGGTGGTATTATATCCCTCGGTGTCGGGGAACCTGATTTTACGACCCCCTGGCACATCTGTGAGGCCGCTCTTGATGCCCTCAAGAAAGGTTTAACAGGGTACACGCCCAGTGTTGGCTTCGTTGAGCTGCGCTGCGCTGTGGCCGAGGATATAAAGAACCGATATGGTGTTAGGTATGATCCAGAGACCGAGATTATGATAACTGTTGGGTCAAGTCAGGCTATGGACTTGGCCTTGCGAACTATCTTAGAACCTGGCGATGAAGTAATCATCCCCGATCCCTACTACGTTTGTTATCCACCCTGTATCACCCTAGCCCACGGCATCCCGATTACAGCGCCTACAAGCTATGAGAACGAATTCAAGCTGGAAGCAGCTCAGGTAGAAGCGAAAATCACTGATCGAACGAAAGCTGTCCTCTTTGGCTATCCGGCTAACCCTACCGGTACTGAAATGAGCCGGGCAGATTTCGAAGAGATTGCTAGCATAGTCACCAAATATAAGCTATTAGTAATCTCTGATGAAATCTACGGTCGATTAACATATGGAGTGGAGCATATATGTTTCCCCAGCATTCCTGGGATGAAAGAATGCTCTATACTCCTGGCTGGTTTTTCCAAAACATACGCCATGACGGGATGGCGTTTGGGCTATGCTGCTGGCCCCGCTGATATCATAGCAGCCATGAGTAAGATACATCAACATACTATGCTCAGTCCGTCCAGTATGGCCCAGATGGCAGCTATTGAGGCTCTTAAGGATGGTGAGAACGACGTCAAGCAGATGGTGGATGAATACGACCAACGGAGAAGGGCGATAACTCAGGGCCTCACTAAGATGGGTCTTACATGTCACGAACCAAAGGGGGCTTTTTACGTTTTTCCGTCGGTTGAAGTTACCGGGATGACCTCAGAGAAGTTCACAGAGAGCCTACTTTCCGAGGAAAAAGTGGTCGTTATGCCTGGTAACCTCTTTGGCGAGAGAGGTGAGGGCTTTGTGCGCTGCAGCTATGCCACGGCCATGTCTGACATCGAGGAGGCTTTAAAGCGGATGGGACGCTTTGTAGAGCGTCACCGAAATATAGCGACACCATAGGCTAATCAATATATCGGTGTTGTACTTACGGCGCGACCATTGGATTCGAACCAACAATCAAGGGCTTATGAAGGCAGGCTCCTAGCCATATTTTCCTCCTACCGCTAGGCATTAGAATTTAAATCGTCTCTCCAATTGCTTGGGTAGAAACTCCTTCTTTCTGATACCAGTAGGGTCAGCTAGTCGGCGTAGGATATCTATTTCTTCCTTGGTAGGGGGTTCAACTAACGAGACTTTATCAGGAATAATGGGTCTAAATCCAGTGTTCTCTATTATCATTTCGACGGTTGTGTCGGGATAGAGAGCTTCCAGCTTCATTATACCCGTATCTTTATCAAAACCGAAGACACCGAGGTCGGTTATACAGACAGTCGGCCCAATTTCGCCAGGGTAGGTAACGCCTGGCGGGGGATTTCCGTGCCCGGTGATGAAGTCAACTTTATCCACTAGGGTGTACCTTCCACCGCGCTTCTCATGGGCAGCAGTCCATATTACAATTACCGGAGTCCTGCCCAGTATTAGACCGGTTCCACCACCACCAGCAAGCTTTACCTTGATATTATCGATAGAACCGAGGAGGGTAGCATTAACATTACCGTATTTGTCTATCTGGGCACCGCTAAAGAACATTAATCGTGTTTCTAAGCGCTCAACTAAATCAAAGACATGCTCAAACTCATAGTAGAACTCGACATCGTGGCAATACGGAAAGTCATTTGCCATCTCAGGCAGGTATGCTGGGTCTGGATTTATGTACCCCGTGACACCCCCACAGTAAATCATACCTGGAGCGTGAGTCAGCTTGGCGAGGCGTAGAGCCGCCATTGGTTGATACGAATCACCACCGTGCCAGTGGAACTGTTTGTCTTTGCAGTATCGGGAGAGAATGACAACCATCAGTTCATCAATGCCATAATCTGTAATCTTGTCAACCTGGCCTTCCAATACCTTGGTTTCTTTAAAGTCAATGAATGGTTTCCGCCAGTTTTTGAGCTGGTTTAGCTTGGTTGCGCCTCCAATCTTCTCCAGATATTCCTCATGCGTCTTGCAGCCGTAGACATATTTGTCCAGATATATCTTAAACTCGTCATCACTGACGCTAGCGTATTTCTGGTATTCTTCAATATGCTGCTTATCATAGGTATAGTGGGGGTAGCAGTGGGTTGGGTGTGCCCCGAAGGGCAGGTTGACAACATGAGAGGTTTTGAAGAAGGGATAGTGGGGGTCCAAATGCGGTGGGAACATCAGTCCACTAGTTTTCCTTAGTTCTTCAGGGGTAACTATTTCCTCGGCACTCACGATTATCCTATCAGATGCTTTGAAGTATAACATTTCGTTGAAGCTTTCATGCTCAACCACCCAGTTGCCATAGATATCAGCCTTGGAACAGTGGACGAGATACACTTTTGGGCTTAACGCAGGTACTAGCACCACTTTCTTACCTTCATGATATGGGTCGTCTATTAGCTTCCACTCAGGATGTAGCTTCATAAAGTCAGTATACGCGATATGGGGACCTACCAGCATAAAGGGAATGCCAAAGCCTGAGGCACGGAGCTGCTGGTTTATAACACCACAGCATTGGTCTTTTGACTTGATTCTGCCACTCTCAACTGCCCTCCTATAGTTATAGGCGTTGCCATATTCGCGCTCAAAGCTGAGGCGGGTGAGCTGAATTTCACTGAGACAACCCGCAGCACAGAGAAGGTCTAGGGGAAGACCACTGGCGTGTCCAACCAAGATCAAATTCCTCTTTCGCTGTCGGACAATCTCACGAATCAGGACAGCCGGGACCCTGCCGTTAAATTCCCCACCGATGAGCATCATATCCCCATCATTAATAGTGCTTACCGCTTCTTCCATTGATACCACTTTGTTCTCTTTAGGAAATAGCATACTTTAACTCCCTTCTCATTATTTTCTGCCATCTTGCTGGTATACTCCCAAGGTAACAAGGTCGCCGGTAGTGACCAGATAGGTAGGACCAACTACTTAGGGTGTCCTTGCATATGAAATGTCTGCTACGTGTCATAACCCCAGCAGTTTTTCCGCATTGGCATGATATATTTTCGCTTTATCAATATCACATAGTGGTGCTGCGTCTATAAATTCTACCATCTCTTGATTCGATTCAAAAGGATAGTCTACGGAAAATAGCATCCTGTCGGCTCCCAACGATAGATAAGTACATATTAGTGCCGGCTGCCAAGGCATACCACTTGTGGTAACAAGAAAATTATGCCTGAAATACTCGCTTGGTCTTTTGTTGATACTGCTTGAGATTGGGTCAGATGCAGCACCTTCTTTAATCCAACGGGTATCCATACGCTGTAGCCAGTAAGGCAATGCTTCCCCTAAATGCCCGAGGATAATTTTCAAGTCAGGATACTTATCAAAGACACCGCTACAAATGAGGCGCATTGCATGCAGACCTGTTTCGTGAGCGAACCCTAACATCGAGCCAGACAATGCTGTGTAGGTTAGATAGGGTTTTATCATATCAGGTGGTGGTATATTAGGATGGAGGTATATTGGTACGCCGAGCTTTTCTGCCCTTTCAAATATGACCCAGTACTTCTGATTATCTAGAAATTCTCCTCTAACGTGCGAGGTTATCTTTGCTCCCTTCAGCCCTAGTTTCTTCACGGCTCGTTCGAGTTCATCAGCAGCAGATTCAGGTTCCTGAGCAGGAATAGCAGCGAAACCAGAAAACCTATCTGGGTATTTTTGGATTACTTGAGAAAGCTCATCGTTGGTTTCTCTAGCCATTCTCTTCCCAGTGGAGGCATCAAACGCCTCCACCCCCGGATTCCCAAGACTCAGTACTTGCATATCAATACCACTCTCATCCATTCGTTTCAGTCTACCCTCGCCTAAGTCAAGCAACGCACTGAGCAAACTAGCCGGATATTTCAGAAATCCAATCTTCAGATATCGGCTACCCGCTTCATCTTCGGCAATTTCCAACCGCGGCGAATGCCTCCTGGACATCAAATAGGCTACATAATTTTGCGTGTAGAAGTGTTCTTCAATAGCAATTTTTTTCATCGTGCCTCCTTAGTTGTGACTGAATGCGTGTTGTAGGTCTGCCAACAATGTTATTTCCTGATTTTCACAAGCTGGTACATTATTATAATTACACCATATATTATCATTGTATGGCTAGTGAATTGCCATTGCTTAGCTACTTGGTGGTAGCCAGGGCTTGCAGAAATGCCGGTTATGGATTAGTATATAGTGGCTTGCATCAGGACCCAGAGCGAATAGTAAGCACCGCCATACAAGAGGACACCGACTTGATTGGTCTTAGTTACCTCTCTGGTGTTCATGTATATCTTTTCAGTAGGGCAGGCTGTTAAGGGAAAAGGGTGTAGACAACATTACAGTCATTGGTGGTGGCCTTATAACTGAGGAAGATGTTCCCCAGCTAAAGGAAGCTAATCTTAAGGCTGATGAGGGGATTATCAAAGTGTCAGCGTTTTAACGAATCGCTTATCTTCAAAGTAAAGGAGGTTTAAAATGAAGATAGTACGTTTTGTTAATCCAGACAAGAAGATCGAGTACGGAATACTGGAGGACGAGGTTGTCCGTGGCATCAAGGGTGAACCTTATAGCCAAATCAAGTATTCTGGCAGCAGCTATAAGCTGAGTCAGCTCAAGCTCCTGGCTCCCTGCACGCCTTCAAAGATTGTTGGCGTGCATGCTAACTGCGAAAAAATCCTTAAAAAGTTTGACCTGCCCATTCCAACACACCCACCAACTTTCTTTAAACCACCATCCTCTATCATTAATCCAGAAGATAATATTGTTTACCCTGAGACCTCGAACCGGGTTGACTATGAAGGGGAACTGGCATTCATTATGAAAGCCAAAGCATGGCGTGTATCCAAAAAAGATGCTCTTAAGTATGTCCTCGGTTATACCTGTTTTAACGATTGCAGTGCCCTGGACTGGATATTTGACAAGGACAAGGTTGATTGGGCCGTCGGTAAAGGCTACGACACCTTTTCCCCCTTTGGACCCTGCATCGAGACCGAGCTTGACCCATTGAATGTTGAGGTAAAAGTATATATAAATGACAAGCTAGCAACAACAGGTAATACTAAAGATCTTATCTTTTCTGTTATTGACCAGATAGAGTTCTTATCCCACGTAATGACCCTGCTGCCGGGTGATATTGTTACCACCGGCACTGCTGGTACTCAGGACAACTTGAATAGGGGGGAGAAGGTAGAGGTGAAGATAGAAGAGATAGGCACGCTGAGAAATTATGTAGTCTAAGAGCACAGCTGAACTGAAATTAGTGGCAATACTTGAGTGATGATAAACTAGAGGTAAAGGATTGACTAGTTCATCAAAACATTTAACTGGCGATAGGGTTATAGATAAGATTAAAGAATGTGGGGTCACGCATATCGTCTGGCTCCCCGATGGTGTAGCTAGCTTCATGTATCAGCCTATGATGACCCGAAAGGATTTCACACTAGTGCAGGTGTGCCGTGAGGGCGAGGCACTACCGATTGCTGCTGGCCTCGTACTAGGAGGTAAGAAGCCCCTAGTCCTACATCAGAGTACTGGTATCTTTGAGTCGGGGGATTCGATTAGACTTGTGGCTTCAGAGCTTCGTCTGCCCATACTCATGCTCATTGGCTATCGGAGCTGGAAGCCTAACCATCCCGTGATTGATTCAGCCGCTATTTTCATTGAGCCCATTCTGAAAGCGTGGGGAATTAAGTATTACCTTTTGCAGAGTGACGATGATGTAGATATTATATCCACCGCTGATATGGAGGCACAAAAGACTCGTAAGCCAGTGGTCGTCCTCATTGCGAGGGAGTTGCAATTTTGATAGATAGCTTTGAAGCAGTGAAGACTATTTCTAGACACCGCGGCGATGCTCTAATTGTAGCTGAAATGACCACGGCTACCGAGCTTCCAATAGTATCTACAAGGCCTGAGCTTGACCTATCCTTTAATTGGGCCGCTATGGGTAAGGGTTCATCGCTAGCTTTAGGTTTAGCCCTTGCGAGACCTGAGAAGAAAGTCTTCATGTTGGATGGTGACGGTGCCTTACTCATGAACTTAGGTAGTCTGGTGACAATTGCGCAAATGGCGCCGCCTAACTTAATTCACTTCCTTTTCAATAATGGAGTTTATCGCTGTACGGGCGGCCAGTCGCTGCCAAGAGCAGGCAGAATTGATTTCGCATCGTTATCTCAGATTGTTGGCTATCCTAATGTGTACGATTTTGCTGACCTAAAGACACTGGAAAACAAGATAGAGATGATTATCAATCAAGAGGGGCTTACCTTTGTTAATCTGCAGATTACGCCGGGGGTGGGACCACCTTTCCCCTATGTTCCGGTACGTGACGTAGTTGAGCGGTTCTGGTCAGCGTTATAGCTTTAGCTGTACCTGTTGACATCGTAGTTAGGCACATTAGAGTCCTAAAGAAGAAAATATTTGCTAGCGGAAATGAATTTCTCACGGCTGACGTAATAGACGAGCGTGAGAAATATGTATCTGGGCAGCAAGTTAAGGGTGGCAACCAATTTCTCACAGTGCCATAGACTCCACTGGGTAATGAATGTGAATCAGATTAGTATTCACTCTTGGTAGGAGGGTAAGTCGTTAGCCGGAATATTGCTACGATCTGGAGAGAGGTGAGAAATGATAACTGCGAATACTCGAAGGATAACCAAAGCCGTTTGCAACCTTTGCTCCAATCATTGTGGTATAAATGTTCATGTTGAAAACGGGAAGATAGTCAAAGTTGATGGGATGCAGGAACACCCGTTTCATAATTTGTGTGTCCGAGCGTATGCTCTCCCTGAGGCAGTACACTCGAGCGAGAGGCTTATCACTCCTCTGAAAAAAGTGGCCGGCGATTTCAAAGAGGTTTCATGGGACGAGGCATTTACCTTTATAGTCGATAAGCTCCTCAACATTAGACAGAAATACGGGGCTAAAGCGGTTGTCCCTTGGCTAGGTGTAGCCACTGTCGTTTCTCCAGCGATAAAGGCGATAACTAGACGCTTCGCTGATTTATACGGGACTCCCAACTATGCTTCGGGCACAACGTATTGCTTTCTTGCCCGGGTGCTGGGCTCGGTCTTGACATGCGGGACTTACCCTAATCCTGATCTTGTCTCTGGGGAGACTAAGTGCATTGTAGTCTGGGGTAAAAATCCCCCCAATACATTTGCTTCGGAGAAGGATGGCATAAGTACCATGCTTGGAAGGGGAGCCAAGCTTATCGTTATTGACCCCAGGAGAACCCCACTGGCAAAGAAAGCGGATATTTATGCCCAGATAAGGCCAGGAAGCGATTGTGCCTTGGCCCTCGGATTGCTAAATGTAATCATAGCCGAAAATTTGTATGACAAGGGTTTTGTCAAGCGCTGGACAGTGGGCTTTGACAAACTGGTCAACTATGTCAAGGAATTTTCGCCTGAGAGGGTTGAACAAATAACCTCGATTTCGGCAGATATGGTAAAGGATATAGCCCGGACGTATGCCATCACCAAGCCAGCCTGTATGGATTTAGGCATATCATTAGAGCATTCCAGCAACGGTATTCAGTCAATCAGAGCCCTTCAGATACTTACCGCGATTACCGGTAATATGGATATTGCCGGAGGTAATTTAATCCTTCCAGGCGTGGGGTATCAAAACCTCCGTGTTCCCCAAAAGACTGAGAATAATCGGGATTTTGGAAGCGAGGCCTTTCCTTTGTTTGCTCAGATTGTACACGAACCATCAAGTTCATCACTGACTGAGGCCATAATTAACGATAAACCTTACCCCATCAAAGCGCTGTTGGTTTCTGGCGCAAATCCACTGGTACAATGGCCCAATAGCAGCAAGGTCAAAGAGGCCTTTGAAAAGCTTGATTTATTAGTGGTAATGGATACCTTCATGACAGACACAGGTGAAATGGCTGACGTAGTTCTACCAGCGGGAACCTTCCTTGAGACTGACGAGTTGAGGGACATCTATTGGAATCACGAGGGCACCCCTTTGCTTGTTAAGTCAAATAAAGCGATTGAGCCGATTGTTAATGCTTGGGAAGATTGGAAGATATGGGCGGAGCTGGGCAGAAGAATGGGATACGCAGATTACTTTCCATGGAAAGACTCCAACGAGCTTATTGCTGAGCTTCTGAAGCCCACGAATATTACACTTGAGCGGCTTGAACAGAACCCTGGAGGCGTATATTATGCGGAGAGAGAGTTCCAAAAGTACCTTGGGACGGGATTCGATACCCCGTCCGGGAAGGTGGAGATATATTCGGAAGCAATGGCTCAACACGGATATGACCCTATACCAACCTTCCACGAGCCTGTAGAGAGTCCTATCAGTCGGCCAGACCTAGCCGAGAAATATCCTTTAATACTAATGGTTGGCCCCAGAGTCTTAAGCTACACTCACTCACAACACCGCAATATACCTAGTTTAAGAAAATTATATCCCGAGCCTCTAGTTGAGATTAATTACAAAACGGCATTAAGTCTTGGGATAGCTGATGGAGAGACCGTAAAGGTCGAGAACCTGAGAGGCAGCATGATAGCGAAGGCTCAACTCACCGAAGATATTCACCCTAGGGTAGTCAGTATATGTGATGGATGGAGCAATAAGATCGGTGCTAACGGCAATTGCTTAACTGATGATAAAGCTGTTGACCCTGTCTCAGGTTTTCCCGAATTTAGGTCAACATTATGCCGGGTCACAAAGGAGTGAATTCAAATAGGGAAATGAGGGTCTTATTAGTAAAGGGTAGGTTTAGATGGTTATGATCGAGGAACGGGGATAGTAGCCGAGGCTTGCTGAGATGCCGGCTATGGATTAGTATATAGTGGCTTGCATCAGGACCCAGAGCAAACAGTAAGCACCGCCGGGATATCAGGGAAGTGAAAACTAAGATTAGCCTTAAGGTTGATTGGGGAATTATTAAAGTGTTAATGTTTTAACGCATCGGCACAAACTAAGTTCAAGGAGGTAGATAGTGTTTTACGAAGTAGACTATCCCCAAAAGGAACCAGGTCAGAAACAGGTCTCAGCCTTGGTGGTATTGAACCCAGCTGAGTCCCGGCGGCTCTTGGCTAAGGCCACGGTGGCACTCCCCGAGGTTCAGAATGCGTATAAAAACGGTATGATCATTATTGCCCGGGGTATAACTAATGCCTTTGTTACTGAGGAACTGTTTGGGACTTCGGTAGAGCCCAAGGCCGGCCAGACCGTGGGTATGGTTTGCAACGGGATCACCAATGGTAATTCGGGGCCACCCCCTTGTACCTGGCATGTCACAAGGCAGGGGAAAGTAGTTGAGGGTGCCGATTCGAATGTTGAGATACTTAATTTCGGTGCTGAGGATGTTTTCATCAAGGGGGCTAATGCTATAGACCCGGAAGGTAACGCCGGTATTTGCTCCACTTCGGTAAAGGGCGGTACTATTGGCATGTGCTGGCCGATAGTAATGCCACGCGGTTGTCAGCTCATAATGCCCGTCGGTCTGGAGAAGATGATTCCCTCGGTCATTGAAGCTGCCCTACACTCAAGTATCTATTGCTTCAAATATAGCATGGGGTTGCCAGCAAAGCTCATGCCGGTGCCTACGGGCAAGGTGATAACTGAGATTCAGGCCTTAGCGGTACTTACTGGGGTCAGGGCCTATCACCTGGCCTCGGGTGGCGTTGGGGGTTCCGAGGGGGCGGTGGTGCTCGCCATAGAGGGAGATGAAGACAGAGTAGTGAAAGCCTTTGATTTGGTTAAATCCATTAAAGGAGAGCCTCCGGTTACGCTACCGGACACCTTCTATGTAAGCTCGGCAGCTGATTATAACTACGATGCTTTGGCACAGCTCGCCACATTGAAGGGCCTCTAAATGTGCCCCGGCATATAGGTCGCATATCTTTGATTGCTATCGCTTGTCTTTGATAAGCGATTCTGGTGGTAGATAGCAGTCTCGTGTCGTCCCTCTTCGAGGGACGCTATCTCAGCATCGGCGGAATATGCCGATAATGTCCCCAATCACTGAACTGCTATCTGCCCCCCGGCTGGTACCAGCGTCATATTTTCTGTGTTAGCAGCATTAGGTCAGCTTCTGATAATAGCCTACCGTCCGCAATAACCCCTCTGTTAATGGTATTCGTGGTTGCCAGTCCAGCTCATCTTCTGACGCAGAGATTCTATCTTTTGTCTAAATTCATCCACGCAATATCTAAGGCAAGGGGTAACGGATTGAACAGGTTGGTACGGAGCACCAAGCAATGGCTAGGGCTCCGCCGGTAATAAGTTGGTTGTATAATGGGGAAGCATGATTAAACTAAAGGAGGCGCCGGTGGTAGAGTATTTCCGTCGTAGCTATACGGGCATTTGACAAGATGTCGGCAAGATTACCGATTTCCGAAAACTGTTGTGGAGGGGTCTGATGCAGCCACAATATAAAAAGAAACAGAAAGTAAAGATTATCTCCGTGAAGTATTCCCAAAAAGAAGAGTACTTGAACCAGAGCGGAGTGATTACAGATTCATTTTTTGTTGGCAAGTGGGGGCAGGTAGATTATATGAACCATTCGCCTGGAGACTATTACGCCTACAAGGTTCGTCTCGATAAGGATGGCAGTGAAGCCATAGTAGTTGAGGCGGAGCTGGAACCGCTTAACCCATAAGCTCTGGTCTTTTTGACAGGTGGTATCTTATGGAACCTCACATTGAATTACTAACTTTGGTGTCAACTCAACCTTGTGTCTTTCCCTTAGGTTGCTTATAAAAGCAGCGTTAATATGATAAAATGTCAGGTGAGTGCCCGTAACTTCGTAGCTAGTGGGAGGGATCGCATAGTGGCCTAGTGCGGGCGCCTGCTAAGCGCTTACCCTGGGAAACTGGGGTCGTGGGTTCGAATCCCACTCCCTCCGCCAGATGAAGAATGCCCCCTTTAGAGGGGCTTAAATTTTAGTACTTTGAGAGATGGCAATGCCTAAGTACTATATCTGGACTATCGGTTGTCAGATGAATAAGGCCGAATCAGAGCGGCTTGGTGGTTACCTGGAACAAGGTGGTTATCAGGCGGTAGCCAGGGCTGAGGAAGCTGAGCTTATCGTACTCAATAGCTGTGTGGTGCGGCAGAGTGCCGAGAACCGGGTTATCGGTCGGCTCAATACCCTTAAATCGGTGAAGCGGTTAAACCCAGGGCTAACCCTAGCGGTCACCGGTTGCCTGGTAAATTCGGAAATTAAGCGGCTCAGGGAAAGATTTCCTCACGTTGATCACTTCTTCAAGCCAGGGGAGTATCCGCCGTGGCTTACGCCAATCGCATCGCATCCGGTAATACCTCAGCGCCCCCTACCAGCTACCTTTGTTCCCATAATTCAGGGCTGTAATAATCTCTGTGCCTATTGTATTGTTCCCTACCGCCGGGGTCGGGAAAAAAGCCGCCCGGTTAGAGAGATAGTTAGTGAGGTAAGGGAGCTTAGGCACCGGGGTATCAGGGAGGTAATCCTGCTGGGGCAGAATGTAGACTCATACGGGCATGACCTGGTGGAAAAACCGGACCTAGCCTTTCTCCTCGGTGAATTAAATACCATAGATGGGCTAGAGCGTATTCGCTTCCTGACTAACCATCCCAAGGATATGAGCTCAAAGCTCATTGATGCCGTAGCCAGTCTGGACAAGGTCTGTGAGGAGATAAGCCTTCCGGTTCAGTCAGGCAGCGGTGCTATCCTTAAGGCCATGCGGCGGGGCTATACCGTAGAGCGCTACCGTGAGCTCGTTACTGAAATACGCCGTAAGATACCGGGGGTAGCCCTGAGCACGGACGTTATTGTCGGCTTCCCCTCGGAAACGGAGGCACAGTTTCGGGAGACCTATGACTTGCTCTCAAGACTGCGGTTTGATAAGGTTCACGTGGCTGCCTATTCACCGAGGCCAGGAACCCTTGCCTCAAGAGAGTTGGCTGATAGTGTCCCTTTAGCCGAGAAAAAAGAGCGGCTGCGCCAGATTGAAAGGCTTCAGGAGAAGGTAGCCGCTGAGATTAATGCCGGGCTGCGGGACAAAACGGTTGAGATTTTAGTAGAAGGTAGGAATAAGGGTAAGTGGCAGGGTAGAACTCGAACCGGGAAGCTGGTATTTTTCGGCGGCAGTGATGACTACCTTGGCCAGTTGGTAAGGGTGCGTATCAATAGGGTGAGCCCCTGGGCATTGCAGGGTAATCTGGAAACTGGTAGCCCTGATTAAAGCAAGGAGGGGAAATGGGTATTAATACCAATATAGTCTTTATCATCATCTTTCTGGTTGTGATTTTCGTCATGTTCTATTTCTTCATGATTAGACCACAACGCAAAAGACAGAAGGAGCACGAGGAGTTGCTTGGCCAGCTAAGGGGGGGCGACAGAGTCATTACGGCTGGTGGCATCTACGGGCAGATTGAAAGTGTCAGCGAAGATAGTGTAGTCCTGAAAGTAGAATCGGGGGCAACCCTGAGGGTGGCTAAGAGCAGTATCGTCGGGAGAGCCTAATGGAGGCTATCTGGACTCATTGTTCCTCCGTTATAGTGGTTGTAAGCGGAACCAACTAAAGCCTGTTTCATAATTGTATCGTAGGGGGTGGGCATGAGTAGGAAACTGGTGGCACTTATCGTAGTGCTGGTGGTCGGGATCTTCTACTTTGTAGTTAGGTGGCAACTCACCGAGCAGGATTTGGCGCTGGCTATGACAGAGCTGTCTGGCACGCAAGCTACGTTAACCGGCAGCGAGGGAGAACTGCTCGGCACCAGAGACGAGTTGGCGACTCTAAGGTCTGAACTGGAGAGCACCAAGGACCACCTCTCGGATGTTGAAGCCGAGCTACAGTTAGCTCAGGATAACCTCATAGATATAGAGGAGGAGCTAGCGGACACTAAAGCCAGGCTGGCTGCCGTGGAGACCGATGCCCTTCACTTGCATAACCCCACCTTTGAGGAAGCGCTCGATTTCCTGGAGAGAGACCAGACTGATGCCAATGAGTACCTTGAGGGTGAGTATGTCTGTTCTCATTTTGCGGCTGATGTCAATAATAATGCTGAAAAACAGGGTATCAGGTGTGCTCTGGTTGATGTTCGTTTCTCTAGCTCGGGTCATGCCATTATCGCTTTCGACACAACCGACGAGGGGATGGTGTACTTTGACCCGATTACTGATGACAGGGCCAGGCCGGTTATTGGTAAGCGGTACTACCGCTGTGTGGAACCAAAGCCGGGTTACATCTACGAGACGCCGTCATTTGATGATACTATTGTCGATATCGTGGTGATTTGGTAGTGGCTGAAGCGGACGTTAGAAGTCTCAGGGGAAAAATAACGACACTAAAAGAGGAGCTTGGGGCAGTTATTGTGGCTCATAACTACCAGCGCCCTGAGGTTCAGGATATTGCTGATTTTGTCGGGGATTCCTTAGAGCTAGCCCGTAAGTGCACCCAGATTAGCGCCCAGGTAATTGTATTCTGCGGCGTGCAGTTTATGGCGGAGACAGCGGCTATTCTTAATCCTGAGCGCACGGTGCTCTTAACCGAGGCTGGCGCCGGCTGTCCCTTAGCCGATATGATTACGGCTGATGAGCTTAAGGAGTGGCAGGCGACATACCCAGAGGCAGCGGTGGTGTGCTACATCAATTCGTCAGCCGAAGTTAAAGCTGAGAGCTATATCTTGTGTACCTCAGCTAATGGCGTGGCGGTAGTCGAATCAGTTCCCCATGATGAGATAATCTTTATCCCTGACCAGAACCTGGGGCATTACATCTCTACCCAGACCACAAAGCGGCTGATCCTTTATCCCGGTTTCTGCTATGTTCACCACCGTATCACACCGGAGCAGGTAGCGACAGCAAGGAGACTTCATCCTGAGGCCAGAGTAATTGTTCACCCCGAGTGCCGACCTGAGGTAGTGGCTATGGCTGATGCTGCCCTCAGCACCTCACAGATGCTCCGCTATGTGAAGACTAGCTCCCATCAAGAATTCATTATCGGCACCGAGGCGGGGATACTCCATGGGCTGCGTAAGCAGAACCCAGCTAAGTCCTTCTACTTAATCTCAAACAACCAGGTCTGCACCGATATGAAGAAAACGACCCTTGAGAAGTTGGCCAAGACTATGGAGCTAAGACAGAATGTGGTAACTGTCCCTGAGGAGATAAGGGTAAGGGCCAAAAGGGCCGTTGACCGTATGCTGGCGATTGGTTAACAGTGACTACTATAATAGGAGCTAAAGCTCACGGAGTTTTGAGTGGTAAAGAATCTACCACTAAATAAAGAGATTGATAACATCATAGATCTGGCTCTGGCTGAGGATGTAAGCCAGGGTGACGTAACCAGCGAAACCCTGATACCCCCTGAACTTCAGGGTCAGGCATCCATACTGGCTAGGGCAGAAGGGGTGCTAGCCGGCATTGAAGTAGTAAAGAGGGTATTTCTCAAGGTTGACCCCTCGCTTAAGTTTGAAAGGCTCCTAGAAGACGGGGCTAGGGTCAGACCGGGAGACAGGGTAGCTAACGTCTTTGGTAGGGTAATAAATATCCTTAAGGGCGAGCGGGTTGCCCTCAACTTCTTGAGTCGGCTTAGTGGTATTGCTACCGATACGGCTCGGTTTGTCGCTGAAGTAGAAGGGTACAGGGCCAAAATCAGTGATACTCGTAAGACCACCCCCGGTCTGCGGCAGCTGGAGAAGTATGCTGTGCGTGTCGGTGGGGGGCAGAACCATCGCTTTCACCTTGGTGACGGTGTGCTGATTAAGGATAACCACATCACTGCTCTGCGTGCTCTAGGGATTAGCCTGAAGGATATTGTGGTTAAGGCGAAACAGGATGCCCCTCAAGGCCTGGCGGTTGAGGTTGAGGTGAGTAGAGCTAGCGAAGCGCTGGAGGCAGCCGAAGGTGGTGCCGATATCATCATGCTGGATAATATAAACCCGGATGAAATGCGCCGTATCAGGAGCTTGCTACCGAGCCGCATCAGGATAGAAGCCTCGGGCGGCATTACCCTGGAGAGCGTCCGTGCGGCTGCCCAGGCGGGGGTTGACATAATATCTATTGGGGCGCTTACTCATTCGGCGAAAGCCTTGGATTTTAGTCTTGAGTTTGAGCCCAAAACGATAAAAAATTAGTAGCTGCTGAGTAGGGGGGAATTATGCCGATATCTAGAGACCAATTTGCGAAAGGCTTGGACAATACTGCCCAGAAAATCCTTACTTTCCTGGCAGAACATCCGGATCACGCCTATGAACCCTCTGAGATTGCCGAAGCCATCGATGAAGGCAAACTACCGCCGGGGGGCTCTCTGTGGCGGGGGATGGCCCTGCTGAGTTTAACGTGGCAGAATCACAGCATCCTGGAAGGCCTGGTTAAGAAGGAGCTGGTCGACAAGAAGATAATAAAAGGGGTCTCCTGGTACTGCATTCATAAGGACTAGGCGAACGAGCGCTACCGTTGAGGCTAGCTCTCATAGGCGGTGCTTCTTTTGAGCTATGGCTAGATAGCTAGCGGCACCATCGTCTATTCTGATATTGATAAACCCGGCGCGCTGGAGCATGGTTTTCAGCTTGCCCTCAGCTGGAATAATATCATTTGCCACGGCTGGGATTTGCCGGTGAACCCGATTAATTTCATCTCGGTTTGAGGTGTGGCAGATAATTAGCCGGCCGTCATCTTTGAGCACCCGGTTCATTTCCTGCAGCGCCTTAGGCTTGTCTTGGAAGTGCGGAAAGCTGGAGTAGCAGACGCAGGCATCGAAGATTTCACTGCCGAAGGGAAGGCTGGCAACATCACCCTGAAGGTAACAAATCCTTTCGCTAACATTCTTACCCCGTGCCTTTCTCAGCATCTCCTCGGCGTAGTCAAGGGCAACCAATACCCCCTGGTTACCGATCTTTCTCAGCAGAAGGGGGAGGAATATGCCCGTACCGCTACCTACGTCGAGCAGGGTAGCCCCGGGCTCAACCCCCAGACGTTCAGTCAGTGCTTTTAGCCTAGCGGTATCCTGTTCACAGCAGGTTTCATCCCAGACGGAGGCTTTCTGGTTAAAGAATGTCCTAGTCACTGCCTTACCTCCAGTGGCGATTGCTGCTGCCAGTGCCTTACCTTCTTCTTGGGTGAGATAGCAGTGGCGATGCCAAATATTGCTGAGGAGGTAATGACTATGGTGGCACCGCTGGGGATATTGAGGAGATAGGACATAAGGAGGCCTACCCAACCGGAGAGAACACCAAAGCCAGCGGAAAGGAGAAACATCCGTTTCATACTGTAGGTAAGTTGATAAGCTGCTGCTGCCGGGTTCAGAATAAGGCTGAAGACCAGCAGTCCCCCGATGGGACGGAGCGAGGCGGTAACGGTAGCTCCGGTGAGAAAAAGGATACCGTAGAAGATAGCGGTGGCGGGAATACCGACCGCTAGCGCCATATCACGGTGAAACACGGTGGCTTGAAACTCCTTATAAAAGGCAATGACGAGACCGACGACGACGGCGGCGACCACACCCAGTAGTATCACGTCACCTCTGGTATTGGTCAGGACGCTACCCCACAGTATCTCTAGGGCTCCTGATTTGGTACCGGGCATGAGTCCCATAAATAGGAAGGCAAGTCCGAGCATTAGGGAGAAGATAATACCTACTGAGGTGTCCGGGCCAAGCTCACCGCGGTCAGCCAGGGGGCCGATGATAGCCGCGGCGATGAAGCAGGCTCCAAAAGCGCCGAGCAGTGGATCAAAGCCGGCTAATAGGCCAAGCATGGCACCAGCGAAGGCGGCATGCGACATGGTCACGCCGATAAAGGGCATGTGCATCAGTACCACGAAGACGCCGACAATACCGCAGGCAATCCCGCCGAGAAAGACGGAAAGAACCGCATTCTGCATGAACTGATAACCGAAGATGGACAGGTCCACGCTCAACACTCCTTAATGCCAAAGCGCTGTTAAACTAGGGCAGCTTCCCCCCGCCGTGCCCTAACCGCCGCCACCGGCATATCATAGAGCTCGCTGAGTTTCTCATCAGTAAGTACGTCCTCAGGAGGTCCTTGCCGCCAGATATACCCCTCTTTCATTAGTACCACCCGGTCACAGGCAAGCGGCAGGGCACTTAAGTCGTGGGTTACCACGAGGGTGGTCAGCTTCCGCGAGTCGTGAATCAGCTTCACCAGCTCCAGGATATCTGTCTTGGCGCGCCAATCCAGGGAAGCTGTTGGCTCATCCAGGAGGAATATTTGTGGTTCCTGAGCCAGACAGCGGGCGATGGCGACCCGTTGTTGCTCTCCCCCGGAGAGGTGTCCGATCGGCCGTCGGGCGAGTGCTGTCATGCCCACCATTTCTATGACTTCGTCTACGATCTCCCAGTCATGCTGACTTGGTCTTCGCAGCAGGCCCAAGAGCCCATAGCGCCCCATCATGACTACTTCACGTACGCTCACGGGCATCCTCGGGTCTATGTTCTGCACCTGGGCCACATAGCCTACCTTCTTCCTTAAGGAGTGACCGTTATTGGGAGTAAAATGCTCACCCAGTACCGCTACCCGCCCGCTGAGTAGTTTACCCAAGCCGTTAATTATGGTGAGCAGGGTGGTCTTGCCCGCCCCGTTAGGGCCAACTATGCCCACAAACTCTCCAGAGCTTACCTTAATGGATACGCCGCGCAGGGCAACATCTTCCCGGTAGGAAACCACAGCATTCTCGATGTTTATCATCACTTGGCTTACCAAACCGCCTTTCATAGTCGTGCCTTGGCTACTGGCTAGTCGCATCCAGGATCAACTGAATATTTTTGTCGATAGCCTTTTCCCAGGTTTCGGTATCGGGAAAGCCACCGGGGAAGTTGGAGAGGATTATCCTGGTTACTCCAAGCTCCTCGGCGATGCCCGCCCCGGCATCCTGCCCGCTCTGCAGATTATCGATGATTAAGGTTACCCCTGAGTTTCTGCCGGTATCTACTAGATCCATGACTACCTGGGGGGTGAGTGAGTCGGGGCGACCGTAGGCGGCGACCACATTGAGGCCTGTCCAACTAACAAAACCGGCCTGCATCTCGGCACACATGACATTTATCGCCGAGAGGTCCACCTGGTCGAGTTCATCTCCGAGCTCCGCTTCCTTGGCTGAAACCGCATTGCTATAGTCTGCGGCTAACTGTTGGTAGAGAGCAGAGTTCTGACTATCTACCTGGCACAGGGCAGCAGTAATCTTGTCGGTGGCCTCTCTCTGCACCGAAGGTACCATCCAGTTGTCGCTTTCGGTAGTTTGAATATCAAGGCTAACTACTACCAAGTCGGGGTTGTCGGCTGAGGCAATCAGCTCTTGAGAGAACTTCTCCCCCTGCCAGCCGTGGAGGAGGAAAAGGTCGGCGGTAGCCAGCTTCTGAATATCGCCCGGTTTAACATCAAAGTGTCCCGGGCACTGAGCCGGCGGAATGATGTTGACCACGTCGACCCGGTCGCCGCCAACTTGCTCCACGATTTGAGCGATGAGAGAGGTGCTGGTCACCACCCCGAGCTTTTCTGAATTTACTGATGAGCACCCCCCTAGGGTTAAAGCAGTAGCCAGTAGTCCTAGCAGCATAGCGCCGGCTAGGATTTTAAACTTAGCGGTCACTAGAGCCTCCTTATTCTTTATTTTCCAAAATGATACAGTGGGTCAGGAAATCAATTTCCCTGATTTTGGCTGAAATCTCCTTGTGCTCCCCGAGCAGCGTTGTTAACAGGAGCTCATTTGCCTCTACCTTTAAGGAGGCAATTTCTGACATGATTAGTTCTCGCTCACCATTCTTGGCAACATATACCTTGGATAAGCACATCTCACTGCTCCCCTTTTTCCAGACTGCTTAAGGCGTTAGATAAGGACTGGCTGGCTTTGTCCATCTCCTGGGCTGCCTGTTCAAGCTTCTCAGCGGCTTCAATCTCACCCAGTTTGGCTACCTTATCTGCCCACTCCCTAAACTCGTGGCTATGCTCTTCATTATGTTTAATCCAGTAGTGTAGTATGGTCCTGAGTTTCTCTCTGTCGTCATTACCCATGATATCTCCACTAGAAACATTTTATTGCAACTGCAACTAATTGCCTAAAGAACCAAAATTTTTTATTGCTGGCACTTTTTACACAGACCAAAGAAAGCCAGGTGTTTCATGTCAACCCGAAAGTTGTACCGCTGCTGAATCTCAGTCCACAGAGGCTTTAAGGCCGATTCCTCGATATCTGTGATTTCGCCACACTTCTGGCAGACAAGGTGATGATGGTGTCCCTTCCCCATGCAGTGATAGCGTACCCGTCCGTCGCCTAAATCTGTTTCCGTTACCAGGTCAAGGGTCTTCAGTAGCTCCAGGGTCCGGTAGACCGTTGAGATATTCATCTGGGGATAGTAAGCACAAGCCTGGGCGTATATCTCCTCAGCACTGATGTGACTATCGGCGTCTTCCACCGCCTTAAGTATCATGAGCCGCTGTGGTGTTAACCGATAACCCAAATCGCTTAGTTTGCGGTCTATCCACCTAGCCTTCACGTGATTTAGTTTACCAGAGTCTTCAACTAATTGCAACCCCTTGTTTATGCAAATAGCTTCTAAAAGCACCTGATATCGGGCAGGCATCAGGGGAAAGCTTCAGAACTTATCCTTGCTGTCGAGAAGTATGGTTACCGGGCCGTCGTTTACAATTTCCACCTGCATATACTGCTGGAACCGTCCGGTTTCTACCTTAAGCCCGCTGTCACGTACCGCGGCGATAAACCTTTTAAATAGTTCTTCAGCCAGATCTGGCGGGGCAGCACTAATGAAGCTGGGTCGGCGGCCTTTTCTGGTATCAGCCAGGAGCGTGAATTGGCTTACCACCAGGAGCTCGCCGTTAACATCGAGGGCGGAGAGGTTAAACTTGCCTTGCTCATCAGCAAAGATGCGCAGGCCGACGGTCTTTTGGGCCAGATACTGCGCATCCTTTTCTGTATCTTTATCGGCTACACCAATAAAGACCACCAGCCCTCGGTTAATCCTGCCCACCACCTCCCCAGCTATGCTGACTGAGGCGCTGGTGGCCCGTTGCAGGAGCGCTTTCACTTCTGGTCCCCTAGCTTATGCTTTTTATCCGATTCTCCTTTAGTCTCCCCGCTCGCCCGGCTCCGGCGGCTATCGGTAATATAGAAGCCACTTCCCTTGAAAATAAGGGGGGTGGAGTGGATGACACGGCGCAGACTTCCCTGACACTGAGGACAGGTAGCTAATGGCGCTTCGTCAAACTGTTGCCGTTTCTCAAAACGGAATTGACATTGACTACATTCGTAATCGTAGATGGGCATCTACCTCACCTCAAGCAAAATTGCCATGAATATTTTACAGGAGTAGCTGTCTTAGAGGCAAATGGGAGCTGCGAATATCGGTAGTTGACTTTATCAGAGCCGGGGGGTCTTACAAAAATTTCTGGACTTTAGACCCCAAAAGGAGTAAAATTAAAGCAGTAAGGGATGGTTTGAGTATGTAGTGAGCAATGCATATTTAGGTTATAACCTTGTCAGGAAGAAGAGAGGCACTGGCTTAGAATTAGGCTCAGTGCTTCATACATTTTAAGGAGGTGTAGTTATGCAGTCGAGCCTGATTGGCAAAATTGAGAAGGCGAAACGCTACGCTCAAGAGACAGACCGAATTACCTTCTCCGGACTGTCGGTAAATTTTCGCGGTGAGAACAACAACTACACCACTGAATATAAAGATGGAAAATGGCACTGCTCCTGCCACTTTTTCGCGAGCTGGGGTCTGTGTAGCCACACTATGGCCCTGGAGAGAATCCTGGGTAGTATGCTACCCGAAGAGGCACGGATAACTCAGTTTGAGTCTACCCCCTGAGGTTGTATCAAGCTAGATCGCGCATTCTGTTTAGGAGAAGGCTCTGCCTATGCCATTATTCGTTGACGTTAGCTGAACTTCGTCTCGGTTTTCCTCGATGAGTAACCATGCCTATTTACCCACTCAATTGCCTCAGCGACCACAAACAGGGAGCCGCTAACGCAGATTAGGTCTTGAGTTCCGGCTATGTTCATCGCCAGAGATAGTGCTTCAGGAACAGTTTTCGCTAGTTGCGTCTCTACTCCGTATCCTCTGAATCCAGCCTGAAGTTGATTTGCCTCCATAGCCCGGGGATGGTGAGACTGGGTAATAATTACCTCATCGAAGAGCGGCATAAGTTCCGGGACCACGCCGCTAACATCCTTGTCTCCCGATGCCCCCATAATAAGGATAGCCCGCTTAAACTTAAAATACTCGGCTAGAGACCGCTTCAGATTTCGGGCAGCATCAGGATTATGGGCGCCGTCAACTACCAGAAGGGGATGATGGCCCAAAACCTGGAGTCGGCCTGGCCAGCGCACCTGTGCCAGCCCGCTAATTAGGCTGTCCCGAGAAATATTAAAGCCCTTTAGAGCCAGCACCTCTAGGGCGGCTACCGCCGTGGCCGCATTCTCCAATTGGTAGCCGCCCAGCAGTGGAATGGATATTTTATAACTACCTCGTTTTTCGTGACTACTTCGCATTCCATTTTTACTTCGTATTCCGCTTACCTCTAGTAACTGCCGTTTACCCTTGGTGCCGAGGCTCTGCCAGGTGACATCCCTGCCTACTGTAATCAGTTCGGCTCCCCGTTTAAGACAGGCTTCCTCTATCACCCGAACCACTTCCTCAGTCTGAGGGGAGAGAACCACGGTGCTACCGGACTTGATAATACCTGCCTTCTCGGCGGCAATCTCAGTTACCGAGTTACCCAGCACCTCGGTGTGGTCGAGGCTAATTGAGGTGATGACGCAGACCTCAGGCCGGATGACGTTGGTGGCATCAAATTTACCCCCCATACCCACCTCGAGTACCTGAAAGTCAACCCCCTTCATACCAAAATAGGTAAAGGCTAGCGCCGTCAAAAGCTCAAAGGTGGTTAGTTCGCCATAGGTAGCCTGCTGATTAACTATCTCGACCTCGGGCTTGAGCCTGGCTACGATAGTGGTAAACTCCTCTTCGGTAATCAGACTCTCGTTAACTCTGAAGCGTTCCCTGATGGTATGTAGGTGTGGCGAGGTATATAGCCCAGTGTCATAACCTGAGTTAGCCAGCACCGAGGCAATCATAGCCGCCGTGCTGCCTTTACCATTGGTACCGGCGATATGGACTGACCTGGCTTTCAGGTGATGGTTTCCCAGCCGAGCCAGCAGTTCTTCAACCCGCCTCAGGTCGTAGCTACCTAGGGCATGTGGCAGCGGCACCTTTTCGTAATCGGTGTAGCTAAAGATATAGTCTAGAGCCTGCTTGTAGTTCATCTTGCCTTAATGGAGAGGTTTGTTACTATTCTAACACTTGACGCCTCTTAGTGGCGACTGCTAACCTTATCATGGAGGACCGGAGTGAGCTTTCTAGAGAAGTTACTAAATGCTTCCCGCAAAAATAGGAGCCTCCTCTGTATCGGGCTTGACCCTGACCCGGGGCTGATGCCGGAGAGGGTAGGTGTCCTTGAATTTAACCGGCTGATTATTGAGGCTACCTCTGACTTGGTCTGTGCCTATAAATTGAATCTCGCCTTCTACGAAGCCCTTGACGATGAGGGGTTTCACGCTCTGAAAAACACCATCAAGCATATTCCCCAGGATATCCCGGTCATTGGTGACGGCAAGCGAGGCGATATCGGCAATACCGCTAAAGCCTATGCTCGGGCTATCTTCAAAAACCTTGGCTGCGATGCGGCTACGGTAAATCCCTACCTCGGTTTCGACTCGGTAGCGCCCTTTATCGAGTACCGGGAGAGGGGGGTGTTTATTCTGTGCCGGACCTCGAACGCGGGGGCCGGGGATTTCCAGTCCCTTCGTTGTGGAGAAGCGGGGGCTGCTTCCTGCCCACTATTTGAGGTTGTGGCTCAGCGGGCCAGCGAGTGGAACACCTACGGTAACATCGGGCTGGTGGTTGGCGCCACCTATCCTGAGGAACTGAGACTAGTGCGGGAGGCTCACCCCGATATGCCTCTCTTGATACCTGGCATCGGCGCTCAGGGCGGTGACCTGGCGCTAGCCGTCCGTTACGGGGTTGACGCCAGTGGTGAGAGGGCAATTATTAGCTCCTCACGACAGATTATCTATGCCTCAACGGGAAAGGACTTTGCTCAGGCAGCGCAGCGGGTGGCACTATCACTGCGTAACCAGATTAACCACCATCTATCACAACCTGCCCCGCAGTAGAATAAAAGGTTATCAGCCCACCTAGTCTTCCGAATCACGGGATCAAGGGAGTGGTGTTAGTGACCATAAGCTTTGTCATCGCCAGTGGCGAAAAGGAACGGCTAGAACTAAAGGTCACCCCCCAGCTTAAAGGAAAAAGACTGGAAGATGAGGGCTTTATCTTTGGGGTTTGGCTGCTGGAGAATGCCTCCAGTCCCTTTCTGAGGGGACTGGCTAGGGCATTTGATGAGGTGGAAATAAGGAAGAAGGTAGGGCTCGGTTACTAAATGGCTATGGAGATAAAGCTGGGGGATGTGGTGCGTCTTAGGAAGACGCACCCCTGCGGCGCTAGCGAGTGGCAGGTGGTAAGGGTGGGGGCTGACATTGGGCTTAGGTGTCTTAAGTGCCAGCGCCACATTCTCCTTAAGCGTAGTGTCTTTGAGCACCGGGTTAAAGCCTTTATCTCCAGCGTGGGAGAAGAACCATAGATATTAGTGAGCAAAAAGAGCTTGAGGCCAAGTTAGAGGATTTGAAAAAAAGGTGGCCCGCCCATTCGGTGCCGGCGGCAATGTGGCGAGAACTGGAAGAGTTGGAAGAAGCGCTGGAGAAGCTGAAGGACAGGAATAAGGCTAAGGAGTAATGCCAGATAAGACAGCTCTGGTAGTTTTTGATAAGTGCCGCCCGGGGAACTGCGAGAGGGGAATCTGCCCCGCTGTGGCGGTGTGTCCGCATAGACTTATCAAACAAGAGGCCCCCTATGAAATACCCATGTTCTATCCGGCTACTTGCCAGGGCTGTGGCGATTGTGTGCGCGCCTGCCCGTTACAGGCAATCCGAGTAGTCAGGGTGTAAATTACAGTGACCCACCGCATTATGCATATTGACCTCGACGCTTTCTTCGTCTCCGTGGAGCAGGTAGATAACCCCAATCTTAGGGGTAAACCGGTGGTGGTTGGTGGTAAGCCGGAGCGACGAGGTGTCGTCGCTGCTGCCTCTTATGAGGCTAGGGCCTTCGGCTTGCATGCCGGCATGCCCCTGGCTACCGCCAGTCGCCTCTGTCCTCAGGCTATCTTCATTGAAGGTAGTTTCCTCAAGTATCGGCGGACTTCCCAACAATTCATGGCTATCTTGGCTGATTTCTCGCCCCACCTTGAACCAATGGGTCTGGACGAGGCTTACCTAGAGGTAACCGGTTTTGAGTCCATTCATGGTTCGATTCGCAATATGGCCCGGGCAATTAAGAAACGCATCAAGGATGAACTGAGACTCTCAGCGTCAATTGGTATCGCCAGCGGTAAGGTAGTCGCCAAGGTTGCCTCTGAGCTATCTAAGCCCGATGGACTACTGGAGGTAGCCGCTGGCGAGGAGCGTTCCTTCCTGGCGCTGCTACCAGTCGCTAGGCTACCCGGAGTAGGCAAGAAGACGGAGCGCCGGCTAAAAGGTCGGGGTATAAACACTATCGGTGAACTGGCTAGCACCCCCTTGGCTACTCTCAAGAACCGTTTGGGAGTCTACGGCGAGTTATTGCATCGTCACGCTAACGGCATTGATGAGAGAAGGGTAATGCCGCCCGCTTTGGCCAAGTCTATCAGCCGGGAGACCACTTTTGCTGAAGATACTAGAGATTATCTTAAGCTAAGGGCAACCCTCCGCTACCTCAGTGAACGGGTTGGTGGCCAGCTACGCGAGCAGGGTAAAGAGGCTAGGTGTGTGACCCTGAAGCTGAGGTATGCCGACTTTACCACTATCACCCGGCGTCGAACCCTAAGCCAGGGCACCAGTGTTGACCAGACTATCTTTGAAAATGGCTCAGCCTTGCTGAAGAAAGCGCTATCCCAGGAAAGGCAGGCCGTGCGGCTTATTGGCATTGGGGTATCCAGCCTAGCGGAACCGGCAAGGCAGCTTACCCTGCTGGATTCATCTGCCCTGAGGCTGGGGGAATTGAACAAGGCGATTGACCGCATCCGTAAGAAGTACGGCTTCAGTGCCATCCAGACCGGGCGCACTCTACTGCTCAGGGATATCTTCCCCACCGGTGAGGACGGCTACACGCTGCCTACGCCGAGCCTTTCGAGGTGAGGGCTTGTCTTTTGTCCTATCTGCGCCTTATAATAAACCTTGTAAAAGAAAGGAGATTTTATAATGCCATCATATGTCTATTTCCAGAAGCAGTTTGTGCCCATGTCTGAAGCCAAGCTTAGCGTTATGACTAATTGCATTCATTACGGTACGGCTGTTTTTGAGGGTATCCGCGGCAACTGGAACGATGACCAGCAGCAGCTTTACCTATTTCGTCTTAAGGAGCACTACGAGCGATTACTTAATGGCTGCCTGCTATTCAAGATTGACCTGCCCTATACTATTGACGAGCTGTGTCAGATAACGGTTGAGATGGTAAGAAGGTGTGGTTTTCAGGAGGACATCTATGTCCGTCCGGTGGCTTACAAGAGCTCAGAGTCCTTAGGCGTTCGCCTCCACAATCTGGACTGCGATTTCTTTGTTTTTGCTTTCCCCTGGGGACCATACTTGGATATTGATAAAGCCCGTTGCTGCATCTCCTCCTGGCGCCGCCCATCAGGGACGCCACAGGCTAAGGTTAGTGGTCTCTACGTTAATAACGCCCTAGCCAAGACAGAAGCCATTGAGAATGGGTTTCACGAGGCGATTATGCTCACTCCAGATGGCTATGTCTCTGAAGGCAGTGGCGAGAATATCTTTATTGTTGCAAATGGCAAACTGGTGACACCAGCCACCCATGATGTCATGCTGATTGGGGTTACCCGAGATTCAGTGACCACGCTGGCGCAAAACGAACTCGGTATCGAGACCATAGAGCGACGTCTGGAACGGAGCGAACTTTTTGCCGCTAGTGAATGCTTTTTGACTGGGACAGCCGCCAATATGACCCCAGTAGCTGAGATAGACCGTCGTAAGATAGGTGATGGTAAAATTGGTGGTATAACCAGGAAGCTGCAGGAACTCTACCTTGGTGTCATACAGGGTAGAAACCCGGCATATCTTGAGTGGTGCACCCCGGTCTATAATAAATAGGACGAATACCCATGATGGCCAACGGGGTTATCGCCATTGCTATTGGTTAGCTGCCTAGTGTCATCTTCACTATGATATGGCTGAAATCTCTCCCCACGGCTAGAGCGGCTTGGACTAGGACTAAAAAGGACTTTTCCCTCAACAACTCTTTGAGGGTGCGCTGAGATAACAAAAGGTGTCGTTAGCTACTTTCTGGTAACGTTAGCACTCAGCGATTTTAATAGGCAAATGACCTGGCAACTCTGTTCCAGGATAGTGGTGTAGTTGTGAGCTTCCTCAAGTAATTGACCGGTGGCAAAGCTCCCATAGCCGTGAACTAAAACAACCCGATGCTCTTTTAGGGCTTGAGCAATGACACTGGCCAGTTCACTGGGTTTTGAGCTTGTGTGCCAACCAAGAACTGGAACCCGCTCTACTAGAGACAAGCCTTCACCGCAATTAGGGACAATCTCGGTTTCGATTAGTGACAGGGTGATAGCATGAGGGGGGTGGACGTGAATAACGGCTAGGGCCGATGTCTCTTGATAGATGGCCCGATGAACGGCTAATTCATCAGAGGCCAGTGGTGTAAAACGGTCGTTTTTGCTAATGCCAGTCTCGATTAAGTCGTTTTCCTCTAATTCGCCCAGTTTAGTGCCACGGCGGGTAATAACTAGGCGGTCTCCTAATCTAATACTCAGACTACCACTACGAGAGCAAACCAGACGGCGATTGCAGAGGTCACGACCTACACTCTGAAATTGAACTAGTATCATTCTTTTTCCCAGGTTGCTAACTTCAGTATCGGTGTCGAGTTGAGCCAGGCTATAGGTTAATCTCTCCAACCGGTGCTAGTTTATACCCATCAAGAAACAGAAGGCAAATCAAGTCAGTTACTATTCTAATTGTCTGATAACGGCAATAACCCTGCCTTGAACTTCAATATTGTCGGGCTCAACATAAATCGGCTGCATCTGACTATTAGCTGGCTGCAAACGGATACGGCCATTCTCGGCGTAGAACCTCTTGAGGGTTGCCTCCCTCTCTGCCTTAAGCCATATGGCAGCTACTTCACCATTATCTACCGAATTGACATGTTGCAAAAGTACAATATCGCCGTCATTAACTAGGGCATCAACCATTGACCAGCCCTTCACCCTTAGAGCATAAATCCTACTACGCCCCCGAGTCAAATCCTGAGTCACCTCTAGGGTATCTGAGGAAGCGGTAATATCCCAGGTATCAGCCGTCGGCACCGGTATTGGCTCTCCAGCGGCTATCTGCCCAATAATAGGTACCAGAATGCGTTGTCTTGAAGCGCTGGACCGAGTTACTAGTTCAATGCCACGGGCTACCTCACTGTGCCGGCGAAGGTAGCCTTCGCGTTCTAAGATATCAAGGTTATAGCTCACCACCGAGGTTGAACTAAGGCCACAACTCCTGGCTATATCCCTGATACTAGGCGGGTAGCCCCTATCTTCACAGAAGCTATGAATGAATTTGACAATCTTTTGCTGCTTTGGAGATAGTGTCTTCATAGTTACCCCCATATGGCCCAGGATAGGGCGAACATTTGTTCTATGAGCATAACTTAATACGAAATATTCCCTCTTGTCAATACCCAGGAAGAATTCTAGAGCAGTTTTTTGTCTAGACTCCAGAACTGAGACAACTAGTTGCCTTCCTTGGTCGAAGATAGTGCCTGCGCTTCATTGAGTTTCTTTATCAGGCGTGACTTGCGCCGGGCAGCATTATTGGGATGGATAATTCCCTTTTCCGCGGCTTTGTCAAGGGAGCTAATCGCCGCCACTACGGCCTCTTTACCTTTCTCAAGCTCGCCTGAGAAGATAAAACTCTCCGCTTTGGTCACTCGCGACTTACACAGGCTTCTCGCCGTCTTGTTGCGTAGCCGTCTCTTTTTAGTGGCGCGCATCTCCTTTTGAGCTGATTTAGTCTGTGGCAATACTTACCTCCCTGGTTTATTTAGACTATACTTACTCTAATTTGAAGGACTGGTTTTCAGTGTGGCTTCATCGCCGACTCTGGTGATACTTATTACTCCGGAAACCCCTTCAATCTTTCCCAGGAGCCGACTTAGCTGAGCCAAGTCCCTAGTTTCCAGGGTAAAATATTCACTAACCGTGTGGTCGTCATGGCTGATTGAGCTGGCCGCGGTAATATTAACCTTTTCCTCAGCGACAATGGTGGTAATATCGCGCATCAGGCCCACTCTGTCCCAGGCCTCAACCCGGATGCTGACCGGGTATAGCGAATCAGTCTGCCCCCACTCCACATGAATCAACCTTTCCTTCTCATCTTCGTTGATGATATTGTGGCAATCCCGGCGATGGATTGATACCCCCCGACTGCGGGTAATATAACCGATGATCTCATCGCCCGGGACTGGGTGACAGCACTGAGCCAGATTGGTGAGCATATCTCCGACCCCTAACACCTTAACCGCAGACACTGTCTGCTTCGGTAGCGCGATTCCCGATATTGCCTTCGGTGGCTCTGGCTGAGTAGATAGTTTAGCGGCAATCTGATGTGTTGAGATACCGCCGTAGCCAATGGCTGCCAGAAAGTCATCCACACTGTCATAGTTAAACAGTTTAGCCAGCTCCTCCCGTTCGGTGAGTTTGATACCCAAACGCCGCATCTCCTTATCCAAAATCTCCCGGCCGTGCTCAATATTTTCCGCCCGCTGCTGTCTGCGGAACCACTGCCGTATCTTCTCTCTAGCGTGAGAGGTTCTGACATAGCCCAACTGAGGATTCAGCCAGTCTCGGCTTGGTGCCCTTTCCCCTTTAGCAGTCATAACCTCCACTTTATCGCCATTTTGGAGCTCGTAATTTAGCGGCACTAACCTACCATTCACCTTAGCGCCGATACAGCGGTGCCCTAGTTCAGTGTGAATCCGGTAGGCAAAATCGAGTGGTGTGGAGCCCTTGGGTAGATCCTTAATCTCACCCTTAGGGGTATAAACAAAAACCTGGTCGATGAAGATATCAGTCTTGACCGATTCCAGGAACTCCTCAGTGCCAGCAAGCTCTCGATGCCACTCAATCAACTGGCGGAGCCAGCCTATCCTCTCCTCAAACTGCATGTCCTTCTTTTCCCCCTCTTTGTAGCGCCAGTGAGCGGCGACACCATATTCGGCGATATGACGCATCTTATGGGTGCGGATCTGTATTTCCAGAGGGGTTGCCTCATACATAACCGCAGTGTGCAGAGATTGATATCCGTTTGGCTTGGGATTAGCAATATAGTCATCGAATTCACCCGGCAGTGGATGCCATAAGCTGTGGATAACACCGACCGCACTGTAACAATCAGGTAGGGTACTAACCAAGACGCGGAGGGCAAGAAGGTCATGGATATCATCAAAATTTTTCCCCAAGGTAGCATACCGCTCCATTTTTTGGTAGATGCTGTAGATGTGCTTGGGACGGCCCGATATCTCAGCCTTAAGCCCCACCTTCTGAAATTCGCTTTCCAGTGTCTTGGTTACCCGGGCGATAAGTTTCTCCCGCTGTCCCCGGCGGGCAGCAATAAGCCTAGCTACCTCCCGGTACTTCTCCGGTTCCAGGTAGCGGAAGGAGAGGTCTTCCAGCTGCCACTTCAGCTCCCATATCCCCAAGCGATGAGATAGGGGAGCGTATATCTCCAGAGTCTCCCGGGCAATCCGGCGCTGTTTCTCCGGTGAGAGCGCATCCAAGGTACGCATGTTGTGTAACCTATCAGCCAACTTGATAAACACCACACGTAGGTCCTCGGCCATAGCCACCAGCATCTTTCTCAGGTTTTCCATCTGCGCTTCGGTAGTGGCTGCTGTCTCTCCCGATAGGGAAAGCTTACCGAGCTTGGTAGTACCGTCGACCAGCTTGGCTATTTCGCTTCCGAAGTTGGCCTCGATCTCGGCAATAGATATTCCACAGTTTTCAGGAACGTCGTGCAGCAGGGCAGCACTTATCGAGTTGGCATCAAGCTGTAGCTCTGCCAAAATCAGGGCTGTCTGCACCGGGTGTTCCAAATAGGGTTCACCTGATTCACGAACCTGTTCTTGGTGTGCCGTCCTGGCAAAATTATAGGCATCCTCAATTGAGGCTATCCTCTCTGGTGGGAGGTACTCCTGCACCTTCTTGGTAAGCTCACTAAAATTTGCCATCTGCTTCACCAGGGCTAGAATTATATTTTAAGTATAGCGTAACGGGGCATCTGGTGCAAAGCCTGGCTAGCTGGTTGTGACTGGTGAGCTTAATAAGCCAGAGGTTGTTTTCCCGGCGGGCATCATCCTAGTGTCTTACCCCGGGCGAGGGAGGCAAAGATTCCGATGGAGCAAAGAGCGGTAAAGATGGTGAAAGCGGTTCTGGTGCTCTTCAAGAACAAGGGATAGTATTCGGCAGTGATTTCCACCCTTCCGATATAAAGGGAAAACAACAGCATGGCGATGCCCATGCTGAACATCATGCCAATCTGGCGCATAGTCGCCTGTATGGCAGAGGCTACTCCGTAGCGCTTCTCCCTCACGGAACTCATAATAGCGTTGGTATTAGGGGAGGCGAAAAAGGCAAAACCGAGACCGATAGTGATGAGGCCCCCAAGAATAAATCCCTGATCTGTATTTTCACCGAGCAAAATAAAGAGGGCTAGGCCTATGGTAATCAGTCCCATCCCGATGGAAGCCAGAATTCGTGGTTCGGTACGGTCGGAAAGCCGGCCGGCAAAGGGTGAAAACCCAGCCTGAACAGCAGGCATGGTAACCAGGATAAGTCCGGCACTTTGAGGATCAAGCCCTTTAATATACTGCAGGTAAAGGCTCATCAGGAAACTCACGGCAAAGGCGGCACTGTAGCTAAGGAGTTGAGCTAGATTAGAGAAGGCGAAGACCCGGTTTTTCCGGAAGAGATTTATATCTAGGAGAGGGTAGGCTGCTCTCATTTCCTGCCTGATAAAGGCAAAAATCCCCGCGACCCCGGCGGCTGTTAACCATATCCCCAGCCTTTCCGGAAGTAAGGTAAAGCCATAGATGATACCGATGAGAGACAGACTGTAGACCGTGGTGCCCGCAAAATCAAACTTCTCCCCCCTGGCTTCGGCCCATTCCCCCTTCACCTTTGTGAAGAGAAGGATAAGGACGGTCGCTCCTAGAGGTGCCATGGCCAGAAATATACTTCGCCAGCCAAAGTGCTGGGTTAATATGCCCCCCAGGACAGGACCTAAGGTAAGCCCTAGATAAGTCATAGCTGCCGTTATGCCTAAGGCTTTGCCTCTCTCTCTAGCGGGAAATACTGAAGTCAGCATGGCAACTCCGGTGCTAAATATCATGGCACCCCCGATACCCTGAATCACCCGCAAAGAAATGAGTACTAGAGCCGAAGGAACGAACGATAACAGAAGGGAGGCGATGGTGTAGATCAGGATACCATAGGTGAAAATCCTTTTCCGACCGTGGATATCAGCCAGCCGACCAAAGGGCAGCAGCAGCACAGCTGAGGCCAAAAAAAAGGAGGTAGCCACCCAGCCTAACAAGACAGCATCCATCTCAAGCTCACGGCCGATTGAGGGAAGCGCTATGTTAACCGAAGAACCCGTAAAGCCCACCAGGAAGGTGCTTAGCGCCGCCACAGCTAAAACAGTGCCTTTGTTTACCGCGCTTTTCATGCTATTCCAACCATTATAGCAATCTTTCCTAGTAGTAATACAATCTACCCCCAGTGCCACCGGCGGTTACATCGTTGTTGGCGACCGGGCTCTCCTTGTCCTAACCTTTCGGTAGGCTCTGCGTTATAACTTATAGGTGCTAGGAGAGGGGGTAGCATCATGAGAGTGATAATAGTCAACCATATTAATAAGATTCTGTTTCGTTTAAGATGGTTTTGCTGGTCCGAGAGGGAGCGGTATGCCTATCTCTGGAGCCGCACCCAGAACAGCTTGCGGCAAACCTACTAAATGGATTTAAGGCTGTGTCATCAGCCTAGTTGCTGAGTGGGCAGGGGAATAGACTAAAAGGGGCAACCCAAAATGTACAAAGAGTATCAGCCAATAGCCGAGCCGCTAGACCTGGTCTGGCGGTATGACCCAAAGATTTTAGGTAACAAGTGGCAGGATTGGATTCCTTACTTGCTACTGCCTCTCCGTTTTACAGGTTATAGGTTAAATTGAAGGAGAACTCTATAGGGAACGGCTGGGAGACCGGGTTAAAAAGAGACCGGCTTAAGTGAGCCGGTTTTTATACCTAGGTACTAATATTGCTCACCGGGCACCAGTCTTTGGCTTCGAACATATCACTGCTTGACAGGTCATCGAGGAGCTTTTTGAGTACCGAGATATATTCATTGGTTTCAGCGCGGTCAAGTTTGACCACCTTATCGGCCACTTCCTGGCAATAGCGGCAGTGGCTGCACTCCGATAAGCAATCATGCTTCTTAAAGAAGTCAATAAAGCCTTTAAGAGCTTGATTATCAATATAGACCTTGGGTGGCGAGGCCATGGTGGTGACTTGGGCACGGGATAAGCTTGACTCGGTACTCCGGGTCTTTGGGCTAAAGTTGTTTAGGATGTCATGCAGATTTCCCGAGTAGTGAAGTGAGGAATATGCCTCAGTGGCATTTATGATCCACTCCGTAGACATAGCTCTACCGCCGACCTTAAAGAAGTCAATGCCCAGTTCCTGATAGATAGGTATATCTTCGGGTCTTATCCAGCGTGCCTTAATAAACTGTGAGGTATCGCTGAAGCTGCTCAAAGAACAGTGCAGCACACAGTAGTCCATGTAAAAGCCATTTAGTTGGTTATAGCTTTGACTGGCATGCCCTAGGGTGTTGTTGTGGTAGTATTCATAGGGGCACTGGTAGAGGCAGCTGCTGTTGGTCAGTACCCCAAGCTCACACCTGACTGCGCTTCTAATAGCCTTAAGCAGCTTAAAATCTCGGTTGATGTTGGCGTCCAGCACAATGGCATCAGCCCCCAGGGACTCAAAGAACCTGGCCCGGGCGACACTATTAACGTGGGATATTGTTGATATCTCTACTTTAAGTTGAGGGAACTGACGCTTTATGAGCTCTAGCAGGTACGGGATAGCTACGGTGACACACTCTACTCCGATATCGCAAAGCCACTCTAGATGCTGGAGTAGTTCCCGATGAGTCGCCTCATGCCACTCCATATTATTCATGCACGGAGCATTGAGAAGGTAATTAAAGGTTAGACCTGCAGAGTGAGCTAGCTTGATGAACTCATCTGCCTGTTCTGGGGTTAGCTGCGGAATATTGGGGCCTGAGCCACCACTACCCATCATTGAGGTAGGCAAAACACCATAGATTTCAATATCTGCTTGGCTCCGGCTCAGAGGGAAAATTAATTCTCTATCCCAATTAGCGGGCGCTAATAAACGCATATTTACTTCACTTTATGGCCAGACATCAGCGTGAAGCAGAAGCAATACAGGTTACACTATTCGTCAGGCCCTAGAAAACTTTGCTATACGGTCATATTTTAGACTTCAACTAGAACCTATCTTGGCAGTCTATCATATAACCCTATTATATTATTACTTTGAGTCTAGTATTGGCGGGCACTCAAAGAATAACTTGTTATATAATGCCTAGCTTGGTAATATACTATACGGATAAAATTGGTTTGTCAATAGGCAAATACCAATTTTAGCTATTTTTTCTAAGAAGTTAGCATGAATCTAAAGCAAACACTGGAGATAACTGCCCACGAAGTACCGCGAAAAACAGCCCTGATCCTTGGCCCGCAAAAGGTTACCTATCGGGAATTAGAGGAGACATCTAACCGTATTGCCAACGCTCTTATTGCGTCTGGGTTAAAGAGGGGTGAGCACGCCGCCATCCTGATATCCCACCGTCCAGAGTGGGTGAGCCATTACTTTGGGGTTATCAAGGCGGGAGGTATCGCTGTACTCCTTAGCTCAGCACTCAAAGCCCCGGAGCTTGACTCGTTACTGCGTGATTCCGATGCCAGCATACTCATTACCGAAGGACAGTTTTCCCAGATGCTCGCCTCAGTTCTGCCCACCCTGCCTCAGCTAAGGCAGGTTCTAGAGATTGATGCTGGCGCTTATCAAGCCGTGATCGCGGGTAGTTCAGCGCTATCCCCTGATGTTGAGATAAATGGTGAGGACGAGGCTACCATCATCTATACCTCGGGCATTCTGGGGAGGCAGAAAGGGGTAGTGCATACCCACACCTCACTACTGGGCACCCCGGAGATAGTCTCCGCTGGCATCGGGCGAGGTCGGGAAGATGTAGTCATCGACCCGGTACCCTTCTTCTATCTTCTCGGCTTGAGCGAGCTCCTTTTTGGCTCTATTATCAAAGGGTCTACGGTAGTAATAGTGCCCCAGTTTACCCCGAGGGCCGTTTTAGAAGCTATCGAGGGGGAACGGGGGAGCATCCTATACGGAGTACCCGCTATGCATAACGCCTTGGCTATGCTACGCAGCGAGGTCATCAGAAGCTATGACATTAGTTCCATAAGGGTAGCCTCTACTGCTGGGGCCAAAACCTCGCCTCAGCTGATGAAGATGCTGGAGGATAAACTCGGCTTAACCCTCTGCGAGACATACGGGCTTTCCGAGCTTTCCGTGGTCTCGATGAGCACCCTGGCTAACCACAAGCTGGGGACGGTGGGTAAGCCAACCTGCGACCTCAGGATTATTGGTGATGACGGTAGGGAAGTGGCTACCGATGAGATAGGTGAAGCCGTCTTCAAGGTTCCCTGGGCAATGAAGGGATACTACAAAGCCCCCGACCTCATGGCTCAGGTGTTTAGAGACGGCTGGTTTTACACCGGTGATTCGGTCAGGATGGATAGCGATGGCTATCTTGAGTACATAGAGAAGAAATCGTTCATCATCGTCACCCCGGCGGGACTGAAGATTTCTCCCTGGGAGGTTGAAAATCTGCTTGTGCAGCATCCCAGTGTTGCTGAGGTTGCCTATGTGGGAGTCAAGGGGGCCCGGGATAGCCTAGTTCCCACGGCTTTCGTGGTCCCTGAGGAGGGACAAAGCGTTACCGAAGACGAACTAGCCGGCTTCTGTTACCGGAACTTGGCTGATTTCAAGGTGCCCAAGAGATTTAAGTTTGTGGAGAGCCTTCCTAAGACCGGCTCGGGAAAGGTCATGCGGCGTGAGCTGCAGGAGGGGCAAGAATAGACATGAGGCGGCTGGGCTGGTTAGGTTTACTGGGGCTGCTGGGGCTACTGGGTATTGCCTTAAACGACCCCAGATTCTACGCCTTTTACGGCTTGTACGGGCTTTACGCTCTCTTTTTGGTGCGGGGGCGGTAGTAAATAATTTCTAATGGGTAGAAGCGATGTCCAAGTAGGCTCACCTCTCCGTCCTTACCCACAGTCTCTCCCCATCGGTGATAAACTCTATGGTACCGTCCTCATCGGTGCGGTATACGCTCTCTTCACCTAATCTCTCCTCAAGCCGGCTTAATACCTCAGGGCTGGGGTGACCATAGTCGTTATCGGCACCCACCGAGATGACGGCTTGCTCGGGGCTAACTACTGCCAGGAATTCGGGGGTAGTTGAGGTATCTGAGCCGTGGTGGGCAACCTTAAGCACGGTGCTTTTGAGATTAGCCCGGTCGTATAAAAGCTCAAATTCAGCCTCCCACATCATATCAGCGGTTAAGAGAAAGCTCACCTCACCCAGGCTCAGACGCAGTATGGCAGCGTTATTATCAACATCGGAGTCGGTGCCGCTCAAAGGAGGGCTTGACGGGTTGAGCACCTCAATTACCACCCCATCACCCAGGCTAATCTGCTGCCCGGCCTGAGCCAGAGTAGCTTCTACTTTCTTCTCTTTGATTAATCCGAGCCACTCGTCATATACTCCAGAATCGAAAGCCATCTCGGGATAGAGCACCTGCCTAACTCGGTATCTATTTAGTACCTCCACCAGGCCGGTAACATGGTCGGCACTGGGATGGGTGAGTATCATCAGTTCAATTGTCCTGTCCCAGAAGGGCAGCTTCTTACCCAGCCCTAGGCACACTGCTTGAGGGCTGGGGCCACCGTCAACCAGCACCTGCTGGTTTCCTTTCTGGATGAGGATGGCATCGCCCTGTCCGACATCAAGGAAGCTAACATGAAGGTTATTATCGGGCATGGTTACTGCCAGAAACGATACTAGGATAGCGGTTACCACGAGGGGTGGCATAACCCACTTCTTGGGTAGTTTTGCAAAGTAGTCAGTTATCCTATTCATCGATTGACTGCGCTAAGGTTGCATACTGAGTTGCCAGAACGCTGGTGCGGCGTCTTCGGTTATAAAGCCAGAGTCCCAGGGCCAGCGCCAGATAATAGCCCCCGACTATCCCCGGGTGGAAGGAGGATATTTCGATAAATGCCGAAGGAATAGCG
>CAYYLM010000003.1:0-20756 GCA_964472625.1 uncultured Dehalococcoidales bacterium
TCGGGGGGCTCTTGGCTATCCAGTGTTATCCTCTAGGCTAGGATCAGGGTCTCCTGGTCCTAACGATGAGGACAATCACCACGACTGCCAGCGCAGCACCAATACCGATTATGGCGTAAATCCAGATCGGTGTTATCTGCTCTGCTGGCGGAATGTTGATCACTGGTGCCGGTGTCGTTGTCACTTCCACTGGTGGCGTTGGCTCTTCCGGCTCAGCCATGGTATTGAAGACTCCAATGGCACTGGTGGTGAGGCGAGTGCCATCCTCCCAGGCAATGATCTGCCAGTAGTATGCCGTGCTGTAATCCAGCGGCCCAGCGTAGTTAAAGGCCGTACCGGACAGATCCTGACTGACCAGAGCGCCCGTCAGGTCGGCATTCGGTGACAGAACAAAGCTGTAGGAACTGGCATTGCGTACCGCCGTCCAGGAGAATCCAATACTCTCGGTCGGAACATCCAGCGCCCCCTTCACCGGAGCTAGGAGCTGAATGGCATCCGCGGCTCCGACAGCAATGGTGAAGCTCCAGGTCTCCGACCACGGGCTGTGGACACACTCACAGTCGGTGTTTGCCATCCTCACGCGCCAGGTGTAGTTGTTACCGCACTCAAGGACGTAAGCGACGACATCGCTGTCCACTTCCATCGTCCCGTCAACAAACAGGCTGGGCGGGTCGCCGACGATGTCGACGTCAACCCACTCGACGATTATGTTACCGGCCTCGTCCATGATCTGGATGTCGTAGCTACAGGCTATGCAGATCCGCTCCCACTTGAGGGTGAAGTTAGCGGCATCGCAGCCGGCACACGGCTCGCAGTCAAGAACGGCACCATCCTCAGGGCTGGTCAGCTCAGGACCGAGCTTGGCAGCGCAGTCCTCGTAGCTCCAGAGTGCACCGTCTTGGTAGTATGAAGACAGATGGTCTACGACATACGGATCAGTGTCAATTGCCCAGAGGACGCTGTTGGTGTCTGTACTAAGGCAACCGCAGATCCTGAGGGCGCCATCTGGCCACATGTCGAAGTCTTCACCAGGCCACCATGGATCACTTTCGCCACTGCTAGGGCTAAGTCCGCAGAGGAGGTAATCCCAGTCCTCGGTACCGCAGCAGGCGGTCACACAGGGATCCAGGTTACGGGCGACACCACTGTAGACATCGTCGGTGCCGTCAGTATCGTAGGCAGCTGGGGCTATGAAGTCCCTGCCCTTGCAGTCTGTAAACAGGGGTGTGTCATCACCATCATCCACGATGAGTTCATCGGTGGAAGCGTAGAGGGTGCCCTCGCGGGCCATGACGATGCCGGTGTAGTCAATAGGTAGAGCATTGATGTTGGTCCAGGCACCGTCGGTGATGTCGGTGCGGTATATACCAACACCGTCCACCGCGGCGTAGATGATGTTCTCGCAGACCGGGTCGCAGGCAACGTGGACGGCACCGTTACGGCCAGCACTAGGTAGCTGATCGGTCAGGTTCCAGTTTTCACCGCCGTCGTCAGACCAGGCTACTTTATGGATGCTTCCGCAATAACACGGACCGATGACAATCAGGCCCTGATCACAGCAGCAGGTGATGTTGTGCCCCGTGTCAAGACCGGTATCAACGGGGTCACTCCAGCGACGACCATACTGGGTTGACATCGAGAAATCACCATTGTCGTGGTCGGTGACGTAGACGATGTTCTCGGTCTCTACGCAGAAGTCAGTGATGGTTAGCTTGGTGGCTGGTGGGTCGTTCCAGCACTGGCCGCAGTCGCGGCTGTAGAAGATTTCATCGCTGTTGTAGATACCCAGGTAGACGGTGCCACTGGGTGAAACCGGGTCTTGGTCGCAGCAGTCCTCGATGGCATCACAGGGTAGCCTGAGGAGCAACCAAGTGTCTGATGTATCTCTTATTCCGGTGACCCAGTCACCGTGGAAGACCCTCTCCCAGGTGTCGCCGTCGTCGTAGCTGCGCCAGACGCTGTCGCACTCACACACCGGATATATCTCTGTCTCTTCGTCGCAGCATAACTCATAGTCGTCGTCGTAGTTAACGCTAGCGAGGTAGATGGTGCTGCAGTCGGGGCAGACAGCGACATCGGCGAGGTAGTCAATATCGGTGTCAATCAGGCTGAGCTGGTTGAAGGAGACACCATCATCCCGGGTTACCGAGAAGGCGGACTCATCGCCGAGACCGCCGAAGAAGCCGAAGCCGGGGTACTCCATATCCAGAGCACCGCTGGTGGTGGCGTAAGCCTTTTCGCCATCGGGGGTATAGGTCACTACGGCCATATACGGTCCCGAGGGGTCCTTACAGGCGCCATCCCACTGCGGGCAGCAGAAGTCAAGCTCCTCGGTATGCCATACCCTGACGCCCTCGCAACAGTTGAACCTGAGGGGTTCACCTGGGTCGCCGGCATCATTATCCCACCGGATATACTCGCCGATCATCAGCTTGCCGGTGTCGGCATCACCGTGAACGTCGATTGAGGCCAGCAGCGGGTCACCGGGCGGGCCACAGACCGGGCTTAGGGCGTTGTTGTCGGCGCGGAAGACGCAGCCCCCGACCAGGTTAGTGCTGGTATTGTAGGCGTTGACGTAGAGGAAGACTGCCCGGGCGCCGGGGTCAGAGCCATCGTAGTCTGCGGGTAGCGTTAGCCCAACGCTTCTCTGGTAAACGCCCGTCATCAGGGTATCACCATTAGACTTGATTTCAGCCGCATTCGGGAAACCGGCCTGACTGTTCCAGGAGCCGGCGGTGCTTTCCCAGATGCCCGACTGGAGGTAGGCAAGGCCAGCACCGATACCATTAATTCCGAGACACACGATGGTGTCATCAATGTCAAAGTTGTCTGAGAACGCACAGGCGACCACACCGGCAGTAGCGCCGGTCACGCCGTTATCCCAACCAAGGTAGTTGGCGTCAGTGGTGTCTTCCCAGGCGGCAGAAAGCCAGGTACCCGCCTTGAGGCGGAATACTGAGCCACCAGTGGTGGCAATACCAGCCACAGCGATGTTGTGGATGTCGCTCACCTCAATCGACACCGCTAGGTCATAGACCATCCCCATGGTGTCGGCTCCGTCGGTCATGGCACCGGTGTAGCTGAAGTTGGTGCCGCCGTCCTGAGAGGCAATCACCACGGGCACACCGGTGGTATCCACACCAGCCAGCGCTACCCAGTCCTCATCATCGCCTGCCACGGCGACATGGGTGAAAGAGGCAAAGCCAGCGGCGGGCAGGTTGGCAGCAGCGAGAGCTTTCGCTGTGATGTTGGTCCAGGTGACACCGCCATCCTCTGACTTTAGTAGTTGCGACTCTTGGATATAGGCCCAACCGGTAGCACCGTTAATGGTTATATTGGACACGTATGCGGGCTCACTGGCGTCACCACTGCCCCACCAGCCGTACTCAATCTGTATCCTGTCGACGACGTGGCTGCTAAAATCGGCAGTCGTTTGGAAGTCATTCAGGGTGTACATGTTGGGTAGTCCCTCAGTAAGACCGCCGAAGGTAGTCTCGCTACCGTACCAGAAGAAACCTGGGGTTGACCCATTTACGACTTGGGTATGCAGCCCAGCATCGGCTGGTAGCCCTGGCGGCGGTCCTGCGTCCCCACTGTAAAGGGTTATATCGGCCGTCTCGCCATCGTTCGGGTCGTGGGTATAGAAGCACATGTGAGGTCCACCATATAAGGGGTTGGCTGAATCGCTCTCAAAATAGTAGGTATAAACGAACTCGGTGACCTCGGGGAGTGTCAGGGCGCCGTTTATGTACAGCACGAGGGCTGCGTAGTCGCTCCCGGTTTGAGCTCCGCCGATAAGCATCGCCGAGCGGTCACCCAGGCAAACATTATCCGTAGACCAGGCAGCGCTACCATTACCATTGGCGACAAGTGGAGCCGGCAGGCGGCCAGTCACTGCGTAGACGGTGTCCCCGGTCTCACCCCCGACGGCATAGTCAAGGACGTCAGAGTCCGGAAAGATGACGTAGTCAGCCCAACTGGGGGTGTTTACTGGGGTCCACTTCATCTGGTCGGCAGCTGCCGGGCCAGCGAAAATGGTACCTACTAGGGCAAAAACCAGACCGGCCGAGAGTCCCATGCCCAATATTTTAGCTATTTTTTTACTTTTCATCGACCTTTTATTCTCCTTTTTGGTTATGTCCATTCTCCACAAATAAATATATAAAGATGACTCTCATCTCTACCGTGGAGATAAGACAAATCTTTGGTTTCCGTTAATGCCCCCTCTCAGGGCTCTTCCCTTCAGGACCACTCCCAGGCTTGAGATGCCGGGCTTCCCTCCGGGCTATTATCACAGCATCACCTCCTTTCTACCTTTTAAATACATTATAACACCTGTGTCAATACCCCGTCTGGGTAATATAAAATATTGGGTTAGCTACTCTTCATTTAGCTGTTTTAAGGAGGGCGTCACCTCCGTTAATGGCTTTAAATCATATTCTACTATTGACGGCTGGTATGTTTAGCAACGATAATTAAATAAAAGTATATTTGGAGGTCAGGATGGTATTTGAGCTTGACAGGATATGCCCGATACAGTTTATAGAGGGACGTAATAAATATGCGGAGCCAGATAAACCGTCAGAGGTAAGCCCCACTGCCTACATTGAATATGTGCCCCGGGTAAGCTATAGCATAGCCCGGATTGACCTGTTTATAGCTTGGACTTCCAAGATTACGGAAAATCAGAATAATAGGTTTGTAATCTGCGCCGACTATTTAGAACACCCCACGGATATAATACTTACTGAAGGCAACATGGACTTTGAGCAGGGCGAATACCCTTTTGAAAATTGGCGAAGTATAGAAATAAGCCAACCGGTGGTACTTATTGCTCACAAAAGATACTGGCTGCAATTCCCTGACCCCAAAACCAAATTTGTTTTTTACGCTGGTGCCAAGGGGGATCAAATCGCAACCAAGTCCAAGTCAGATAAAAAGTGGGAGACAGGAAGCGATGTCTTAATGCTCAGGTTTTACGGGAGAATCCTTCCTTTAGCCTTGGTGCATTAAGTAATTAGTGTAAAAAGGGTAGTTTCGTTAGATTACTGCTGATAACCAACTCTTAAGATCCGGGCGAGGGGGGTGGCGTAAGTGATGGTGAAAAGATTGGTTCCAAACAGAGTAGCCCTGAGGCTGAAAAGGCCTGATATTTTACGCACCTTACTAATGGCCGCTATTCTCTTGGTCGCCGCTGTCTTTCTGGACGCTAGACCGGCTATGGCGGCATCTCTGACTGTTTCCCCAGAAAGTGACCGAGTGGGGGAGATAGTCGTCGTCAGTGGCACCAGATTTACCCCTGGTGCTACCGCCAGGACCTATTTCGCCTACGACACGACTCATGAAACGATGAGAATTGGCCTTGTGGCTTCTGATGGTACTGTTTTTCAATTTCTCACTGTCCCCGAGGTGCCCGCCGGCTTGTATGAGGTTCGGGTGGTCACTTCATACGAATATGCCAGTGATTTCTTCACGGTCGAAGCGGATATCGAGCTTAGCCAGACTTCTGCCTTGGTCGGCGAGCAGATCACGGTCTACGGAACCGGCTTCAGGGCGAGTCGTGAGATAAAGGTCCGGTTTGATGGTGACATTGTGGAGACTACGAGCACTAACCCGAAAGGAAGCTTCGGGGCAAGCTTTCCGGTACCGCCTAGTGAACGGGGTAGCCATGAGGTGAGCGCTTCTGATAACACCTACAGTGCTACCGCCAGAATCTCCGTAGCGCAGTCAATCTCCGTCAGCCCTAGGTCTGGTCCCACCGGCACTGTGGTCGCGGTTAAGGGGACTGGTTTCCGGGACGACCGGGACGTAACGATTACTTTTGAGGGTGACGAAATTGAGACCACGCCCCAATCAATAACGACGGATAGCGAGGGGAGCTTCACGGCTTCGCTTACGGTGCCGACCTGTGTTAATGACACCTATGAAATATCGGCCAGCGACGGGCGCTATGTTGACAGTGCTGACTTCACTGTTCTCGCCAGCATCAGCCTTGACCCAGTTTCGGGGGAGGTGGGGAGTAGCGTTACCGTTACTGGTAGTGGATTTCGCTCTAGCCGCGTTATTACCCTGACTTTTGATAATGTCGGGGTTGCCACCGAGCCGCTCATCGTTCGCTCTGATGAGACCGGCTGCTTTGAATTTGAATTTGACGTTCCGGTCAGCACCGGGGGTGCCCATACCGTAAAAGCTAGCGACGGTTTTTACCATGCCAGTGCTGCTTTTACTACTACTCCGTCTATCAGCCTGATTCCCTCTAGCGGGCCGATCGGGGCTGAGGTAACGGTCACCGGCACTGGCTTCGGTGCCAATAAGGTGGTGACCATAAGATTCTTAGAGGAGCACGTCAGGACCGGTGCTACCGATGCCAGTGGCAGCTTCACAGGTAGTTTCGTTGTCCCCCAGAACCAGAGCGGTAACTACCAGGTGCTGGCTAGCGACGGGGTGGCTACCGCGAACAGCATCTTTACCATCACTACCAGCGTTGAACTCAAGCCAAACACAGGACACGTTGGCAGCCTGATTACGGTAAGTGGCACCGGCTTTACCGGGGCGGTAACCATCCAATATAACGGTGATATTGTGGCTACCACCACGGCCGATGCTAACGGGGCGTTTTCAATCACCTTTGCGGCGCCTAAAAGTGAGCATGGTCATCATGCTGTTCTCGTGAGTGATGCGGTGAATGCTATCGAGACTACTTTCACTATGGAATCACAGGCGCCGCCGGTACCAGAACTGATTTCACCGGAAAATGGGGTGAGGCAGGGCTCAAGACCATCATTTGAATGGGGAGCCGTCGATGACCCTAGTGGCGTAACCTACAGCCTGCAAATTGCTACTGACACTAGCTTCAGTACCTTGGTACTTAATAAACAGGGGCTAACCCAACCTCAGTATACCCTGGCCCGGGAAGAAGGGCTCCCCTCAACCGACAGCCAGGCCCCCTATTACTGGCGGGTGAGGGCTGTCGATGGTGCTTCGAACACAAGCGACTGGTCGTCGCCAAGGTCATTCTTCGTGCGCTTTCTTCCCCAGTGGGCAATCTATGTTTTGATTGTCGTGGTGAGTGTCCTGGCTAGTGTGTTGATAAGCAGAAGAATGTGGCGTAAGAGAAGCTAATGGTGAGGAACCATGGCGGGCCCAGGGCTACGGTCTTTAGGATAGCACTTAGAGTGATGCGATTCCTGATACCTCTGGGACTGCTTCTCCTAGTGACGGCTATCTCTTGTGCTGCCCCCGAAGCGAGTCAACCGCTGCCTCAAGCAGAGCCTGAGGAGTTACCTTCGGAGGCTAGTGAGCCATCATTACCGCAACCGGAGCCACTGCTATTACCCTCGGGTGAAGAAGTATTTAGCGCCTTAGATACGCAGGCACTCCTTGACATTGGCTATAATGAGCCCGGGAGAACAGTGACCGTGGAGGGTACTGTGGTGCGGACCTTTTACGCTACAGAGTCAAAGGGAAAACCGACCTTTCTCGATTTTCACGACCCGTACCAGGGTTGGTTTATGTGTCTTATCTGGGAGGAGGATAGGGAGAGTGGCGAGCCGATAAGGGAGAAGTTTGTAGCCGCCTTCCCCCCCAATCTGGAAAGCTATTTTCTAGATAAGAGGGTGAGAGTGAGGGGGCGGATCAATATCTATCAGGGCACCCCGGAGATGGTGCTTACCGAGCCGTCACAGATCTGGATTGTTGACGAGGCCAGCCAGCAGGAGGCTCTGGTGGTGCGGGTGATTGATGGCGATACAGTAGAGATAGAGGGTGGGGAGAGGGTGAGATATATTGGTATTGACGCTCCGGAGATAGTGCATCCCACCGAGCCGGTCGAGTATTTTGGGGAGGAAGCCGCTGAAGCGAATCGGGCACTTGTTGAGGGAAAGGTAGTTAGCTTGGAGAGGGATGTTGCTGACCGGGACGAGTACGGGCGTCTGCTCCGGTATGTATGGCTGGGCGATACCATGATAAATGCTGAGCTGGTGCGTCTGGGCTATGCCTATTCCTATTCTCTCCCGCCTAATATGAGATATCAGGAACTCTTTCTCCGCCTGGAGGGAGAGGCTCGGGAGCAAAAACTAGGTTTATGGGCAGAGTGAGATGAGACATAAAATAAGGCTTGATAATCTACTCGTGGAGAGAGGGCTTGCGGAGAGTCGGGCTAAGGCGCAGGCTATGATTATGGCGGGAGATGTCTCGGTGGGGGGGAGCACAGCTACCAAGGCTGGGATGTTGCTTGATGAGAGCGTGGAGGTGGCCATAGTTGAACCGCCGCCTTTTGTGGGGCGCGGCGGCATCAAGCTGGACTATGCTCTTAGTGAATTTGGGCTTGACATTTCAGGTGGGGTGGTGGCTGATATCGGCGCCTCAACCGGGGGTTTTACCGATTGCCTGCTCAAGCGGGGTGCCAGCCGGGTCTATGCTGTAGACGTGGGCTATGGTCAGCTGGACTACCGTTTGCGACGGGACAAGCGGGTAGTGGTCATGGACAGGGTGAATGCCCGTTACCCCTTCTCTCTCCCGGAAAAGGTAGATTTGGTTACCGTTGACGTCTCGTTTATCTCGATAGAGAAAGTGATACCGTCGGTGGCTAGCCTGCTTAAGGACAGTGGTTACCTAGTGGTGCTTCTCAAGCCACAGTTTGAGGCTAAAAAGCGCGAGGTGGGTAAAGGGGGCGTCATCAGGGAGCCGCAGGTTCAGGCTCGGGTTCTGGGGCGATTTATTATCTGGCTTATCAGTCACGGCTTCAGGCTGGGTGGCTTGGTGGCGTCACCCATTCTGGGTGCTTCTGGTAACAGGGAGTTCTTTATATTGTTGCAACGGAAGTAAGTACGAAAAGAGTTCTTTACATTATTACGGCGGAGGTAAGCGTAAAGAGAGTTCTTTTGGTTTTTGCAGCGGAAGTAAATATAAAAGTTGGGGGGATACCGTGATTAAGCGAGAAATTACCTTTGGGGTAGACGGTTTAGGGATTGTCGGGCAGCTCTACCTACCGGGTGGGCCGGCTTCATCTCCAGTGGTGTGTATCTGTCATGGTATTCCGAATGATATCCCAGCGGCAATCACTGAGATCAAGGATAGGGGCTATGCCGGGCTAGCGGAGAATATCTGCCGAGAGGGATTTACCGTGCTCATCTTCAACTTCCGGGGAACTGGTGGGAGCCAGGGTAATTTTGATATTCTGGGGTGGACTCACGACCTTAGGGCAGCCGTTGATTATCTGTGGAGCTTGCCCGAGGTGAGTGGTTCCAGTTTATCTCTGCTTGGCTTCAGCGGTGGCGCGGCGGTCTCGGTGTACCAGGCCGCGCAGGATAAGAGAGTATCATCGCTGGCGGCTTGTGCCTGCCCGGCTGAGTTTGATTCCTTAGTGACTGAGAGTGGGCAGTCGCCGTCTATTATCGACCATTTCCGCAGGATTGGCATAATTAGGGATAAGAGTTTCCCCCCTTCCACCAAAGATTGGCTGGATAGTTTTCGGCGGGTAAGGCCGATTGATTATGTGGCCCAGATTAGCCCGAGACCGTTGCTGCTGGTGCATGGTAGTCAAGATGAGGTGGTGCCAGTAAGTCATGCCCATAAGCTCTATGCTCAGGCCGGGGAACCTAAGCAGCTGATTATTATTGAGGGAGCGGGACATCGGTTGCGGCAGGATGAGCAGGCGGTGGCCATCGTTACCCGCTGGCTGAAATCTAAAGCTGAGGTTGGTCTATAGATTACCGCTCTCAATAAGGAGCTATTCTTGGTAGAAGCTGAAGCCGACTCCGCCGGGACCAACAATTAACGAGGCGACTGGATTATAGCGGCAGAGGAGGATCTCAGCACAATTAAACTCGCTGGCGAAGGTTTCTTTCAGGCTTTCTGCCTCCTCCACCAGGCCGGTGTGGTCAATCATGACGTGAAGGGGTTTTGGGCCGATAACTCTCTGCCTTACAATGTCCATCAGGTTTAGTAGTGCCTTCTTTTTGGTTCTCGGTCTTGCCAGTACGGAAGGTCGGCCGGTAACGGTGGATATCTCGGTAAGAGGTTTCATACTCAGCATGTTACCGGCCAGTGCCGCGGCTTTACTGATGCGGCCGCTCCTGGCTAGGTATGAGAGGGTATCCATCATGAAGAGGTAGTTTATCTTGATTCTGATACCTTCAGCTACCTTAACCACTGCTTTTATGTCCTTGCCTGATGCTGCAGCTTGGGCGGCAGCGAGTACGATAAAGCCCATGGCACCAACCGTGGTTTTTGAGTCAAATACCTCGATACTGAGATTGGGGAGTTCGTTTTTGACCTCTTCCTTAGCTTGAGTGGCTGACTTGAAGGTCATGCTCAGGTTTGCCGAGATGGTGGCATTAAAGATGCCAGCCACTTTCTTGCCAAGCCGGCGGTAGAGTTCAGTATATTCACCGGGGAGTGGGGCTGAAGTGGTGGGAAAGTTACTCGATTCCTTGACTAGTTGAAATAGCTCATCGGTAGTCTTGATGTCTATGGTGTCCCGGTAGGTCTTGTTATCCAGGTGAAAGACCAGGGGCACTAGATGAATATTATATTTGTGGATTAGGTCTTCGGGGATATTGACTGAGGTATCGGTAACAATAGCTACTTTGCTCATGATTAACCTCCTTTCATGGATTGACCTCCTGCAATATTCTGGTTAACTCTGATTTGATAGCACTGGTCAAGTCGGCCTGCACTGCCAACTTAACGTGGCTGATCTTTAAGGCTACATGGGGAGCTCGGCTGGCTCCGTGTAGCTTGCGTACAATGCCGTTAACTCCCCAGATAAGGCCCCCCCCCAGGTCGGAGTCCTTTTCCCGGCCGGCTAAATCGTGGAACATGCCAACCGATTCCAGAAATTTAAACAGTACGTTACCAACAAAAGCGTCGCAGACAAGGACGTTGGCTTTCCCGCTTATGAGGTGGTGACCCTCTACGTTGCCGATGAAATTGAGGCCGCTATTCTTGAGGAGCTGGTGGACTGCCCGGGTCAGCTGGTTACCCTTGCTCTCCTCGGTACCGATATTTATCAGACCGACGGTGGGGTTAGCGATATTAAGTAACTTTTTACAGTAGACTACACCGATAGCGGCAAAGGTAAGCAGGTGGTAGGGTTTACAGTCCATGTTGATCCCGCAGTCAAAGACCGCGGTATTGGGCAGGGCGTCGAAAATGGTGCCGCCAATTACTGGGCGCTCTATTCCTTCGATCATGCCCAGGTATCGGATGGCACTGGTGGCTACGGCGCCGGTGGGGCCAGCACTGATTAAGCCCTCTGCCTGCCCCTCCTTTATCATCCTGACGGCTACAGATATGGAGGCGTTGGGTTTACGGCGTACTGCCAGGGCGGGATTTTCCGTTTCCCTGATGGTTTCATCAGCTGGGATACAGCGAATGGGCAGGCCAGTGACGTCATACTTGGCTAGTTCGGCTTCTACAATGTCGGTGGGGCCAACCAGGGCTACCTCTACCTCGTCGTCGTTCTTGACAGCCATAACCGCACCTTCGATTATGTCAGCGGGGGCATAGTCACCGCCCATGGCATCCACGGCTACTGTGACCTTTTGGGTAGCCTTTGCCATAAGAACCTCCTTTTGCTCAGGACAATGCTTATTGCTTAACAGTTATCGTAGCTGGTAACTCAAATTTGGTTGCCGAAGGCATAGTCGATAAATCCCCGGCCGTTATGAACGGCGACACTGGCCGATTCTTCAGCAACATAAAGCCAGTCGAAGGCAAGCTCGGAGCAAAGCATTTCCCTCAGCTTCTCCGCTCGGTCAGCGGCGCCGCGGGTGTAGCCGATAGCACCACATAGTTTGCTGCCGCTACCCCTTTCTTTGGTTAGCTCTACCAGCCTATCTAGTATCTGGGCGGCGGTTTTGGCTCTGGCTACCGGTTTCACCGTACCTCCGGTAGAGGCGTCGACTTCAACGATCGATCGGAAGCTGCTGGTTGCCTCAGCTTCTGCCCAGGAACGGGCTTCAAATATTCTGCCGCCTTTGTCGTAATAGAAGAGTGTATCTCGGGCGGCTAGTGATACTACCTGTGGCGTAGTGTCCCTAACCAGTTTCGTAATGTCATCTACTGTCTTGCCCTGAGCGGCGGCCTTAGCCGCGGCGATAGCAATCAGGTGAACTCCAATCCCGATGGACAGTGAGTCAATTAACTCAATCGTAACCCCACCTAGCGATTTACTGGTCAGTTCCTTAGCCTGCAGGGCGTTCTTATATTGGGGGCTAAAGACTGAAGACATACAAATATGCACCAAATTATCAGTGCTGCGACTGGTTTCGGTGAAGAAGCTCAGGAAGTCCTCCGCGTTAGCTGTGGAGGTTTTGGGTAGATTCTCCCTGGTGTCTAGCCGGTTATAGAGCTCCTCAAGATCTATCTCGGTATCCAGGTAGGTCTTGCCATCCATTATGATGGGGCAGGGAATCAGGCTGAAGCCGTACTCTTGAGCCGTCTCACGAGGTAGAGAGACTGAATCAGCACTAACCACGACTTGCTTCATTATCGTCTCCAATTAGATTCGTGTTGACTAATTCCTGTCCGATCTCTACTGGCAGGAATGGCTATATCCGTCGTACCGCTGGCTTAATCCGCTGTGCCTCACCTAGGACATTGGTGATAAAATCTAGGGGCACCTTACATGTCTTGGCAATCTTCATTACTGCCTCTTGGAGAAGGTTGTTCAGATACCAGGTAGCCTTACAATTAGCAAGCAGGGTGGCAAAAGCACTCTGCAGCTCACTAAGTGAGGCGTCTTCTTCATGAAGTTCAAGGCATTTTTCGCAGTTGGCGGCGACATCAATAAGGTCACGCATACTGTGCTGAAGTGGCGCTCCCTGTCGGTCAAAGAACCTCTTGGCGAGGTTAAGCTGCCCTTTATCGACCTTAAAACTATAAACAGTTGGCTCAGCCATAATCTGCCTCCTTTAAACATGGCTGCGGTTCCATGCAAAGTAATAAGTTGGTTTACTGAAATTATTACCAATCGTATACCTTTTGTCAAGCCTGGTGAAGTTTTTGGGGGTGGCGGCTGTCACTTCGCTTGACATAGCCAAGTGAATTGACCTTTAGAGAGGAAATCGAGTATAATTTAAAGTGAAGGGTGGCTTCTGGACTGAATTAAAAGGCAGGCGAAGTTGCGCGAGGCTTGCGGTGTTTTTGGGGTTTATGCTCCTAATGAAGATGTAGCCCGTCTCACCTTCTTTGCCCTGTTTGCTCTCCAGCATCGCGGCCAGGAGAGTACAGGGATTGCCACTACCGATGGCAAAAATCTCCAGAGATACGCCGATATGGGCCTGGTATCCCAGGTGTTCAGTGAGGAGTCGTTAAGCAGGCTCACCGGGGATATCGCTATTGGTCATAATCGCTATTCTACCCACGGTTCCAGCCGGGTAAGTAATGTCCAGCCAATTATCGTTGGCGAAGGCCCAAACACCATCGCCTTAGCCCACAACGGGAATATTGTCAACGCTGAGTACCTGTATCGGGAGCTCTGCGATGCGGGTTACGCCTTCCAAACGTCCACTGATAGTGAGGTTATCGCTAACCTGATTCTCTCTTCCCCAGAGAAGGACTGGGTAGCTAGGATAAAGTATGCTATGAACCGGCTTCAGGGGGCATACTCGCTTACCATTATGGCTGACCATTGTCTGTTTGGAGTTCGTGGCCCGCTTGGGGTGCGTCCGCTCTGTATTGGGGAGATTAATGGGGGCTGGGTCATTGCCTCAGAAAGCTGTGCTCTCGACCATATCGGGGCCAGCTTTATTAGGGAGGTTGAGCCGGGTGAGATAGTCTCGATTAGTGCTAATGGCGTTGAGGGTCATCAAGTAAGCGAGGCCAAGAGAGCGCTTTGTATTTTCGAGTATATCTATTTTGCCCGTCCGGATAGTGTGATTAATGGCCGGCTGCTCTACCAGGCAAGGCAGGCCATGGGGGCTGGTCTTGCCGAGGAGTATCCGGTGGCGGCTGATCTGGTCATGGGTATCCCCGACTCAGCTACCGCAGCTGGCGTTGGTTATGCCATGAGGTCGGAGGTTCCTCTAGGTGAGGGTCTCATTAAAAACCGCTATGTTGGCCGTACCTTTATTGAGCCTCACCAGCGCATCAGGGACCTCGGCGTTAAACTGAAGTTTAATCCCTTACCTGAGATATTAGCCGATAAAAGGGTAGTGGTGGTCGATGACAGCATTGTTCGTGGCACCACTACTCCTAAGGTAGTAAATCTGCTACGGCGAGCTGGGGCAAGAGAGGTACATATGCGTATCTGTGCCCCACCGATCCGTTACCCCTGCTTCTTTGGGGTGGACATGGCGACCCGTGGTGAGCTGATTGCCGCTCACAAGACGATACCGGAGATTAGGGACTTTATCGGCGCTGACTCTTTGGGCTATCTCAGCATTGAAGGACTGATTAAAGCGGTAGCCTTGCCTAGAGATATCTTCTGCCTTGCCTGTTTCACGGGTAGTTACCCGATAGCGGTTCAGCTGGAAATGGATAAGCTAGCCCTGGAGGCAATTGCTGTCGGTAAAAAGGCTCCCCTGAAGTAAGAAGTCTGAAGTGGATGCTTCCCTAACCTTGAGGTTTAAGAGCTGTCTACCGTAATTAGCTGGTGGGGCGGGCGCGAAAAGCATTTCCCTCTGTTAGAAAGTGGCCGAGATTCCGAGTTGAAATAGGTAATCCTCTATTGTAGTCGCGGGTAATCTTTGGTAATCTGTGAGGGGGAGTCTTCACTGCCAGGGTGGTTAAAATGAGCGACTTATATACCAAAGCTGGTGTTGATATTGATGCTGCGGCTAGGGCTAAGCAATTGATAAGCCGGCTCGCCCAGAGCACCCTCCGTCCTGAGGTTTTAAGTGGGGTGGGCTTTTTTGGCGGGCTTTTTGACTTCAAGGGATATCGACAGCCGGTGCTGGTTTCCAGCGTTGATGGGGTCGGTACCAAGCTCAAGATTGCCTCGGCTCTGGATAAGCATGACTCTATTGGCATTGACATCGTTAACCACTGCGTCAATGACATACTAACCTGCGGTGCGGAGCCGCTCTTTTTTTTGGATTACATTGCTATGGGTAAGCTGGTGCCGGAGAGAGTAGCGGCTATTGTTCAGGGGTTAGCCCAGGCGTGTCGGGAGGTAGGTTGTGCCCTTATCGGGGGAGAGACAGCTGAGATGCCGGGGTTATATACCGGGGAGGACTATGATCTGGTGGGTTTTATTGTTGGTGTGGTTGAGAGGGGAGCTATTATTAAGGGTGAGAAGATAGCAGTGGGGGATAGCATTATCGGCCTAGCATCGAGCGGGCTTCACACCAATGGCTATTCCCTGGTGCGCAAGGTCTTTGGTGAGAAAAGAAAGGCGCTTAGCGAGTACTATCCGGAACTGGGTCGGACGCTGGGTGAGGAGCTGCTTGAGCCACACCGCAGCTACTACCGCGAGCTTAAACCGCTTTTGCGCCTGGTTAAGGGTATAGCCCATATCACCGGTGGCGGCCTGATTGATAATGTGCCCCGAATTCTGCCGTCGGGCCTTATGGCAAGGTTCAATAGTCAAGCCTGGACGTTGCCCCCGATTTTCCGGCTTATTCAGGAGCGGGGCGATGTTAGCCGGGGGGAGATGTATCGCGTTTTTAACATGGGTGTTGGCATGGTGGTCGTTTGCTCACCGGATAATGTTAACCAACTTACTCAAGCGCTGCCTGAGGTAAGGGTAATCGGCGAGGTGGTGAGGCAGAAGGGAGAGGCAAGGGTGGTAATTAGGTAGCCGATGCAGTATGAAGATATTATTCAAAGACTGAGGTCACTCTCTGACCTGGAAGCAGTAAAGGGGATGGCCCGCTTCGGGATTAACCCGGAGAATACCTACGGGGTATCAATCCCTAACCTGCGTCGGATAGCCAAGGAGGCTGGTAAAGACCATGCTCTGGCTCAAGAGCTCTGGGCATCCGGTATCCACGAGGCCAAGATACTGGCGAGCATGGTTGATGAGCCGCAGATGGTTACTGATGAGCAGATGGAGGTCTGGGTCCGGGACTTTGATTCCTGGGACGTCTGCGACCAGGTGTGCATGAACCTTTTTGACAAGGTTCCCCTCGCCTGGCAGAAAATCGCCGATTGGTCAGAGCGGGAGGAAGAGTTTGTTAAGCGGGCTGCCTACGCCCTGATTGCCTGTCTGGCGTGGCATGATAAGAAAGCCGAAGATGAAAAATTCGTCGGGCTACTTCCGGTGATAATTAAGGGCGCTACTGACGAGCGTAATTTTGTGAAGAAGGCGGTCAACTGGGCGCTGAGGCACATCGGAAAGCGGAATCTGAACCTGAATAAAGCAGCCATAAAAACGGCTGAGGAGATACAAAAAATCGATTCCAAGGCAGCCCGGTGGATTGCCGCTGATGCTCTTCGTGAGCTCACCAGTGAGGCTGTTCAAAAGAGGCTGGCGGAAGCCAAGTAAATTGGGCTGGGTTAAGGTTATTAATATAAAGGGTAATATAGAATTTATTAACGGAGGTATTTTGTGCGCGCCATTGTAAGTGTTTCGGATAAAACTGGGGTCACCGATTTTGCTAAGGGGCTGAGTCAGCTTGGGTTTGAGGTCTTCTCCACTGGCGGCACCAAGAAGGCGCTGGCTGAAGCCGGTGTGCCGGTTAAGGGTGTCTCGGAAATCACCGGCTTTCCGGAGATTCTTAACGGGCGGGTAAAGACCCTGCACCCGATGGTTCACGGTGGTATTCTGGCGCGGCGTGACCTTCCGGCTCACCTAGAGGAGCTGGCTAAGAATAAAATTGAGACTATTGATCTGGTGGCGGTTAATCTCTATCCCTTTGTCCAGACGGTAGCCAAAGAGGGGGTCACTCTTGAGGAGGCGCTGGAGAATATTGATATCGGTGGCCCGACCATGATTCGAGCCGCTGCCAAGAACTTCCCCGGCGTTATCGTGGTCGTCGACCCGGCTGACTACCCGGTGGTCCTGGAGAAGTTGAGGAAGGGTGATATCGACTCAGTAGAGCGCAAGAGGCTGGCTCAGAAGGCTTTCCAGCACGTAGCCATCTACGATACGGCAATATCCCAGTATTTAAGGCAGGATGTAGAGGGTCTGCCCGAGGAGATGACCATCACCCTAAAGAAGCGCTACGGGCTTCGCTATGGGGAGAACCCCCACCAGCAGGCCAGCTTCTATAGCGAGGTAACCGTTGGTGAGAGGATGCCAACTGGTATCACCTGGGCGGAGCAGCTAGGGGGTAAGGGGCTTTCCTTCAATAATATTCTGGATGCCGATGCTGCCTGGAGGGTGGTCACCGACTTCGCCGCCCCCACGGTGGACGTTATCAAACACACCAACCCCTGCGGTCTAGCTAGTCATGAGGATATCGCTGAGGCTTACCGGCGGGCTTTCAGCGGCGATCCGGTGGCTGCCTTCGGTGGTATCGTGGCCTGTAATCGGAAGGTTACCCTGGCGATGGCTGAGGCGATGGCTTCGGTCTTTTACGAGATAGTTATCGCCCCGGAGTATGAGCCGGCGGCACTGGAGGTACTGAAGCGCAAGAAGAATTTGCGAATACTGGTTGCCGAACTGCCGCCGGGTTATGGTAAGGCGGAGCCGGGCTATCTTGACTTTCGCCGGGTTAAGGGTGGCTTTCTGGTTCAGACCTCGGACTCCCTACTGGAAGACAGTGTCACTTTGAAGACGGTGACCAAGCGCACCCCGACTCAGGCCGAAGTGGAAGACCTGCTCTTTGCCTGGCGGGCGGTTAAGCATGTCAAGTCTAACGCTATCCTGCTGGTTAAGGATAAGACGCTTTTGGGCATGGGAGCCGGACAGCCTAGTCGCATTGTTAGTGCCCAGATAGCTAAAGAGAAGGCGGGCGAGAAGACTCGGGGCAGTGTCTTGGCTTCGGATGCCATGTTCCCCTTCCCCGATGTGGTTGAGGCAGCCGCGGCTTCGGGTATCACCGCTATCGTCCAGCCGGGAGGCTCGATTAGGGATGCTGAATCAATCAAGGCGGCTGATAAGCACAATATCGCCATGGTGTTCACTGGGATAAGGCATTTCCTGCATTAGGCTCTCGCTATTCATACGGCGAGGTCGGAGTTACCATGAAAACTAACCAGAATATTACCAATCTGGAGGCAGTGGTAGATTCCTTGCCGGCTGGTGAGAAGGCTCTGTTTAAGCGTATCTATGAGGTTACCACGGCGGTAGGTGAACTGCGTATCCCGCCGAGCTTGGAGCCCTGGGTAAGAGAGCGGTTCGGCTCGGTAGAAGCGGTCGCCAAACAGAAGATTGTCAGAGTGACCAACCTGATAACCCGGGAAGAGGCGCTGTTTAACTGGCTGCGCTGTTCCCGTCCCATCGAGTTTCAGGGCGAAGAGTGCCTGACTGCTCAGCTCAGCAATGAGGATATATTCGATAACCCTGGAGAGGATACTCCAGAAGACCTTTTTGGCCGTATCTCCGGCCGGCACTCGATTACCGCCAGTAATATCGCCAAGTACGATAGCTTACACGGCGTGGTTATTTTTCATGATTTCCATCCCCTTCATTTTTCCCGTGAGCAGATAATTGACTATATTGATACCAGCTGGGAGTGGGCCAAGCGAGCCCATGCCCGCGAGCCTCAAGCCAGGTACTTCTTCTTAATCTGGAACTGTCTGTGGCGGGCGGGGGCCTCTATTTATCACGGTCACGCTCAGGTGGTGCTGGGCCGGGGCAGGCACTACGCCAAGATTGAGAGACTGAGGCAGGCGGCCCTTGACTACCGGCAGAGGTTTGGTGCCGACTACTTTAGTGACCTGTTTCGGGTGCATCAGTCTTTAGGCTGTGCTGTGGCTAAGGATGGAGTGAGGATACTCGCCCATCTCAGTCCGTTTAAGAATAATGAGGTTATCGTTTTAGCCGATGAGCTTAGTCTTTCTTTTAAGGAGCGGCTCTATGAGGTGCTAGCCTGCTATCGGGACCGGCTGGGTATTGCTTCGTTTAACCTCGGTCTGGTAACCCCGCCCCTCACTGAGACTGAGGAGAGCTGGGAGGGTTTTCCGGTAGTGGCCTGGCTGGTGGATCGGGGTAGCCTTGATAGTCAGGCATCAGATATCGGTGGCATGGAGATATATGCCGCCAGCGTTATCGGGAGCGACCCGTTTGAATTGGCACGCGGGCTGCGGAAGCATCTGGCCTAGGGTTTTTAAACCTTGTCTTAAGGATATTGGCTGCGAAGTCGGTATAAAATTCGGGAGGTGATGGGCGATGGCTAGAGCAGTTTTAGTGGTGGATATGCTCCGCTGTTTTCTGGAGAGGGGTCACCCCTTGTATGTCGGGGACAGGGCACGGCGCATTATACCCAATGTAAAGTCCCGGCTGAAACGTGAGCTAAGCCAGGGGGCCAAGGTCTTTTTCCTTTGTGACCGTCACGACCCTGATGACCAAGAGTTCAGGATGTTTCCTCCCCATTGTATTGCGGGGACCCCAGAGGCAGAGGTGATTCCGGAACTAGAGGAGTATGCCCGGGAAATAATCCCCAAAAAGCGCTACAGCAGCTTTTTTAATACCCCCCTTGGGGAGAGATTAGACGAGCTTAAACCCGAGACACTGGTTGTCTTGGGGGTGCTTACCGATATCTGTGTGCTGCACACAGTGGCTGATGCTAGAAATCGTGACTACGAGGTTGAGGTGCCGCTTGACTGCGTGGCTTCATCTGATGAGCGTCGGCACCACTTTGCCCTAGAGCATATGGAGAAGGTTTTGGGCGCAAAACTGACCAAGCCCAGAGCTAGCCAGCTTAAACCGGCTAAATTTGAACCATCTGAGGCGGTTCTTTCCGGGGAAACAGCTGATGTCTATTTTGCCCGTACCATGGAGATATTACAGCGTGAGCAGCTGAACCCGGTGGCTACCATGGAGGTGTTCCCCAGTCGGGTCGGTATACTCTGTGGTATGGAAGAGGTCAAGGCTTTACTGGCTCGGGTGCTGCCTGAGGGAAACCGTGAGGTGTGGGCTCTGGCTGAGGGTGAGAGTATGGAGCGGAAGGAAGTGGTCCTGCGCATCACGGCCCCCTATCAGAGCTACGGGCTTTATGAGACGGCTATTTGTGGGCTTCTGGCTCAATCTAGTGGCTGGGCGACGGCGGCTAAAGAGTGCGCCGATGTTGCCGGGGGAATACCCGTCATCAGCTTTGGGGCCCGTCATGTTCACCCTTCCGTAGCTGGGGTGATGGAGTATGCCTCGGTTGTTGGCGGCTGTGCTGGCTGCTCAAGCATTGTTGGTGCCAAGCTGGCTGGCGTTGAACCTACCGGCACCATGCCGCACGCCTTGATTATCGTTATCAGTGATACGGTTAAAGCCACCTTGGCCTTCGATAAGCATATGCCGGCTGGGGTGCCCCGGGTATCCCTGGTCGATACCTTTAAGGATGAGGCTGAGGAGAGCCTGCGGGTGGCTCAGGCGCTGGGGGGAAGACTTGAGAGTGTGCGGCTGGATACTCCTGCTGAGCGGGGCCGGGTTACTCCCGACCTGGTCAAGGAGGTGAGGGCCAGGCTGGATTTAGCTGGATTTGAGAAGGTGGGCATCTTTGTCAGTGGTGGCCTTGACCCGGAGCGGATTGGCCTCTTTCTTGACAGCGGTGCCCCGGTTGATGGCTTTGGTGTCGGTAGCCATATCAGCCGGGCTAAACCGATTGACTTTACTGCTGACCTGCACGAACTTGAGGGTAAGCCGATTGCCAAAAGGGGCCGAATTCCCGGTATTACTCCAAATCCTCGGCTCAAGCGAATAATGTAGTGGG
>CAYYLM010000003.1:20856-116260 GCA_964472625.1 uncultured Dehalococcoidales bacterium
GGCCGAATTCCCGGTATTACTCCAAATCCTCGGCTCAAGCGAATAATGTAGTGGGTGATGTTAGAGCAAATAACTACCTTTTTTGCTTCATTCTTTGCCAACCCCAGTGCTTGGGGGATCGGGCTGGCTATCTACTTTGGCACTATCTGGCTGGCTCCGTACTATCCGCCCCTGTTTAAGCAGGCTCGCCTCTGGGTGGTTATGGTAGTGAGTGCCTTCTTGGCTCTGGCCGCCGCTTCATTTGTGCAAATTCCCCTGCAACTTTTGGCGGGTCAGGCTATCGGTAGCCTCTGGAGCCAAGAATATGTCATGAGCTGGATTTTGCTTTTTGGGATACCGCAGATACTTCTCAGTGGGCTGGTTCAGGAGGGGGCGAAGGTGGTGCCGCTGGTCTGGTACTGGCGTCGTGAGGGTAAGAGCCTGGATCCTAAGCTGGGGCTGGCGATCGGCGCCGCCGCCGGAGCTGCCTTCGGTATCTTTGAGGCTCAGTGGGCGCATAATACTATCTTTGCCTCGGTTAATGTCTGGGAAAACTTGCAGGCCGGGAATTTCATGGTGCTGCTCGGATTCTGGGAGCGGTTCTTTGTGGTTGCCGCCCATACCGCCTTTTCGGCACTGGCTGGTTATGGGCTAGCTCGGGGGAGGGGGTGGCAATTCTACCTCATCGCCTCCGGGTTACATGCTTTACTGAATTACGGTGCGGTGCTGCTTATGGTTGGGGTTTTTACCACGATCCAACTGGAAATCTATGTTGCCGTCTTCGCTATATCGGTAAGCGCCTGGGCGCTCTGGCTCCGCTGGAGAAGAACCGCGGTCACCAGTGCCTCGGAAGCTAGCCCTGCCTGAATTCGAGACATAAAACCTGATTGGTATGCTCGGTTACCTTAACCCTATCGTCTATCCGCCAGCCGACCACCCAGATGATCTGCTGCGGGGAGGAGACAATGGGGACTCTCTTTCGCCAGAGGCGGGGGATTTTGGCATCAATCATAAATTCACCTAGCTTCTTGGGCTGGCTCATCCCTAGTGGGCAAAAACGGTCGCTGGGCTTACGGTTTCTCACCACCAGATTGTCTCCGGTCTTATCAAAATCAAAGTGGGCGGTGAGCCTATCCCCCTTTTCTGCCATCTGTTCCCGGTTGGTAAGGTTGGCGACAACATGCCAGCCGGCTAAGGTCGTTTCCCCGGGTATGGTCAGGGTTAACTCCGATTCAAGGGGGGGGAGGGGGGATAAAGCCAGTGAGTCTTTGCCTAGCAGGTAGCGGTCGTATTCGATAGCAAAGGTTAAACCACCGGGTAGATTTAAGCTTCTACCCGCTGGCTTACTTAAGGCTTTCATCACTTCCTCAATATGGCGGGCTTCAATGTCCTTGAGGTTACCGATAAGCTTTTCCAGGGATAACCTGAGCACCTGTCGCTTGAGGGCTGGGGGTAAGGTAAGGAATGGCTCTTTATCAAGGATAACGGTGTTTCCCCGCCTCTGTGCCACCTGATGCCATAACCGGTCTCCCGCTGCCTCGAGAAAGGCAACGTCATCAGCGGCAATGTGCGCTGTTCTGAGTAAGGCGTTGGCTATCCTGGGGTTGTAGCCTTTAAGCAGGGGCAGGAGCCTGAGGCGGATTCGGTTTCTTAGCGGTGACAGTGACAGGTTGGAGGAATCAAGCCGGGGCATAAGACTGTGCTCCTGGCAATAGCTGGCGGTCTCCTCGCGGCTTACTTCAAGGAGTGGTCTCACTACGGTGATGGCGGCATCGGCCGTTTGCCATTTGACGTGGGGCGCTAGTCCCTGGAGCCCTCGGGTACCGCTGCCCCGAATCAGGTGCATCAGTATCGTCTCAATATGGTCATCCCTGGTGTGCCCGATGGCTACCTGGCTGGCGCCGATCGCCTTGGCAGTCTGAGCTAGGAAGTTATAGCGTACCTCACGGGCGGCTTCTTCCAGCGAGCTGCGCTTTTGGATTTGATATCCCGCTACGTCTCGCTTCTCTATGGTGACTGGGACGTTGAGGCTTTGGGCTAGGTCAAAAACATACTGAGCGTCAGCCTCAGACTCGGCACCCCTTAGCTGGTGGTTAAGGTGGGCGGTGTGTAGCTCGATACCCAGTTCTTCCTTGAGTTTGACCAGGATGTGGAGCAGGCAGACCGAGTCAGGCCCGCCGGATACGGCTACCAGCAGGCGGGAATGGCTTGGTATTGGGCAGTGCTCCTGGATGAAACCTAGAATTCGTGGTTCTAGCGGCTTTTTTCTTTTCTCCATAACGCCCTGATAGCTAGCTTGTTTTGAGAATGAGCTTGGTGCGGTGTATCGACTGAGGGGGGCTGGTAAAACCCAGAGCTAGGCTGACCTGTTCTGGCCTCCCCGAACCGCCTGAGTCGCAGCGTAGCCTCATCCCGATAGTGCCATGCGGGGGCTGGTAGTCTATTAGCCACAGGTCACTGATTAGCGCTCTTAGGTCATAGTGGCGCGGGCCGGTGTCTCGTTGGTGTTGCCAGGGCAGGTGCTCGGCGGAGAGAAGACCAGTGATGGCTGCCTCTATCTCCGCTTTCCCCCTTTCCATTTTCACGGTAACCTGGTATTCGGCAAAACGGACCTGTGATTGTAGCGAGGGCTGGTTGGGAGCGATGGTGTAGGCCTGCATAATCTTGATACCCGATGGCAGCTGCTGGCTTAAGGCACTGGTCAGAAAGTGGGGGGAAACCCATTTGGCAAGGTGGATATCCATTAGCTCAGCGTCACTGGTAACCCTGATGGGTAGGGGGGCGGCCAGGGATATTCTGGGGTGGGGACTGAATCCCTCCGAGTAGGCAATAGGTATCCTGGCTCGCTGGAAGGCCCTTTGCCACAGGCGTATTAAATCAAGGTGGGAGATAAACTTTACCTCTCCTCCTCGCTTGAACCTAACCCTCAGGCGGTGCATGCTCCTGCTTCTTTTCCTTGATTATTAGTACCTCTTCTATCTTTAAGCCCCGCATCTTGGTGATCACTATCTTCAGGCCCTTATACCTGAGCTGTCTGCCCTGCTTGGGGATGCGTCCCAGGAGGTTGAGGATGAAGCCGGCTACGGTTTCATAGTCTTCACCCTCGGGTAGCTCCAGTTCCATCTCTTCGTTGGCCTCTTCAATCCGCATGCTGCCGTCAACATGAAAGGTATACTCGTTGATGGCTTCAAAGTCTCTATCGGCTTCGGCAAACTCATCCCCAACGGGACCAATAATCTCCTCAACCAGGCGGCTCAGGCTGACGATACCGGCGGTGCCACCGTACTCGTCGACGACTACGGCCATACGATAGTTCTGGTTCTGCATTTCGGTAAAGAGTTCACCGGTGCGTTTTGTTTCCGGGGCAAAGTAGGCCGGCCGGATCAGGTCGTCGATGGCACCCTCTGTATCAATAGTGCCCTTGGCCAGGCCCATCAGGACATCCTTCACCGAAAGGATGCCGACCACATTGTCCAGGCTCTCTTCAAATACCGGAAAACGGGAGACTGGTGACCCGGCATATATGGTGAAGAAGTCAGCCAGTTTGGTGCCTTTCTCGACCCATACTACCTCGGTGCGGGGTACGGTTACCTCTCTCACCGGCCGGTCGCCAAAATCAAAGACCTTGTGCAGCATCTCGGCCTCGGCTTCCTCCACGGTGCCATCCTTGTGTCCTACTGATATCATGGTGCGGATTTCCTCCTCGCTGACCAGTGATTTGGCTACCGGGTGCCCGCCGGCCAGTTTGCTGAATCTTGAGGCGATGGCACTCAGCGCCAGCACCGCCGGGGTAAATACCCAGGAGGCAACCTCGACGAATCGGGCCAGTTTCAGGGACAACCTTTCCGCATTACGGGCGGCGATAATTTTGGGAGTGGTCTCGCAGAATATAAGCAGCAGGACGGCGACGCCAATGGTCGCATAGAGTATGCCCCGCTCGCCCCAGACGGAAATAGCGAGCACCGTGCCCAGGGCAGCGGCGGCGGTATTAACCAGATTGTTACCGGTCAGGATGCTAGAGAGTAGCCTCTCCGGGTGTTGCCTCATTCGGGATACCCGCTTGGCTCCTGGGACGTTGGTACTGACCATGTGTTCCACCTTTACCCTCTGCAGAGCAGTGAAGGCTGTTTCCGAGCTGGAAAAGAAGGCGGATAGGACGAGACAAACAATAAAGATTGCTAAATAGACTGTTTCTATACCGGTCATTTAATATCACCCCACTTTGAGAGTGGATTCACAAACCTCCTAAATCGCTTAATTATTATGAATTCATCATAGCATTGGCTAGTAGGGGTGTCAAAGGAGTGGTAGTGGTAATGATATCCAGCTGGGCTCCCGTTATCTGGCTGGTTTTATCTGTGCTATAATTTCAGGAGTATGAAAATCCTGGGTATCGAGACCTCATGTGATGAGACGGCGGCTGCGGTGGTGGCGGATGGTAAGAATATCCTTTCTAACCAGATTGCTTCTCAGGTAGCCATCCATGCTCGCTATGGGGGCATCGTGCCTGAGGTTGCCTCAAGACAGCATGTCCTGACCATTATTCCGGTTGTTGAGCAGGCTCTTAAGGAAGCTAAGGTTGGCTTTAGTGACTTAGCTGGCATCGCCGTCACTATAGGTCCGGGGCTGGCGGGCTCACTACTGGTCGGCGTAAACGTGGCGAAAGCTATTTCCCTGGCTCGTGATTTACCCCTGACTGGGGTTAATCACCTGGAGGGTCATATCTATGCTAACTGGCTCAGCGGCTCAAGCGTTGATTTTCCCGTAGTCTGCCTGATTGTTTCCGGCGGGCATAGTGATCTAGTCTTGATGCGGGGGCACGGGGATTACGTAGTTATCGGGAGGACGCGTGATGATGCCGCTGGTGAGGCCTTTGACAAGGCAGCCCGAATAATCGGTTTGGGTTATCCTGGTGGCCCGGCGATTGAGAAGGCAGCCAAAAGCGGGAGTGACACACTAGGCTTGCCTCGTGCCTGGCTAGCGGGGACCTACGACTTCAGCTTTAGCGGGGTGAAGACGGCGCTGCTTCGTCTGGTGGAGGCGGGTAAGATTTCATCTCCGGCTGATGCGGCTTACTCCTTTCAGACGGCGGTGGTCGAGGTTCTGGTTACTAAAACCGTGGCGGTAGCTAGGGAGTACCGGGCGAAGCGTATCCTGCTGGCGGGTGGTGTGGCTTCAAATGAGTTATTGCGCCAGCGACTGGCTCTGGATTCCCCGGTCTCAGTTTTAGCTCCTGAGCCAATTTTGTGTACCGATAATGCGGCCATGATTGCCGCCTGCGGTTACTACCGCTTGCAAGCCGGTAGGGTAAGCGGCTTGGACTTGGACGTGGTTCCCAACCTTAAACTAGCTTAGCGCGGTAGATTGCGTTAGTTGTCGGGTAGCCTTTGCCTTATTATGAAAATCGATGTATTATATAGTTAGAGATACATAGTGAGTACTAGGCGTTTAATTTTAGCGTTTGGATGACTCTTGATTGCCCAAATTGGCGGCAAGTGGCTTCTCTTTTAGTTGATACTTATGACTTTTTGCAGTATGATATAGAAGTTAGCAGTCTCGAGTTGAGAGTGCTAACAATTTGTGATAAAATAGGTTAATATAAAAACTCAACAGGGAGGGATTTGATGGCCGAGAAGCTAAAACCGCTGGCTGACCGGGTGGTAGTCAAGCCTATCGAGCGGGAGACGGTGAGCAAGGGTGGTATTGTCTTACCCGATACCGCTAAGGAGAAACCGCAGGAGGGGAAGGTGGTCGCCGTGGGCGAAGGCAGGTTATCGGATGATGGTAAGCGGCTGCCGATGGATGTTAAAGTCGGTGATATCGTAATTTACGCTAAGTATGGCGGCACCGAGATTAAGATTAACGACGAGGAATTAGTCATTCTGCGGGAAAGCGACATTTTAGCTAAGAAAAAGTAAAAATCATTAAGGATATAAGGAGGAGGAAAATTGGCTAAACAGATTGTTTTTGATGAGGATGTCAGGCGTTCATTGAAGAAGGGTATCGATACTCTGGCGGATGCGGTTAAGGTTACTTTGGGGCCTAAGGGGCATGCGGTGGCGCTGGATAAGAAGTGGGGGGCTCCGTCAGTAATTGATGATGGGGTTACTATTGCCAAGGATATTGAGCTTCCTGACCCCTTTGAAAATATGGGGGTGCAGTTAGTCAAGGAGGCGGCGACTAAGACCAATGACGCCTGTGGTGATGGCACCACGACCTCTACCGTTCTGGCGCACGCTATGATTAGCGAGGGTTTCAAGAACATTGCCGCTGGGGCCGAGGCTATGGAGTTAAAGCGGGGCATTGAGAAGGCAACCAGCGCTATCGTTGAAGAGCTTAAGCGAGTCTCTACCGATGTCAAGGGTAAGGAACAGATTGCTCAGGTGGCCACGATAACCGCCGTTGACAAGCAGATTGGTGACCTGATTGCTGAGGTAATGGAAAAGGTGGGTAAGGACGGGGTCATCACGGTTGAGGAGTCCAAGGGCATCGCCTATGAGACCGAGTATGTCGAGGGGATGCAGTTTGACCGGGGTTATATCAGCCCCTATTTTATTACTAACGCCGAGAAGATGGAGACGGTGCTGGAAGACCCCTACATCCTGATTACCGATAAGAAGGTTTCCGCGGTGGCTGACCTTCTGCCGGCTCTGGAGAAGATACTGCAGGTGTCCAAGAATCTGCTTATTGTGGCTGAGGATGTCGAGGGTGAAGCCCTGGCTACCCTGGTGGTTAACAAGTTGCGGGGGACCCTCAACGTGCTGGCGGTTAAGGCTCCGGGCTTTGGTGACCGGCGTAAGGCAATGCTGGAGGATATGGCGATTCTTAGCGGTGGTAAGGTGATTTCGGAGGAGGTAGGCCGTAAGCTGGATTCGGTTACGGTTGAGGATCTGGGTAGAGCCCGTCGGGTAGTGGCCGATAAGGACAAGACCACGATTATTGAGGGTAGGGGTTCGGAAGAGGCGATCAAAGGTAGGATAAAGCAGATTAAGGCTCAGATAGAGGAGACCACCTCTGATTTTGACCGCGAGAAGCTTCAGGAGAGGCAGGCTAAGCTGGTCGGTGGGGTGGCGGTAATCAAGGTGGGTGCCGCCACTGAGGTTGAGCTCAAGGAGAAGAAACACCGGGTTGAGGATGCCTTATCGGCAACCCGGGCGGCAGTAGAGGAAGGTATTCTGCCAGGGGGTGGTGTTGCCCTGATTAATTCCCTGCCGGTGCTGGATAAGGTGAAGGTCGGTGGCGACGAGGCGACCGGGGTAAATATTGTCAGGAAGGCGGTGGAGGAGCCGATTCGCTATATCGCCGAGAATGCCGGGCATGATGGCTCGGTAATCGTTGATGCCGTGAAGAAGAGCCCCAAGGGGGTCGGCTTCGATGCTGAAGCCGGTGACTTTGGCAGCATGGTGGAAAAGGGCATTATCGACCCCACCAAGGTGGTACGCTCAGCTCTGGAGAATGCGGCCAGTATCGCTTCCATGGTCCTGATTACTGACTCACTGGTTACCGACATTCCAGAGAAGGAGAAGACACCACCGATGCCGCCTGGTGGTGGCATGGAGGGTATGTATTAGTCTTTAAACTCCGCAGGTGATGAGAATAGCCGTAGTCAGAGGACTACGGCTATTTTTATGGTAGGTAGCTAGTCTCCCAGCACTAGTAGCTTCTCTAGGGGTTCTTCCTTAGCGACAGGACCGACTACGGCGAGGCGGAGCTCAGTAGCGATTATTAGCTTCTGGGCTAATTCCTTAAGCTCCTCTGCGGTAATAGCGTCAATAATGGCGATTAGCTGGTCAGGGCTAAGGATGCGCCTGGTGAGGATCTCCTGTCCTCCTAGCCAGCCGGCAACATTGTGGCTGTCTTCCAGGCGTAAGAGCAAGCGTCCTTTGGCAAATTCTTTGGCTTTGGTCAGTTCTGACTCAGGGACAGCGGTCTTAAGCTTTTGAAACTGTTCTAGGATAGCCTTAATAGCTGTTTTCAGATTCTTCGGTTCTACCCCGGCGTAGACCGTAACCGCACCTGAGTCAAGGTAGTGCTCGACGTAACTGTGAATGCTATAGGCAAGACCGAGTCGCTCACGAATCTCGGTAAACAGGCGACTGCTCATACCCTCACCAAGAATGGCATTAAGCAGGTCGAGGGTAAAGCGTTGGGGGTGAAGGAGGGGTAAGCCGGGTAGGGCTAGGCAGAGGTGAGCCTGCTCGGTCTTTCTTTTTTCGGTGCTTAGCCGCTTTTCTTGTTTTGGCTCATAAGCCGGGTAGGTGGATTTTGGCTGCTTGCTGGTCCAGCTACCCAGCATCTGGCTGACGGCGCTTATCATTTCCAGGTGCTGGATGTTACCGGCAATGCTGACCACGGTGTTATCGGGCTGGTACTGGCGCTTAAGATAGTTGAGCATATCGTCCCGGCTGATGGCTTTTACCGATTCCCGGCTACCGGCAATATCGCGCCCCAGGGGGTGGTCGGGCCAGATAAGCTCATCAATGAGCATGTTAGCCCGTTGTGAGGGTACGTCCCAACTCATATTGATCTCTTCGATGATAACCTGGCGTTCCTTTTCTATCGCCTCGGGGTCAAACCTAGGGTGAAGTAGCAGGTCAGTGAGCACGTCTAGGGCGAGAGAGAAGTGGTGTTGAGGTACCTTAGCCCAGTAGACGGTTAGCTCCTTATCGGTACCACCGTTAAGAATACCGCCGACACTCTCTACCGCCGTAGAGATTTCTCTGGCGGTGGGCCGCTTCTCAGTACCTTTGAAGAGCAGGTGCTCGACAAAGTGGGAGATACCGGCTTTATCACTGGACTCGTATCGCGAGCCAGTGCCAATAAAGATGCTGATGCATACCGAGCGGGTGTGGGGCAGAGTCGAGGTAATTAGCCTTAGTCCATTATCCAGGGTGATCTCTTGATGCAACCGTTTGTCCTCTGGCAGGGATATTAATCTATTCTAAAGGTTTGCTGATTAGGCGTCAATTTTAAGGGTGGGTTTGGTGTTAACGACGGGGGAAGGCAGCTTGGGATAACGATAATTTCAGTACTTGTCGGCGGATGAAGCGCAAAAAGGTTATTCACCTTTCTCTCAGCTCTTGGAGAAGGTCAGCACACAGGCTGTCGGTTAGTGGGGGTACCGGCTGATTAAGGAGTTCAGCGTTGAGGGGGGTAATTGAGATGTATCCCTGCTCTATTGCCCAGATATCGGTGTTCTCAGCGACGTTCCTGTTCAGCTTCTGTCGTACCAGCCAGTAGTATGCCTTCCGGCCGTCATGCCCCTCTTCAACGGTATCAATATGACTTTTGCTGGCGAGTTTGGTAATCCTTATCCCCCTGATTTCCTCCAGGGGTAAACTGGGTAGGTTGACGTTGAGTAAAATGTTGCTCTCTAGGGAGTGGTCGGCTATCCACTTAGCCAGCTGTGCCGTCAGTGTGGCGGCGTTATCAAGATACTGGCTGTCTAGTGAGGCTATTGAGATAGCTAGGGCGGGGAAGCCGTGTAGATAACCCATTAAGGCAGCTCCTACCGTTCCTGAGATAAGCACGTCATCGCCTAAGTTTGGCCCTGAGTTTATCCCAGAAACGACCAAATCTACCTTGTTCTTAAGTAGTTTGCCCAGGGCGAGGATGACGCTATCAATGGGTGTACCCTCTACCGAGAGGGTCTCTACTTCGGGCACTAAGGGTTTTACTTTCTGTACCCGGAGTGGCTGGCGTAGGGTAACGGCGGTGCCTGAGCCACTCTGCTCCCTATCCGGCGCCACGACCGTTATCTGGGCAATCTGCTTTAGCTCTCGAGCTAGCCTCCATAGTCCGGGAGCGAAGATGCCGTCATCATTGGTTAGCAGTATTTCCATGCCTATTGCCGTGTGTCTGCATCCGCCTTGAACCGTTTACGGTATGAAGTTTAGCACGACCGGAATAATTACAGCAAACACACTGGTTTAACATATTTAGTTCGCCTAGAACCACATGGTGCCGTCGGCATCAAGAACTAGGTCATTTAGCGTGGCTGCTCCGACTACCCTGGCTTCATCAACAAAATCTCCTCTCTCGATGCTGAGTAGCTGACAACTCTGTTCACAAACTAGTAACCTGACGCCAGCGGCTATTGCTTGGTCCATTATCTCCTTTACCGTTGGAAAACTGCCCTCTCTAATCTTATCTGCGGCCCCTTTCTTTACTACCGTAATCCCTTCGCCAAGGAAGTAAATCGTGGCGTCGATGTCCATTGCCTGAGCGGTCATACCCAGGACAAAGGGTGAATAAAGACGCTTTGGGGTATCAACCCCGCTTGTTTGTACATAAAGGATCTTCTTTCTTTCTGCCATGACAAACCTCCTATTTCACTCTTTGTATCAGAAATCTTTTACCCTCGTCTGTTTCCTCTATCTTGAGTATCCGCTGTCCGGCTCGCTTGGCCCAGGCTTTGATATCCTCTTCGGCGGCCGGGTCGTCGGCTAGTATCTCGAGGACCTCACCGATAGCTATTTTGTCTATTTCCTCCCTGGTCTTCAGCACTGGCGTCGGGCAATAGAGACCGATACAGTCCAGAGTTAGCTTAACCCCCGGCGGGGAATCAGACTCTGCCATAGTCCTAACCTCCTTCACAGGTAGCGGCACTATTAGATATTCCGCCCTTTACTCCTTTGTGATCTTAATCTCGGTCCCACAGTGTGGGCAGACTCTTTTATCCCGCGGTACAGCCTGGCGACACTGTGGGCAGTAAAACACAGTTATCTTACAGGCCTGGCAGTAGGGAAGCGAGGCAGATATAATCTCCTCTTCGCAGTAGGGGCAAAAAGGCGGCTGTTTTTCTCTTTCGCTTTTACACATTACCCTTTGCCTCCTTCCGATTTCTTCTTACTCAGGTAATCCTCGATAGCCTTATGCAGGGCTTGGGCACCAAGGTTAGAACAATGGAATTTCTGCTTAGGTAGCCCCTCAAGCTCATCAGCCACCGATTTCGGGGTGATTTTCATCGCCTCCGCTAGCGTTCTACCCTTCGCCATTTCACTCACCATACTGGAAACGGCAATAGCCGCCCCGCAGCCGAAGGTTTTGAACTTAACGTCTTCAAGGCGGTCGTCCTTGACCTTGATATAGAAGGTCATCATGTCGCCGCACACCGGGTTACCTACTTCCCCGACGCCGTCAGGGTGCTCAATCTCACCAACATTACGGGGGTTCATGAAGTGCTCCATCACCTTCTCACTATAGACCGGCATACTAACTGCCTCCTTTGCTCTTTTTAACGAATTTGGCATAAAGTGGCGACATCTGCCGCAATCTGTCGACAATCGGCGGCATCACCTCAAGGACGTAGTTCATGTCATCGTTGGTATTGGTTATACCGAGGCTGAAGAGTAGGGAACCTTGGGCAAGCTCATGCTTTAGGCCCATAGCGATAAGCACGTGTGAAGCCTTTAGGGCTCTTGAGGTACAGGCTGAGCCGCTGGTAACGGCGACTCCCTGGCTGTTTAACAACATCAGCATGGCTTCACCCTCGATAAACTCGACGCAGAAGCTGGCATTACCTGGAAGACGATGTTGAGGATGGCCGGTAATCACCACCCGCTCGATTCTGTCGGGCAGTTCGGTGAGCAGGCGGTCGCGGAGTTTGGCTAGCTGCGCGCCCCGGGCTGGCAGACTGGCTCGGGCTAGTTCTGCCGCTTTACCCATGCCCACAATCGCCGGCACATTTTCGGTACCAGCTCGGCGCCCCTCCTCCTGCACCCCCCCGTCGAGTAATGGGGTGATGCGCACTCCCTTTCGTACCCAGAGAGCGCCGACCCCTTTGGGGCCGTAGAACTGATTTGCTGCTAGGCTTAGAGCATCGACGCCGAGTTCCTGTATATCCACAGGTATCGTCCCGGCGCTGGCAACGGCATCGGTGTGAAAAACAATTTCATGCTCGCGGGTGATTTTGGCAATCTCGGCGATTGGCTCTACGGTACCTACCTCGCTACTAGCTTGCATGATAGATACGAGCCCGGTGTCCTTTCTCAGGCTCCTGCGCACATCATCAGGATCGACCATCCCATACCTGTCCACCGGGACAAGGCTGAGCTCAAACCCCCACTTCTCCAGAGTCCTGGCTGAGTGCAGCACCGAGAAATGTTCAATAGCTGAGACTACTATGTGCTTGCCCTTCTTTTGCTGGGCTAGTGCCAGACCCTTAATGGCAAAATTGTTGCTCTCGGTGCCGCTGCCGGTAAAGATTATCCCCTCGGGGTCTGCCCCGATAAGTTGGGCGACTTGGTTTCGAGCCGTTTCCATGCCTTCGCGAGCCGCATCTCCCCAGTCGTGAAGGCATGATGGATTGCCAAAGGCCTCGCCGAGATAGGGTGTCATGGCTTCACGAACTTCGGGGAGGATAGGGGTGGTGGCTGCGTTGTCCAAGTATACTTTTCTCATACGTGCCCTCCGTGTTTTAGGCCTCCTTTTCTCTCTCGGCTAATCGGCCCTGCCTATTTTTAGCATCCGGTCGACGGCTAGTTTAGCCTTAAACCTAGTTTCTTCTGGAACCTTTACCTCAGGAGACAACTCCTCGAGGGACCATAGTATCTTTTCCAGATTTATCTTCTTCATGTTGGGGCAGACAGCCCGCTCGGAAGCGGGTAGGAACCTTTTATTTGGGTTTTCCTTCCTGAGTCGATGCAGAATCCCAATTTCGGTACCGACAATTATTAGCCCGGCATCTGTCCTTTGGGCAAAACCAATCATCCCGCTGGTGCTTAATACCTCGTCGGCAAGGGTAATCACCCCCGGCCGGCACTCCGGATGAACGATTATCTTAGCCTCAGGATAGCGTTGCTTCAGTCTGAGGATATCCTCCGGCATTATCCTAGCATGAGTGGGGCAGTATCCTGGCCAGAGTGTCAATTTCTTATCGGTCTTGGTTGCGACGTAATGGCCCAGATACTGGTCGGGGATGAACAATATCTCGTCACTATCAAGGCTTTCAACCACCCTGACGGCGTTGGCCGAGGTACAGCAGATGTCCGATCCCGCCTTGACCTCCGCTGAAGAGTTAACATAGCAGACAGTACTGGCATGAGCTAGCTCTCTCTTTCTGTACCTAAGCTGGTTAGCAGTGACCATGTTGGCCATGGGACAGCCCGCATTTATGTCGGGGAGCAGGACGGTCTTATCCGGGCTGAGAATAGAGGCTGTCTCTGCCATGAAGTGTACGCCGCAAAAGACGATTACTTTGGCATCCGTCTTGGTAGCCGCCTGGCTCAGGTCTAAAGAGTCGCCGACAAAATCGGCGATATCCTGAACCTCACCCGCCTGATAGTTGTGAGCCAGGATAACCGCTCGCCTTTGTCCCTTGAGGTCAAGTATCCTTTCGATTAGTTCATTATCGTTTTCCATTGGTAGTCACTCCGACAGGATACTTCTTGGCAAAATCCTCCGGTAATGTTATTGTATATAAAGTCGATAAAAATAGTCAAGTATTAAGGTGGTTGAGTGAAACTCTGCGTCCCATGAGGTATAATCGTGCCTGAGAATCTTTCATTTGCCGCCAATTTATCCAAATGAGGTGCCGGCAACAAAATAGGTTAGGTAGCAGAGCTTGGGGTGGGGTTTTCCAGGGGTTTCATATTCCCAGTATCTGACGCTTCTTAGCCGCGAATTCCTCTTCAGTGATAATACCCTTACTTCTTAGTGCTGCCAGCTGTTCCAGCTCTTCAATATAGGATGCTGTACTCGGCTTATGTTTGGGAACGATTGTCCTTGGAGCCGCCATCTTTGTCTCTATGGCCACTTTTATCCGATCAAACTCTGGCTGACGGGCACCTCTAAACATCACCGTATTCTCATCCCGAGACGGGTCAGTTCCCCGGGTTTCATTCCCGCCGAGCAAAGAAAAATGGATATAGCCACTGCCAAGCGTAGTCGCCCTCTTCAGACGTACCGAGGAGATCTGTGAAAATAATATGTCTTTCTGGCCCTTAAACCCCTGACTGAGAAAGGTTTTTTCCTCCTTCCGCTGTATGCGGACCCTGTCTTCTAGGAGTAACAGGTTAGCATTGATGCCTTCGGCTCTCATCGAGATGGGGCTCATGAGTTGCCCCTTGCCCTGTATTAGGCGTTGACCCTGGTCAATTGAGGCAGCAAATTCGTCAAGATACTTCTGTCTTTCTTCCGGCGTGAGACTCATTTTCTTTAGTCCGTCTACTCTCACCTAAACGAAATCTGGACTAGCTGGCTATGCCACTAAATTATTATACCAGAATAACCTGCTCGATAACACATGGCTAGCCGTATGCCAAGAGTAAACAGGATTAATCTTGCCTTGAAGGTCTCACCTACCCCACTGGAGAGGGGGTGCTGGAGGTGTCTAGTGAAAAGAAAACAGGGTTTACCGTAAAACTAACTGACAATTTTGAAGTCCGAGGCATCTTAAGGAAGGAGACAAGCAACTATCAGGTAGGTTGCCAGCGGGAGAAAGGGGGCTAAGTGAGGAATAAAAGATGCTCTATTCCGAGGTCGCGCTACTTGACAAGTTGATATCTAGACTAGCGGAAGGAATGGGCCTGGTGCCAATAACTGCTTTTAGTCCGGTTCCACAAGTAGGCATACCGCTCCCTATTAGACATGGTAAGCCATCTTACTCGGAACCAGAGCCTTCTTAGGTAATTAACCATTGTGGCATTCATAGCAACGCCTCCTCTCCTAGCTGCCAGGCTGATATGGCAGCACTAACCCCCCAGCCACCTCCGGTTAGTCTAAAATTGACAGATGTCTATATTTTAACCTTAATATGTCAGTTGTCAATAACCCGTTAGGACTAGCACTTCCTTCAGGGTGCCTTTTCTGGTCAGGAGAGTGCCGTCCAATCTCAGGTTAACCTAGCCCGTACGGTCAGTGTCCGACCGCAGATGATGAAAGTCCATTTATCCTCAAGCTCAGTGAGATCACCGAAGACTATCCCCCCGCTTACAATTTAGCCGTAGAGTTCGAATCAGCGTTGACGACCGTATGGTTGAATCTTATAATTCGAGGAAAGATTAGAAAGGAGTATCAGATGTCTCAGGACAGGCTCTCAGTAGTACTAAGGATACTTGATAGCGAGTCACAGCTTATAGAGCGCGCCGATCGAAAAGCGATTGCGTTACTGTCTATCTTGGGCGTGTTTATGGTCTTTTTCCTCGTCTACTACCGCTTGGTTCCGGTAAGACCAGTCACGGTCGCTTTAACTGCGTCCTATTTTGTTTTAGCGATATTAGCCATAGCGAGCTTGGTCATGACGGTGCGTCCTAGAATCTATCGCCGGGAAGAGGCGGAAAGCCGGGGTGCAGATAATACGCCTTCGTGTGACCCCGCCTTTTTTGGTGAAATCTGCAAATTCTCTAGTCTATCGGCCTATAGAAAGGCGCTTGAGGATATGGTGAGTGATGAATTAAGCATCTTTAATATCTATACAGGACAGATCTTTAATCTAGCTCAAATAAATACTGTAAAATACCGGCATTTACAACGCGCCACATTCATCACTATCGCCGCACTGGCGGTAGAACTTAGTATCATTATTTACCTGTTTGCTAGTTACATGGGAGTGGGCATAATGCCCCCGATTATCTAACTCATCACTTGGCCGGTTTTTGCCCAGAGACGGTAAAGCCCCAGAAATTCTTATCGATAGCCCAATTCTGGAGCTTGGTTCTGCTGAGCATGACCTGCATCTCGCTAACCGTGTAAGAGGCCTCGATTGCCGATAGGCAGGTGGGACGCATTTCCTCTGGCTGAGTTTGAGCCCATAGAAACCGCTTGACCCGAGGCCTCATGTCACGTCTGAGGTCAACAATGCAGTATCGGCCACCTGACCTTAAAACCCGGTTGATTTCACTAAGGATCGGTTCCGGATGTGCCCATTCGTGTAAGGAGCAGTTAGAAAAGACAGCGTCGAAATGCTCATCTTCAAACGGCATCTGGCTGGCATCTGCCTTGACATACTCAACCCTATCTGATAGGCCATATTGGTTAGCGTGCTTTCTGGCGGTGGCTATCATACTCTCATCAAAATCCAGGCACTTCAGGGTAGTGCCCTCGGTACTTTTGAGCCACTCCAGTCCAAGGTATCCCGGCCCGGAGCCAACCTCAAGAACCAGACCAGAGGTAATCCCGCTTCTCATGATCGGCGCCAGATACTGGGCTTTAAGCCAGCCTTCAGTCAACATGAAGTGCGTCATATCATCATAGATCCGGGCAAAAAAGCCTCGCCTCTCCTTGAGGTCGGTTTGAGGTGTTCTCGCCTCTGTCATCTTAGCCTCCGTATTTTGGGATTTTTAATCATCTCGCCTCTTTAGCTAGCAAAGAAGGCTTCTTACCTTCCTCTACCGCCAGCAACTCTTCGGGGGAGCCCTCGAAGATAGCTCGGCCATCTTCAATAACGTATCCCCGGTCAACGATATTAATGACCCGCTCAAGCTTTTGGTCAATCAAAAGGACGGTAACCCCCCGCTCCCGTAGCTCAGCAATTGCCCTAACCACCTTTTTTACCAGTTTGGGGGCCAGTCCTAGGGTGGGACAATCCAGCAGGAGCAATTTCGGGTGAGACATGAGGGCTCGGCCGATGGCCAGCATCTGCTGTTCCCCTCCGGAGAGGGTCCCCGCGTACTGCTTTTGCCTCTCTTCAAGAACCGGGAAAAGCTGATATACCATCTGAATATCCGCCGCTATGCCGTCTTGCCCATCTTTGCCACGTCGGTGGTAAGCCCCCAGGATGAGGTTATCGCTGACACTCATCGCCGGGAAAAGCAACTTCATTTCATCCACGTAGGATATACCCAGCGACACTACCTTCTCTGGGGGCAGGCTATGAATCGGGAGCTTACCGAAGAGCACCTCGCCGCCAACTACCGGGATAAGACCGCAAGCTGCTTTCAGCACCGCCGTCTTACCGGAGCCATGATGCCCGATAAGAACGACAATTTCCCCCTGCCTGACATGGAGAGACACACCGCGCAGGGCCGGCACCGACCCATAACTAGCCTGGACATTATTCATCTGTAGTAGAGTGTCATTTTCTCGCATCACGATATTAGCTCCCCTCGTCCTCCAACTGCTCGCCACCCAGGTAAGCATCTATCACCCGCTTGTTCTTCTGTATCTCAATCGGGGTGCCCTCGGCAATCTTCTCCCCATAATCGAGAACAATTACCTGACTGGCAATCCCCATTAATATATCGGTTAGATGCTCCACAATCAAGATGGTCATCCCCTGACTCTGAAGTTCGAAAATCAACTGATTCAGCTTATCTACTTCGTCTGACAGTAGCCCACTGTAAGGCTCGTCCAGAAGCAGCAGCTCGGAACCGGTAGCCAAAGCCCGGGCCAGTCCCACGAGCTTCTGTTGGCCCCAAGAGAGACTACCTGGTGGGCTTAAGGCCTTCTCCCTTAAGCCCACCAGGGATAACTGTTTCATGGCGGCCTCAAAAACACTCTGCTCATCAGCCCTGGCTCGAGCTAATCTCAGTCCAGAGCTCATGAAGTCGGTCTTCGCCTGCAAGTGGCAACCAACCATAACATTCTCGACAACTGTCATATTACGGAAGAGCTGTGTATCCTGAAAAAGCTGGCTTATACCAAGTGCCGCGATTTGGTGGGGGGTCATCCCATTTATCTTTTGCCCCTTGAACCAGATTTCCCCCTCAGCGAGGGGCAGCAGTCCGCTGATAATCTTAAGTAAGGTAGATTTCCCGGCTCCGTTGGGGCCGATCATAACCAGAATATTTCCCCGGGCAACCGAAAAGCTCACCTTTTTGAGGACGGTAAGAACGCCAAAGGACTTGGATACATTGCTTACCTCAAGCAGGCGCGTATCATCGGTGCTTCTTTCCCGCCTCCTTCGGGGCATGATTACGGTCCTGATACCGGCTAGGTTAGCTTTCATCTAACACCGCCCTCTTTCTGGGTGCTGCTCTACGCACTATTGAAATTAGCCCCTGAGGCATAAAGAGCAGGGCCACCACTAAGATGATACCATAAGCAATGAGCTCGTAGGAACCGCTGAGACCACCAACTAGGACCGGGATGGATTCCCGTAACAGCTGACGTAAACCCACGATGAGACCAGCTCCCAGAAAAGCACCCCAAGGACTTGACCGGCCGCCAATAATGGCCATTAGGGCTACCATGGCAGAAAGCTGCACCGTAAAGGTACCGGGTTCTATGATCCGAGTGTAATGAGCATAGGCACTGCCGGCTAGGCTAGCATAGACTGCACTCAGGACAAAAACCCACACCTTGTATTTCGTTACGTCAACTCCTACAACCTGGGCCGCATCCTCGCTACCACCGGCGTGGACATTCAGCGCCCTTAGGGCCCTCCCCGGCCGGGAATCAGCTAGGTTCAAGGAAAAGGTGAGCAGGAGAATGGCTATTATCCATATCAGGTAGTAATTAAAGAATAGATTTTGAGAGGTAAAGGGGCCTAGTGACAGGGGCGGGATGCTCATCATGCCCATGGTACCACCCGTCAGGTCTATCAGGCTGCTAACCAGATAGTAGAACACCAAATTCAGGGCCAGGGTTACCCCAGCCAGAATAAGACCGTGCAGCTTGAACATGAATCGGCCGATAAAGGCGGCGATACCCCCGGTAATAAGCGCCGCCAGAAAGAGGGCTGGCCAGGGAACAAAGTCATACTTTGTGGTCAGGATGCCGGAAATATAGGCGCCACAGCCGAAAAAGGCAGCGTGCCCCAGAGATATCTGACCAGCCAGACCCATAAGCATAATAAGCCCCATGGTTATGATAGAATAAAGCCCAATATCCACCATAACCGTAATGGGGTAGGGGCTAGCTCCCAAGGGTATGGTCAGCAGGACGATGGCAAACAGGGCGAGCACCAGATTCTGGCGCTTTGCTGTCGCCACCCTTTTAGGTATTTCTCTAATGACCCTGGTGTTGGCTAACATCCCTATCCTTGTCCGGCGGTAACTAATAAGCCACGGCGTCGAGATAAAAAGATGACCACCAAAATTAATAACGCGATAGCATTATGATACCCGCCCGGTATCACTCCCGCCGTTATTGCTTCAATCATTCCATAAATAAAACCACCCAGTATGACACCTTCAGCCCTGGTTATCCCGCCCACAAAGGCGGCCAGGAGCCCTTTAGCGGCTAGTGGTAAGCCCATGCTATAGGAAGTCATCGTTAGTGGGGTTATCAGGGCACCGACGACAGCACCCAGACCGGCAGCCAGAATGAAGGAGAACAGGGCCATTCTCTCTATGCTTATCCCCATCAACCTTGCCCCTAGGGGTTCATTGGCACAGGCGCGCAGGGCTTTGCCTTGGATGGTACGCCCAAAATAGAAGAACAGTCCGATCACCATGAGCAGGGTAATCCCGATAACCCAGGGGGTCTGTCCGAAGATAGTTGCTCCCCACAGCTGAATACTCGGCGTGTCCAAGAAAGCAGGCAGAATCCTGAATTCCCATCCCCAGACACGGAGCGCTACTCCCTCAATAATGAAGGTAAAACCAAGGGTAAGGAAGACCTTGGTCGCGCCTGAGGCATTCCGCGCCGGGTAGATAATAAACCGGTAGAACCCGGCGCCGACCAAGCCCGTAATTACCACCGCCAAAGCGATGCTGGCCGGGAGCGGTATGCCCGTGGTGTAGAAGCTAACCGTGAGCATGCCACCGAGCATCACAAACTCGCCCTGAGCCAGGTTAAGCACCCGGGTGACACTATAAACCACGAAAAAACCCAAGCCCAAGGCGGTATAGATGCTGCCCAGATTTAAGCCGCTAAAGAAGATCTGCAGAGCAGTCGAAAAGTCCAAGCTGCCCCCGATGAATATTTGCTAAGCGTACCACACGCTCTATGGTGCGAGAACCATCTCGCCATCCTTGAAGGTAACTATGACCAAAGTCTGCTCAACCTGACCAAAATGGTCCTCCGGCGACATAGTATAAACGGAGGTCAAGAGTTGGAGGTTCTCGGTACTCTCAAGGGCATCCCTCAGTTGGCTCCTGATTTCCGTCACATCGGTGGAGGTTGTCCCCATTCTCTTTAAGCCATCTTCAATAAACGTGATGTACTGGGCACCGAGCATCTGCCATAGGGAAGGACTATGGTCGTAGCGTTCCGTGAAGAGCTGAGTAAAGTCACGGTATAGCGCTTTGTAGCGGTCGCTGTCGGGGAGCTGCTCCCAGATGTCCATTTTGGTTGTGGAAGCCAAGAGAGGAGGCTCCATCTTATAGTATTCCCCAAACGATGCTAACGCGTCTGGCATTACCTGCGGTGGTGTAGCCATAATTGGAAGCGAGATACCTAATTCTCTGGCCTGCTTAACCGCCATGTTAGCGGTGGGGCTGCTCCCCCAGACAAATATCAATTGAGCTTCAGAGTTCTTGATGTTGGTTAACTGGGTGGTTAAATCAGTAGCCCCGGGGTCAAAATACTGCTCCTCAACAATAGTCAGATTGTAGCTTGGGCTGCGCTGAGGCAGGTATACCTTGCCCCCCTGACCATAGCCACTGTTTTCTAGCAGCGTGGCATACTCAGAAATACCCATCTCCTGGCTCATGTACTCAAGGCTTAGCGCAATGTAGTTATCCTCCGTTCCAGCCGGTCGGAAGACCCATGCCCCAAGCTGGTCATCGAGCAAACCTGTCCCAGAGAGTATCACCGTCGGCACCCCTGACTCATTAGCCACCGGCACTATGCTCATTCCTAGAGCCGTTACCGTGCCCTCTATAAGAGCATGGACCTGGTCTACCTCGATAAGCTTCTTGACCACCAGGGTTGTCTCGGTAGCCTCGCTTTTGTTGTCATAGATGACAACCTCCAGCGGGATGCCGTTTACACCACCTGCCTCATTGACATTGTCAACCATGAGCTCCATGCCCTCCAAAAACTGGGACCCCAGGCCAGCATAGCTTCCTGTCTGAGCGACAGCAACTCCTATCTTGTAGGATGCTACCGACTCAGCTTTCTTACAGGACACTAGTCCGCCGATGAGGAAGACAGCCGCCACTAGTCCGAGAACTATTTTTTTGGTCATAACTTTAACTCCTTTGGTATTTGTTAAACTGTTAAGTATTATACCAAGTGCTACAGAGGTTAACCATCAGCATTTCACATTTTATGGCGAACTCTGCCTGTAGAACCTAGCCACTAGTTAGGGCAGGGGAACCATCTCACCGTCTCTGAAGGTAACCAGCACCATCCTCCATTCTGTCTGACCAAAGTGGTCGTCGGGGGTCATGGTATAAACGCCGGTGTATAGCTCGAGGCTGACGCCCTGCTCAAAGGCATCCCTGATCTTGCTTCTGGCTTCTTCTAAACCGAGCTGTCCGGCATTTGCCCTCTTCAGCCCGTCCTCAATAAACAGGATGAACTGCCCACCCAGAAGGCCCCACATGGATGCCCCGTGGCCGTATCTGGCCTCAAACGCCTCCGCAAACTCTTTATACTTCGCCTTATCAGGGTCAGTGTCATCCAGATACTGCCATATGTCAAACTTCGAGGTGCTCGCCACAAAAGGCGGCTCCATCTCAAAGTACTGTCCAAATTCAGCCACCAAGTTGGGAGCCACGTTAGGTGGCGTACCAACAATCGGCAGGCTAATACCCATCTCCCGGGCCTGCTTGATAGCCAGTGTTGCCACTGGAGTGCCACCCCACAGGAAGATAGCCTCAGCCCCAGAATTCTTTATGTTAGTTAGCTGGGGAGTCAGGTCGGTAGCCGTGGGGTCAAAATACTGCTCCGTGGCGATGGTCAGATTATAGTCCGGGCTCATCAGGGGCAGAAACAACTTACCCCCCTCACCAAAAGAGGAATTCTCGATCAGCGTGGCATAGCGGGAAACGCCCAGCCCCTGCAAATACTCGAAGTTAAGGGTAACGTAAGATGCCTCCGTTCCGGTGGGCCGGAAAACCCAGTCACCGAGCTGGTCATCGTACATTGTCGTTCCGGTGAGTATCGCCGCTGGCACCTTATTCTCATTAGCTATCGGTACCAGACTCATGGAGGTACCGGTAGCGGTGGCGGAAGTCAGAATGTGGACTCTGTCCACATCTATCATCTGCTTAGCCGCCAGGGTTGCCTCAGTTGCCTGACTCTTATCATCGTAAATTACGAGCTCAAGAGGGATTCCATTTATGCCACCAGCTTCATTGACCTTATCGGTCATTAGCTGTAACCCCTCCAGGGCTTGGAGCCCCAGCCCGGCATACTGGCCCGTCTCCGAGGCAACGATGCCTAATTTATAGGACGCCACCGGCTCAGTTTTCTTGCACGACACCAGCCCGCCAATGATTAAAACCGCTGACATGATAACCATAATTACTCTCTTGATCATTTAATATGACCTCCTTCCTAGCACAGAACTATTCATTAACAGCATCCCTGCGGCATCATCTTGAACACCGTGGTATCTGCTGGTAAATCGCTATTCACGAAATAATAACCTATCTTAGTCTGCCGCCCACCAACTAAATTTAATAACTCCCAGCCCATCATGGTGTGTTACCGTTGGGTAGACGGGGGTGATAAAGCATTCGGCACAGGGAAACCGGGACAAAGCAAGCTCTCTAAGCTCCTCGGCTTCAGTCAGGGCGTCGGTATGATTTATAGCTACGTTTAACCTTCTCCCGTCACTTCTCTCACTTACTATTTCAAACAGCTTTTTCAGCGCTTGCTCTCGAGTTTTACACCTAACTAGGGGTGTCATCTGCCCTTCAGTGGATGCGGCTACCTCAAGCAGCGCTGTGTTGGTAACCTTAGAACTTGCCCAGGGAAGAGCCTTATGTATCCTACCCCCCTTAGCCAGAAGAGAGAGGTCGTCAATCAGGGAAATCATGCTAACTCTACTTACCAGATTATTAGTCATTTCGGAGACCTCGGCTAGGCTCTTACCGGCCGCGGCAGCTCTGGCAGCTTCTATAGCAATGAGCATCTGGGCCCCGCAAACGGTGCGAGTATCTATGACTGCAATGGCAGTTTGAGGTAGCTCCTCTTTGACCTTTTTTTTCGCCTGTATTGCAGTATTAAACATCATCCCGAACTTTGAACTGTAGCATAGGTATAAAATAGACTCTGCCCTCTGGCTTAACTCTCGGAATGTTTGCGCGAAATAGCCTATTGAGGCAGATGAAGAGGTAGGCACATCGCCGCCTTCCTTCCACTTCGGTATTTGCCGATAATACCACTGAAGGTCTATCTCGGTCTCGAGATATTGTTTACCATCTATGATTATCGTTAACGGTACTAGTCTAATATCGTAAGCGTCCGTTAGTTCCTTAGTCATCTGTGAGACGGTATCGGTTATGACGGCAACTCTCTTCAATATGGCCTCCGCTTATGCCATTTCACCATAGTGACTATGCCCGGCGTGTGGCTGGTTTGGTTTGCCGTGCCTCACCCAGTACGTTGGCTACAAACTCCAGGGGTATCCGGCTTCTCTTCGCTATCCTCATCACTGCTTCCCGAAGGAGGCTGTTTAGAAGCCCGGCATCCTTACACTTGGGCAGAAGGGTAGCGAAGGCACTCTGTAGTTCGGTAATCGAGGCTTCCTCCTCGTGCAGCTCAAGACACTGCTCACAATCAGCGGCAGCCTCAATAAGGTCACGCAGGCTATCCTGAAGTAGCTCTCCCTGCCGGGCAAGAAATCTCTTGGCGCGCCCAAGCTGCTCTCGGTTAACCTTTAGGCTATAAACAATCGGATCATCCATCTCCCCCTCCTTTAAAGGGGTCTACAAAAGGTGTGACAGAATATACTATACTTGGGTAGACGGCCCTTGTCAATAGTCACAATCGGTCAACATTGGCTCTGGCAACACTTCACGGGGGCCTAAAAAAGGGTATTGACCCGATAGGTATACTTCAGGTATCATCTGCAGTATGCGTACCGAGAGGGAGAGCTAGGTAGTGAAAAAGGTAGCCGTCATGACTGATACTGTAAGCTATATGCCGGAGCAAGTCGCTAGGGAGAATGATATCACCATCGTACCGGCCTATGTTATCGTGGGCGGCAAATCACATCGCGAGAGTGAGATTGACCTTGCCTGGTTTTATAAACAAGCACCTGAGTGGAAGGAGGCAGACAGACTCCCAACAACTTCGTCTCCGTCTATAGATGACTTTCTAGGGGCCTACCGCAGACTGAGCCAGCAGGCTGATGGTATTGTATACATCGCCTATAGCAGCAAGCTTGGCATGGCGGTAAGTGCATCTTCACAAGCCAAGGCGCTGGCCCAAGACGAGCTGCCCCAAACCGCTATAGAAGTGGTTGATTCCCAGAGTGCCTGTGGTGCCCAGATGCTGGTTGCCCTGGAGGCAGCTAGGGCTGCCGCTGCCGACAAGAGTTTCTCTGAGGTTGTTAAGGTAGCCAAGAATCTGGTAGAGAAGGTGACCTTTGTTTTCATATCTGATGACCTTTACTATCTGGCCAAGGGAGGCAGGATACATCGGGCTTGTCCCTGGGCGGCCTCAAAAATAACTAACTCGGTACTTCTGGAGATGGACGCTAGGACTGATGGGCAGAATACCCCTATGGCAAGATGCCGAACCAAAGGCGAGGCCCTAAAGACACTGTTTGATGTGGTGAAACAGCGGAGCGGTAGCCGGAAACTGCACGTGGCGATAAATCACGCCGATGTGCTGGCAGAGGCTGAGGAATTGAGAAAAAAGGCCTTAACTAACTTCCAGTGTAGTGAGGTTTTCATCAGTCATATCGGGCCGCTGGTAACAACTCACACAGGGGTGGGAAGCCGCATGTTTTGCTGGTGGGCTGAGGAGTGACCGGGGCTAGGCTATGATTGTAAGGTGGTGTATAATTTAGTGTCTTAAACAATACCCACGTTACCTCAAATACCATTTCTGTTTCCAGGCAGCTTGAGTATCTTTAGGACTGAAATTATATAAATGGAGGTTCAACATGAAAAGGGTTGCCATTAGTTGTGATGGGGGAACCGTATTACCCAAGACAGCAGAGAAGTACGGTGTTACCGTAATTCCCTGTCCGATTATTATGGATGGCAAGCAGTACCTGGAGCCAGAGGTAAACATGGATGAGCTTTACACCACATTAGATAACAGGGAGAACCTGCCCACGACCGCGATAGCTAATCCCGAGGAGTTTGCCCAGCATTTCACTAGGCTCAGCCAGGAAGCAGAGGCTATCCTGCACATATGCCAAACGCCCGTTTTTACCGCACTCTATAAGAATGCCCTGCAAGCTAGGGAGATGCTCAGCGAAAAGTTACCCAAAACAAGGATTGAAGTAGTTAATTCATTTACCGCTGGCATAGGCCCCGTCACTCTGGCCATCGGGGCAGCCAAGGCCGCTGCCCAAGGCAAGGGTGTGGATGAGGTTAAGAAGCTCGTGAATTCCATCATACCACGGCTCAGCTTTATCTCTAATCGTGATACCCTCTTCTACCTTGATAAGGGCGGCCGGATATGTGAGGCCCGCGATTGGGCTAAAGCCGAACCAGCCAATAGCTTTCGGGCTATCCTTGAGGTTAATGCCGCAACCGAAGGCGTTTTCAAACCCCTAGCCAGGGTCAAGACCCTGACTCAGGTAATGGAGAAGTTCCTTGAGATAGCCAAAGAGAGAAGCGGGGACGGGCAAAAATTACACGGGACCTTTGGCTATTCCCGAGGTGCCGAAGAGCGCGTTAGCAAACTGAAGGAGATGCTCCTCTCTGAGCTTCAATTTGACTGGCTCTATGCTGCTGAATATTCAGCAGCGGTAGTGGTGCATAACGGCCGGGGACAAATGGACCTTGCTTTCTACACCCTGCCAAGCTAGGTTATATGTTCACGCTAGTCAAGACCTAGGGGCAGGTGGCGTTATCGGATGGGGAAATCGGGTTCACGATCTGTGTGAAGGTACTACTGATACCGCTCCCTTTGCCCCTAGATGTCTCCCATGATAAGATGGCAGGTAGTCATTGCGGCTAATGGTATCTCATTAGCGCCCGCTAGCCTTATGAATAAAGGAGAGGATGCTGGAACATGAAGCGGGTAGTCGTTACCGGGATGGGGGTCATTTGCCCTATCGGCTTAAACGTAGCGGAGTTCGGGACAAACCTGGCGGTGGGGAAATCAGGTATCGACCGTATTAGCTGTTTTGACACTACTAACTCCCCGGTAAAAGTAGCTGGCGAGGTAAGGAACTTTGACCAGACCAAACATATGGACCTAAAGACAGTCCAGCGCACCCGGCGGGCGATTCACTTTGCCATCCCGGCTACCAAAGAAGCTATAGCTCGAGCTAACCTGGATATGACTCAAGAGCCACCAGAACGGGTGGGCGTTGTTTCCTCTACTACGATGGAGGATGACTACACAGTACAACGACAATGGGCATCCTCAAACCCAAACACGAAGGCAAGACGAGCTGACCCGCTGTTTTTTACCAAGGCAGCACCCAGCGCCGTCTCTCTACAAGTAGGTATGCTCCTTAGAGCCAGAGGCCCCAATACCAGTGTCAACAGCCTCTGTGCCAGCGGCACTGATACTATCGGCACTGCCCTGAACTTCATCCGCTTTGGCTATGCTGATGTCATGATAGCCGCTGCCTCTGATGCCTCACTGGATGAAACAACCATCTCCGCGCTGAGTGTCCTGGGTTCCCTGACCAAAGAGCCCGACCCAGATAAGGCAAGCCGGCCCTTTGACCTGAACCGTAGCGGCTTTGTCTACGGGGAAGGGTGTGGGGTACTGGTGCTGGAGAGCCTGGAGCATGCCCAGAAGCGAGGCGCTCCAATTCTGGCTGAGGTGGTGGGGGCTGCCTGGACGTTCGATGCCCATGATGCCACCGCCCCCAATCCAGAAACCGAAGCCTTAGCCATGATGAACGCCCTCAAGGACGCCGGGGTAAGCCCGGAGGATGTGGACTACATCAACGCCCACGGCACCAGCACCAAGCTGAACGATGTCAGTGAGACCCGGGCTATCAAGATGGCCTTTGGAGACCGCGCCTACCAGATTCCCATAAGTGCCCACAAGTCCATGTTCGGCCACCTGATCACGGCTGGTGGTGCCGTTGAATCGATTGGTGCCATCTTAACCATAAATAATGGCATCATTCCACCCACGATACACTACGAGACCCCCGACCCGGACTGCGACCTGGACTATGTGCCCAATGTGGCTCGGGAGGCAGAGGTAAATATCTGTCTCAAGGATAGCTTTGGCCTCGGGGGGCAGAATTGCTGCCTTGTCTTCAAAAGGCTTAAGGATTAATGACAATCGTTCGTAGCGCGGGTTGAGGTAAAGGGAGACGGCTTTTGACCGGAATTAGACGGAGAGTGAGGATAGCCATTGATGCCATGGGGGGTGATTACGCTCCTCAGGAGATAGTCCAAGGTGCTGTAGCAGCCGCCGGGAGGGATAAGGGTGTCGAACCGATACTGGTTGGGCCGCTTGATATTCTGGAGAAGGAACTAGCCAAGTACGATACCGGGGGACTAGCGATTCGCTGCGCCCCTGCTGATGACTTCATTAAGAAAGGGGAAAATCCGGCTCTGGCTGTCCGGCGTAAACCCAATTCCTCAATAGCCGTCGCCACCAGGATGGTGAAGGCGGGGGAGGCTGATGGCCTGCTTGGAGCTACCGATACTGGTGCCCTGATTGCCAGTATCATGCAGTATCTGGGGATGATAGCAGGCGTAGACCGCCCGGTATTTGGTGGTGCCCTTCCCGGCTTTGCTCCCAAAACCGCCATATTCGACCTGGGGGCAAATATGGACTGTAAGCCACAGCACCTCTTAAACTTCGCCATCATCGGTACGGTTTATGCCCGGATATTTATGAATATCCCCCATCCCACGGTGGCTCTGCTGAATGTTGGGGTGGAGGAGGGTAAGGGTAACCAGCTAGCCAGGGAAGCCTACAGCCTCTTCAAAAGGAGCAGCCTGAATTTCATCGGCAATATAGAGGGGGACCAGCTCAGGAGTGGGCTGGCTGATGTCGCTATCTGCGATGCCTTCGTGGGTAATATAGTGCTCAAGCTGATTGAGTCCTTAGGCCTGTTCGCCGATTCAGACGTACCGGGAGCCTATCGTGACCTAGGTGGTGGCATTATCTGGGGAGCTAGCGGTATTGTGAGAAAGATGCACGGCAGTAGCTGGGCTCATCATGTAGCCGTAAAAATAAACGATGTTAAACAGGTGGTTGAAGTAGACCTGATCGGTACCCTCAAATCGGAGTTCGCCAGAATCATGAAGGAGCTAAAATAAGCTAGTGCCCAGAGCGCTGTACCCTAAGGCGAGGGTTACTGGGATAAGAAACTAATTAGAGAGGGATAAGGAAATTATAGTCGCTATCGTCGTGGTGGCCATTCTGGGTTCCATAGCCGCCCTTACCTATCTTGTCCCCTATAAGAGAACCCATAAGCGATGGGCTGAGATTCAAGAAATCCTGGCTGACCTGAAATCACTAGAGCCGCACCCGAATTACCAGGAGGCAGTGAGAGTCAATGTTGAGTTCTTCAGGGCAATTCGGTGCCCCTTCAGTTATCTATGGTGGTTAGCCTTCCGGGCACCAAAACTGAGAAGAAACCGGACTAAGCTCGTTGAGATCATTGACCTGCCCTTTCCCAAGTGGCAAAAGGAGGTCTTGGAAACGCTCTCCTGGTTTGAAGTCTGGATGCGAATTCTAGTTCCGATCCGGGAACAGATTATTCGGGAACTGGTGAGGCTTAAGAAAACTAAGCAAGAGCCTATCGTAGTCGCTAGTATCGGCTGTGGGGGTATGGAGCTGGAGAGACAGGTTATCTATCAGCTTCTGAGAAAGCGCTTTGACCTTCCGGTAATCTTTGTCGGCGTTGATTCTTCTCCGGCTAGCTTTGAGGTGGCCACCGCAAAGTTTAGGAATCTTACCGCTAAGGGGCTGGTCCAGATAAAAGCTGCCTCTCACCTGGGGAATGATGACCTGAACCAGCTTAAGGCTGAGGCGGCTTCCCAGAAATTACTGTTGGTGTTTTTAGAGGCCGATGCCTTTGACCTAGAAGGGCTTGCCGAAGACTCCTTTGACCTTGTCTATCACACTCGACTGCGGCATCACCTAACGCATGAAGAGGGTAGGAGGTTAGACAAACTCGCTTCCCATTTAGCCCCCCGGCTCGTGGAATTGGACGACCTATTCAGTGTCTTGGGGATTATCCTGATTAGCGTCTTCGTGTGGCGTTTTCCGGCGGTGCTGAATGGAGCGGTTTTCAGCTATCTTAAGGACTTCTCCCGGAAGGAAGTTTTGGCTAAGAGGGAGGGGGGTTGGGAGGTTGATTTCTCCCGAAAACCCTTTTCGTGTTACCTGAGAGTCCACAATAAGGTGAGCCACCCCACCCCAGCCGGACATAGCACTGGGACGTGATATAATAACCTGATGAGCCTTTTAGGAGGGCGAAGTGTCAAAGAGGCTAACGGTTATCCCGGAGCAGTGTTGCGGTTGCCGCGTCTGCGAGCTGGTCTGTGCCATCAAGCACTTCAACGTGAACAATCCCCAGAAGTCAGCGATACGGGTGCTCAATATGTATCCCCATCCGGTGATAAGGATGCCCATTGTCTGCAGCCAATGCAAAGCTCCGGTATGTGCTCAGGTATGCCCGACCGATGCCCTGAAATGGGTTAACGGTGTTGTTGAGCTTGATGAGGCGGAGTGCATCTCCTGTGACAAGTGTGTAGAATCCTGTCCTTTCGGAGCCATCTATGCCCACGAAGACTGTGAACTGCCTATCAAGTGTGATATGTGCGGCGGGGACCCGGAGTGTGTTAAGAAATGCCCGACGCGAGCGCTCAGACTGCTGCCGGAGGCTGTCCTTGGCGAAGCCAAACGTATTAGCAATATCTTAAGCTACACCGCCATGAAGGAGATTGAGCTGTATGAAAAGGGTGAGAAGAAGGTAATCCGCTACGCCGAGATCGGTAAGGAGGAGCTATGAGCCCAAGATCAGGGTACTTTAAGAAACACCTCTGCGTCGACCTAAGCGAGGGCACCATCGCCTATCTCGATCTTTTGGACACATTTCTGGAAAGGTATATCGGCGGGCGCGGTTTTGGAGCCAAGCTGGTCTGGGACAACCTGCTTAAGCACAATTTCAAGATAGACCCCCTCGGTCCCGAAAACATTCTGGTGGTCGCCCCCGGCCCCCTGACCGGAGTCTACCTGCCCTCATCGGGTAAGAATTCCTTTGTCAGCATCTCCCCGGCTACTGGTATTTATGGTGATTCCTCCATGGGTGGTAGCTTCGGCGTCGAATTAAGGCAGGCCGGCATCGATGTCCTTTCGATTACGGGCAGAGCCCCGGAACTAGCCGTCCTTTCTATTGAGAACGACCAAGCCAGGATATTACCCATGCCCGAGCTTAAGGGCAAGACCTGTCTTCAGGCGGAAGGCATGATAAAGGAGCGACTGGGAACCCAAGCTGCCCACGTGGCCGCTATCGGCGTTGCCGGCGAGAATCTGGTTGGGTTTGCCAGTATCAACTCGGATTGGAGCCGTAATGCGGGTAGAGCTGGTATGGGAGCGGTCATGGGCTCAAAGAACCTTAAAGCGATTGTGGTCCAGGGCAATAAGGACCTTCCCGTCCATGACATGGCTGGGCTGATAAGTGAGGCCGACCGAGCCTATAAGTATATGAGAGAACACACCTTTTTCAAAATGTGGCAGAGTCAGGGCCTGATGAACGTCGTGGATTACGCCAACGAGACCGGGATTCTACCGACCTTTAATTTTAAGGACAGCGTCTTCGCCAAGACCGGGCAGATTGATGGCGCCACCATGCTGAGCCAATATAAGATAGGTGACAGTGCCTGCTTCGCCTGCCCCATGTGCTGCGGTAATATCTGTCTCGTCAAGAGCGGCAAATATGTGGGCACGGTAACTGAGGGACCGGAGTATGAGACGTGCGCCATGCTGGGACCGAATCTAGGCATCGATAACTTTGCCGCCATACTGGCTATAGCCCAGCGCTGTGACGAACTGGGGATGGATACCATTTCTACTGGCAGCATCGTCGGCGCCGTGATCGAGGGGTACGAGAAGGGAATTCTCTCCCTTGCCGACCTTGACGGCAGAGAAATCACCTGGGGAGACGAGGACGGCATCCTGGAGCTGATTGAGAAGACCGGTAAGCGTCGGGGTATCGGGGGCATTCTGGCTGACGGTTCCCGGGGTGTTATTGCCCGGTGGCCGGAAATGGACCGGCTCATCCTGCAAGTTAAGGGACTCGAGCAGTCGGCCTACGACAGCCGGGCCAGTATTTCCATGGCTCTTGCCTACGCTACCTCGGACATAGGAGCCCATCACACCCGCGCCTGGACAATCGCCAAGGAAATGGAGGAGGGTCGGAGCTGGACCGATGAAGAGCGGGTCAACATCGTCATCTATCATCAGAAATTGCGTCCGCTATTTGATATGCTCGGTGTCTGCCGACTTCCCTGGATTGAACTGGGGTTAAATGAGCTCCACTACGAAAAGTTCTACAATTGTGTCACGGGCAGGGAATTGACCCTGGAGCAACTCTTAGAGCTGTCCAATGACATCTATGACCTGACTCGTCTCATGAATACCCGGCTGGGTATCACTCGCAAGGACGATAGCCTTCCCTACAAGGTCTGGGCAAACCCTCCCCTCACCGGTCCCAACGCGGGTAAGGTGATCGATAGACAAGACTTCCAAAGGCTCCTCTCTCTGTACTATCAGAAACGGGGCTGGGACGAGGACGGTATCCCACCAGCCGCTGTGGCTGAGAAGTCGGAAGTGAAAGAACCGGAAAGCAGATAAAGGTGCCATCATAAAGAGCACAACTTTGGTGAGCTCTCAGCCGGTTATCTTAAGAGATGGCTTGACCAATACCAGCCTGCTGGGAATATTTGGGGACTTAATCATTGGGACATTCAAACTATACTTAGAAGGCTTCAGAAGAAGACTGGTCTAACCCGCAATACCCACACCTTCCGCCAAACCTTTACCTGTCTATTACGCAAAGCAGGAGTTAACGCTATGGCTATTAAGGATTTAGGTACTGGGAGAGTCTAGAATAAGGCACCGCTATTCTAAGTTTGTATCCAAATCAGTAATAGGCGTATTTTTATATATTATCTTCATGCAGTTAAGGCACTGCCAGCCATCTTCATGGGCTATAATATATTTCCCTTCATAATAGCACTTAGGACATACCAAGGGTGGCTTAGGTGACTTCGTGCTTTGTGGTAATGTGTTAGTTGTCATTCTACAGCTATGAAACCTCCCCATAATTACAAAAAATTAGAGCGCCAAGAGTTACTTCCCAATAAGTAGTCCTCTACGCTCTAGTTATATTCCTATGTCCCTATAAGCTTAGTGCTACTTCTTATGGTCAAAAACTGAGTTGGAATTATAATTCTTTTCCAATGAATTGTCAATCCCCCAAACACGGGGGGGTTCCTTACAACTACGCATTTTGTCTTTAGTATTAATACGAAAGGGGGATTGATTGGCTTCAGTATGAGGCTATAATCGATAGTAGCTCCGGTATGGAGGTGTAATATGGCCTTCCCTGACAAGGTGGTGAGAGATATATGGAAAATACATTCTGGAAGGTGTACTTGTTTTGACACAACACACGGCCACCTAGGCATCTGTTACAAGCCCCTAATCTGGGAGAATAGGGGCAAAGAAATAGCAGGTTCATGGGAGGCTCATCGTATACGTGCTGATGGGCCTGATAAGCACACAAATTGTGAAATCTTGTGCATGGAATGCTATAAGCTAGTTAAAGAGTCACAATCTTCCGACCTGTGTCTTGCTGGCTTGAAAACCAAATGAGTCGGACCAAGCGAGTGAGCCTATCGATTCTGGGTATTTTAACTTGTCAGCAGTTAAATAACAGTATTATTTAGCAAAGCTTGTTTCGGCACTTCTAGGCACAACTACATTCAATGTCATCGATCCCCCCAGCTAAAAGGTCGGTAGCTCTATATGGGTGGTCTCGCCATAGATGGGTTATTGGCTAGACTTGAGGATAATTCCTTGGTGGGCACAGCTCGGGTCTTTTACTCCAGTCATAGTCATGGCTCTTCTGAGTTCCTCAGCAAGTTCAGTTATTACCGTCCTAACGCCTTCCTCACCACCGGCTGCTAAACCATAGAGTATGGGCCTGCCCAAGCCTACAGCTCGAGCCCCGAAAGCCAAACCTTTTAGAATATCGCTTCCCCGCCTGAAGCCACCGTCTACGATGATAGGAATTTGCTTGGTGATAACTCTATCAATTTCTTCCATGACTTCAAGTGGGTGAGGGAGATAGTCGATAGTGTGGGCGCCGTGATTAGAAACCACGATGACATCGGCACCTACCTTTAGGGCGCTCTCAGCATCCCAAGGACTTAGGATTCCCTTCAGAACGAAGGGACGGCTTACCCTTCGCTTGATTTCTTTGAGCTCATCTACCGACATTGGGGAACAATCTCTAGCCACCTGTTTATCCAGCACCTTGGTCCCTTGTCCGGCATCTACCTCAATACCTAACCAGGTGACACCGGCCATCTCTGCCTGGGACAACATTTCCGTAACCCTGGTGCGGTCGGAATAGGGCTTGATGGTCTGCACTATTGGCACCCCGGTAGCCACGAGTTCTTTGAGGTTAGAAGGGGTTGGGCTGCCTACCCACATCATAGAGCCGGTCTCTTTTAGAGCTCTAGCAACCTTGATTAACCCGTTGTGCTGAATCTGTGTAATCGGCATTGTCATCGAGGACATGATTATCGGCACTTTGAGACTCACATCGAGTAGTCTTGTTTCAGTAGTTACATCAATTGAATTTATCGCCCGTTGCAAAAACCGATAGTTTCTGAAGATTTCTTCGTTGTGCTTAATAACGTATTCGGTTTCCACGCCCCTCAGTACAAAACCAAATTTCTTGCCTTCTAGAATTTCCGTACCCTTGCGGTAAATCTCACCTAGGGTCATCGTTCGCCCCCTTTACATGGATACTTTAGTTTCTCATAGTGCATTTCTTTACGGATTTTTTCCTAGCATGTTATCGTTAATCTTATAGGTTTTAGAGGGCGTGTGTAAACTGGTTATAGTATGTGAAGACTTATGTTCTACGCCCAGGCTCTGTTTCTGGGATTTTCAACGCAATGAAAGTGGCGGCCACTGATAGAATCATAAGAACTAAAAGTGAAGTGTCGAGGTTCTGAGTGGTATCTAATACACGTCCTCCAATTAGTGGGCCAATTACTCCGCCAACGTATCCTATAGATAGCATCATTCCACTTGTCATTCCAACCTCGCTTTCATGCGCCAGTTCTAAAGGTAGGGCCATAAGCGTTGTGAATCTGGTACCAAAAGCTATACCAACTAACGCCATAACAAACCAACTAGTATTGATAGTAATATATTGAGCACCCCAGAAGGCGATTGCCAAGACTATAGAGGGCACCCACAGAAAAGGTTTCCGTAGGCCAACTCTATGAGATAGCCTCGGCATTAGAAGAAATGTCGGAAGAATTACCCAAATAGTAATAGAGGCAATAAGTCCCGCTAGGCTTGGAGATGCGCCTTTTAGCATCATCATTACTGGTGCCCAGCCATTCCAATTCCACGTGGCGAATGTGTGGATAGACATTAAAACTGCCACCAACCAAAGATGCTTATTTGAAAACGCACTACGAAAACTAGTAATAGACGTTCTCGATTTTTCAATATGACTGGACTTTGAATTAGGCTGTCTGATAAGAATCCACCAAGATACCGCAGCTATTATTGTGGGAATGCTCCATATTAGGAATACTCCCTGGTAGGTCTCAGCTAAGGGCAGAATAATTGGCACTGTAATGGCAAGCCCCAAGGCTGTTCCTATGGGAAATCCTGAATTTACTATGCCCATAGCCACATTGGCCTTGTCTTTACTAAAGTATACGCTTACTAATTTTGGTAAATTTGGGAAGGTCCAGCCAAACCCGAATCCAAAGATGAAAGTATAAGCAAGCAAACTAGTGAAGTCGCTAGCGGTACTCCTTAAGACAGCACCGGCAGCCATCATTACCAAACCTATGCCTATTGTCTTCTTGATACCTACACGGTCACTGACAAGACCAGCCGGAATGGCCGTCACCACTAACATTAATACTGGCGCACTAAGCAGAAGGCTGGTTTGTGTATGAGTAAGTAGAAGGTGCTCCTTTATGATGGGCTCCATAGGGGGCACACAAAACATCGGTGCCCACATGGCAATCCCAATTAAGAAGGCGCAGAATATAACATTACGAGGCATCTAGATAGGTTTGACCTTTTCACTTCAATGCTGCTCGGTAGAGATTACGTATAGTTAATCAAGCCTAGATTTCTTTATCCTTAGGATGCAATCAATAAACCGAAGTGCTTTCAAATTTGGGCTTAACGCCCGCCGAGCGTTTTAATCAATGTCCACCTAATTTTTGTGCCTGAAAAGTGGTGGGCGGTACAGGACTTGAACCTGTGACCTCTTGCGTGTGAAGCAAGCGCTCTAACCACTGAGCTAACCGCCCCAAATCGTACCTATTTTAACCCTAAAGATCAGCTTTGTAAAATAGGGCGCTTGCTTCGTATTTTCTGCATAGGTGTGCTTAGCTACCTAGCTTCTCTCCAAAAACTCTTCCATAATCCTGGCATGTCCTCATGCCTTCGACTGTCTCAACAGTAGCCTCGTTTAAGTTAAAGGGGCCCAACTGAAACGGCTGCATCTTGTGCACCCTTTGCAGGGTATCCAAGATAATAGCCGGCGCATAAGCATCGTGTTTGTAGGAAACATCATGTGTGTATGGACCAAAGGCACCGCCCAGTTTGCCCTCCAGTTTTGCCTGCCGAGCCATGGAGAGAAATATTTTCATCGGTTGGGGCACGTCCAGAGAATAGGTGGGAGAGCCGAAGATGTAGCCGTCATACCCTGCCAACTCCGACGTAGCGCTCAAGTCCTCTATTTTCTTTACTACCACCTCCTGTCCGCTAAAACGGATGCCCTCAGCAATGTATTCGGCCATCTTTTCAGTTCTGCCGGTAAGACTGAAGTATGCAACTAGAACTCTTTTCATAAACAACCCCCCAGCTTAAGAGCTTACTTTTGTATATTCATACTCCGTGCTTGATAAAACGCTTAGTTCTGGGATTTGTCCCCAAATAACTATAGGTTAGGCGAGCATAATACTTCCCAAGTTCGGCAGGTATCTCTAGCTAACTTTCGCCGGTCGCTAATGGAGCAGACAGATCGTCAATGTTTCCTGTTCCGTTAGCTGAATTATACAAAGAAATAACTCAACAAACCAAGCTTATGTTCATGGTCTTCTTTTTGCACAAGAACGCAAATTGAGGCAGATATAGGGTTAAAGCGAGTTGGACCAGTATCTGAGCGGGTTTGAATGGCCCTCTGAATCCGAATGGATGAATTTTACTGTAGAGGTTTTCTGGACCAGGAGTTACTCGAGAGGCTTACCCCTCACCGGGTTTTCAACAACAATGTCAAAGGGACAGCTAATCGCCCCGGTTGGGCATACTGCCTCGCAGTCTGTGCACCAACCGCATTCTTCAGTTTCAACTATTGTTAATACTTCATCAATAACAACCAGCGCGTTACAATGGCATACACTCACACATAATCGACAACAATTACACTTTTCCAGATCTAAAACAGGCATTCTAACCATGGCAATATACCTCTTGTTACGTTAACTCAAATTGTCAATTCTGTCTGTGACCTTAGTCTCCAAAAGATACTCTGGCAATATCCTTCAAGGCTTCTCTATCGGTGATTACAATGCGATGACGGTCCATCCTAAGGGTTCCCTTCGATGCCAGAGCTTTGAGAGACCGGGCAACCACCTCGCGGGCTGTACCGGCCAGGGCTGCCATTTCCTGTTGGGTAAGTCGCTGAACGGGACCGGTGCCGTCTCCGGCATATTCGAGCAATATTTTGGCTACCCTACGAATAACTGGCCTGAAGGAAAGGTCCTCCACTAAGGATGTTAGGTGACGAACGCGACTTGCCAGTACATTTATAACATTTAGAGCCACCTGAGAGTGATCACGCAGAATCTTATCAAAAGCGCGTTTTTCTATTCTGTAGATGACAACTGGTCCCATGGCCTGGGCACTAAATGGATTCGGAGCGCCGTCGAATGCAGGGACGTCATTGAAAGACTCTCCCGGCCGCACAATGCCGAAAATTTGCTCTTTACCATCTGACGAAGTCTTGAAGATTTTCACAGCGCCAGAGAACACAAAATATAGAGCCTTAGCCGGCTCACCCTCGAGGGCAATTAGGTCCCCCCTCTCAAATACCTTCTCAACGACAAGCTTCTGGATCAGATTTAGTTCTTCATCATTCAGATTTGAAAAGTAGGGGCTCTCATGTAAGAAAGATGCTTCGACTACCATACCCTTTAAACCGGAGAATAACTGCTAGATATATTTCAGCCTTATATCCTACCACAGTTTACCGCTTTTCTAAACCACTTGTCTTTGATTTGGTGCCACGGGAGATATCCTAATGCCGTTTGGGTTAGATATTGAGATGAAAGTCACATACATAGGACCTGAACAGGGGTAATCTTAAATAGAGTATCGATTGAATTGAATATATGAGAGGAGATTGATACGCATGGTAGAAAGATTTCTAGAACCCGAGTTATACGGAAAACCACCGTCGGTCTGCCCCAAAGCCAATTGTGGAAGCACGTTTTTCATCCCACATGAGGATGGGTGGCAGTGTTTTAATTGCATGAAGATTATCTATAAAGCTAACCGAAGCGTAACGAACCCACCCATTTTAAGGCGATACCAGCGGGAGAAGAACTGAAAATTGGCGGATTAGAACTCGATGGGGGGCACCGATATTTCCCCAAAAGGGAGAAAGAGGATGAATAAACATAGCAAAAACTGGCTAATGGTTATGGCTTTGGTGTTAGGTGCTGGGGCATGTTCACAAAGTACTTAGTTAGTTGTTTCGATTTAGGAGGAGAGACGCCATGGCTAGAATCTTAATAATACCCTTGTTGTTAGCTGGTCTTGTGCTGCCGAGTTTATTAATCGGTTGCAGTGGAACTGGAAATACTGAAACGGAGTGCGACGTGACTACAAAAGCTGCGATTCCTCTAATAGATACCAATGTACCCCCGGCGATGGAAACAGCGACCTTTGCTTTAGGCTGATTCTGGGGACCGGACTCCCGGTTCGGGAGTCTAGAGGGGGTGATACGTACTCGTGTCGGATACGCCGGAGGGAGTACGGAAAACCCTACCTATTACAGCTTGGGCGATCACAGCGAGACAATTCAAATCGATTACGACCCAACTCAGATATCATATAGGCAGTTATTAGAGGTTTTCTGGAATAGCCATAACCCAATATATGAACCTTGGTCACGGCAGTACATGTCAATAATATTTTATCACAGCGAAGAGCAGAAAAGGCTGGCTATAGAGACGAAAGAGAGTGAGGAAGCTAGGCTGGGAAAGCATATTTTTACCGAGATCGTCCCCTTCTCGGAGTTCTATTTAGCTGAGGATTATCATCAGAAGTATTATCTCCGACAAGAGCCAGCCCTAATGGTAGAGTTTTCTGCTATCTACCCGGCTACCGAAGACTTTATAGCTTCCACAGCGGTAGCCCGTGTTAACGGGTATGTTGGTGGCTACGGCGAACTGGCAACTCTTGAGGAGAGGTTGGGCCTCTTGGGCTTGTCTGAGGCAGGGATAAAAAGGTTGCTAGAAATTGCAGCTAGAGGACTTGAGCCAGTTTGTACCCTTCCCGATACCCCCAGCTAGGCAGTGCTGGTTCAACATCATATAAATGAAATAGTGATAAGGACCTTATGGACTAAGATGACGGACAATGGCTTGAGCAGTGAAAAGGGCAAAGCCGGCATGATGAGACTGGTCGCAGTGATTCTGATCACCGTTCTCTCAGCTTACTTGTTGGCCAGCTGTTCGATGGTCGGTAGGCAGGTCAGGTTTGAGTTGCCGACGGACAATCTCCCACAAGACAAACCAGCTGATGACTTCAGTTGGGAGGTGGTACTTGGTGATGTGAACGGTGACAGTCAGCTAGATGTCATCTTTGCTGACGATGGTCAGAATAGGCTCTATATCAATTACGGCTCTGGAGTGTTTAGCGATGTCACTTCAACGAGCATGCCGCCAGATACCGATTTGACTTGGGGCACAGCGCTGGGGGACATTAACGGTGATGGTCACCTGGACGTGGTGTTTGCGAATACCGGTCAAAATCGACTGTGTCTAAACGACGGCTCTGGGGTATTCAGGGATGTCACCTTGACCAATCTTCCGGAGGATAACGACGACAGCCGGGATGTGGCTGTTGGCGATGTAAATGGTGATGGTCATCTGGATATTGTCTTTGCCAGTCGCTTTGGCCCTAATCGGCTTCTCCTGAACGATGGATCTGGGGTATTCGGTGATGCGCCACCAGCCGACTTCTCCTCGGGTGGTGGCAACACCCGCGGGGTTGCTCTAGGGGATGTCAACAATGACGATAACCTGGACATTGTATTTGCTGTCAAGGATGCCCGGAACCGGCTCCTTCTGAACGATGGATCTGGGACATTCAGTGATGTTACTGAAACCAACCTTCCTTATGAGTACGATAATAGCCGAGGAATAGCGCTCGGAGATGTCAATAACGATGGTTATCTTGATATCGTCTTTGCTAATCGTCTGTCCAATCAGGGTCAGAGCAAGATCTATCTCAACGACGGTTACGGAGTGTTTACCGACGTCACCACCACTCACCTGCCTAAAGCCAACCACTGGAGCACTGATGTTGCTTTAGCGGACCTAGACGGCGATGGTGATCAGGATGTCGTGTTCGCCAACTTTGACGAGCAAAGCGTAATTTACCTTAACAACGGCTTGGGTGTATTTGAAAATATTACCTCAACGCAACTTCCGGTTGGTAAGCAGCAGAGCCTTGGCGTTGCTCTCGGGGATGCTGATAGCGATGGTGACCTAGATATCATCTTTGCCAACGCCGGTCAGAACAGTTTGTGGAACAATGTGACAGAACACTCGGTCTCTTTCGGCCCTGTCGGCTGCCGGTGCCCTAGCTGAGTTTCCCAGTGCCATTGACTCTTACACCATAGCCATACATTCGATCTCGACGAATATCTCGGGCAAGACAAGCCCGGCGACGAGGGTAGTGCAGGGGCAGGTGGGTCTTTGGGGAAAAAGGCGTGATAGACTTGGTTCGTTGTCACAGGGTGCCCCACACTTTCAGTGCCGCCTCAAGCTCGGGGTTTTCCTTAGCTGCCTGCTCTAGCGGGATCCCAGCCATCACAGCATCAATTGCCTGCCGGAAGGCTTTGCCGCCGGCCCTGGGTCCCATAGGATGACCATGGATGGCGCCTCCGGCTCCGATGATCCAATCGGCCCCTAGGTCCTGCACCAAGCGTGGTACCGATCCCTGATGTACCCCCCCTCCGGGCATCGGGAAGGTGGCAGATAGGTCATAGAAGGGAGCACGCAGCATCTGTGCTAGCTGAAGGTGCCGGTCTTTCAGGAAGGAAAACTTAGCGTAAGGGGAAGGATAAACTATGATATCGGCTCCGGCTAGGCGGGGGAGCTTACCCAGAACTAGTGATGAGGACATTCCGGAGACCGGCGATTCGTAGAGAACACCGGCGAAGTCGAGATGGGCTAATATCGGCACGTCAATCTCCGGGTCTTCAGCCAAGCCCTGCAATACTGATATGCCGGCTGTTAGGTAATTGAGCATGAGAGCGTTAGCCCCGGCGTCTATGGCTCTTTTGGCATTATCGCGCACCCTATCTGCACTATCCGTTATGTTGACGGTGTACAATGTTCTTTCCCCAGTCTCCTCAAAGGTCTGTCTTTCTGCCTCCATATAAAGCTTGACTCTATCCTCCAGCCGGCTGAATGGAGCGTCAGCCAGTAACTCATCATCCTTTATTATATCCACCCCGCCAGCAGCGGCTTCGCGGAAGAGTTTCGCTCCCACCTCGGGCGGGAAGCCGGTGCAGGGCTTGATCATATTATTCAGTAGTGGTCTTTCTGGTATGTCCAGTAGCTTCCGAATGCCGGGTATGCCGAATTTGGGTCCTTTGAATTCGCGGACAAAGGAGCGGGGGAAATGGAGATCCAGGAGCTTCAGGCGACCCATCATGGAGATGTTCCCGATGACGGTACTGAGCAGCATGGGTATCTGGGCACCGAAATTGATGTGGGGGAAGGCGATATTGACCACAAAGGTCCGCCTCTCAATTCCCGCCGGCAGCTCAAACTCGTAGTGAGGTATCTCATATATGCCGACGACCTTGCCAGCATGCTTCTGCCGCACCGCCGGCGTCTCCTCGGGTACGGGTACCCAGGTCCCGGTACTCTGCTCGATGGCAATGGAAACGGCATAATTCAGCACGTCTACATCGGGTTCTTGCTCGATTAGGTAGGTAGCAATTACGTGCTCTTCTGGATTGATACCTTCGGGCACATGGTACAAGGTCCAATCGTACATACTCTGCATTATCGTATATCCTCCTTGTTGATTAAGGCTGGCTAAAGCTTCACCCACGCCGGCACGTTAACCGGCATATCCTTGAAATCTTGGCATACTTTAACGACGGCGGGCTCCACCGGGGTGCGCTCGATGCTTGATGCCCCGAGATAGCCGACGGCTTCGGTAGCCGCCAGTACAGGGGCCGTGCTCTTGGGGTCAGCCATGATGCCACCGTGAGTGATCGCTAGGAAGTCCTTCTGCGGTCGAACCTGCTTGGCGGCATCGATCAGCTCCTTAGTCACGCGGATGCTTTCGTTGGTGCTCATGACGGTTTCCGCACCAATCAGTCCACCCGCGGTCAGTCCGACGTGACAGGCTACCATGTCGACACCAGCCTTAGCCACTGTCTGAGCTTCTTGTGGAGTGAAGCAATAGCCGATGGTGAAGTAACCCAGTTCGTGAGCGAGTTCTAGTACCTTGGCTTCCTTATCAAAGCCCAAGCCCGATTCTTCCAGGTTCTTCCGGTACTTGGCGTCAGCGTCAATTAGGCCGACCGTGGGAAAGTTCATGAAACCCGAGACGCCAATATCCGCTAGTTGCCGGAACCACTGCTCCCAGACGGTTCTCGGGTCTTGGGCACAGAACCCGGCGATTACTGGTACCTCATTTACCTGAGCGGCTATTTCAGGGGCGTAATCCATAACCATTTCATTGTTCTGTCCTACCGGCATCAGCCCGCATAGTGAGCCAGCCCCGAAGTGCCGGAACCGGCCAGAGTTGTAAATACCAATAATATCCACCCCACCCCTTTCCTCCAGCTTGGCGGTGAAGCCGTCGCCAGCCCCGGCGACAATGATGGGCTTTCCCTCCTTCAATGTCTTCTTAAGCCGGCTTACGAGTTCCTCAGGGGTGTACCTCTTGGTCATTTCTTTCCTCCTAATTATAAATACTGTGCCTGGCAAGTTTATCCTAGAACGGAATGAACTCAGCTATATTATAATGGCTGCCCTTCTTCCAGGTGCCGGATAGCATCTCATCCAGTAGCTTTGCCATCAGGTCAGCAAACTCTGGCTCGTTCATATGCTGGTCTACCAGCAGCACATCCAGATTGGGCTTATCCCGGTCAACCACTTGGCGCAAAGCGTCAACAAAACGTTCGGCACGCAGCGACCATTCAGGCTTCTCAGGATCGGAAACCCAGCAGGGAGCTGGTGACTCCTCGGCCCAACCCAAATCCGGATTGGGACCGGCGGTGTCGTAGGCTCCCCATCCGCGCATCGGTACGCATAAAGCAGTCGGGCCAGTCGCTTGGTTGAGCTTATCAGCAATGTGCTTACCGATCATAAAGGCTTCGTCGAGTGAAGTACCGACGATGGTAACCGTTGGATTGTGGACATGAACCACCCGTCCCGGGATGTCGAGTTCTCCTTTATATTTCTGCGGTACTGTCGCCGCGGGACCGAAATTTATCATATCCAGGCCTCCGGTGGAGACTACCTGGGGAATACCCGTGCGACCGGCTGCCGTCAGGCGGTCAGGGCCAGCACTCAGGACACCACCAAGCAATAGGTCAGCGATTTCGTGGGTAGTGATGTCCAACATGCCGACAATATAGCCATCTAGGATCAACTCTTCCATTGAGCGACCTCCAGTGCCTACCGCGTGGTTAATCATCACGTCGTACCTTCCCCCGTCCTCAAAGTACTTGGAGGCCCGCAGCACGCAGGGTGTAGTTACCCCGAACATCGTGCAGCCGATAAGTGACTTCTCCTCCGCGACTCTTGGCTCAGGGACGGTAGCCATGCCCACGATGGCACCAGCCGCATTGTTCAAGATTTTGCGCGTTACCACATTGAGCCCACCTTCGGCGATGGGGTAGAGCATACCAATATCCTTGGTGCCAACATAGGGGCGAACATCACCCGAAGCCATGGTTGAAAGCACCAATTTAGGCATGCCCACGGGCAGCTTCTGCATAGCCTGCGTTGCCATACTCGTGCCCATCGAGCCGCCCATGGCAATTATGCCGTCTAGCCTGCCGTGCTCCAGTAACTCAATGAGAACCCTGATGGCACCCTCAACGATGACCTCCGACGCCTTAGCCCGCTCCAGGGCAAAGATTTCGCCGGTGGCGCGTCCAACCTTGGCGACTACCTCACTGAGGCTGATATCAGCCCAGCCTACCTCTTTACCCACACTCATTTCCAGAATAATAGGGTTACCGCCAGCAGCACGCACTCGTTCAGCTAGGAAACGAATCTCAGTGCCCTTAGTATCTAAGATGCCGGCGACTACAATATTGGGTTTCTTCGTCATTTCACTTACCTAGAACTGATTGTTGTCGGCTTAGTCTTAAGCCCTTTTCAACACCCTCGTAGCTTCGCGTAGTCGTCTTTGTCACTATGATAAAATGGGTGCGGTCTGATGTCAATATGGTCTCACACGCCACTCACGAAAAGGTTGGACAATAGGGCGCCTTGTTCGTAGCGGGTGTTACTCTCTAAACTTAGCTTAGGCGATTGACCAAAGAACTTGTGGTAGATTCTAAGATATTTGAAAGAGGGGATACGAAAGGCAGGCATGGATGGTGGGCTTATCTTCGTGTCCAGTAATTCGATACAATGAGCCAATTGTGCATTACTTATGTGCTGTGAGAAACTGTAAGAACTCAGGTGTCGTGTTAGAAAAAATCCCAATTGTTTGCTTGCTTGGGCTGGAACAAGAGAAGTCTGTTTGCTTAAAGCCTTTTTCCGAACGGATCGCTTCAGTGCATCTAGGGCCCTAATCTCGATAGCTCCACGGGCCTACTCTCCAAGGCCATTGTGTCGTCTTTCTTGCTAAGGACGATGTTGCTTAGCCACTGAGCATTATTTTCCTCGTCATAGTCACTACGGTAATGTGCGCCCCGGCTCTCCGTACGCAGCAAAGCCGAACGGATGACCATCTCGGACACCGTGACCATGTTAGTCAGTTTGATAGCATCTATTAATTGTCTAGGTCCCGTGATACGTGCTTCGCCTAGTCCGGAGCGTATCTGTTGCAAGTCAACAAGGGCCTCTCTTAGGCCACCATCGCTCCTGATAATACCAGCCTTGAACCACATAGTTCTTTTGATCTGAAGTAGCAAGTCGTCCAAGGGACATTTCCCGTCTTGGGAGAGCAGTGATCGTATCCTTTGAAGCTCAGGCTCAATCTGCTTCAGGTCTATTCTAGCTCGTGGAGTTTTCGACGCCCTAGATGCTGCCGATAGCCCGGCCTTCTTGCCGAAGACGAAGATTTCGGTAAGTGAATTACCTCCCAAGCGGTTGGCACCATGCACACCACTGCACACCTCACCTGCCGCGAAGAGTCCAGGTAACGAAGTGCTGCAGCCTTCATCTATCTTGATGCCGCCCATTTGGAAGTGAGCGACCGGGGTCACTAAGAGTGTCGCTTTGGCATCAGCCGTAACTCGAGTGGGCAGAAGGGCTTGTACCTGACGCATGGCCTTCTCTGGCACATCGGATAGATCTAGTGCTAATGCACCCTGGATATCTCGACCTTCAATCAACTCAGTCATCATAGCTTGCGCTAGTTTATCCCGGGTCATACGCGCCGTGTCTCGAAGTCCGTATTTCTCCAGAAGATCGGCACCTAGAGAATTTCTAATGGTGCCACCTACCCGGCCCACTATGAATTCGTATAGGATAACCTGGCTTATGGCTCCTACTGCAGTGCCCGTGGGATAGAATTGAACCATCTCCATATCCTGAAGTGGGACCCCAGCATCATAGGCCAAGGCATAGCCGTCCCCGGTTGTTCCCTTGGCGGTGCTTGTCCTCGAGTAGAGTTGCCCCAGTCCCCCTAACGCCAGTATTACGGCCTTAGCGTTGATGACGAAAACACTCCCCTTTCCATCAATTCCGATAGCACCCTGGACTCTTTCCTCACCAATTAGTCTAGTTATGAGTATCCCCTCCGCAAATTCTATCCCCGAGGCTATAGCCGCCGCCCGGAGCGGAAGCGTAAAACCCAGCCCATTTTTCACTGTCGCAACACAGCGGGGATAACTATGGCCCGGGACAGAACTTACGATAAGCTCACCACCTTTTTTGCTAAAGGCGATTCCTAACTCCTGTAGTTCAAGTACCTGGTGTGCTGAACCCTCCGCAAGGAGCTGGACTAACCTCTGATCATTAATGAACCGCCCGGCCGATATGGCGTCTTTAAAGTATGACTCTGGGCTGTCCTCTGGCTTGATCACTACGCACATTTTGCCCGCGGCGATGGCGGTATTGTTGCCATAACCAGCCTGGGATTGGGAGAGCAAGACTACCTTTGCACCATGTTTTGCAGCCGCGATTGCAGCCCTCAGTCCGGCTCCCCCGCCGCCAATCACTAAGACATCAGTATCAATTTGAGTTGGCATTGACAAGTCCATCATTTACCCCCTGAATACTGACTGTCTAAAAGATAAATGAATTTGGACTTCCAGTCAAGCATAGCGAAATCATGCCTGATTGGTAATCACCCAAGGGAGTCAATTTAGTGGTCAACTGAGCTACCGCAACTCACCTTAGGACGGCTTCAGGCATAACAACCGCATTCGTCAGGCGTTGCCCCAGCGCCTGCCACTGGAACTTCTTATGAAACCTTTCCAGGATATCGATGGTCTTCTTACCCAGCAGTCCCAGGAAGATGGCATTGGCTACGGCATGGGCGGTATCAAACCAGAGGCTATTAAGCTGAGATATAATGAAGGTCCTCGGTGTCAGGGGATAGATGAAGGCTGTCCAGAACCAGGTATTGACGATGAGGCCAAAGAGGTAACCCCAGAGGATGCCGAAAGCTGCCAGCCTTTTTCGGTCGGGATTAAGCCGTTTTAACAAATAACCGGCACTGACTCCAGCCATCCCCCAGGCAAACATCTGGTAGATGGTCCACGGGCCCTGCCCGAGAAAGAAGTTGGAGATAAGGGCTGTTATCGCCCCCACCATGAATCCAGCCAGTGGGCCGAAGACATAACCCGAGCATATTATCAGGTAGGTGCACGGCTGGACACTGGGTATGGCGGCAAAGGGAATTCTAACTACTGCGGAAACGGTGCTCAATATGCCGATGATAGCTATTTCCTTGGAGCCGATAGCGCTTCCCTCAAATTCAAAGAAGAAGGCGACAATGGTCAAACTGACCAGGATAACCGACATAAGCCCCCAGTTCTGCAAGATGTCAAGCGGTGAGGGACTAAATATCGGCGCCGTAAAAGCGGCGGCACCCAGTCCGATAATTACTAACAGAAAGATATATCTTGGTTTCATGACAGAATATCCAGGGCTTCGCTAACGGTCAGTATTTTGTTGGAGACCCCATAGCGTTCGAATGATTGTGCCAGGCGGTTTATCTGCGGTGAAAAAAGGAGGGCTTGAGACAGAGCCTGGTGTTTTTCACCATCGATGATAACCTTTCCCTCGCTCAGGAGGATAACTCGGTCAGCATATTCGGCTACTATCTCGACATCGTGGGTTACTAAAATCACAGTGTTACCCTCGGTGCGGTATTCATTCAAGAACCGCATCAGTTCGCTTTTCAGGCGATAATCCATGCCCCTGGTTGGTTCATCAAGAATCAAGACCTTGGGTTTTGTCGCCAGGACTGAAGCCAGTGCCACCCGCTGCTTTTCGCCACCACTCAAGGAACGAGGGTAGTGGTTCTTGTATTCATTAAGCTGAAATCTCTCCAGCATCTCAGCGGTGCGTGGTTCTATCTCTTCGCGGCTAAAGCCCAAATTCTTCAGGGTGAAGGCAATCTCATCAGAGACGGTATCGGCGAAGAGGTGGTCGTTGGGGTTTTGAAAAACAAAGCCCACCTTTCGCGCCAGTTCCGCAATCGTCGCTTCTCTGGTATCAATGCCGCTAACCCTAATTCTGCCCTTAGTCGGTACCAGGAGGCGGTTAAAGTGCTTTGCCAGCGTTGTTTTACCCGAGGCGTTTCGCCCCATAATGGTGATGAACTCCGCCTCGCCTATCTTAAGATTTATGTTTCTCAGGGCGAGGAGTCCATTAGGGTAGGTATAGCCGAGCCTCTCGACACTAACTAGGGGGTTGGTGATTTCCCGCCCGTTACCCCCGCTAGTATCTTGAATCGGCGTAGTATTCTCAAAGACCTTCCTGATGATAGCCCGCCCCTCCTTAACGGTCAGGGGCACCCGGTCTATTTTGACGCCTCTATCGCGTAATTCCTGAACCAGACGAATCATGGGGGGGACACCGATGCCAATTCGGGAAAGCTCGGGGTAGCAATTGGTCATGACGTCTCTAACCTCACCATCAATAGCCACCATCCCATCATTTAAGACTATCAATCGGTCGGCATACTGAAGTACCCTGTCGAGACGGTGCTCAATCAGTATCACGGTAAGACCGAGTTCGTCGTTCAGCCGGGTTATTATCGACAGCACCTCTTCAGCCCCCTTGGGATCAAGCTCTGAAGTCGGCTCGTCCAGTATTAGGATGTCGGGGTGGAGTGCCAGCACCGAGGCAATGGCAACCTTCTGTTTTTCCCCACCGGAGAGCTCACTGAGCTGCCGATAACGTAGGTTAGCGATGCCAAGTGTATCCAGTGATTCCTCCACCCGTTTGGCGATAAGATCTCGGGGGAAGGCGAGGTTCTCCAGCCCAAAGGCAATCTCCCGCTCGACATCCAGGCTCACCAGCTGATTTTCCGGGTCCTGAAACACGAAGCCGACTCTGGTAGCTAGCTCCTTAGTGGAGTGTTTGAGGGTATCCAGGCCACTAACCAGCACTCGACCATAAATCTTACCGCCGTAAAAGTGGGGTATCAGACCATTAAGGCAGCGGCCAAGACTGGACTTACCGCCTCCGGAGGGCCCCGCCACCAGAACAAACTCTCCCTCCCCGATTTCCAGGCTAATGTCCCTGAGGGCGGGGTGAGTAGTATCGCTATAGTAAAAAGTCAAACCTTCTATTCTAATCAAGGTCAACCCTCTGTTTCAGGTATGCCAGCGGCAGTAGTGCCACTAGCAGTGCTGCCATTAGCCCGAGTAGCCATGCCTCCCAGCCGGTAGGACTTACCCATGACACGGTAGGGTAGTAGTGATATTGCCCATAGCCATTGAGACCCATAAAGATGCCCAGTGCCGCCGGAAGGAGGCAAAACACCAAGGTGGTAATGTCCGTCGGGCTGAAGCCTAGGTCGCGGTAAAAGGTGCGCTGCCGCCCACTACCGAAGGCTCGCGACTCCATGGCTTCGGCGACCTGAACGGCTCTATCCAGGGAATTAGATAGCAGGGCGGTCACGATAGCGGTGCGGCTCTTTATTCTCTGGGGTAACCGGCCCCTGTCCAGCTCGAGACCCCTTGACCGCTGAACATCGGTAATGCGCGCTATATCATCAAGCAGGGTAGGGATAAACCTGGCAGAAAGCGAGGTAACCAGTACCGACTTATAGGGTAACCTGAGCTTTATCATCGCCAGCATCATGTCATCAGGGTTAACCGTGAAAGTGAGCAGGGCAAAGGCGGAGATTATCGAAAGTAGCCTGAGCGACATGACTGCCCCGTAGATGATAGCCTCCAGCGTTATTACCGGAACCCCCACCAGCGGCAGGTGAAACGGAGCCTCGAACAGAACATGAGTGCCGTGAGAGCTCACCAGGGTATTTATGAGGATGATTGCTGCCGAAAGATAGAGTGCCAGCCTCATAGCGGAAAGCCACTCCGACCACACCCGGGCTGCCTTTACCAGCGGCAGCGTTGACAGAAACACCACGAGCAGAAAGAGGGGACTGTCGAGCACCAGGGAAAGGATAAGGATGCTGGTAATCCAGCCCAGCTTGGAGAAGGGATTAAGCCGGTGGACTAGGGTACCTTTATCCTGATATCTAAAGCTCCTCACTACTGGGGCAACCTCAGTGTCTCTCCTTCAGTAACCACCACGGCACAGGCATACTTATAATCGTCGGGGTGATTGATCAGGACATCCACGGCAGCTTTTACACCGGCTTCATCCAATCCAGAGACCACCCAGACCACGTTCTCGCCGGCGCCAACGCCCTTCGGGTTCCAGATACTCTGGGTCGCCTGGATGAGGCCGGTACCGGCACCGTATCCATTAACCAGCTCACCAGCTGAGTCGAAGACCACAAGTGCCCCGTCTTCAAAGTGACCGAAAAAGCCGAGCCGGTTCCAGGGCTCGTTTAGCTCCTCGACTGGTGCAAAGTCACTGGTGCCCACCAAGACGAGGTTACTGGACTCCTTATCCCCGGCTGATAGCTCATCAAAACTCTGGCAGGTAACATCCGGGACACCCAGCCCCATTAGTCTATCAGCTATCTGTCTTGCCTCCTCTTCCCAGCCACTCTGATAGGCAACCACGGTAGGGTAAACCACTCCTCTGATGCCGTGAACAAACGGCTCCGGAAAGTCGCCGATTATGGCCGGAATAAACTGGCGGAAGCTCCAATCGTGATAGTCCCAGTGCTCACTATCTCCATCCCGAAGAATATAGCCCCCGGCGCCGGTGCTGAGCGAAATGCCGTTTATATAGAAAAGCCAGTCTTCCTTGGTCTTGTTGGACCCCTCGTATTTAGAGCTGATACCCTCTATTGAGCTCACAAAGCCGCCCCCGTATTTGGTCTCGACGCTGGCCACCATCTGCAGGCCGTCCAGAGCCGTAGTGTCCTCACCAATGGCTACACTCTTTTCCAAAATAGCCGGCTCACTGAAACCTCGGGTAACTATGATGCTGACTGAGGAGCCTGAGCTAGCCAGACCGCTGTCTTCTTGGGGGGGGAGACTCTCAGCCGGGCTGGGGTTACCTTCGTGGGAAGCGACGTTACCCCCCAGTGCTCCCGACACGCCGTCGGCACAGCCACAGAGCAGGGCTGTGAGCAGGGCTATGATAGCCAGGCTGATAAACTGCCTAGGCCGCACGACGCTTCCTCCTCCTTCGGATAGTAAGGGGAATAGCGATTGCCAAAACTACCGCGATAATTAACCACATTATGGGAGACCCCGCCGCAAGTTCAGCTATCTTCCCGACCGGCGGTGCCAGGCCCACCAGAACACGGAGTGGTATTTTAACCCCACAGCCAACCTTCAGTTCTGATGCGGGCATTAGAGAGATGGCACATACCGTCGCCTCATAATCGCCGCGTGCCCCAAGCGGCGGCGTTACGGCTACTTCCACCACCTGACTATCGCCTGGCTCCAGAATAAATTCCTCCGGGGAAACGCTGGACCATTCCTTAATTTCACCCTCGACATATACCTGGCATAACCCTTGTTCCCCAGAGGTATTGATGACCACTACCGATTGGGAGGCCTTCATCAGTGGGTAGGCCTCAAGCTCAAGCTGTCCGGGGGTTACCCCGATCCCCGAAGCCAGTACTCCACCGGGGAACAGTAATAGCCCCAGCAACAAGGTAAGCGGTAGTAACACCCCTAATTTCCTAGTCAACGAACCTGCTTCCTCTCTTAACTACAGGAGGTAGTTAGCCTCCAGTAGGCACATCTCTACCATTATGGCGCTTCCGCTGCCCAGAAGATGACGGTGCCGCTTTGCTCACCCACCCCAGTATAGCTTTCCGGGACGGTAAGCGTGGCGGAGCACTCCGCATCATTACCACGGCTAATTACTTCAGCGAACAGGTCCCACAGGTCGCCATTAAGTTCGAGACCCTCGAAATAGAGATCCCCAGCCTCTCCGGACATTTCACAGGTCACCTCGGCATCCCAGGCACCGACGTTGGTTATGGTTATCAGTTGAGGATCACTCGTGTCCCGGGGGCCCAGCTCACCGAAGTCTAGGCTGCTTGGCTCGACGGTAATGGCTATCGCCGGTATGATAGTGGCCGTCAAGCCTACTTCACCGGTAACTCCAGAACCGGTGCCGACGGTGACGGTAACCCGGTTACTGCGGATAAAGCCCTCCTTCTCCGCGTAGATCTCAAGGGTGGCATCCATATCTACGGTGATATCCACCGTACCTAGGGCCCCGGTAGTGTAGTTAGTGTTGGCATGGACGGTTGCCCCTTCACAGGGCGACCAATCATTGGTACTATCGCTGTACTCACTTACGGTGACGGTAAATTGCTCGCCTACCGCAGGCTCGGTGTTGTCAACCTCAATCCTGAGCGGTAGAGCGCCCCAGTTATTATCGGTGATGTAATAGAAGAGGATCTCCTGGTGCGGCGGGTTAGGGGGTGTGGTCTCGCCAAGGATAAAACCTCCGGCGCCAACTAGGGCACTGAAATAGTCCACCCGGTAGAGCCAGGCGCTAGTCATCGAGCCTTCCTCCCCCCCGATTGAGGTTATATATAGACTCTCAAACGCCTCCCCATACTCGTCAGTTGTTTCGTAGGCGAAACTACCAGCCTGAGATGCTTCGTCCAAGGCTCCGAGTACCGTCGGATTCTCAGAATAGTAGGGATTGTTGCTGTTGGTCGCCGTAACTATCGACTCCGTAACCGTAACACTGCCACTCCAGATGGTGCTGCTCTGCCCTTCGATTCTGACGTCAACGCTATACCCCTCTTCCCCAGTCGGCTCCAGGGCGACCACCGGATAGGAATCACCCAGCGAGGCAATTATGGCTTTGGCCGTTGTCTGGGACGGCCAGGCCCCCGGATAACCGTCCTGAAAGTAGAACTCACCACCCGCCTGCTGGTAAGTCAGGAGGTCATCAACCGGGGTATTATCCCCGGTGGAAGTCCAGCTGGCACCGTTGGGGTCTTGGCCGCAGGCCACTATGGCACTTATTGCCCAGGAATCAGTCTCGGCATTAGTCGAACCCCAGGACAAAAAACCGCCGTTAGCCTGTTGGGTTGATTTAATATAGGCTAGGGCACTAACTATCGGTGCGGAACCGGCTGTCTCCCCGGCGGAAATTAAGGCCATCACGGCCGCACCAGTCATGTCAACATCACTGGCTAACCCCACCGAATAGGCCCAGCCACCGTCTCCGTTCTGGTTATCTATAATAAAATCTACCGCATCGGTGATAATCTGATAACTCTGACTCCGTCCCGCAGCGATTAGCGCCATGACGCCAAAGATATCATCGTTGAGAGACGCTTCCTCACCAATCTGCTGGGTGATATCGTCATAGGTTCCTTCCAGCAGAGAAACAAAGTCACGGCCGCCGAAATTAGTGGGGTCCTCATCCGAAGCAACAATAGCTAATATCATCCGCGAGTAGTCAGTTGGCGAACTGGCGCTACCGGCATTAGCAGCTAGGTAATCAACGATAGAGTTGTCGCCCACCTGCCAGTTGTGGGGGTCCTCATCGGCCGCGGCGATTGCCATCGTCACCCAGGCCGAATCAACGAAGCTACCGATTGAGCCATCGCTGCCCTGCTCACCACTGAGGTAGTCCAGAGCGTTTGCCACCTCGGGGTCGGTAGCCTGCATGGGGTAGGAGTCTGCTGCCATAACCGGGGCGATGAACAGTGATGCTGAAGTCGCGGCTAGGGCAATTATTGCGGTAACAATGTGAGCTATAGTCTTTTGCCTCTTCACAGTAAAACGCACCCCCTATAATCAATTTTAGTAGTGAATAAACAACTATATTTGATTATATCGGGGTAAAACAAGCATGTCAATACCGAACAGGGCTTGTGTCGCGAGAAGAAACTAAACTGCGAACTACAAGGACGGGCTAAAATAGCCTAATAGCTCTCATTTTCTGGCCCTATCAACTATCCGGTAGCCAATCTCCGCTTCTTCCAACCTTTTAATAAGACCGGAGATTTCATCTTCGCTACAGGCTACTACCGGCTGCAGGCCACAGTGGGCCGCCTCAATCGCAGCTTCCTGGACACCATACCGATGGAAATTGACTTTTAGCCGCTTTAGGGTAACCAGTGCCTCAATTCCTAGGGCACCAATGAAGGGTTTACCCTTCACTTCCTGCCGCAATCTGGTAAGATCAACATTCCGGGAACCACCTTTAGTGACGCTGGGCACTCTGAAGATGGTCACCGTACCCAGTTTAAATTTTACTATCCCCTCTATGTTGGTTACCCCGACGTCCTCACCGGCGCCGGCGTCAGATGTGGTTATCCCCCTGGCGCCATTGGTAACCTTGGGAGTAGCATAAAGCAGGCCGCCTTTCATCTTTAGACCGACGGTCTCCCCTTTGGTCAGTTCGCATTCGGCGATAGCGGTACAGACCGAGATATTGGTGATAACCTTTTCCACAGAAGTCGTGTAGCGTCTCAACTCCCTCAGCATCCTGACTATCCAGTTCACACCCTCGTCGGTTACCCTATAATTAGAACGGCCGTCGGCAGCCAAAAGTCTATCTTTTATCAGTTGGCTAACGTAATCCGAGATTGCCTGTGGGGTGATAGCTAGCCTTTTAGCAATTTCCTGCTGTTGGACACTAGGCCCACTATCAGCTATCGCCACCAGTATCTGCAACTTTGTCGCCAGGCTTTTATTACGCAGTATCTCGACCATGACTCAATGAAGCACGACCAGAATGATTATAACTTAACCTATTATAGCAGTTTTCCTACCGAATATTAACCGGGCTACCCGAACTATCTACAGGGATATCCTCAAATTAGGTTCTACATAGAGGCTACGGGTTTGCATCCACCCGAGTATGCTTGCCAAAGGAGTTAAGTAGAAAGAATTGTATTCACCTTCATCTACCGATGTCCCACCAATGCGATCGATTGTCATCTAGGCATTTGTGTATTCGGTGGCATTACATAATTCGGTGAAGCTTGGCCTTGGCCACTTGCCGGGGGGAAATAAGCTGGGCTATGGTAAGAAGTCAAGTTCTTCCACACCGAACTGGGCGCAGACGATGTGGAATTCGCCGTCGATCTCTTGGAAGTATATGCGAACCCTCTTCCCTTCATGAAAGATAGGCTGGTCTTCGACTACTTGGGTGATATCGCCAACTGTGCCGCCCGGCGTGATGATTTGCAGCCTATCTTGAGCAAAGGGGGCGCCTTTCACATACTCCTCTATCGACAGATCAGTGTAGGTAAGAATGCTGGTCTTGTCTTCATTCCATTTGCTTTCAACCCCTCGCACGGTACCTTCAACGATGTAATCGGCAGTGCTGATAATGTATTGTCTATCCTGACATTCGGCGATGAGGGCAGAGGCGCCCCCCGTCTGTTTGACCACTACCGGGCCTGGGGATGGCGAGGGCTGGAGCTCCGGCACTGTCGGTGTGCATCCCGCTAGGACTATCAAGAGGCTGAGTGACGTGGTAACGAGTGCCGTCCCAAACGTGGCTATTTTCATAGCTTTGACCTCTCTATCGCGTTGTCTTCAGTGACTGAGCTGAGGTCTATGAGAGTTTGGTTCAAGTAGCCGGGTTCAAAACACGGCCTATGAATAGTATGCTGCCGGTTTCAATATCGCGAATCAGAAAGATGAAGGGGCGATTAGCAGTGAATTCAACCGGTGTCCCGGGTAGTGCCGTTACCTTCATAATAACTGCCGTAGCCGCTGCTGCTTCCGTACCGGCTTCATCCACCGAAACAAATGCCTTATGAACCACGGCTGATATGAACAGGTCGCGACCACCGGTCATGCCGGAAAAGTCCGCACCTTCAGTAAAAGCGATGGGCATACCCATTGCCATAAGGGCCTCCTTCAATTTGAAGGCTGAATCAAACTCGAATTTGGGCATGGCCAGGGCGACCTGTCTCTGATCCAGAGCATTTACAATAGCGTTTACTTGCTCGGCATTTAGCGATTCTTCAAACGCCTCAAACTGACCAGCTCGGGGCAGTAAAATTACCATCGAGAGTTCACCACCGTCATAAGGCAGCTCAACCGCCTGATAGTTGTCATCTTCGGTGTAGTCAAATGATTCCGTTTGCCTCATCATCGGCACGGTCACCTCTCCGCCGTCGAGCCGGTAAAATTGGCTATCGCTGGTTATCGCCTCGTTGAAAGGATACTGCCAGGCTGCATTGAAGTAAATGGCGTTCGTAAGGACGAGCCTGGTGAGTATATCAATCAGGCCCTGCGGGATGAGGTCTTCAATTCGACCTTCCGTCTGGTCACTGACCCAGTTGTTAATGATGAGCCGGGACTCTTCCGGCGCGCTGGCAAAGTCTAAGGGTCTGAGTCCGGCACCATAGTTCTCTGCCAATACGTCAAGGAAGGTGGGGAGAAAGTGATAACCCTTTTGGCCCCAGATGGCATTAACGATGTGCAATCGGAACCCCTCATCATCCTTACCTTCAGCGCCTTCGCCGCGCTTTCCGAGTTCTATATCGAGGCTATTGAATGCTGGATGCAGGCGATTTTGAGAGAGAGTGAAATGAAGGGCATCGGCCATCTGCTGTTCGGTCTCGCCTCGGGCACCAGCGTAGGTCATCGCTAGCGCTAGCGATATGCTATAGGGAGAGTAGAAGAGGTTACCATCTTCTTCCCTGAGTGCCTGATATAGATTGAACGCAAAAGCGCTATTCCCCTCAACCAGAGGTTTAAGGTCAGTTTCAGTCACTTCTGGTGAAGTCACGCGCGGCTTCTCCGATTGTACTATCTCACCGGCTACCGCTTGGACACAGGACGTCAGGCACAGCGGTACTACTACCAGCATACACAGAAAAACCTTTTTCATTTTAGCTGCCTCCAACTGATATCTTAATAATACACCAAGCCGGTTTGCTAGTCACTATGTATAACGAAAGGAATTAATTTTGGTTAGGACTCTTGCCAAAAACGTTGAAATAGAGTAGGTAATTATATATTCGACCAGTGTCAGCAGTGCGAGGACTCAGTTTTAAGGTCACAACGGCTTGTCATGTTAGATTTGGATTTGCACCTTATGACGTTCTGTTACCTCGAGGATAAAAAGGTCCGTTGTTGAACGTCTTAGGCATCATGCACGAGGCTAGTTAATACCTTGGCTCAATGCTTGACTGGAAGTCCTAACTCGTTTATCTTTTAGGCAAATGGACGCTACTCAGGGGTAAATGATGGTCAAGCCGGGCAAGATATGCTTTATGGTGGTCGCAATTCTGGCTTTTGTTCTCATCCTCGTGGGCTGCCGCTCTAGCCCGTCGACCAAGATAACCTTTGTTACCGACCGTGATGGCGATGCAGAAATCTATGTGATGAATGCCGATGGCTCTAACCAGACTAACCTCACCAATGCCCCGTCTTTGGATAGTATGCCGTCCTGGTCGCCGGACGGTACCAGGATAGCCTTTATGACCTACCGCGATGGCAATTTGGAAATCTATGTGATAGATGCCGACGGTTCCAACCAGACTAACCTCACTAATTACCCGGCGGCGCAAGATGACATGCCGTCCTGGTCACCGGACGGTACCAAGATAGCCTTTAGGACTAACCGTGATGGCAATGATGAAATCTATGTGATGGATGCCGACGGCTCCAACCAGACCAACATCACCAAGAACCCGGCTGGTGATGTTAAGCCATCCTGGTCACCGGACAGCACCAGAATAGCCTTTGAAACCCAACGCGGTGGCAATTGTGAAATCTATGTAGTGGATGCCGACGGTTCTAACCAGACCAATCTCACCAATAATCCAACCCTTGACACTTGGTTTATCAGTTGGTTGCTACCCTGGTCGCCGGACGGTACCAAGATAGCCTTTAATACCAACCGTGATGGCAATTTGGAAATCTATGTGATGAATACCGACGGTTCTAACCAGACCAACCTCACCAATAACCCGGCTAATGATCAGTCTCCGTCTTGGTCACCGGACGGTACCAGAATAGCCTTTGAGTCCTACCGTGATGGCAATTCTGAAATCTACGTGATGGATGCTAATGGTTCTAATCAGACCAGACTTACCAATAACCAATTTATGGATAGTATGCCATTCTGGTCACCGGACGGTACCAAAATAGCCTTTAGTACCAATCATGATGGCAATTCTGAAATCTACGTGATGGATGCCGATGGCTCCAACCAGACTAAGCTCACTGAGAACAATGCTACCGATATTAACGAAGCCTGGTCACCTAATCTGCATATACCATAAATCTGTTCGCTCCTTAAAGGCATTATCCTTACCGATCCCGGCTGGACAGGGTGGGCGATAAAGCCTATAATCTCAGATAGTCATGGATTTCTTATCTGAGCTTTTTCTCTCAGAGTAACATGATTTTGGGAAATAGAGATAACCGAGGGGTAATAATATGGGTGATTTGAAAGCGCTCTGCCGAGATGTCCCAGGCTTTCCCAAGAAAGGGATAGTTTTTAAGGATATCACCCCGCTGCTCCAGGATGGGCAGAGATTCAAGGAGATCATTGATAGATTTGGGGAGAGGTACCGCGATAGGGGAATCGATGTTGTCGTTAGCGTTGAGGCGAGGGGTTTCATTATCGGCCCGGCCATAGCCTACCGGCTGGGAGCTGGTGTGGTTCCGGTCAGAAAGAAGGGGAAACTCCCTTGGCATTGCTATCAGGCTAGCTACGACCTTGAGTATGGGACAGATACCTTGGAGATTCACCAGGATGCCATAAGACCGGGAGAGAAGGTCTTGATTGTGGACGACCTTCTGGCTACCGGTGGAACCGTGGAGGCGGTCATTAATCTGGTAGAGAAGCTTAAGGGAAAGGTGATAGAGGTTGCCTTCCTGATAGAGTTGACGGCGCTGAAAGGAAGAGAACGCATAAAGGATTACCCCGTATTTTCGCTGATAGAGTGTTGAAAGTGCCCTATAGCTAAGAGAGTGTAGCTATGTTTCTCTTTCCTTTCTGGCGCTGCCGGTAATTCCCGAAATCCGGTTGACCGACCTGGGGCTGGTGAATGTCAACCAGCTTAGACTGATTAAGAGGGTTTAATATGCATTATCCAAGAGGGACTCCCCTTTTTGAGAATCGCTATGATGCCGGGAGACAGCTAGCCGAGAAGCTGAGTGAGTATCAGGGACAGCCGGTGGTGGTGCTGGCGGTTCCTAACGGTGGTTTACCGGTGGCGTTGCAGGTGGCCCTGGCGCTTGGGGTTGACCTTGATGTCGTTATTTCCCGGAAGCTACCGATACCCTTAAGGCCGGAGGGTGGCTTCGGGGCGATCGCTGATGACGGGGCGGCAATTCTCAACGAGGTGGTGGTGAGGGAAGTTGGCCTGACACAGGAGCAGATAAATTACGAAATTAACAAGGTAAGGGTTGATATCCGCCAGCGCAGCCTGCTCTACCGGGGAAACCGACCGCTTACTGTTGTTAGCGGTAAGACAGTGATAATTATCGATGACGGACTGGCTTCTGGTTATACCATGATGGCGGCGGTGGAGTCGGTGCGCCGCCGCCGTCCCCAAGAGATCGTGGTGGCGGTACCGGCTGCCTCAGCCGTGGCGGTAAAGCAGTTGGAGAAGGTGGCTGACCGGGTGGTAACCGGTATCACCGGTTTCATGCCCAATTTCTATGTATCCGATTTCTATCGCTACTGGCATGTCCTCAGTGATAATGAGGGGTTCAGGTGCCTCAAGGAATGGCGCCTGCGGCGCTTCGGGCCTGACCTGGAAACGTTACACAAGAAGTAGCCGCTGTGTTATTTGCCGGTGGCGCTGTCAACGGGTTTGTGGAGGAAGCGTGGCTCTATTTGGTCGCTCAGCTCTCTCAGTTTTCCCTCTCAATGGTAATCTCGGTTCCTGAGGCTACCTGATTAAAAACGGTGGCATCGCCAGTAACCTTGCCGAAGACATTAACCGGGCTGGCGGGCCTTATTTCCTCACCCCGGCTCATCGGGGTCGGGCCGAAGAAGATACAGAAGGCAGTGCCCGGCGGCCAGTAGCCGAGGTCGCCCACGTCGACTACTTCCCGGGCATTTTCCGGTTCCAGGCTGAGGGGGATGGAGAAGTATATCTCCTCGCCCCAGCGGTCTCCCCGGCTTTTTATCGGCAGGGCGTCCCAGATTGCCTGGGCTGTCTTGGTGTCATTCAGTTCGGCGGTTGCCTCAATCTTGCCGGCTTTGATGCTGATTCTTTTCCCCATGGTTGTAACCACCTCCTTAAGTAGTTACTCAAGCCGCCAGGAGTACCGGGCATAAAGGTTTATACCCAGAATTAACAGGAGCAGGGAGAGGGCGATGGTAAGACCCGGGTGACCTGCGGTCAGCGGATTATAGCCGACGAATTCTTCCCCGGTGAGAAAGTATTTAGCCAGGTTGCTGGCTGACGAAATCGGATAGATTCGGGAGAACTGCTGTAGGGCCGGCGGTAGGAATTCATAGGGAGCAAACATACCGGAGAGAGAGGCGGTGACCACGGAAATTCCCACCCCGGTCATGATGGCTCCGTGCTGGCGTCGGATGAGGGTGCCGATGATAAGCCCGATACCGGCCGAGGCACAGACGATTAGTATCAGGAAGCCAGCCGCCTGCCCGGCTTGAAGGGCGGTGCCTTGGAAGCGGCCCCCGATTGCGAAACCGACTGCGAGAACCAGCCCGGCGGCTATGGCTGAGAGGGTACCCAGTGCCAGGATGCGGCCGGCGAAGTCACTGCGGGGGCTTATCGGCATTGATATCAGCTTGGCGAGCATCCCATTTTCCCGGTCGCCGGTGATGCTCGAAGGCAAGTTGGCCATGCCGGCTATCATCAGGGCAAAGACCATCATTGAAATCGTGATGGTGCCTCTATGGTAGGGCAATACCATCTTGGGGACGCTTCCGAGGAAGCTGGTTGAACTGATGATTACCCAGATGATGGGCCAGGCTATCGTCCAGAATAGGACGGCTCTTTCCCGGAGGAATTCCTTGATGGTTCTGGAGAACGAGGCGATTACCTGCCCCACGCTACTCAGCCTCCAGCATGGTTTTCTCGGTCAGTTTGAAGAAGACGTCTTCCAGTGACGGCCGGGTCATTTCTAATCGTGTTACCTTAAAGCCAGCGCGGTCGAGGTGTCTCGCTACCTCAGCCAGAACCTTACCCCCGTCTCTGGAGTAGATTCGGTAACCCTCTTCGGTTTCCAGAAGCCGCTGGTCGATACTTAATTTCCGTAATATCCCGATTATCTTGTCGGACTTCACCTGTGTCTCCACGGTTATCACATCCTCCAGACCGTGGGCCCGCTTCAGCGCCTCCGGCTCATCCTCGGCGATGATCTTGCCGCTGTCTATCAAGCCGACTCTTGAGGCTAGCTCGGCATCACTGCCCAGGTGGGTAATGAGAAGGATGGTGGTCTTTTTATCTTTTATCGCGGTGATTAGGCTGAAGAAGTTCCTCCTCGCAGCCGGGTCGAGACCGGTGGTCGGCTCATCTAGTATCAGGACCCTGACCCCGGGGAAGAGTGCCGTGGCTACCTCCAGTCTCTTGCGCATCCCCCCGGAAAATTTTTCCACCCTTTTATCGGCATCGCCAGCCAGTCCAATCTTCTCCAGCATGTCGTTTGCCAGCTTCTTCGCCTCACTGGCGGAGTGGTCAAGGAGCCGGGCGAAGTAGTTCAGGTTCTCCCGGGCGGTGAGCTTGGGGGCGGAAAAGTTCTCTTGGGGAACGTAGCCGATGAGTTTCTTGGCTTCCTTCGGTGGCTGGCCGTAGACGAGCACACCTCCGGATGAGGGCTTTCTTATTGAGGCGATGATTGAGGCTAGCGTCGTCTTTCCCGAACCGTTGGGCCCCATGAGGGCGTAGAATTCACCCTCGGCGATATTAAGGCTCAGTCCGCTGAGCACCTCTTTATCCCCGAAGCGTTTAGTCAGCTTTTCTACATCTATAGCGTTCATTCTAACTTCGCCAGCCAGGCGGCATCTTTACCAGCCGTAGTCCATGGCTATCTTGCCGGCTTTATATACCGTCCATAGCTTTCTAAGTCTTGGTAGTAGAGCCGGGTGTTTGATGACCCTGCTGATATACGGGGCGTGTCCCTCCCCTTCTTTAAATCCCGAGAAGAGCTTGCCGATATTGGCTAGGTCTTGGTTAGTGAAACTTTTCATAATGAGTGCCCCTTGGCACAGGGTAGGGTGGGCCATGGGATGGTTTTTCACCTCCCGCTCGTAGTTCTCTAGGTGGTTAATGCTTTTCTTGAGTATCCGGCTGGCCTGAATAATTGGGGCTAGCCCGCTGGAACCCGAGGGGTTAGGCATCGCGGCCGCATCGCCGATGAGGGCGAGGTTTCCCCTGGCCAGCTTGCCGCTTATTCCTGAGGCGGGAATTGGGCCGGCTTCCTTTTTTATTATCTGCTGCTTGTCCAGACCTTTATATTGTAAAAAGGCATCCAGATGGGCGAAATCCCCACCTAAGCCGACATTGATAACCCCGTCTTTGGGGAATATCCAGGCATAGCCGAAGGAAAACCTCTTATCAAAGTAGAACTCCAGGTAGTCCATGCCTGAGGTATCACTGCTAATCTTATACTGGGAAGCAGCGATAAAGTCATAACTCATCCCCAGGTATCGGGCGAGACTGGATTTGGGACCATCGGCACCAATCAGGGTGTCGTAGCCGATAATCTCTCCGTTTTCCAGCTTGACTTGGTTACTGGCTACGGCAACTGCTTCCGAGCTTAACCTGATTTTCCCACCCCGCAGCCCAACCTCCCTAGCCATTCCCTGGAGCCACTCGGTTCTGTTCAGGACAGCGCACTCCTTATCTATCAGGTCAAAGATGTCACCGGGGAAGATTAGTTTTGCCCCCTTGACCCGCTTGGCAATGTAGGGGCTGGAGTCAAAAGGGAGCTCGTTTAGCCACTGGAGACCCACGGCTTCCCCGCAGGCGGTTGATCTGATTTCTGGCTCCTTCTCCAGGACCAGGGGTCTTATACCGGCTTCAATCAGGTTAAGGGCGGTAATCAGCCCGGCCGGCCCGGCGCCAACGATAACTACTTTCATGCCTGCTTCTTGACCACATACCGGATGAGCGTCTTCACGACCTTGGCGTCGGGTTGGGTCAGGTATTCCTCTTCATGGGGTCCGGCTATCTGGTAGCCGTTTTCTTCGATGAACCGGTGTAGTCGCTCAATGGTAGGGCCTTCCTGGTCGTAGGCTCCAATATGCAGAATCTGGGCTACAGTGCCGTAATCCCAGGTCTCCAATCTTACCTCAACGGCCGGGACTTTCTGGGGGAGGGAATTGGTATCATTCGGGACGGGCAGGCCCATAATTATATTCCACTCATCTTTGGAGACAAGGTGAGCGTCTGGGTAGCGGCCGCGGAGCCCGCTTACCTTAAAGGTGGGCAGCCCCTGTTTCTTTAGGTCGAATTTTAGCGTGTAGGCGGAGCCATAGAGCGCTGGCATGACCTCGGGGAAGACCTTGTCGGGAGCGCCCTTCCCCTGGACTACCGCCATCTTCTGCGGTGGCAGTTCTATAATTTCTGGGTCCGTCTTAGACTTTCGTGGTGACATGTGACTAACCTCCCGGTTAAAAGTTCTTAGCACATTATCGCCCTGGCTGAGTCCCATGAGCAGGGATGGCAATTACTAAAAGTGGCCTAAACTCCGCTTGAGCTTTCCTGCCTAGCTTTAATTATGACCTATCGCTTAATTCGCTGCTACTCAGTAGCCATTACCTGATAGACGCTGACCTTTGGCCTCTCTGTAAGCAGCGGTTCAATCTGCTTTTCTAGCCTAGCTCTGGTTTCTGATTGTGCCCAGTTTCTCCAATCGTTAAGGCTTTGCCAGGTGCTCAGTACCGAGACGATTGAAGCGTCCTCAATACTGGCCAGGCTCTCACCACTTATGTATCCCGGCTGGTGGATAGCTGAAGTTCTAAGTTCCCGGAGCAGATGGATAAGTTCCCCTTTCTTAGCCTCTTTTTGGTGTCGCTCTATGATGACCCTTATCATGGTACTTTACCTCCCGGCCGCGATTAATCATCTTTTGTGTCCGCATCATAATTGTAAACCTGTTTTACTACCCTATCAAGGCTTCTTGGCTTACTGTTTAGCCCCCTGCTCCTGAATAAGCCTTTCACCGTACTCAAGCAGGGTTTTAGTTCGCTCTGGAGATACCTTTTTTGAATTAAGATAGGCTTTCAGAGCCTCAAACGGGGTTATTTCCTCGGCGGCTAGCTTCCCCAGCCTGAGGCGTGTCTCACGTTTGATATCCCGGGCAACGCTGAAGTGGTGGGCTTCTTTCAGGGCGCTGCGGATGTCACTGTCTCTAAGGGCGCCCTCAAGCTCTGCCGGCAGGCTAATATTCAGCCTCACTATGCTGTCCCCGATGTTACTAGCTTGTTCCGTGATGGCCTTAATCACGGTTAACGTGGGGTCAGCCTCCTCGGGCTCAATATTGGCGTTGATGGTGACAAAACGGCGCCCAGATAGCTGGTGGAAGTGAAAGGAAACCCGTCGCTTCCCGGTTTCCCCATCTGGCTCAATGTCCACCACGTAGAATCCCTTTTCATCAGTCTCTTCGCTGAAATTAAGCCGCTCCAGACTACCGGCATAGACTACCGGTGGATTTTCATGCACAACCTGGTGGCGGTGAATGTGCCCCAGGGCGATATAATCAAAAGCCGGGTGGGCGATACTGCCGGGGAGCAGGGTATGCTCCTGCCCGATAGTCATCGACGACTCTGAACCTACCTTGGCACCAACGACCCAGACATGGGCCGCCAGTATGGCGGGCAGTTTGGGGTCAAGTTTTTGCACGTTGGCGGTGAAGATATTGGTTAGCACCTGCTCAAGACGCTCGTTAATCTCCTTGAAGTTAAGGTTTTTCGTTTCTTCCTTGCTGAGCAGGGCGCTTCGTCTCAGCCAGGGTAGGGAGACTATCTGGAGCACGCCGCTCCTTAACGGGATACGGTATACGTCGGGGCGGCTTGAGACGTAGACCTTCTGAATAGCTAGGGTGTCGAAGATTTCGGTAGCCGTAGCCCGGCCGAAGGCGTTGGGGAGGTCGTGATTACCGGTGAGGAGGAAGACTGGGATATCCATAGTGGCCAGTCGGTTAATACGCCGGGCAAATTCCCGTTGCTGGGTGGGGGTTGGCTCCCGGCTCTTATAGGCATCGCCACAGAAAAGGACAAGGTCAGCCTTATTCTCAATGGCATAGTCTACTAACTGGTCAAGCGCTGCCAGGAAATCAAGCAGGCGGGAGGATAGTCCGGTGGCCGGGTCAAGGCGTCCGTAGGTCTCCACACCGAGGTGAAGGTCAGCAAAGTGGATGATTTTCAATTGCTTCCTCGCTTAAACTTCCACACTAGCCTAGCTGGAACTCGGCTTTCTCTCTTCCTTCCATATCTTGCTGCCGGGGGGCAGGGTGAAGAGGGGTTCGCCAGAGAGCTTGGCGGCTAGGGTTTCCCTCAGTACCTCGATGGGGACGCGTATTTGGTTCATGGTGTCTCGTTCTCGGATGGTTACCGCCTTATCCTCAAGTGACTCAAAGTCAACAGTAACGCAGAACGGGGTGCCGATCTCGTCCTGGCGCCGGTAGCGCCGCCCGATGCTCTGGGCATCATCGTAGCTTACAGCCCAGCACTGACGCAGGTCACTATAGACCTCCCTGGCTAGTTGCACCAGTGGCTCCCGTCGGCTTAGGGGTAGCACGGCTACCTTGATGGGGGCTAACTCCGGGTTGAGGTGGAGCAGCACCCGGAGCTCTTCGTTATCCAGTTCTTCGTCATAGGTGTCGCAGAGAACTGCCAGGAAGGTGCGGTCAACACCGGCTGATGGCTCAATGACATAGGGGACGAGTTGCTCTTTGGAATCTTCGTCAAAGTAGGTGAGGCTCTTGCCACTGTATTTGGCGTGCTGGGTGAGGTCGTAGTCACCGCGGTTGGCAATGCCTTCCAGCTCTTCCCAGCCCATGGGGAAGAGGTAGTCGATGTCGTAGCAGTCCCGGGCGTAGTGGGCCAGTTCGTGCTTCATATGCTGGCGCAGCCTTAAGTTTTCCTTCCTGATACCCAGTCTCAGGTACCAGTTGAGACGCTCCTCAAGCCAGTAGTTAAACCATTCCTCGTCGGTGCCTGGTTTGACGAAGTATTCAATCTCCATCTGCTCAAATTCCCGGCTGCGGAAGATGAAATTGCCGGTGGTAATCTCATTGCGGAATGATTTGCCTATCTGAGCGACGCCAAAGGGCAGTTTCTTTCGGGTGGTATCGACCACGTTACTGAAATTAACGAAGATACCCTGGGCCGTCTCCGGGCGCAAATAAACTATGTTGGCAGCCTCCTCAATCGGCCCCATGAAGGTCTTAAACATGAGATTAAACATATGAGGCTCGGTCAGTTCCCCGCCGCAGGCAGGACAGCGGTTAGTCTCCAGATCATCGGTGCGCCACCTCTGGTGACAGCTCTTGCACTCGGCAAGGGGGTCACTAAACCCTTGAAGGTGTCCGCTGGCTTCCCAGGTCTGAGGGTGCATCAGGATACTGGTATCCAGGCCGACGATATCTTCGCGCTCTTGAATTACGGCTCGCCACCAGGCCTCCGTAATATTTCGCTTTAATTCTACGCCGAGCGGGCCATAGTCCCAGCAGCTGGACAGGCCGCCGTAGATCTCACTTGAGGGGTAAATGAAACCACGTCGCCGGGATAGCGAGACAATCTTCTCCATGTTAACCTTACCCGGGGTCTTTTTCGTCACGGCGGTCGCTCCTTGCCACTACTGAGCTTATTCTGGTAAGCATTGTAGCTAAAAAGGGGGTGCATTGTAAAGCCACCTCTGGGTAAATCGTCAGTTTGCCCTTAAGCTACGCTTACTGGTAAAATGGAGAGATATCTCAAGCTTCCTTCAGTTTTTATCTGTGACATAGCGTTTATCAGATTGCGAGGTGCACAGTGATTATTGAGAGGGTGGTCGTTAGTCCGTTTGCCACTAACTGCTATATTGTGGGCTCTGAGTCTAGCCAGGAAGGCATTATCATCGACCCCGGTGATGAATCAAAGGTGATTTTAAGGAAGGTTGCTGATTTGGGACTTGACATAAAATTAATCGTGCTCACCCACGGGCATATCGACCACATCGGTGCCCTCAAGGATGTTAAGGAGGCAACCGGCGCTGAGATGGCGATTCACACTGATGATGCCCAGTCTCTGCGTGGGAAGGGTGGCTTAATCATTAGCCTCGTCTCGGGTCTGTCTTATCCCAAGCCACCTCCCCCCGACCGCTTGCTCAAGGATGGCGACAGTCTGGATGTTGCCGACCTACATCTCAGGGTTCTCCACACCCCGGGGCATACCCCGGGCGGTATCTGTCTGTCGGGGGAGGGGGTGGTCTTCAGTGGCGACACCCTGTTTAACTCTGGCATTGGCCGTACTGACCTACCCGGTGGCAGTTACCGCCAGCTAATGGAGAGTATTCATACCAAGCTCATGGTACTGCCCGATGATACCATCGTCTACCCCGGTCACGGCCCGGAGACTACCATCGGGGCCGAACGGGCTGGTAACCCTTTCTTAAGCGATTAAGCGGGTTTCTAGACTAGTCCCCCAAAATGCACCAGCACCGGCGCCAGCACCAGAGCCACTATTGACATCAGCTTTATCATGATGTTCAGGGATGGCCCCGAGGTGTCCTTCATCGGGTCGCCCACAGTATCACCAACCACGGCGGCTTTATGGGCGTCGGAGCCCTTACCGCCGAAGGCACCGGTCTCAATCCATTTCTTGGCGTTGTCCCAGGAACCGCCGGCGTTGGCAAAGGTGACCGCCAGGATAAATCCGCAGGCTACGGCACCGATTAGGAAGCCACCGAGCGCTACCGCTCCCAATATCAGGCCAACAATAATGGGAACGACGATGGTCAGCACCCCGGGCAGAATCATCTGCTTGATGGCAGAGCGGGTGCAGATATCGACGCACTTCCCGTATTCGGGCTTAGCCTTGCCCTCCATTAACCCCTTTATCTCGCGGAACTGCCGGCGCACCTCATTGACGATGGAGAAGCTGGTTTTACCCACCGCGTTCAGGGTCAGGGCGCAGAAGATAGCCGGCATCATCACGCCGAGCAGGATGCCGCCGATAACCCTCGGGTCAAGCAGGCTTATCTCGGCAAACTTGATGCCCACTGCCTGGGTATAGGCAAGTAGCAGGGCCAGGGCAGTAAGCCCGGCAGCACCAATGGCAAAGCCCTTGCCGGTGGCAGCGGTGGTGTTACCCAGTGAGTCTAGGGCATCGGTTCGTTCTCGGATTTCTGGGGGCAGGTCTGACATTTCGACGATGCCGCCGGCATTATCGGCCACCGGGCCGTAGGCGTCGGTGGCATCCTGGATGCCCAGGGTAGCCAGCATGCCGACCCCGGCAATGGCGATGCCGTAGATATCGGCGAAGCGATAGGCAATCAGCATGGCGACGACGACCAGGATGATGGGCGGGAGAGTGCTCATCAGACCATTGGCGAAGCCCCTGGTGAGGAGAGTGCCGGCCCCCGTTTGTGACGAGTCGGCGATGCCCAGGGTTGGTTTGTAGGCGTAGGAGGTGAAGTAATTGGTGCTCTCACCAATCAGCACCCCGGCAATGAGACCGGCCAGGATTGCCCAGAAGACACCGATATTTATATTCAAGAAGTGGACGGCGAGAAAGGCAAAGACGGCGGTGAGGACCGAGGCTAGAATGGTGCCCCGGCGTAGAGCATTGAGTAGTGCCCCCATCTTGGCAGCTACCTTGCCGCTAATTCGTACCGCAAATATGCCGATAATTGAGGCGACGATGCCGCCGGCGGCGACCAGCATGGGCAAGAACCAGGCGGTGGTGGTGTTATCGGTTAGCTTGGCAGAGAAGACGGCGATTGCTGCTAGGGCCATAGTGGCGATGATGGAGTCGACATAGGACTCAAAGAGGTCGGCACCCATACCAGCTACATCACCGACATTGTCACCCACAAAGTCAGCGATGACGGCAGCGTTTCTGGGGTCGTCCTCGGGGATTCCCTTCTCAACCTTACCCACGATGTCAGCCCCGGTGTCGGCAGCCTTGGTGTAGATGCCACCGCCGACTCGGGCAAAGATGGCTACTGAGGAGGCACCGAAACCGAAGGCGGGGATAACCTTTAGGAAGAGGTCGGGGTTTTGGCCGAAGGCAAAATAGAGGACACTTAAGCCGATGATGCCGATACCGACCACGCACATCCCCATAACCGCTCCGCTACGGAAGGAAACCCTGAGGCCGTCGTTCAGGCTCTTTTGAGCAGCGGCGGCGGTTCTGGAGTTGGCTCTGATGGCGATATTCATGCCGATAAAGCCAGCCATAGCCGAGGCAACAGCACCCAGAGCGAAGACCAGGGACACCCACCAGCCGAGCATGGGTACCACACCGAGAATGACGGCGACCACGGCCACGAAGATGACCAAGATTCTATATTCTCTACCGAGGAAGGCTAAGGCTCCCTCCTTAATGGCGGCGGATATCTGTCTTATTTTGTCGGAACCCTGGTCCTGCTTTAGGACGTAGCGAGCTAGGAGCCCGGCAATACCGAGCCCGATGGCGCCACAGATCACGGCCACAATCATTGGGGTCATTATTTGCTCTCCTCTCTAGCTTGGGAATCTTTAAATCGCAACTGCGCTTGCTTTCTTCAAAAGTCATAAAGTGACCAAGACCTATTGCTAGGCTAAAGTACTTTGAGACTTACTAAAGCTTGTCCTCAAATAGCTTCAATTTCTTCTCAAGTTTGCTTTGCTGCCTAACTAGCGTCAGGTCACTGCGTGTCCTTTCTAGGACGCCGCGCACCATATCGGTGGTGCGGCGTAAGCCGCCGGTGATAGCATCGGGAAAATCCATAGTAACTAGGATATTGTAAATATCATCCATAGCCGTAAGTAGCTCTTCAACCCGTGACAGGTCATCCCTTCTGATGCTGTCCAGGAGGTAGCGCCTCAGCTCACCGACCGCTTCACCGAGTCCGTTGAGATAGGCGGTGAAGCTAATTTCGAGTTCATCGGGGGTGGGTGCTTTCTTCTCGGTAATCAGGGCTAGGGTGATGCTGGCCTCGGCGAATTCCTTCTGGGCATCATGGAAAAAGCCAGCGTGTCCTAGCTCACTATAGCTGGCGATGGCCTGTTCGGCCTCTCTGAGCAGACTGCGGGCTGACTTAAGCAGCTTATCTGCCGGCCTAAACTCCTGGCGGTGTACCGCCCGGATAGCAGTGGAGGCGTGGCGGATTACTTCACGGCACAGGGGCAGAACCTTTTCTCTGGTCTCATCTTTGGCGGTAAAGTCTTTTCGGATCTGCTCGGCAATCGAGTCCAAATTATCGGTTAGTCTATTCATACCCTGCCTCAATTCTGGCTACTATCTCTCGGGCAGCTTCCTTGGGAGACTCAGCACCCAGGATGGCGCTAATGACGGCTACTGAGTCAGCGCCGCAGGCGATCACCTCGGCGGCGTTGTCTTTGGTGATACCCCCAATAGCGACTAGGGGCAGCTTTACCGCCTGTCTGACCTGACGCAGCCTCTCAAGCCCAACAATGACCGCTTTTTCTTTGGAGGGGGTTGGGTAGATTGAGCCGATGGCAACGTAATCAGCCCCGTCAGATTCGGCGGCGATGGCCTGATCTACGGTAGTGGTGGAGCAACCCAGGATTTTATCTATCGGCATAAGTTTGCGGGCTACCGTGATGGGCAGGTCATCCTGTCCCAGATGCAGGCCGTCAGCATCCGTGGCCAGAGCCAGGTCTAGGTAATCATTGACGATGAAGAGCACGTTATGCTCAGCACACAGTGCTTTAAGCTGCTGGGCAATGGGCAGTAACTCCTTCTTGCTGGTGAGTTTATCCCTGAGTTGAAGCGTTTTTGCCCCGCCCTGGATTATCTGGCGGGCTACTTCTAGGTGGCTACGCCCCTTCAGGGCTTGGGTGTCAATGATGGCGTGGAGTCCACTCAGGTGCGGTGCCCTATCTCGTCGGAGCAGCCGGGAGAGGAGTTCTCGCTCTATAGTATAAAGGTTAAATCGAGCCTGTTTAAACTGCTCCGGGTCTAATTTAGGTATCGTATCCTGGGTCTTAGCCAGTTCCTCGATAGTGCGCAGTGACTCCTGAACTCTTCTCGCGTTAGCCACGACCACTAGTGGTAGCTCCTTTTCCTTTTCCTGCCCTGGTGCTAGCGTACTGGCGCCGACGTCGTGCTCCGAGTCTCGGGCCTCAACGAGCTGTTTATTAAATGTCAGTTCTCCCCTTACGAGCTCATGGCGCATGAGTTTTAGCTGCTGGCTTAAAACGGCGTCGTCAAGTACCAGGCGGGCGATATCTTCAAGAACGCGTAGCCCTTCACCGGTGCGATTCAGGTTAGCATCGATAACGCGCCGTATCTTCAGCAGCCGTGCTTCTGGCGTCGCCATTTTCACACTTCCCAGTCGCTAATTCTAGCATAGTTGCGGTTGGATGGTAAACAGGAAGCTTCGGCATTTTTTACTGCGGTGGCTTTGAGTTCGTGCTTAATCCCCGGTTATGGCGTTTTCGATGAGCTCAATTCGTAACGGCATACCTTTCCAGTTCAGTTCTATGGCCACGGTATCAATACGCCATAAGGAGGCTGGCTTGTCCCGAGATTGCTGGTAATGCCAGGCGGTAGCTACCATCTTTTCCTTCTTGGCGGGAGTGATTGACTCTTCAGGGCTGCCGAACTTAAGGCTTCTTTTAGTTCTCACCTCAATGAAGACGAGGTAATCTTGGTGCCGGGCGATAATATCAATCTCGCCATGGGGACACCGGTAGTTGGTTTCCAGGATATGGTAGCCACGCCTAGTAAGGAAATCGCGGGCTATTTTTTCCCCCAGAATACCGGTTCTCGGCGCTTCATTTCTCAATTACTTCCTTAACTGGCATAAAGGAGCGGCGGTGAATGGGGCACGGCCCCCTTTGGCACAGGTAAAAAAGGTGTTCTTTAGTGCCGTAGCCTTTATGTTTGGCTAGTCCGTAGCCGGGGTAGACCCGGTCAAGCTGAATCATAAAGTGGTCTCGGGCCACTTTAGCCACGATGGAGGCACAGGCGATGGAGAAGCACAGCCGGTCGCCATTGGTTATCCCTTTTTGGGACAGAGATATGTCAGGAAGGCGCAGGTGGTCAATGAGCAGGGAGTCGGCTGGTGGTGAAAGCCGGGTAATAGCCTGCTTCATGGCGAGGATGGTTGCCTTGATGATATTCTGGGCGTCTATTGTCTCGGCAGGGACCATACCGATGCCTATTGAGATAGCAGTTTTCTTAATATCGTGAAAAAGGCACTCACGTTTGGCGGGGCTTAACTGTTTGCAGTCCCTTATTTCTCTGGACCAGATAGTAGCTATCGGGAGGGGCATGATGACCGCCGCAGCGACCACCGGGCCGGCTAAAGCGCCCCTTCCGGCTTCATCGACTCCAGCAATAAGCTGATGACCCTGGGCGATGAGGTTATTTTCCTCAATAAGAGACGGTCTCACGAGATTATCTTTAGGCCTTAGTCGCATCGATTTTCTACCTGGCAACTTACCTAGGTTTTGCTCAGTCTAGGCTCTCTTGTATTATACCACCACCCAAAACAGTGTTATCCTGATAGAATACGATAGTTTGGCCAGGGGTGACGGCGCTTTGCGGTTGGTGAAACTCAACCTTAGCGGTTCTTTGGTTGAGGTAGAGTTTTGCCGGCGCTTCTTTGGACTGGTAGCGAATCTTGGCAGTTATGTTGTCTAGGTTTTGCGGAGGTTTTCCCGCCACCCAGCTAAGCTTACGGGCGGTAAGTCGCCGGCTTAAAAGCTGGTCTTTCGAGCCGACTACTAAGCGGTTATTCTGGATATCGAGCCGGAGCACATACTGGCGCTCGCCGGTGCTGAACCCCAGCCCCTGCCTTTGCCCTACGGTGTAGTAGGCTAAGCCGCCGTGTTTACCGACGATTCTGCCACTACTGTCAACGATGTCTCCGGGTTTTACCGGGATATGTCTGGCTAGAAATGAGCGGTAGTCGCTACCCGGGATAAAGCATATGTCGTGGCTTTCACGCTGGCGGCGGCTGGTTAATCCTTTTTCTTCAGCCAGCTTTCTGACCTCTGCTTTGTCCCGGTCACCCAGGGGAAGCATTATATATGGTAGCTCGCTCTGTCCCAGGGTATAGAGAAAATAGGACTGGTCTTTAGCCGTGTCGGTGGCTCTGAGCAGGCGGTAGCCCTCTGGCGATTTCTCGACTCGGGCATAATGGCCGGTGGCTAGGTAGTCAGCTCCCATGGCTAAGGCTCTCCGTAGCAGCAGCCCGAACTTAATGTGCTTGTTACAGATAGGGCACGGGTTTGGTGTCCGCCCCTCGCTGTATTCCTGGCAGAAGTAGTCGATGACCAGGCTTCGAAACTCGGCTTCAAGGTTTAGTTCGTGGAGAGGGATGTTAAGCGAGCTTGAGGTTTGCTTTAGGATAGCGATATTGTCTTCGTAGTCAGGGTCGGCCCACAGCTTCAGGTGGATCCCGATAACCTCATAGCCCTCGTCCTTCAGTAGCCAGGCTGCCAGTGATGAGTCCACTCCGCCACTCATGGCCACGGCTACTTTTTTCTTAGGCATTTTCCCTGCTTAGCTTGCCTCTCTGGAGAGCAGTCGGCGCACCTTGTGCCAGATTATCTCGGCGATTTGCTCTTTGCTCTGGGTGGCGTCTACCACCAGCCAGCGCTCAGGCTCACTGGTGGCCAGCTTGAGGTAGCCGTCTCTCACCCTTTGGTGAAAGCTAAGCTTCTCCCGCTCAAAGCGGTCTTGGTTTGCCACCTTCTTGCGGGCAAGCCCGGCCTCGATGGGACTATCAAGAAGAATGGTCAGGTCGGGTTTCAGGCTGCTGGTGGCGACGTTGTTGACATACCTGACCATTTCTAAATCCAGCCCTCGTCCGTAGCCCTGGTAGACCGTGGTCGAGTCGGCATAGCGGTCGCTGATAACAGTCTTACCATCTTTTAGGCCAGGTATTATTATCTTGGTTACTGACTCAGCGCGGGCGGCATTAAACAAAAGGAGCTCGGTTAAGGGCGATATTTCTTTATCGTCACCCCACTTGAGCCAGCGCCCCAGTCTCTTCCCGAACGGTGTCCCGCCGGGTTCATAGGTCAGCATTGTCGGAATAGCCAATTTTGATAGCCTTCGGTACAGCAGCCTGGCCTGGGTGCTCTTGCCGCAGCCCTCGCCGCCCTCAAAGGTGGTAAATAGTGACATAACTTCCTACCTGAAAATCCTCACCCGCCGGTTGGGGTCTCTACCGGTGCTCTGGGAGAGCAGGGCATTTCGCTCGGCGATAAGGTGCTGTAGCCGGCGAATGTAGGCACTCTGGGGACTGAGTTCTACTGGTCCTTCCCCATCCTTAACCTGTGCCACAGCCTCCTCCGCCTCGGTGAGGGCGGCCTTAATGGAGGTTGCTTTGGGCGCGCTCTCGGTGGGGTAGAGTTCATTTAGTAGCTGCCTGATTTGATGGGGGGTATTGCTCCTGAGGACGTAGATGGGCAGGCTGGCGGCTTCTGCCTCCCTGACCTTTTGCAGCTTGCGGCGGTAGTAGTTTTTGGAGGTGATGAACAGGTTCGCCTCAGTAAGGCTCTTGACTATATCCAGCGGTAGCTGCATCTCCTGGGCCATCTGCGCAAATCGTCCCTGGTTTACCCCGAAGAGGTAAAGCCTGGGCGGCTCGTTTTTTTTGATTAGTGGTCGGGCCCTCCGGGTTCTGGCGGTGGTTTCCGGCGGCCTTTTTTCTATTTTGACTTCTCCATGCTCATCTAGCCAGCGAATCTCGGAATCCAGCGGCTGGCCGCGCAGGATGGCGTCAACTGCCTGGCTAACATCGGGGTGAATGGCTACCTTGTCCCAGCCTAAGATTTCAACCACGATATCAAAGGTAGGCTGGGAAGTGCGCTCCAGTATGGATTTCTGGGTGCCCCGCCTCTTAGCTTCCTCGTCGCCGAGGGTTACTGTCTGGATGCCACCGATAAGGTCGGAGAGGGTGGGGTTCATCATCAGGTTTTCCAGGGTGTTGCCGTGGGCGGTGCCGATGAGCTGGACGCCGCGTTCGGCAATGGTTCGGGCGGCTTGAGCCTCAAGCTCAGTACCGATCTCATCAATGACGATTACCTCCGGCATGTGGTTCTCGACCGCCTCAATCATGACGGCGTGCTGTTTGGTGGGGGTGGTAACCTGCATCCGTCGGGCATGCCCGATGGCGGGGTGGGGAATATCACCGTCGCCGGCAATCTCGTTTGAGGTGTCAACGATAATAACCCGCTTGCTGAAGTCGTCAGCCAGCACCCGGGCTGCCTCACGGAGCATGGTTGTCTTGCCGACACCCGGCCCGCCTAAAAGCATGATGCTCTTACCTGACTGGACGAGGTCTTCAATAACCCTTATTGTGCCGTAGACAGCCCGCCCCACCCGGCAGGTAAGCCCGACGATGCGCCCGGCGCGGTTACGGATGGCCGAGATACGATGCAGGGTGCGCTCAATCCCGGCCCGGTTGTCATCACCAAAGCTACCGATGCGGGAGACGACATAGCTTAAGTCCTGTTTGTCAACCTCCTTGGGGTTAAGGACTTCTTCCCGCTGGGGAAAACGGGCCTCAGCGGGACGACCCAAGTCCAGGACTACCTCCAGCAGCTGGTGGTTGTCACTTCGCTCGTAAAGTGGCTGGCGGATATGCGGTGGCAGAATGTCGAGCAGGGCCTCTAGGTCGTCAGTGATTACTTTCTGCAAGATTACTCTCCTGGCTGAGGATGACTGTTTTTAACAATATCTACGAAGTATTTATGAAATCTCAGGTCGGTGGTTAATTCGGGGTGAAAAGCAGTGGCGATTAGCCTCTCTTGCCGGGCGGCGACGATGGTGCCGTTATCTAACCGGGTTAGTACTGCTACGTTACCGTTCGCCTGTTCAATTACCGGGGCACGAATAAATACCCCGGGAAAGGGCTTTTCCCCCAGCGCCGGGATAGCGAGTTCAGCCTCAAAGCTCTCCCTCTGCCGGCCGAAGGCGTTACGTTTGACCACTATATCCATCAGGCCTAGAGGTTCTACTTTGGAATCCGAGAGCTCCTTGGCCAGGAGTATCAGCCCGGCACAGGTTCCCAGGATGGGTAAGCCGCCTATCGCCAGCTTTTTTATCTTGTCACTAAGGTCGTAGTCCCGCATTAGCCGGCTGATAGTGGTGCTTTCGCCCCCGGGAATGATTAGCCCGTCCAGGCTGATAAGTTCCAAGGGCAGGCGGACGGGCAGGGCTTCTGCTTTTAGTTTGCGCAAGACGGCTATGTGCTCGGCAAAGGCTCCTTGCACGGCAAGGACACCTATTCTCATGTTACCATCCTCTAGATGCCAGTAATTCTTCAGTTGGAATCTGTTTGATATCCAGCCCGGACATGGCTTCACCTAGGTTCTTGGAGACCTCGGCAATGATTTCCGGGTCTTGATAGTGGGTGGTCGCCTTGACGATTGCCTTGGCTCTTGGCTCCGGGTTAGAGGACTTAAAGATTCCGGAGCCAACGAAGACCCCGTCGGCGCCCAGTTGCATCATCAGGGCAGCATCAGCCGGGGTCGCCACGCCGCCGGCGGCAAAGTTGACCACGGGCAGTTTTCCGGTCTTGTGTAGTTCAGCAACAAGAGCAAACGGAGCCCCAATTTCCTTAGCCCGGCTCATTAGCTCGTCCTCCGGGGTAGCTACCAGCTGGCGGATGCCGTCGGTGACGGCGCGCATGTGTCTCACCGCTTCGACGATATTACCGGTGCCGGCTTCACCCTTAGTTCTAATCATGGCCGCGCCTTCACCGATGCGCCTCAGTGCCTCACCCAGGTCGCGGCAGCCGCAGACAAAAGGCACCTTAAAGTCATGCTTCCAGATATGGTGGGCTTCATCGGCGGGGGTGAGCACCTCAGACTCATCTATGTAGTCAACGCCCAACGCCTCCAGTGCCTGAGCCTCGACAAAGTGACCGATACGACACTTAGCCATCACCGGTATTGAAACTGCCTTCATGATAGCTTCGATAATCGTTGGGTCAGCCATGCGAGCCACGCCTCCCGCCGCCCGAATATCAGCGGGCACCCGCTCCAGGGCCATCACGGCGCAGGCACCGGCTTCCTCAGCAATTTTGGCATGCTCCGGGCTGACCACGTCCATAATCACCCCGCCCTTGAGCATCTGAGCCAGCCCGCTCTTAACCTTCCAGGTTCCGGTTTCCATAGCTTCCTCGCCTCCCTAATCCTCACTACTTTAGATATATTTTACTACTGTCAAGGGTGGTTAGCAACAAGTGTGGCTTGTCAAATATGGCAGAGGTAACAGGGAAAGCTTCGTTACTTTTATAGACAACTCAGATATTGCGGAATATTGGATTGGTTGATTGACTAATTAGCGACCAGAGGAATACTCAGCTCGAATCCTAGCTGCTTTTACCCTGGTTCTCCTCTTCCTCTTTACCCCAGTTCTGCATCATCTCCTTGAGGCGCTGGGCAAGCTTGGGGTTGGAGCGCAGGCGTTCAATGAAGATGGGGCAGCCCTCTAAGAGTGAGTTCTGGGCGGCGGTAGCCATGCTGGAGAGCAGGTTTTGCATGTTGAGGTCCAACACAGCCGAGGCGTCTATCCCTGGCGTTGATTGTTGTAGCTGGCGGCGGATATCCTCAGCCGTAAACCTCATCGGCAGGATGCATGCTTTATACCACGGGCACTCCTTACACTGAATTATCCCCTGGGCTTCGCCTAAAACATCACTCATCTAAAACCTCTCTTTCAGGGCATAATCTCACTCAGCCGGCTGTCAATAGCCCCCTTGCTCGGGAAAGGACCAATTACCTTGGCTCGAATTATGCCTTCTTTATCAATAAAGAAGGCAGTTGGAGTCCCTGGTATTGCATATATCCGGGCGACTGTAATGTCGGTATCAAGCAGCACTGAAGGTGAGAAACCATCGTTCTGCAGAAACTGCTTTATGCTGCTGGCATCATCACCAATATTGATGTTCAGCATGACGAGTTCTCCTTGCCTTTCTTCATACACTGCCTGCAGGTACGGCAGCTCCTCACGGCAGGGAGTACAGTTGATTCGCCAGAAGTTGATAAACAGCGGGCGCCCCTCGAAGTCGCTCAGAGAGACGGACTCGCCGTCAAGGTCGGGTAGGGTAAAATCTGGCGCCGGCTGACCGACTGTGGCTACTGACGACGAGCCGCTAGCACAACCGGTTACCATTAGCCCCAGGGCGAGTATGGTCAGGGTTATTATTGAAGCCTTTCTCGGTATTTTAGCCACGTTTTATCTCTGAGGATAATTTTAACATTAAACTAGCCAGTGAGCAAAGTAAGCCGGCCGGCTAGGCTGAGTATCCCGAAGACGATGAGTACCACCCCACTGACGATGTAGATTACTCTTGAGTAGCGCTGGAGACGCCTCAGAAAGGGGAGTACCGCGTCAAAGGCGGCGCCCATAATCAGGAACGGTATGCCGACCCCCATTGAGTATATACCCAGCAGCATGGCTCCCCGCGAAGCAGTTTCTGAAGCTACTGCCAGCGTTAGAATACCGCCTAGAATGGGGCCAACACAGGGAAGCATGACCGCACTGAAGATAACGCCGGTAACAAAGGAGCGCACATAGCCAGTGGCTCTGCTCTGTGATGGTGCCAGGTGCTTGGCGAAGTTTAACTGCGGTATCTTCAGGGAAGCTAGGAGAAGCGAGCCAAAGACAATAAGCACGATGCTGGCTACTCTGCGGATTAGGAAGGTGTTGATGTTGATGGCAAATCCAACTAAGCCGGCTCCGGCACCCAGCAGAACGAAGACCAGAGTAAAGCCAGCGACAAAGGTAAGGGAGTGAAGGAATATGTGGGCTTCCCTCTTGTCACTCTTGGCTTCAAGGATTTCGGGGCCAGCCAAGCCTGCCAGATAGATGGGCACTAAAGGTAGCACGCAGGGTGATAAGAAGGAAGCAAACCCGGCGAGTAAAGCGGCTAGAACTGAAATATTTTCCATCGTTTGTACCTTGCGGTTATAATAGCAGTATAACAATCAATGTTAACTAATCTGGTCTTGGCTTGGCAAGCATACCGCAGCCCGCTGCTACTGGGCAGGTATGTCATAGCGTCGGTTTTGCTTTAGTCTAAAATGGGCTGCTTGTCGTGATAAGATGTCTTGAGGAGATAGGACGTTGAAGCCTCTAAGTTACACCCAGATTTCTCTCTATCAGACCTGCCCCCTATGCTATAAGCTGCAGTATATTGACGGTCTCAAGCCCAAGGATAAGTGGTATTTCAGCTTCGGCGCCACTCTGCACCTCTGCGCTGAATACTTCTTCAGGGTCAGGGTGCCGCCGCCGCCATCGCTGGATGAATTACTTGGCTTCTATGAAGCTAATTGGCTTTCGGAGGGATATGAATCAGCGGAAGAGGAAGCTAAATACCGGGCCTATGGCCGGGAGATACTGGCTAAGTTCTGGCAGGCTCACCAGGCTGATTTTAGAATGCCGCTGGCAGTAGAGCGCCTGTTTTACGTTGATATTGAGGGGGTGAAGCTGAGGGGCTATATTGATCGGGTGGATAAGCTGGAGAGCGGTGGGCTATCCATCGTCGACTACAAGACTAATCAGGAGCTCTTTACCAGACGGGACCTGGAGAAAGACCTTCAGCTGACACTTTATCAGCTGGCGGTCCAGGAGATTTGGCAGCTTCCCGTAGAGAGACTCACGCTGTACCACCTGAGGTCAAATACCCCGTGTAGCTGTGAGCCAAGGGGGGAGTCGCAACTGGCGGCTGCCCGGCAGATGGTGCTTGAGGTCGCCGATAGCATCGCCCAGGAGAAATTCTCGGCGGTGGAGAACCAGTATTGCCCCTGTGATTTCCCGGAGCACTGTCCCTACTATCGCCAGCAGTATATGGTGGCTAAGCCGGAACCAGCTCGACAGGGCGTCCTACCGGGGCTAGTCGCCGCCGAGGCTGTTGAGGACTATGTGGCCCTCCAGTCTCAGATAAAGGAGCTGGAAACACAGCTTGAGGAGTTAAGGCGGGTGATAATTGGCTTCTGTCAAGCTGAAGGACTGAATCGGGTCTTTGGGCGGGAGCATGCTATTACCTATAAACTAATGGAAAAGACGGGTTTTAGGGAAGACGAAGTCAGAGCACTACTTGAGCCGGCCGGACTGTGGCCGCGGGTACTTAGCTTTGACCCGGCCAAGCTTAAGCAGCTTCTTGATGATGAGGTGGTGGCTGGAGAAATTAAGCGTAAGGCGGAAGCCTTAAGGCAGGTCATCTCCACTTCTCCTAGGCTGTGGGTTAGAAAACTGATTGAAGAAGAGTAGCTTTGCCCTTTATAGCCAGGATTATAAGAGGGCGTCAATCTTGGGCTGAAGGATGCGTTCCGGGACAGCGCCAATAACCGTATCGGCCACCTGCCCGTTCTTGAAGAACATCAGGGTGGGTATGGACATAATTCTGTATTTGGCGGCGGTTTGTGGATTCTCGTCTACGTTTAGCCGGCAGAACTTAACCCTGCTGTCATACTTTCCCGCCAGCCCATCGATGACGGGGGCAACCATGCGGCAGGGGCCACACCACGGTGCCCATAGATCCAGCAGTACCGGCAATTCGGATTTTATAACCTCGTTCTCAAAGGTTTGGTCGGAAACGTCTATTACCATTGGACTTATTCCCCTCAGTTATTTTATTCACATTCTTATAGTAATCTTTTTAGCATTCATGCGTCAAGGTAATTACGGTGCCGTAAAATTGTTGACCTTACCGGGTAAAGTAGTTACACTAGTGCTAGGAGAGGAAAATGCCGTTATACGAGTACGTCTGTTCCCAGTGTGGCTGTAGGTTTGAGCTAATACGTCCCATAAGCCAGTCTAACGAGGAGGCCCCCTGCCCCCACTGTCAGCATGAGGCTGAGCGGGTACTCTCTCCCTTCGCCTCCTTTTCTAAGGATAGTAGCGGCCTGACCACCTCCGTCGGGGGTAGCTCCTGTGCCAGTTGTAGTGCCGCTAGCTGTGATAGCTGTCGTCTCTAGCTGAGGTAGGTATGTCAGCGGCGATTAACCCCACCAGAACCGGTATTGCCCACCTACCACTCCATTATGGTAAGGCACCGCGCTGGCTCTTTGACCGTATGGTGAAGCTGGCTCGTGAGATTACTATTGCCATCGTGGCTGACTTCGGTGCTGAAGAGATGCTGCGGCGCCTCTCCCACCCCTACTGGTTTCAGGCCTTTGGGTGCATTTTAGGTTATGACTGGCACTCGAGCGGAGTGACCACCACACTGTGCGGAGCGCTTAAGGAGGGCTTGCGGGGGCTGGAGAGAGACCTCGGCTTATTCGTGGCTGGGGGTAAAGGCAAGACCTCCCGTAAGACACCGGCGGAAATAGAAAACTGGGGAAACCTGATTTCGCTAAACCCCTTGCCTCTGGTCTATGCCAGCCGTATGTCCGCCAAGGTAGATAGCGCTGCCGTTCAGGACGGCTATCAGCTTTATCACCACGCTTTCCTGTTTACGACCAGCGGCTTGTGGGCGGTCATTCAGCAGGGGATGAACGAGACCACTCACTATGCCCGCCGCTACCACTGGCTGGGGGAGAAGGTAACCGATTTTGTTGCTGAACCCCACTCCGCCATCCTCTCTGAAGCTAGGGGACAGGCGTTAAATTTAGTGGCTACAGAGTCGGCTCCGGCCCGCACCACCGTTTCTCAGATAGCTGCTGAGGAAAAGCCAGAGCGTGTGTTGGCTGAGCTAAAGAGATTAAAGACCCTTGACCTGCCCTCGCGTCACTACCTGAGCACTAGTGACCTTCACCCCGATAGCCTGACTAAGATTCTGCTCAGTACCTACGAGCGTCAGCCGCAGGGCTTTGAGAAGTTGTTGGGCTTAAAGGGGGTGGGTGCCAAAACTATTCGTGCCCTGAGCCTTATTTCGGAGCTGGTCTACGGTGTGGCTCCCAGCTACCGTGACCCGGCTCGCTACAGCTTTGCCCATGGGGGTAAGGACGGCATCCCCTACCCCGTTGATAAGGAGACCTATGATAAGTCCATTGAGCTCTTGAAAAGGGCTATCGCAAAGACTAAACTGGGCTTGAGGGAGAAGAATGAGGCGGTGGGGAGACTGCGCAGGTTAGCTGGCAGTTAGGGGATGATATATGGTCTACCGCTATATCATTTTGGCCGCCATCTGTGTTGCCGTCTGGGTTATAAACGGAGGGCATATCGCTGATGGTATCAGAAACCGTATCTCATGTGAAATCTACGCCCACTCCGGGCTGGCCATCTTTTTTACCCTTATGGCTCTGGAATATGTCCTTGGCGGCACTGAAGTATGGATACAGGGCCATATATCCTGGGTGCGCATTCTCGGTTTTGCCCTGTATGCTCCGGCGGCTATTTTTGTCTTTGGCTCTATGATTGAGCTGCATCGTAAGGGTGAGGCCGGGGATAGAGATGCGCTGTCACTTTCTGGGACTACCGTGGTCGTGGAGAGTGGGGTTTTCCGGGTGGTGCGGCATCCTATGTGGTTGGGAATGAGCATATGGTCGGTGGCTATGATTCTCATTTCGCAGTCGGTTACCGGGGTAGTGCTTGGTATAGTGGCGCTCAACCTTTTCCGGATGGCCGCCGTAAAGGAGACCGAGTTCAATATCGAGAAGTTTGGTGCTCCTTACCGAGAGTACATGGAGAGGGTCCCTATGTTGAATTTCTTTAGGGGGCTGAGGAGATAGTTGCCTAGTTAAAGCTGCTCTTGAGGATAGCTATTGGAAAGACTAAACTGGGCTTAAGGGAGAAGAATGAGGCGGTGGGGAGACTGAGTAAACTTGTGGGGTAATTCCATGAAAAAACAGATTCTTATCGACCCTCTATCATGTGTTTCTCTTCATCTGGAGTGTTTTTTTAAGGGTAGTCGAATTGGAACAGGCACAGGTTTTGTGGTTGTTCATAATGGAACTAATTACTTGATTACTAATTGGCATGTAGTTACTGGCCGTGACCCAAATACAGGAGCGCCAATGTCACCTAAAGGAGTAGCTGACCCCGATGTGGTTGGGATTTGGTATCATGACGCTAAGAGGCTAGGTTCTTGGCGCCAAATAGCTGAGCATCTGATTGATGTTGCCAAGGGAGACAAGCTATGGAAAGAGCATCCTCTTGGTAGGCAAATAGATGTCATTGCATTAGCACTTAAACCTAATGATGATGTTAAAGTCTATGACTTAGATACTTCGTTGGCTCAGACTGATTTGGTGTTGGCGCCTTCAGAGCCAGTTTCTATAGTGGGTTTTCCTTTTGGTATTGCGGCGGCTGGGAAGTTTCCAATTTGGAAAACTGGGCATCTCGCATCAGATATTGACTTAGATTACGATGGTAAACCAGTTTTTTTAGTAGATGCAACAACTAGGTCTGGAATGTCAGGCTCTCCAGTTTTCGCTAGAAGAATAGGGGGGTACCACTCGTCAAAGGGAGTGTTTCATTTAGGTCAAAATGCCTTAAAATTTCTTGGTGTATATTCAGGACGCATTAGAGAGCAGTCTGATGTTGGTATGGTTTGGAAGCCTGTTGTTATAGATGATATTTTAAGCTGATAGAGCCTTAGCCTTTCTTTTTAGTTTCCAGAGGTAAATTCCAGCCACTGCTAACAGTGTCCCGGCTACCCCGGTGGTTATCTGCCCGAAGAGCATGGCGACGTCGAACCAGAAGCCCTCGGGGAAGAGCATGATCAGGTAGTCTCTGGTCGGGTCAAGCATCCAGAGTTCATTGGTGAAAGCTAGGAAGTGAAATTGGAGAAACAAGCGGTCAAAGCTTCCTACCATTGACCCCACTCCGAGAGCCACTATCATACCCAGGGTAATACTGCTGCCGATGACTGTTGCCCGGGCGAGGTTCCGCCAGTATCTTTTTCTTCGCCAAAAAAGACAGATTCCGGCGTAAACCCCGATGTAAATTGCCGTTCCCATTAAGAGGCGTGAGTTCAGTTGAACCAGCGCCTTAACGTCTTTCAGGTGGGCTACCTCACGTTCGTTAAAGAGTTCAAATGGCTCACCATCCTTTAGCACGATCACATTGATATATTCCTCATCGGAGTGAAAGTAGTAATTGATTAGTCCGCGGGCCGCTTTTTCCAGCTCGGTCTCCGATAGCCCGGTGGTCTGGCTGACGGTATACTTCTCAAAGCCGTTCTGGTAGAGCCAGAGGCTGCCGAACTCAATACGGATAGTGGCCGTTATTATCAGAGCGGGTAGAGTTAATATGAATAGCCATTTAGCAATCGCAGCCAGTATTTTCACAACCATCCTCGCTCAATATTGCCTGAGATTTTATTCCCTTTATCTCATAAAAAGGATATTTTGGCAACAAACCCGGTGCTATCCTGTGCTATAATATTGGCGAATTTCCGGGCGAGAGGGCAATATGTTTACTCACCTCCATGTCCATACCGAGTATAGCCTGCTTGACGGTATGTGCCGCATTCCCCAGCTGGTTAAGCGGGCTAAAGAGCTGGGCATGGACAGCTTGGCAATAACTGACCACGGGTCTCTTTATGGGGCCATTGAATTTTACGTTGCCGCTAGGGAGGGGGGGATAAAGCCTATCATTGGCTGTGAGGTTTATCTTGCCCCCGGTAGCCGCTTTGATCGTAATGCCGCTGGTAAGGATAACTATCACCTGATTCTGCTGGTTAAGGATCAGACGGGCTATCAGAATCTAATCCAGCTAATCACTAAAGCTAACCTTGAGGGCTTCTACTACCGGCCGCGGGTAGATAAGGAGCTGCTTACCGAATTCAGTCAGGGTCTCATTGGGCTCTCCGCTTGTATTGGTGGTGAGGTACCTCGTCTGATTCTGGAGGGGCGCCTTGAGGCGGCCAAAGAAGCTGCCCTTTTTTATAAGCAGGTATTGGGTGATTTCTATCTGGAAATACAGAGACACCCCATTACTGAGCTGGAGCAGGTAAATCAGGTTTTGATTACTATGAGCCGTGAGCTGGACATCCCGCTGGTGGCGACCAATGATGTCCACTATCTCAGACGTGAGGATGCTGAAGCCCATGACATCCTGCTATGTATCGGGCGGAATACCTCTATCCATGATGAGAAGAGATTCAGGATGCCCGGCGACTTCTTCTATCTCAGGAGTCCAGAAGAGATGGCCGAGCTTTACCGTGATATACCCGAGGCGTTGGAAAATACCGAGCATATTGCCGCTATGTGCCATCTTGAGCTTGATTTCGGGCGCCTGCATCTCCCGGAGATAGACCTGCCTCCGGGAAAAACTGCCGACCAGTTCCTGGCTGACCTCTGCCGTCAGGGCTTACCCCAGCGCTATTCCCAACCGACTGAGGAGGTAACCGAACGCCTTGACTATGAACTAGAGGTAATAAAAGAGACCCAGTTTGCCAACTACTTTCTGGTTGTCTGGGACATTATCTCGTTTACCAAGAAGCAAAACATTCTGTTTGGGGTTAGAGGTAGTGCCGCCGCCAGCATTGTCCTTTATTGCCTGGGTATCACCGGGATTGACCCCATCGAGCATAAGCTGGTCTTTGAGCGCTTTCTTAATGTGGAGCGCAAGGAGATGCCCGATATTGACCTGGATTTTGAGGACGAGCATCGTGACGAGGTGATTAACTACGTGGCTCAGAAGTACGAGCAGGACCACGTGGCTCAGATTATCACCTTCGGTACCTTGGGGGCCAGGGCTGCCCTTAGAGATGTGGGGCGGGCTTTAGGCATGGCCTACAGTGATGTTGACCGTGTCGCCCGATTGGTTCCTTTTGCTCCGGGCATGACCCTATCCCGGGCTTTAGACGAGAATAGTGAACTGGGGAGTATCTACCGTGAGGATGCCATAATTCGCGATCTGGTTGATTCGGCGCGAAGAGTTGAAGGAATTGCTCGCCATGCCAGTACCCACGCCGCCGGTGTGGTGATATCTAAAGAGTCCCTTACCAAATATGTTCCCCTGCAGAGGGTAAGCAAGGGTAACGCTCAGGAAGCGGTTATGACTCAGTTCAGTATGGGCGACATTGCCCGCATCGGGCTACTCAAGATGGATTTCTTGGGTTTGGCTAATCTAACTATTCTGGGCAAGGCAAGGGGGATTATCTCCCGTCAGCGTGGTCTTGATATTGACCTGGCTAGTCTCCCCATGGATGACGCCAAAACCTTTGCCCTTCTGGCTTCCGGGGAAACGGCGGGCGTGTTCCAGTTAGAGGGAGCCGGCATGCGTCGTTACGTCAAGGAGCTTAAGCCAACTACTTTCAGTGATATTGCCGCTATGGTAGCCCTGTATCGCCCGGGACCCATGGAGCACATCCCAACCTTTATCAAAGCCAAGCACGGGATTGAGCCGATCCGTTACCCCCACCCCGAGCTAGCCAGTATCCTAGAGGAAACCTACGGGGTAATTGTCTACCAGGATCAGGTATTGTTTATCGTGCAGACCTTCGCTGGCTATAGTCTGGGGGAGGCTGACATCTTCCGCAAGGCAATGGGTAAAAAGATCCCCCAGGTTATGAAAAAGGAACGCCGTAACTTCATTAGTCGAGCTGGGGAAAACGGGTTCCCGGCTGAGGTGGCTGAAGAAATCTTTAACCTTATTGAGCCGTTCGCTGGTTACGCCTTCAACAAGGCTCACAGCGTGAGTTATGCCCTGATTGCCTATCAGACTGCCTACCTCAAGGCAAACTACCCGGCGGAGTATATGACCGCTTTTCTTATTGCTAATGCCGGGCAGTCGGATAAAGTGGCCGGTGCCGTTAGCGAGTGCCGCCGCCTGGGGATTCCCATTTTACCGCCGGATATAAATCGCAGCCAGGCAAATTTTGCCATCGAGAGGGATGATAACCAGGCACCGGCCATCCGTTTCGGCCTAACCGCTATCAAGAACGTGGGGCTGGGGGCGGTAGAGCCAGTTATCACTGAGCGTAACCAGGGCGGTGACTATAAGTCAATTGAGGATTTGTGCCATCGCGCCGATCTTAGTGGAGTGAACCGGAGAACCGTGGAGAGCTTGATTAAGGCTGGGGCCCTGGATTCTCTGGGCAATCGGGGAAGTCTGCTGCAGAATATAGGTAGCATTCTGTCTCTGGCGCAGCGGGAACAGCGCCTCAAGGAGACGGGACAGTCTACCATGTTTGACCTCTGGGGTGAGGAGGTGCCGGTGCCTATGCCTAGTCTTGACCTTGAGCCGACGGACATCTCGGTTAGGGAGAAACTAGCCTGGGAGAAGGAACTCATGGGGGTGTACCTCTCCGAGCACCCTTTCAGCTCACTGGCGGCTAAGGGGACTTCACTTAATATTACACTATGTGGCCAAATCGATGCTGAGCTGGCGGGACATGCCGTAGTGGTGGCGGGAATTGTAGCTTCGGTTCGTTCTTTGTTTACCAGGGATGGGAAACCGTTTGCCAGTGCTGTCCTGGAAGACCTCGATGGTAGAATCGAGGTCATGGTCTGGCCCAAGGTCTACGCTGAAACTAGGGACCTGTGGCAGGAGGGAAATATACTATTAGTTGAAGGCAGGGTTAGGCTAAATGATGACCGAGTGCAGGTGAACTGTGATTCAGTTAGTGACTATCAGTCTGTAGTAGACCGGGCTGAGCCTTCGGTTACCCCTGAAATCGTTACAGCCTCAGCAGTAACTGAAGAACCGGCGGCTAAAGCGGTGAGTCATCGCCTGATAATAAGCCTTACTCAGAGCAGCGATGAAGCTGGTGATATCACCCTTCTCAGAAAGGTAGTCGGTCTCCTGCAGGGCTTCCCCGGGGGTGACGAAGTCAACCTTAAGGTGACCAATGGGGCAAAGGCTACTTACCTTAAGTTAACTAACCTGACTATTAGCTACGGTGCCGAGCTCCACGAGAGGCTCGCCGAACTGGTGGGTGAGGAAGGGGTAAGGGTGGACGAGGTGGTTGAGTTTTAGGTTATTTATGGGGAGGGTGAGAAATGGCTTCAAGGGATTCGTCGTTAGGTCATAGAAAGAGGCTACGGGAGCGCTTCCTTAAGGGGGGATTGGCTGGCTTTCATGACTATGAGATCATTGAACTTTTGCTGAGTCTGGGGACGCCACGCTGGGACTGCAAGCAGCCGGCCAAAGAGGCCATCAGGAGATTCAAGACTCTGCGGGGTGTTCTGGAAGCCTCACTCGAAGAACTGCAGGAGATAGACGGTATCGGTCCCCACAACGCCTTTGGCATTAAGCTAATGCAGGAAGTAGCCAGGAAGTTCCTCAGGGAAAAGATTGTTGATAAGCCGGTATATACCTCCTCGCAGGAGATCTTTGATTTTCTCTACCATTCGATGAGAGACCTCAAGAAGGAGACATTTAAGATTGCGTATTCACAATAGCATCATCTGCAACAGGCAGGACGCCGGTAATCTCCACGTTATGCCCATCAAGCCATACCTTGATACCTAACATATCAAGCGCTTGGCACTTGGCTTTGAAGTCTAGTGCGGTTAGTTTTTTCCTGATTTGCTCAACAAAGTGCTCTAGTTTTGGCAGGCTGACCGCAGCTTCTCGGCCAGCCTTGATCTGCAACTCTAACTATACTTTACGAGCATCTAGGCTATTCCGCCTCTCGTTTATACGCACATTTTCACATACGACCGTCTTCTCTGGAAAGCCTTTAAGTGCCCACTGCAGAAGCTGTTCCTGGTCACGGTTAAGTGCTCTTATCTGACGTGTAACTTGTTCTAACTCAGTCTCCAAAGCGCCCAACTGGTTAGTGTCTTGCCACTGTTTTTCAATCTCGGTGGCGATAAGGGTGGGTTTGTCAAGAACGGCCTCTATCTGTTGCCAAACCAAATCTTCAAGACTGGCTGCCTTCCAACTGCGATTAGTGCATCGGTTGACTGGCTCTAACATCCGTAGTTTGCCGGAACAGCGGTAACGACGAGTCAGTAGACGTTCACTGTCAAAGCGGTCTTTAGTAACGCATCCATAAAATGCCCGTCCACAACGACGACAAAAAATATGTCCGCGTAGAAGATATTCGTGCTTCATATTACGAGTGGCTTTTTCCTTGTTTATCTGTAGCTGTTTTTGAGCAGCCTCAAACAGTTCTTGAGATATGATTGCTGGTGTCACGCGAGGTATCTCAATCCAGTCCTCTTTAGGTCTGCGAAACTGTCTGCCATGGGAAGTAGTGAAGACATATGTCCTGCCAGTGTAGGCGGGATTTTTGAGAATATTCAATACTGCTGCCCGGCACCACATGCGATTCTGCTTTGTTGGCGCATTGAGTGCTCGTAGGCGATAAGTAATGGCGCTGGTAGACATAGCATCATTGACTAGCCATTGGTATATCTGCCTTACCCATGCGGCTTCATTTTCATTTATGACGCGACGCCCGCCATCTTTTTGTGCCACTTTAATATAGTCATAGCCGAAAAGCTTAAATGAGCCGCCACCTGGTATCCTACCTTCTAGGGCTCTGGCCCTCTTGCCGCGCATGGTGCGCTCCCTTATCTTTTCCGTTTCCAGCTTGGAGGCAAAGCCCCTTATGTAGCTAATCAACTTGCCTAACTCTGAATTGTCTACATCCTCAGTGACGGCTTCCAGTTTGACCCCGTGCTTTTCCAGCTCTTGGGTGATTATGACAGCGTGCGTGGGATCGCGTGATAGTCGGTCAAGACAATAAACAACTACTATGTCAATCTGCTCACTGTTAATAAGTTCCCGTAGTACATGTAGCTTTGGTCGGTCAAGAGTTAAACCTGAATATGCTTCGCTGAAGCGGTGGGCTGCATCATAGCTTTTATCTCGACAGTATTTAAGGCAAGCCTCGAGCTGTGTTTGTAGGCTGGTGCCTTCTCGTTCTTGGTCTTCGGTTGATACCCTGCAATAGACTGCTGCCTTCATGGCTTCATTCACCTTGGCTAAAATTAGCTAGACTCTTCCTCTCTACTTGTTTAATGCAATATTCTAACAATAAGAACAACCCTGGATCCCCCCCTACATGCTCTACCTGAAAATCCGTACCATTCAAATCGCATAGATTGACTTCCAATTTTATTTCTCCTATCTGGAACCTTTTCAGATATTTCTCTTTTGTCACATGCCATGATGGATGGAGAGGGTCATGGGCAAATGCATTTCTAATCTGATATATTATTGCCCTCGCTGATTCAAGGTCGTTATTGTCCGTAGGAAACCTGTTATCCTTGCTGCCAAATGCTATGTCCATTGCTTTGTCAAAGGCTATTACACAAAGGCTTGTGCCTGCGATGAGGCTATTACGAGAGATAATCTCGAAATTGCCTCTAGACAACGGACTCATATCCAATTTATAGCTACCAGTTCTCGACTTGAAAATATATTCCCGTGGTAGGTTAGAAAAGTCTATTATGTTTTGCTGAACACAAGCCATTATACACAACAAAAACTTCCAAATAACGAATGCTTCCCTCATCTGCTCTGCTGGAGCTAATGACTTGGCTTTGTTTGAAGTGTCTGTCATTTCTTCACTCTCTCAAACTTGAGCTTATTCACGCAGGAGGACTTGTACCCCTGGACTCCAGATGGTCCGTGCTAACTCGACAGCGTGCTGCTTTTCTCTTGATTGAGCCATCCCTATGTTTCTTTTCCATCTATGCTACCTGTGATCTAAAAAACAATGCTACATCATCAAGCATTTTATCCATATCATTCAGGATTAATTGTGTAACATACCCTAAATGTCCAATGTGTTTCACGATTCCTAATTCTTGATCATAGTCGTCACAGTCAAGTTCCTCTGTGCTGGTATCCCGCTCCATTACCTGGGGGAGACGAGGATACCTAGATGAACTCTCATGTGGAAACGTGAGAGCGGCTACAATGATGAGCGACATCAGTGACCAAATGCTCAACCAAGTTTCTGTATGACGATTTACGGTAATTGGTTCGGTTGGTTTTTCATCATTAGGGATTTGAAACAAACGCGCGAATAATTCAGTTACATTTGAGGCTATGGCTAATTGGCTAGCAGTTGGTGGTAGTTGTTTTAGATCACGAGTCCAAATTCTATTGAAAATCTCAAGAATATCTTCTACCGTCTCAAACAGTTTGTTCTGCTCTTGGGTTCTAACCTTACTATGGGGACCAAAAACATCTTTTAATGTCTTGAGTATCGTGTCATTTCGGATATTCTCTGCGATTACAAGTAAACGCTCTACAAAACCCGAGGAAGCCTTGGCTAATTCTTTGCACTCTGATACTCTGCGTGCATCACTTATTTTTTCCTCGGCTTGTATTACTCCGATACCAGATAACAAAGTGTACAGATCATCTAGACCTAAATCTCGCACTTTCGACAATACTCTTAAATAGAAATCTAATAATAAGTCATAGCTATTGTGACTAAAGGTTCTTCTGATAGCTGTTGGTGTATATTGGCCTGATGCAATCACTACAGCCTTAACCGCTTTTTCTATCGACTGTTGTAATAAATAAACGGCTAGGGCTGGATCAGAACACCTTATGTTCTTGTACGTTTGTCTATTGAAAGGTACAAACTTCTTGAATGCTACGAGGTCTTTATTAGCCCGTCGCACCCAATATTTTGCGTTCTCTAGCCAGTGTCTATTGACGTCTGCAATCCTCACCCTCCTACTACTTGGCGTATCCCAATAGGGTGTCTTACACTTCGGACATCTACGAGGCTTATCTGGCCTTCTTGGTATCCAAGCATGATCACATCTGAGACACTTGTAAACCGGTAATTTCATATTATTATTCATACTTATAAGGTTACACTATAATTAATTATCTGTCAAGTCTACTAGTAGCTTCGAATATGCAGTACAATATGTTGTTAAATAATCGTTCCATTATTTGCCAATAAAAGCGGTGGAGAAATGACTAACAAAAACTAAACATTCATTACCGACCCTTTATTTGCCATATCTTTCCTTTTTAGTTTTCTTTCCATTTCGTTCCTCTCTCCGTTCAGCCTTTACTTTTGGTTGGTGCTGCCCTTTGGTTTGCTGGAGCATGTAGTAGTTTGTCTGGCGTCTTGCGGTCATTAAGCCGCTTTGTCTTGCTTCGTCTCCGAAATCAGCTTCTGCCAAAAGCGCCGCCATGCTGCTTTGTAAGCTGGTCTAACCGGCCGCCGCTCAATGCGTATGGTGACCATAGGTTGCTGTTTCGTATACATTCTAGGCACTTCCGGTCTCGTCCTTGCTATCTTTGTGGGAGAGCTTCAAATGAACCGGGGAAATACGAAGGTAACCATCGCCAACCACGACCATTTCTTGACCGGGGCTCACGTTTCCCGTCGCCCATTGAGCCGGTAAAGTAATTGCCAGTGAACCACCGATCTTTATTACCTTCTTAATGTGAGCCGTTGTCATGTTTAATCTCCCACCCTAATGGTATAATTAATCTATCGGCTATTCATATACGTAAAGGCATCGTAAAGGGAGCATAAACGAAACATGCCAAGAAGAGCTGAGCCTTCTTTCGAATTGAAACTAATCATCTGGGACGTAGCAGCAACGGTGGGCAAGGATAAGCTTACAGATATTCAGCGACAATTGGACTATGTATTAGAAAAGCGTCGGAAGCAAGAAGGGGACTTCTTTGATGATGCCCCAGATGTGCGAACGATCTCCCGCATAGTGAAGCAAATAAATATACTAGACCTTGAAATTGTCCTGGCCAAACTTCCATCTCACATATGGAAACTAAGAGATGACTATGGAGCCATAATCCAACTTGCAAAGAAGCGTGAAAGAAGGGCACAATCGGGATATAGTCAAAGCGTAATTGCACACGATGTAAGGATATTTGAAGAGAGCAATAGAATATTACCAGAACAAACACTCCGTGAGTTTCTGGACTATGTGGACCAGAAAAGAGAATACAGAAGCTCCGGGACAGATCACCTACGACATTTTGTAGATTATTACTGCTATGAAACTAATCAATACATCAGTGACAGTCTAAAGACTGCAACCTCTGACTTGAATATTGCTTTGAGGGAGTTAATCGAGTATCTGCATTCAAACAATGCCCAAGGGATTAAAGAGGGCGACGATACAGTATACCCACTCTTTCCTCGTGCCAATCCCATATTTTCAATTTACCTAGACCAAACCTGCAACAATAGAAATGTAACGACTGAAGAACTTAGAACAAAGTTCGAGCAGTTCAGAGAATATGTCCGTCACGAGGACAACAGAACACAATTGACATCGCTGGTAGAGAAAGAGCTACCCCAGTTATATCACACCACAGATTTACATCCCTTCACTAGATGGGATTACAAGAGAGAATATTACCGGGGTATAAAAGAGTTGACGAAACTTCTTAACCAAGTTGAGTTTAGGTATAGAACTTATCGCACCATCGTAAGAGATACCTTGTTGACCTAGCCATTGAGCCCTAATGGACTTGTGGTTAGATTCATCTTAGCTACTAAGACATGGCTCTGAAGGCTCAGCATAAGCTATCGGAAACCCCCTGGATATACCATGATCAACCCCTTTCTACTAATGCTTATTTACGGCAATGATGCTACAGGGCGTATTTAGTACACAATTATGACACATTTTGTGGATTTCTAGGAAACAAACCTAGGGATTCGTGAATTTGCGCGTTAAGTGCGCATTAACGACACCATTTCGTCAGCAAATGAAGTCAAAAGCCATGATAATTACACTTATTGGCTTATTGTTCATTCTAATCAGGCTCATTGTGTAAATTCAAATACTATCGGCTGTTGACAGTCAATTTGTGCAGGATTATTCTAACAGTGGATTACGCAGTCTTATGTATAAGTGTAAAATTAGACCATGTTATTAACTAAGCCAACATCAGAACTCACATATGATGACATCGAGGCTTTGACATCGTCAGGTGAACCTGAAAGCATAATGCTTGACTATAAGAAGATGATATCAGGCTCAGAACGTGACAAGGCAGAATTAGCAAAGGATATTTGTGCATTTGCTAATTCGCAAGGAGGATACCTAGTAATAGGTGTCGAAGAAAGGCATAGCAAACCTGTTCACCCTCCATGTGGAACAGAACGAATGCTGGAAAGGCAAAAGGCGGAGGAATGGGTCGAACAAATAACAAATTCAAACATAGCTCAAAGAGTTCTTACGAATATTAAGGTTGTTTCGATTCCAAATTCAGAGCTATGTATTATAGTAGTTCATGTGCCCATGAGTATTAGAATGCCTCATATGGTTACACGCCAGGGAGATAATAGATACTACAGAAGATTTTTTAAAAGACACCAGTTTGAATCTCTACCTGCAGAGGAGTATGAAGTCAGGGAAATGTTTGAAAAGGGATCCAGGATGATGGATGAAGTTATGGCCTATTTATCATCTCAGGGGTATACTAACCCATCCAATAGTACATTTGCTGTCAACACGTATACAAAACGTCTGGGATTGATTATTCGCAGAAGAGAAAGTAACCGCGAGATAGTGCAAGCACATCATTATACGACTTTCGTAGCTTATCCCAACATCTTAACAGATGAACTGATTGACACATCTAGCGAAGAGTTATGGAATTGGCTGGATCCTAGTAGTAGACGATATCCACCTGACTCGGGTGGTATCTTTCTACCTAGAGATAAACGTACAACCTTAGAAGGCATTGTTTTTTTAGACGAGAGATATAGTATCGGAGATACTAGAACTGAATTTATAGGGAGATTCTTACGTATTAATCGCAATGGTTACATTGAGTTAGGCTGTAACCTAGCCGACCAAAATGGAGATGATATTGCATTTGCCTTCGTGCCTATGATTGGAATCTTCTGGCAATTTCTGGGTTTTGTCACAGACTTATACAAGCTACAAGGTGTAAATATGCCATTCAAGGTAATGCTGAATATGAAGGGTACGGAGGACACACTTATACACAACCTTGGTGAAGGTTGGCGCGAACCTTATGATAAAGACATAACTATGTATAGACCAACTTGCCTTGATACTAATATTCAAATCATAGAGGAATTAAGAAGTACGGATGTCGACGAGAGCAGCATTTCTGAAATGATCAAAGGGGTAGCTACACGCGTAGACAATGCGTGGGGACAGCGAGAGCCTCGCTGCTACAACCATGCTAAACACGACCCGGACAGACAGTTTCCCGCAAGACAGATGCGTCGGTACTAGTGATAGCTAAGGCCCGAGGTAGTTGCTCATAACGTTTCCCGCTAAGACTAAAAGCGTAGCCAAATAGACTCTCAACAACAGTGTCTCTACCAGATTTTGTGTTCACTGTAGAGGTAATGACTTTCGCCATTCTTGAATATCACATTCTGACGGAAGGTTTAATGTATAACTTAGTAGCGGGGGTTAGACTCGAAGGAAATCGAGGGTCGCAGAACAAGGCTTAATTATTTAGTTTCCACATTATTTCCCAAAAAGGATTAACGATTTTCTTATCCTCAGTATTGAGGTATCCGGAAATCCTTTTGTCAATAAAATCGCTTAGTTTCAATTTCCATAGTATATGACCTGCCCCCGATAATGGCACCAGTTGTTGAGTTAGAGTTGCTGCCATTGTGGCTTCAGGAGCCGATTGAGACTCATAAACTGCCCTATTTGTTTTCCGCTTCCTTTAGTATACGTTTCGCTTCTTCGGCAACTTCCTTCGGAACCAATAATCTAATCTCCCCCAAACCATCGCAGATAATCCCATAAATCTTTCCCGCAACGTCATACCTCATTTCTACAGGAATACCCTCGCTTTCCAAATGACCTTTGATAATATACGCTGTCTCAAGTCCTTGTACCTTACTCACTACTTCAAAATCAGAAGGATTATCCATTTCACCAGTACCACACCACTATTAACACATATTGTATCATAGCGACCTGCCCCTATAAATTAGTCCACTTTCATATTATCTAATAAACAGCATCCCCTAACAAGCACTACAATACAAAATTACTGCATTTTAGGCACAAGGATAGGGTAAGTAGAATTTTAGGGGTGTGGTCTTGAAAATGTAGGCTAAGCAACATACACATATATTTCAGGCTAAATTAGCTCAGGCTTTGGTGTCTTGGCAAACCTTTCTGGTAGACGGAACATGTGACTCTTTTCAACTATTCTCACTGGTTCCTTACCAAGACCCCTCATTTGCATGAAATCTACCGACAGCATCACCATATCCCCTGGACTAAACAGCTTGTCTCGTTTTTGCCTATTATCCTCAGGTGTTCTATAATTTAGTGGTAATACTCCAGGCAGAGGCGTAAGACAAA
>CAYYLM010000004.1:0-104227 GCA_964472625.1 uncultured Dehalococcoidales bacterium
AGCCGGTGCTGGTAGAGGAACCAACCGTCGAGGAAACCCGGGAGATTCTAAACGGTATTAAAGAGCGTTACGAAGAGCACCACCAGCTTACGATAAGTGATGAAGCTTTGGGCTCAGCGGTAACGCTGGCGTCGCGATACATCCCCGACCGCTTCCTACCGGACAAGGCCATTGACCTAATCGATGAGGCAGCCTCAAGGGTAAGAATCAGACACCGGACTATCCCGATGACTCTGAAGGATGCCCGACGTCTTGAGGACAGCATACGCCGGGACAAAGACGCCGCCCTGGCTACTCAGCAGTATGATTACGCTGCGGAGCTGCGCCAGCGCGAGCTTCAGATCGAGGAAAAAATAAAGGAACTAGAGGCTGAGTGGCATGCTGAGCAGGCACAACATGAAGCCGTAGTAACCGCCGAGGACATCGCTGAGGTGGTGAGCATGTGGACCGGTATCCCCGTGGTCCAGCTGGCTGAGGACGAGACTGCTCGCCTGCTTGAGATGGAGGAGGTGCTGCATCGCCGCATTATCGGTCAGGACGAGGCAATCACTACCATCGCCAAAGCCGTGAGACGGGCCCGGGCCGGTCTTAAAGACCCCCGTCGGCCAATAGGCAACTTTATCTTCCTCGGTCCGACTGGTGTCGGTAAGACAGAGCTGGTTAGAGCTCTAGCCGAATTCATGTTTGGCAGTGAAGAGACTCTAATCAGGCTTGACATGAGCGAGTTTATGGAGAAATTCGCGGTATCCCGACTGGTGGGAGCGCCTCCGGGATATGTTGGCTATGACGAAGGAGGCCAGTTAACCGAGGCCGTGAGACGCAAGTCGTACTGCTGTATCCTCCTTGACGAGATTGAAAAGGCTCACCCTGACGTGTTCAATATCCTGCTTCAGATATTTGATGATGGTCACCTTACCGATGCCAAGGGCCGCCGTGTTGACTTCCGCAACAGCATCATTGTTATGACCAGTAACATCGGTGCCGAGCTTATTCGGAAGGGGTCTGTCCTCGGCTTTGCGGTTGGTAGCAACGAGGCAAAAACTCAGGCGCAGTCTTACGAGCGAATGAAGGAGAAATTACTTGGCGAGCTAAAGAAAGCCTTCCGTCCTGAGTTCTTGAACCGTATTGATGCCACGGTCGTGTTTCACCCACTAAACAAAGAGCATATTAGGAAGATAGTCGACTTAATGCTCAACACCGTGAATGAGCGACTGGCGGAGAGGGGCATGAAGCTAGAGGTCACCGATGCGGCTAAAGACTTCCTGGGTGAGAAGGGTTATGATGAGGTCTTTGGAGCCAGGCCGCTAAGACGGGTAATCCAAGATATGGTTGAGGACAGACTCTCAGAAGGTCTGCTCGGCGGTAAGTTCCAGTCGGGAGACACCGTGATAGTTGACCTGAAAGAGGGGGAGATCGTTGTCCACCCCCAAGCCGTCGGCGCCCTGCCGGGAGAGGGGAAAACCTAGGTCACATAACACAAATGGATTGTCACCAGGGTGGTGAAAAACTTAATTAAGTGGGGCACAAACTGCTGTTCAGCTTACCAGTTAGTCTAAAGCAGCCTTACCGTATGTGGAGAGTGGAGACTTAAGGGAAACGTAGGGAATCCACCCTTTATTTTGCCCAAGAAGATTGAGAGGAAGCTAAAGGCATGGGAGTAGATTGGGGAGAAGCCCTTAGAATTGGCGGTAGCGGATTTGGTACCGTATTTCTGGTATTAGTTATTCTAGCCGTAGCCATATCACTGATTGGGCTAGCGGTGAGAAGGACCCACCGAGATAAAGCTAACAGCACACAGAAGGGAGAATAGATTTGGCACAAGAGATTGTCGAAGTCCCGATAACTGGTAAGATCATTAGCGTTGACGTTAAGCCGGGAGATGAGGTCAAGGAGGGAGACACCCTCTGCATACTGGAATCAATGAAGATGGAGAACCCGATACTGGCGCCCGTGGATGGTACCATTAGCCAAGTAGGAGTTAATGCCGACCAGGTAGTTAAGCCCGGAGAAACCATAGCTATTATTGAGTACTAAACTGAGGAAATATGTTCGGTCTCTTTGAAACTGGGTTCGCCAGTTTTACCTGGGGCAACGGTGTCATGTTGGCTATCGGTGCCCTGCTTTTGTATCTAGGCATCGTCAAGAAGATGGAGCCGCTACTCCTGGTGCCCATCGGCTTTGGGGTGCTGCTGATTAACCTACCGCTCGGCGGCTTGATGGAGTCTATAGTCGAGGGCCGGGTAGTTGAGGCATACACCATCGGTGGCGAGCCAGCGGGGCTGCTCTCCCGAATATTTCGCTACGGCCTGGTCTGGGAGATAATCCCCTGCTTCATCTTCCTCGGTCTCGGGGCCATGACTGACTTCGGACCGGTCATCGCCAACCCGAAGACCCTTATCCTCGGTGCCGGAGCCCAGTTCGGTGTCTACGCCGCCTTTTTCATCTCCTTAGCCCTCGGCTTTAATATCAACGAAGCCGCTTCTATCGGCATCATCGGCGGCGCTGACGGCCCGACCACCGTCTTCCTGACCAACCGTCTCGCCCCCGAGCTTATTGGGGCTACGGCGGTGGCTGCCTACACCTATATGGCCATGGTACCTATTATCCAGCCACCGGTAATTAAAGCCATGACCACCAAAAAAGAGCGGGCTTTATATATGAAACCACAGATACGCCCGGTATCTAAACTTGAGAAAGTCCTGTTCCCCATCATCGGCGCTATCCTCATCATTCTGCTGGTACCCAAATCAGCTCCCCTGGTCGGCATGTTTACGCTGGGTAACCTACTCAAGGAATCGGGGGTTACCGACCGGCTAGCCAACACCGCCGCTACCACCTTTATCGACATCCTTACCATCCTGCTCGGCATCTCGGTTGGTGCCTTTATGAGTGCTAAATCCTTCCTCCAACCGGCGACTCTGATGATATTCGGACTGGGAATCGCCTCCTTTGCCGCCTCTACCTTCTTCGGCATCATCCTAGCCAAGTTCATGAACCTCTTCCTTAAAGAGAAGATCAACCCCATGATTGGCGCCGCTGGTGTCTCCGCCGTGCCCATGGCCGCCCGGGTGGTCCAGCGCATGGGACAGAAGGAAAATCCCCGCAACTTTCTCCTGATGCACGCCATGGGGCCCAATATCGCCGGCGTTATCGGTACCGCCACCGCCGCCGGTATATTCTTAGGTATGTTGGGCTAGACCCGTATCTTAGCTCCTCACGGCCACCAATTTACACACGGCACACCTGTTGCTTTACCCCCCAGGATGGGGTAAAGTTATCACGTGGCTAAAACCAATAAGCATAGCAGCACCGTGTTTATCTGCCAGCAGTGCGGTAAAGAGAGCCTGAAATGGCTGGGACGCTGCCCTAACTGCCAGGAGTGGAATACCTTTATTGAAACTAAGGTAACCACCCCCACCACCTCACTATCTACCTCACCAGTCAGCCCGCCTCAGGAGCTATCCCAGGTTGCTACGGATACCCAAGACCGCTTTCCCATCCCCCTAGCTGAGTTTAACCGGGTGCTGGGTGGCGGAGTGGTTGCCGGGTCTCTAACCCTTATCGCCGGCGAACCAGGCATCGGCAAGTCGACCCTTCTGCTTCAGGCAGCACACCTAATCACCCAGACCCGGGGTAATGTGGTCTACATCTCCGGAGAGGAGACGCTCCGCCAGATTAAGCTCCGGGCAGAACGTCTCAGCATGAAGGGAGATAAGCTTTACCTCCTCACGGAGACTAACCTTGAGATTATTCTAAGCCAGCTGGAACAGTTAGCCCCCAGCCTGGTAGTCGTTGATTCCATTCAGACCGTTTACCTCCCCGAGCTTGATACCACCGCAGGCAGCGTTACCCAGGTGCGGGAGAGTACCCTAAGGCTGATGCGCTGGGCAAAGCTCAGTGCCACGCCCGTTTTCATTGCCGGCCATGTAACCAAAGACGGGGCTATTGCTGGCCCCCGGGTGCTGGAGCACATTGTCGATATCGTGCTCTATCTTGAGGGAGAGCCCTTCAGCGCCTACCGCCTGCTGCGCTGTACCAAAAACCGCTTTGGGGCGACTAACGAGGTGGGCGTCTTCGAGATGAGAAAAGAAGGCCTACTTGAGGTAGCCGACCCATCACAGGCGCTACTATCGCGGCGTCTCATTCAAGCCGTCGGCTCGGTGGTGGTGCCCACCCTTGAGGGCAGCCGCCCCCTGCTGGTTGAGATCCAGGCACTGACCAATTCCACCAGCTTCGGCCTACCCCGACGCACCGCCAATGGTGTCGATTTCGGTCGGCTCCTGCTTATTACAGCGGTGCTCAGCCGTCGGGTCGGCTTAAAGCTAGGTAATCAGGATATTATCGCCAACGTTACTGGTGGGCTCAAGATTGGAGAACCAGCCGCCGATTTGGGGCTTGCCTTGGCTACTGCCTCGAGCTACCGGGATATGGTGGTTGACCCCGGCCTGGTGGCAGTGGGCGAGGTAGGCTTGAGCGGAGAGCTAAGAGCCGTCTCTCAGCTGGAAAGACGGGTGAGCGAGGCTGCCCGGTTAGGCTTTAAGTGCTGCCTAGTGCCCAAAGTAGGGGCTAAGGTTAGCGGTAAGGGTATTGAGCTTATCACCGCCAACACCCTGAAGGAGGCTATAGGAGTGGGGCTGGTTAAGTCAAGCAGCCAGCCCGCTAGTGGTTAAAACGATGGTGCTTAACAGTGAAATCTAATTACATTATGTAAAGTTAGGTCTCTGGTTCCGTAATTATCGGAATGAGACACACAAAGCGCAGCGGGTCGTTACCCTTATTAACCAGACAGTGATTTTCATTAGGCGCGATAAAGACAACGCTGCCCTTGTCAATTTCAGTTCCCCCCACCTCACCTACCAGAACCCCCCGACCAGAAACAACAAATACCTCGTGTTCCCAGGGATGAGCATGAGATGGAGTCGAGCTACCCGGCTGAACCTCAATGACCCGCATGCAGAAATTCGGAGCCCCATCAGCGGCGGTAATAACCTCGTACTTAGCCACTCCAGGCGCCTCTTTTATGGGCTCAACATCAATATATTTAAGCACTTTCATAAACATAAACCTCCTAGATATGCCTAGGTTATTATATCATTTTCTGATTTGCCTGTAACGGTAGATATAAAAAGGGGGGTTGCTTTATAATCAAGTAAGGAATCAGTACCAAAAGGCTTTTGCCTTATAATCAGACAGGGAGCTAGACTTGGGATGAAAAGCCAGCCAAAGGTAGGCGCTGTCATCGTGGCCGCCGGCTCAAGCGAGCGAATGGGTAGTGCGGATAAGGTTATGATGCTCGTGGGGGAGAAGCCAATCCTAGCCTGGGCGGCTAATAACTTTCAGAACTCTATTCTGGTTAACCAGATTATTATCGTCTTAAGTAAACCAAAGCTGGAGCGAGGCAGAAGGTTGGTTAAAGAAAACGGCTGGTCTAAGGTAAGCGATATCTGTGCCGGGGGCAGGCGGCGGCAGGACTCCGTAGCCATCGGGCTTGACCGGCTCCAGGGCTGCGAGTGGGTAGTAATCCACGACGGAACCAGACCGTTCGTAACCGATGATTTAATCAAGCGGGGGCTAGAAGCAGCCGAGGAGACCGGTGCTGCCGCCGCCGCAGTACCCGTCACCGACACCATCAAGATAGGGGATGATGATATGTTTGTCCGGGAAACGCCAGCCAGAAAGCATCTGTGGGCGGTGCAGACACCACAGGTATTTCGCCACGATATCATAACCAGCGCCCATCGCCAGATAGAGAATGAGGTAACCGACGACGCCTCACTGGTAGAGCAGTTAGGCTACCGGGTTAAGCTTTATATGGGCGCTTATGATAATATAAAGATAACGACTCCTAGCGACCTAGCCTTAGCTGAGGTCTTATTAAAGAAGCATGGAAAGTAGGCTGCGAATTGGTATTGGCTATGATACCCACCCCCTGGTCAAGAAAAGGAGGCTGGTGCTCGGGGGGGTGGAGATACCTTTTAACAAGGGGCTCGATGGCTGGAGTGATGCCGATGTCCTGACCCATGCTATCATCGACGCCCTGCTCGGGGCGGCAGCCCTGGGTGATATTGGTAGCCACTTCCCGCCTGGTGAGGCAGCCTATAAGGATATCTCCAGCCTAGTTCTGCTTGAAGAGGTGAAGGACAAGCTAACCGCCGAAGGCTGGCGAATAAGTAATATTGACGCCACGGTTATCACCGAGCAGCCGAAACTTGCCGAATTCATCAGCCAGATGCGGTATAGTCTCAGCCAGACCCTCAGTATCGAGGCAAGCCAAGTAAGCGTCAAGGCAAGCACCTCAGCCAAGCTCGGCGGCATTGGCAGAGGAAAATGGATAGAAGCTCGGGCAGTCGCCCTAATTGAAAGTAATTCAAACGAATAGTTATTGCCATGAACGAGCAAGCGATAAGCCTAATAACCAGTCTCTTACCAGAGATAGCTGACTGCATCTGTCTTAAGCCCCGGCTCATCCGGGGCAACTAGGCAAAAAGTCTAGGAAAGGAGATGTGGTTTAATGTCGCTTATTGCCAGTGTAAAAAGAGATATTAGAGCTGCCCTGGAGCGAGACCCAGCCGCCACCAGTAGCCTGGTAGTATTCTTCACCTATCCCGGTTTTCATGCCCGTCAGTACCATCGGGTAGCCCACCGCCTGCATCAGCGGGGTCTTCGAGGCTCGGCCCGGTTGGTAGCTAATATCAGCCGATTCCTTACCGGCATAGAGATTCACCCTGGGGCTAAAATCGGTGAGGGCCTCTTCATTGACCACGGCATGGGGGTGGTCATCGGTGAGACAAGTGAAATCGGCGATAACGTCACCCTGCATCAGGGGGTAACCCTGGGCGGTACCAGCACCCAGCGGGTGAAACGCCACCCCACCCTGAAAGACAACGTCATGGTGGGGGTCGGCGCCCAGCTTATTGGTGATATCACCATCGGAGAAAACTCCAAGGTAGGTGCCGGCTCGGTGGTCGTAAACTCGGTGCCGCCTAATGCTACCGTGGTCGGGGTGCCGGGACGGGTGGTCGCCGTCAGGAATCCGGACACTGATACCGTAGAGAAGTTGCCCGACCCGGTCGGAGAACGACTGGAAAACCTGGAAGAAAGGGTAACTAAAATCGAGAAGCGTCTTAAAAAGGGTTGAAGGGAGCAAAAGTGAAGGTATTTAATACTCTTTCCGGCAAGAAGGAGGAATTCCTGCCCCAAGGCAGCGAGGTCAAGATGTATGTCTGCGGGGTTACTCCTTACGATGAATGTCATATCGGGCATGCCATGAGCTACATCACCTTTGACGTTATCCGACGCTACCTCAGGTTTAAGGGTTACCGGGTTAAGTACGTACAAAATGTCACCGATATTGACGATAAGATTATCGACCGGGCAAGTAAGCGCGGGGTTAAAGCCGATGAGTTAGCCCGGCAGTATACCGATAGTTTTTTTCAGGATATGGACGCCCTGAATATTGAGCGTGCTGACGAATACCCCCGCGCCACCGGAGAGATAGATAAGATTAAAGAGGTGATACAGGGCTTAATAAATAAGGGGCATGCCTACCCCGCCGGGGGCAGTGTCTATTTTCGGGTAAAGAGCTCCCCTGATTACGGGAAATTGTCCCGCCGCAGTCTGGAATCGATGATGAGCAGTTGCAGTATTGAAATGGGGAAAGAAAAAGAGCACCCCATGGATTTTGCCCTGTGGAAAGCCGCCAAGCCAGGGGAGCCATACTGGGAAAGTCCCTGGGGGCAGGGTAGACCAGGCTGGCATATTGAGTGCAGCGCCATGTCCCTGAAATACCTAGGGGATACCCTCGACATTCACGGCGGCGGCCAGGACTTAATCTTCCCCCACCACGAGAACGAGATTGCCCAGTCGGAGTGCTTTACCGGGACTAAGCCGTTTGTCCGCTACTGGCTGCATAACGGGATGGTTCAGTTCGGCGAAGAAAAGATGAGTAAGTCCCTGGGTAACCTGATAACCATCAAGGAGGCACTCGATAGATACGGCGCCGATGCCCTGCGCATCTTCGTTCTTAGCTCCCACTACCGCAGCCCACTTACCTACTCTGAGGAGGCGATAGAGGCGGCTAAAGGTGGGGTTGAGAGACTAACGAATGCGATATCAAGGGACGACCCGACTGAGGGAAAAGGAGAAGCCCTTGATGCCGAGCCGTACCGAAAGCAGCTTGTTGAGGCGATGGACGACGACTTCAACACCCCCAGAGCATTAGGAGCCCTTTTCGATTTGGCGCGGGAAATTAACCAAGCTAGTGATGGGGGGCTTGGTATTGACAAGGCTCAGAACACCCTCGCATCGCTGGCACGAGATGTTTTGGGGTTAAAGCTTCCGAAAAGAATCATAAGAGTAATCTCGGAGACAATTTCGATAAAGGAAACTGTAGATGCCACAGTCATGCCAAACACAGTTAATGCATGCGTCAAGCGTCTTATTGAGGAGCGTAACGACTGCCGGAAATATAAGAATTGGCAGCGGGCTGACGAAATACGTAAAAAGCTGGCTGAGCTTGGGGTCATCTTGGAAGACACCAAGGCAAGAACAGAGGTAACATATAAAAGTATTCCATCTGAAAAACCTCTTGATAAACTTCTTGCCGAACTAGGGATAACCCCGGAGGACAAGACTTAAGGACTAGAGAATGCAGACAGGTATCATCATCGCTGGCATTATCATACTGTGCTTAATGGGCTTCGGGATGAGGGACTTCTTTGCCAATCCCGATGTCCACATCGGGGTCAGGATAGGGGTGGGCATTATCGGGGGCGGGGTACTATGGCTGGTGATAAGGACCATCAGGGCTAGAATAACCAAGGCTAAAACGGAGAAAGCCGAGGAGGTAGAGAAATGATTATCACCACTTCAGACCAAGTGGCGGGCAAAACGGTTGTCAAAACGATTGGGCTGGTCAGGGGTAACACCATCCAGGCAAGGCACATAGGTAAAGATTTCAGGGCTGGGCTTAAGGGCATAGTCGGCGGCGAGATAACTGACTATACCGAGATGATGAGTAGTGCCCGTGAAGAAGCTATCCAGCGCATGGAGGCGGACGCTAAATCCAAGGGGGCCAACGCCATAGTTAGTATGCGGTTAGCGACTTCAATGATAATGCAGAACGCCGCCGAGGTGCTGGCTTACGGCACCGCCGTGGTGCTGGAATAAGTTAAAAGGTTTCTCCTGGTCAAGCCAACCCTTTTTCCCACAAAGTGGGGGGACCCCGTTTTCTAAATCTAAGGAGTCAAGATTGACAAGCAGTCTGGTTCTGGAACAGCTAGCACGACTGCCGGTAAATCCCGGCGTCTACCTGATGAAGGATGCCGGCGGTAATATCATGTACGTTGGTAAGGCGGCTAATCTGCGCAGCCGGGTAAGGTCATACTTTGCTACCGGGCAGAAGCTAACGCCCAAACTGGAGCAAATGGTAAGCCGGGTCACCAACCTCGATTTTTTCGTCACTGCCTCAGAACAAGAAGCCCTTATCCTGGAGCTAAACCTGATAAAAAGGCACCGCCCCCGCTTTAACGTCCGCCTCAAGGACGATAAGACCTTCCCCTATCTCAAGATAGATACTAACGACGACTGGCCCCGGGTGTACGTCACCCGCCGTCTGGAGGAGAATGGGGGGCGTTACTTCGGGCCCTTTGCCAGTGCCAAGTCGGTACGCCAGACACTGAAGGTGCTCAAGGAAATCTTCCCCTTCCGCTCCTGCTCCAGGGTCATCACCGGCACCGACTCCCGTCCCTGCCTCGACTATCATATCAAGCACTGCCTGGCACCATGCATCGGTGCCACCAGTAAAGAGGAGTATGCCGAGGTAATAAGGCAGATAGTCCTGTTCCTTGAGGGTAAGCAGGAGAGGGTTGTCCGGGAGCTGAAACATGAAATGAAGCGGGCAGCGCAGGCTCTGGACTTTGAGAGGGCAGCCCGACTTAGAGATCGAATCCGGGCGGTAGAGGGGGTGATTGAGGGGCAGCGGATTGCGACCACGCTAAGAGGCGAACAGGACACTATCGCCTTTAGCCAGGATAGAAACCAGGCCTACGTCCAGGTCTTCTTCATTCGCGGGGGCAAGCTGGTAGGCAGAGAGAGCTTTATCCTGGAGGGTACCCGCTCCGAGGAACCATCCCAGATCATGACCAGCTTTATCAAGCAGTTTTATAGCCGAGCGCCCCATATCCCTCCGCTACTGCTGCTCCAGCACCCGGTAGCCGACAAAAAAACCATTGAAGACTGGCTGGCGAGTAAGCGAGGTAACCGGGTTCGTATCCAGGTACCCCAACGGGGGAGCCGGAAACAGCTTCTGGACATTGTTGCCGAAAACGCCCGTCAGGGTCTGGAACAGCTCAAGATCAAGCAGCTAGCGGCGCCCCAAACGATAGAGGAGGCCCTGGCCGAAATACAAAAGGAACTTCGCCTGCCCGGTTTACCTCGGCGCCTCGAGGGTTATGACATCTCCAACATACAGGGGAAGATGGCAGTGGGCAGCATGGTGGTCTTTGAGAAGGGTAAGCCCAAACCAGCGCACTACCGACGCTTCAGGATTAAGACCGTACCCAGTACTGATGACTATGCCATGATCCACGAGGTGCTCAGCCGCCGCTTTAAGCACTTAAGCGATGTCTCCGACGCCTGGGCTACCCAGCCCGATCTGGTCCTGATTGACGGCGGTAAGGGGCAGCTTAACGCCGCCCTCTCCGCCATGACTCAAGCTGGTGCTAAATCAATACCCATCGCTAGTCTGGCCAAGGAGAATGAGGAAATCTTCATACCCGGGCAGCCGGAACCCATTACTCTATCCCGCCGCTCGCCGGGGCTTAAGCTACTAGAGCGTCTCCGTGATGAGGCACACCGCTTCGCCCTGGGTTATCACCGGAAAACACGCAGCAAACAAAGCATCGCTTCAGCTCTAGACAGCGTCCCCGGCATCGGTCCCAAGCGCAAGCGAGCCCTGCTCAGGCAGTTTGGGGGAGTCCAGGGCATCCGTGATGCTTCTACTGAGGAGTTAGCCACCACCCGAGGGATGAATATGAAGCTTGCCCAGAAGGTAAAGGAGCATTTGTAAGACTATGCCCGCTAACCTGCCACCACATTACTTTGAAGCCGAAAAGAGATTCCGAGCCGCCAAAACCGCGGAAGATAAGATTATGGCTCTGGAAGAGATGCTAGCCATCATGCCCAAACACAAGGGAACCGACCACCTTAAGGCAGACCTGAGACGGAAGATTGCCAAGCTGAGCCAGGAAGCCGAGAAGAGGTCAGGAGCCAGGCGAGCCTCAATGCTCATTGAAAAAGAGGGGGCGGCCCAGGTGGTGGTCATCGGCTTGCCCAACGCTGGCAAATCTCAGCTCATTTCCAGCATCACCAGTGCTTCACCACCGGTTGCGGAATATCCCTTCACCACCCAGACCGCTACCCCGGGGATGATGGAGTTTGAGAACATCAAGATACAGCTCATTGACACCCCACCCCTCACCGAACAGCCCGCCGAGTGGTGGCTACGCAACACCATTATCCGGGCTGACGCAATTGCCATTATAGTTGACCTGGATAGCGACCCTCTAGCCCAGATGGAGACTATCCTGACACAGCTAGCGGAGATGAAAGTCGGCATCGGCAAGACTAAGGCAGGCGAAGAAGATAGCCTAATTCTACACCAGAAGAAGGCGCTAATCATCGCTAACAAGGTAGATTTAGAGAATACGGGTGAAAAATACCTTACGCTGAGGAATAGATACGGGCAGCAGGTTCCGGTTACGGCTGTCTCCACCAGGCAGGGAAATGGGCTGGAAAAGCTACGTTATGAAATCTTCAAGATGCTGAATATCATCCGGGTATATACCAAGGCACCCGGTAAGAAGGCGGAGCTTGACGACCCCATCGTGCTCACGATGGGGAGCACCCTTGAGGATGCCGCTGAAGCGGTGCACAAGGACTTCCGCACCAGCCTGAAGTACGCCCGCATCTGGGGCTCGGGTAAGCACGACGGGGTGATGGCGAAACGAAACCACGCTCTCGAGGACGGTGATATCATAGAGCTGCATATGTGAAAGTATTTAACAATCAGCCAAGATTTCTAATGGGAGGAGGTAACTCAAGATGCCAAAGGCTATCGCTATCTATGAGTCGGTGTTCGGGAATACGAAACGCGCCGCCGAAGCCATTATTGAGGGGATGAAGGGAGCCGGGGTGGAAGCTACCCTCAGCACACCGAAAGAACTTGACCCGAACCAGCTTAGCGATTTTGACGCTATTATCATCGGTTCGCCAAACCACATGGGCAGTGCCACTAGAGGCATCAAAAAGTTTATTGATAAGCTCGGTAAGCTCAAGCTGGAGGGAAAACTGGTCGCCGTTTTTGATACCTATGCCGGTGGGGAATACGAAAAAGCCGTGAAGAAAATGGAGAAATGGCTAAGCGAGAAGGCTTCCGGCCTAAAAATCGCATCCCCCGGCTTATCAATAAGAGTGGAGGGGGTGAGGGGTCCACTTTCAGAAGGAGAGCTCCCCAAGGGTAAAGAGTTTGGAGTCATCATCGCCAACCAGCTCAAAGGCTAGCGCAGTATTAACACCCTCATCCTTAAACACCCTGAGCAATATAATCGGCTACCGCCCTGCCTCTATCAGAGGCATTGCCCACTCAATGCCTAGTTCCCCCAGCTTGCCCAGAGACGGAACGCCCTGCGGCGACCATCCCATCATATCGTAGTACATCGCCACCGCCCTACGGAAGTTTTCTGGATCGGGGGCTACCCCTTGAAGAGGTCCTGAAGTCTGCGGAGTGAAAAAGCGTGCTGGCAGACTATCGTCCTTACTGGTAAAGCCCTCTCTGAGATTAAAACACCGCGCCAGATTGGCTGCCCTCTCCCCTACCTTCATCAGTTCAAAGCTGCTGGTTTCCCAACCCGTCACCGCACTTGCCAGCCGGGCCAACCTCTCGAAACCCACCAGACCATAAAACATGACAAAGAAACAACAGACGGCGCAGTTCAAAAAATGTACCCATAAAGAGTTATAGACAAGCAAGCGTATCTTTGCCAGAGAAAGGTCATCTACCGGGAGGGTCTCCAGTATACCCACTTCCCTCATCTCCTCAAGCAACGGGCTCAACGTGGAAAAGTTGGCATCGTGCATATTGTGAATATGGTCCGGCCCAGTCGGTGACACAGCATATCCCACCCCCAGGCCCTGCTTCCAGCGTGGCTCGTGCATCGCCGGCTCCACACCCTTGACATGGAGAGCAAACTGCTCAGCCCCAGCCCCTATCTCCTTGGCAGCCCGGGCCACCCCCTCGGCCAATAAGGCTCCCAGACCCTTACGCTGAGCGATCTGCTCAATCATCTGGAGCATGGCCGGCCCATTTCCAAAACGCAGGTCCAGTCCACCAGTATCACCTTGTTTAAGTAGCCCATTTTCATAACATTCCATAGCAAAGGCAATTACACTACCGCAGGATATGGTATCCACACCATAGGCCCCGGCGAGTTCGTTACCCTTGGCAATAATCTCCAAATCATCTATGCCACAGTTAGAACCGATAGCGGCTATGGTTTCATACTCCGGGCCTCCGTAGCGTGGGTCAACCGCATTGGGTCCGGCCACCTTTACCTCCCGCTTGCAATGGATGGGGCAGGCAAAACAGCTTCGTCTCTTCACCAGAATCGTGTCCGCCATGGTCTGACCGCTTATTTTGTCGGCTCCATCCAGGTAGCCCAGCTGGAAATTGCGGGTGGGTAGGCCTCCCGCCTGATTTAAGGCCGGGACGACCCGTGATGTACCAAAATCTTGCATCGCCTTGTTTACCTTAGGGGTATTATCCCTGATCCAGCCACCGATGCCCCTAACCGCCTCGGGGTCTACCAAGGGCAGACGCTTGCGTCCCCGGCAGGCAATCGCTTTGAGGTTCTTGGAACCCATCACCGCCCCCATACCAGTCCGGCCGGCAAAGGCATCTAGGTCATTGGAGACACTGGCAAAGCGTACCTGGTTTTCCCCGGCAGGCCCAATCTGAGCCACCTTTACCCCCGGGTCAGCTAGCTCACTACGGATGGTATCCTCGCACTCCAGCGTCTTCAGCCCCCAGAGGTGACGAGCATCTCGGATCTCGGCTTGGCCGTCTCTAGCGAAGAGATAGACCGGCTTTTCGGCTTTGCCCTCAACGATTATGGCATCAAAGCCAGCCATTTTTAGTTCAGCCCCCCAGTAGCCTCCAGCTTCAGCTTCACCAAACCCTCCGCTAAGTGGCGACTTGCCACCCACACTATGGCGACCACAACCGCCTACGGGTACCCCGGTGAGCGGGCCAGCGGCAAAGATGAGCTTATTATCGGGACCAAGGGGCTCAATACCCACCGTCACTTCCTTGAGCAAAAAGTAGCCGACAAAGCCCTCCCCACCGAAATACTGGCGGTAGAAATTCTCCGCCGGTTCCTCTGTAATCAGCTGCTCCTCAGATAGATTAACCCTCAAAATTCTGCCGGTGTACCCATATGGCATAGCTTTTACCTCCCGACGTCGTGTCTCAAACCTACCCCCTGACGGCAATCGTCACTTCCAGAACTACCACAAATAACAAGTATCAAATCAGGAATTGCCGTTAGATTGCCTCTGTACCCCAAGTGTCAGGTAGCCTTTTAGATAGCCGCCCCTAGAGACCCCCAGTATTAATCACAGCAGAAACTTCCTAATCGCGGCGGCGACACCACCACACTCAACATCAAGGGTAACGTAATCAGCAACCTCTTTGGCCCGGTCAGTGGCATTACCCATGGCAACACCCAGGCCCGCTGAGGAAAGAAGGGAGATATCATTATTACCGTCCCCGATGGCGATAACCTCATCCAGGGCTATACCCAGATGGGAAGCCAGTGCCTTGAGGGCTTTCCCCTTAGTCACCCCAGGAGCAACCACATTGATAAACTCAACTCCGGGGTAACTAGGGGTGGTTACCCAAGCAAAATGGAGGTTATCACCGAACTCACGGTGGAAATATCTAGCTTTAGCCGCTTCTTGAGGCGAGATAGCTACCATTCCAGCCTTAATAATTACCTCCCGCTCCCAGAGGCTAGTAAAATCCACTATCGTCGGCGGGATGCCAAAGAAATCACGATGCGTAATGGCTGACCATGTCTCCCGCTCCACAAAATATTGGGTCTTGGAGTATAGGTCAAGGTTGATATCGTTTGAGTGAGCGAACTCAACCGCCCGCCCCACCACTACCTTATCAAGTGGCTGAACATAAACCTCTCTCTGGTGGTGGGGATCATATACCAGAGCCCCGTCACAGAACATATGATAGCCATCCAGCGATAGCTCATGGAGAACCCCTGAGCAGGCTTGAACCGCTCGGCCGGTAGATAAAGAAACCTTGATCCCTAAACCGCAAACTCTAGACAGGGCTTCCCGGTCCTCAGCCAAGATACTGCCATCCTTACCTACTAGGGTACCGTCTACATCCACGACTAGAAGTTTATAAGAATTACCAGCCAATCTTCCTCCCTAACACCAGACAAAGTTTAGGATACACTCAATTAACCTAGGAAATCTAGCGGGCAACAGCGGAAGGGTTTACAATCCCTGCCTCTAGATATTATAATGCGTTTGGTGCTAAAAACCAAACCGGGGAAGAGGCTTGCTTAGAGGGGGCGCTAGGCCTTCTCTTTTTGGATTAGAAACGGGTCTTAAATGGACTTAAATGCCAAGAAGCAACTAGACGACATATTATCAGACTATACGAGGGACAGTAGCGACCTCATCCCTATTCTGCAAGCAGCCCAGGAAAGGTTTGGCTACCTCCCTGAAGAGATAATGGTCGGGATTGCCAAGTTTCTAAAGTTACCACCCAGCGCCGTTTATGGGGTGAGCACCTTCTATGCCCAGTTTAAGCTCACTCCTACCGGCAAGCGAACCGTCAAGGTGTGCCGTGGCACCGCCTGCCACGTGAGAGGGGCTGACCGAATTCTCCAAGAGATAGAGAAGAAGCTGAGTATTAAACCGGGAGAGACCACCGAAGACCTGGAGTACTCTCTGGAAACCATCGCCTGCTTTGGCTCCTGTGCCCTAGCCCCGGTTACGGTAGTCGATAAAACCGTCCACGGTCGGATGACACCGCAGAAGGTAGGACAAATTCTGGCAGATAGTAAATAACCAGCGGGAGTGTAATGGTAGACTTCGACGCAATACGAACCCAGGCAACCTCAGAATGGGAATCCTTGGGAAAAAGCCCCGAACCGGTCATCTTCATTGGTACCGCCACCTGCGGTCGGGCCGCCGGAGCTAGTGACGTACTGGAAGCTATCAACACCGCACTAGAGCACCATAAAACCAAGGCAAACATTACTCAGGTCGGCTGTTTGGGGCTGTGCTATGCTGAGCCGCTGGTTGACATCATCAAGCCCAAGCGTCCCCGAATTCATTATGGCAACCTCACCCCAGAGCTTGCCGCCCAACTTATTGAAGACTACCTCATAAAGGATAACCCCCGCCCCGACCTAGCTCTAGGCACCAGTGGTAACGGAAAACTGCCCGATATCCCCCAGCTATACGGGCTACCGGTACTCAAACCCCAGGTAAGGATTGCCCTGCGTAACTGCGGGGTCATTGACCCGGAGAACATTAATCACTATATTGCCCGGGGCGGCTATAGCGGTCTAGCTAAAGCACTGGAGATAACACCGGAGGCAGTAATCAGTGAGGTTCAGAAATCGGGTCTAAGGGGTCGGGGGGGTGCCGGCTTCCCCACCGGGCTGAAGTGGGAATTCTCCCGTAAGGCCCGTGGGGAGCCGAAGTATATCATCTGCAACGCCGATGAGGGCGACCCCGGCGCCTTTATGGACCGGTCACTTTTGGAAGGCGACCCCCACGCTGTTCTCGAGGGGATACTCATTGGAGCCTATGCGATTGGGGCTAACCAGGGCTACATCTATATCCGGGCGGAGTATCCTCTGGCTATCGAGCGGTTAAAAGTTGCCCTCCGCCAGATGGCTGACTACGGACTACTAGGCGATAATATCCTCAGTTCTGGCTTCAGCTTTCACCTGAAGATTAAGGAAGGGGCCGGAGCCTTTGTCTGCGGTGAGGAGACCGCCATGATTGCCTCTATCGAGGGAAAACGCGGTATGCCCCGCAGCCGCCCGCCGTTCCCTGCCAACTCTGGCCTGTGGGGTAAACCGACCAATATCAACAATGTGGAGACCTGGGCTAACGTATCAGCAATCCTAGAGAAGGGGTCTGAGTGGTATGCCAGCTATGGTACTGAGAAGAGCAAAGGCACCAAGACCTTTGCCCTAGCCGGCAAGATAAACCGTACCGGGCTTATCGAGGTTCCCATGGGTATCACCCTCAAGGAAATAATCTACGGTATCGGGGGCGGCATCCCCGACGGTAAAAGATTCCGAGCAGTCCAGACGGGTGGACCCTCCGGCGGTTGCCTGCCGGAAAGTCTGCTTGACCTACCGGTTGACTACGATTCGCTGGCTCAGGCTGGCTCCATCATGGGCTCCGGGGGCATGATTGTCCTCGACGAAGATAACTGCATCGTTGACACCGCCCGCTATTTCCTCACCTTCACCCAGGCTGAATCGTGTGGCAAATGTGTCCCCTGCCGCCTAGGCACCAAGCAGATGCTTAACATCCTAGAGGACATCACCGGTGGCCACGGTAAACCGGAAGACATTGACCTGCTCGGGAGACTCAGCAACTCGGTTAAGGCCGGCTCCCTCTGCGCCCTAGGTGGTACAGCACCCAATCCGGCCCTGACCACGCTTCGCTACTTTCGAGACGAATACGAGGAACATATAGTCCAGAAAAAGTGTCGGGCATTAGTCTGCGCCGCCCTGACTTCATATTACATTCTGCCTGACAAATGCCAGGGGTGTCTCATCTGTCTCCGCAACTGTCCGGTGGAGGCAATATCCGGCGATAAAAGACTGGTGCACATTATTGATCAGAGTAAGTGCATCAGTTGCGGGGTCTGCCTTGAGGTCTGCCCACCGATGTTCGGTGCGGTAGTTAAGGTTTCCGGAGAGGAGATAGAAACCCCAGCTAGACCGATCCCAATAACCGCCTCAAAACCGAGTACGGAGACGACGAGCCATGAGTGATACGCCGCAGGATAAGATTAACCTGACCATTAACGGTCAGCCAGTTACCGCTGATAAAGGCATGACGGTGCTGGAAGCCGCCCAGGCAGCCCAAATCTATATTCCTACCCTCTGTGCCGACCACGACCTGGAGCCATACGGGGGCTGCCGCCTCTGTGTAGTGGAAATCGAGGGCATGCGCGGACTGCCCACCGCCTGCACCACACCAGCTAGCGACGGGATGGTAGTCCACACCGAGACACCCGCCGTTAACGAGGTGCGGACTACGGTTACCGAGCTACTCATCGCCGACCACCCGGTAGAGTGTCTCACCTGCCCCCAGAATCAGCGGTGCGAATTACAGAAGGTAGCCGCTTACCTAGGCATTACCGAGCAGCCCCTGCGCCGGACAAACCGATTATTCCCGGTTGATAATTCTAACCCCTTCTTCGAGCTTGACCGAAACAAGTGTATCCTGTGCGCCCGCTGCACCCGCACCTGCAGCGAGATAACCTGCGTGGGCGCTATTGAATTAGCCTACCGCGGCTATGACGCCAAGGTAGCTACCTTCGGTGACCAACCACTCATGGACTCAATCTGTAAGTCCTGTGGTGAGTGCGTTACTCACTGCCCGGTTGGTGCCCTAGCCCCGAAGCATGCCAAGCCACCAACCCACGAAGTCGCCACCATCTGTCCCTACTGCGGGGTTGGCTGCGGGATGTATCTCGGCATCCGTGACGGACACATTGTCTCCGTTACTGGTGATCGGGGTAACCCAGCCAGCCAGGGGCGACTCTGCGTCAAGGGTCGCTACGGGATTAACGAATTTGTGCACCACCCGGAGCGCCTGACCACGCCCCTCATCAAACGTAACGGAGAGTTTGCCGAGGCAACCTGGGACGAAGCCTTAGACCTAGTTAGCGAGCGACTGGCTAACTATAAGGGGGACGAGATAGCCGTCATCTCCTCAGCCAAGTGTACCAACGAGGAGAACTACGTCATTCAGAAGCTGGCCCGTGCCGTATTGGGCACCAACAACGTTGACCACTGCGCCCGCTTATGTCATGCCCCAACGGTAGCCGGGCTGGTGAAGAGCTTCGGCAGCGGCGCCATGACCAATTCCATTAACGATATCGGTGACGCCCAGACTATTCTAGCGATCGGCACCAACACAACCTCAGCCCACCCCATAATCGGCTTCGAGGTAAAGCGAGCCGTGCGTAAAGGAGCCAAACTCATTGTGGCTAATCCCAGAGAGATTGACCTAGTGCGCTATACCGAGCTGTGGCTGAGGCATAAGCCGGGCTCCGATGTCGCCCTGCTCATGGGTATGATGCACGTCATAGTCGAAGAGGGACTGATTGACACGAACTTCATAAAAGAGCGCGTTGAGAACTTTGACGCCTTTAAGGGGTCGCTTAAAGACTTTGACCTAGCTTCCGTAGAACAGATTAGCGGTGTGCCACAAGATAAGATAGCCCAAGCCGCCCGGCTTTATGCTACCAACAAGCCAGCAACCATCCTCTATTCCATGGGCATCACCCAGCACTCCCACGGCACCGACAATGTCATCGCCACCGCTAACCTAGCTATGCTCACCGGTAATATCGGTAAGCCCGGAGCCGGCGTCAATCCGCTGCGCGGTCAGAATAACGTCCAAGGCGCCTGCGACCTCGGTGCCCTGCCTAATGTCTACCCGGGTTATCAGGCCGTAACCGACCCGGAGGTAAAAGCCAAGTTTGAAGCCGCCTGGGGAACCACTCTTTCTCCCAATGCAGGACTGGCCATCACCGAGATGATTGAGCAGGCCGGACAGAAGATAAAGGCCGCCTACATCATGGGGGAAAACCCGGCCCTGAGTGAACCGGACGCCGGACATGCTCAAAAAGCGTTGGCTAAACTTGACTTTCTGGTGGTTCAGGATATCTTTCTATCGGAGACGGCTAAGCTAGCCGATGTGGTCCTGCCGGGAGCCAGCTTTGCCGAAAAGGACGGCACCTTCACCAACACCGAGCGCCGGGTGCAGCGGGTAAGGAAAGCAGTAGAACCCGTAGCTGACTCAAGAGCCGACTGGCTGATTACCTGCCAGGTTGCCCAGAGACTGGGGGGTAAGGGCTTTGATTTTAGCCATCCCGGCGAAATTATGGACGAGATTGCCACGCTCACCCCCATCTACGGTGGTATTAGCTACCAGCGCCTCGAGTCCGCAGGGCTTCAGTGGCCATGCCCCACCCCGGAACACCCAGGGACAGCTATTCTCCACACCCGCCAGTTCACCCGAGGTAAGGGACAGTTCATACCCCTAGCCTACAAGCCACCGATGGAGCTTCCCGACGACGAATACCCCCTGATATTGACCACGGGGCGAAGCCTGTTTCACTGGCATACCGGCACCCTCAGCCGCAAAGTAGCCGGGCTGAACGCCTTTATGGGCGAGGGGCTGATAGAAATAAACCCCGAGGACGCTAAAGCCCTAGGTATTACCGATGGCAAAATGGTAAAGGCCAGCTCCCGCCGGGGTGAGATTAAGGCTAAAGCCAAGGTAACTGAGGTTTCACCACCGGGTGTCGTCTTCATGACCTTTCACTTTGCCGAGAGCCCGGCCAACGTGCTCACCAACCCCGCCTCTGACCCGGTAGCCAAAATACCGGAATACAAGGTCTGTGCGGTAAGAGTAGAAAAGACCAGCCAGTAAAGCCTGCGCAGTAAGATGGAAATCTAGTCCGGCTTTAGTGACCTGACCAGCGTCCAGACTATCGCCTCGCAGGCTACGATAATATCTTCGGTGGGCAGGTAATCAGTAACCGTGGCATCGAACATGATGCTGGCTGAAGGGGGGAACTCACTATCCCCCTGCCACAGAACTAGAGTTATCGGGATACGGGGGAAAGCACCGATGGTTACCGAGACATCACCGAAGGCCGCCTTCTGACCCCCCACCTTCTCAGCGACATCAACCAGCCGGTGGGGGGATTTCCCAAAATTTCTGGTAAGTGGATTTAGGGTTCTCTTGGCAAAGGTGGGGGAGTAGATAGCCCCTTCCGGAAGCTCCTTAAAGGTAATCCTCCGGCCGGAGAGTGGGGTGCCTTTAGCGTGGAGCAAGTAATGGAGTAAGAGAACCTTGGTCTTTAGCGGCACCGCCTCTTGACTACCCGACAAGCTAACCGCAACCCCGGGCAGGACGATACGATACGACCGGTTCAGGTACTCAAGGATGATAACCTTCTGGGAACCGGCTTCCAGATACCGGGCACCACCGTTACGGCACCGTTCCTCGATATCCTTAACCTTAGCCAGCTCTCCAGTGGCAAGTTCATAGGCCTGGGTATAGGCATATTCGTAGTTACGCTGGCTCGGTAACGAGGGCTGCTTACTTTTCATGCCACAATCGGTAATTCCTCTCGGCCGAACCGCTAAAGCCCAGCCGCATCCAGAATGGCGGGCACCTTCTTATCCCAGCCGATAGGCATGATATGAATGCCCTGGCACATGCCCTTAAGCTCTCGAGCTAACCGGGCGGCAATCTCTATCCCGGTGCGCACCTTATCCTCGGTCTCAGTCATCTGGTCAATCATCTCCTGCGGTACCGAGACACCAGCCACGTTCTTATTCATGAACTTAGCCATGCCGGCTGACTTCAGGGGGATGATGCCGGCCAGAATGGGAACCCTAAATCCTTCCACCCTCTTCATGAAGTTGGCAAAGACGTCAACATTGTAGATTGCCTGAGTCTGAAAGAACCGAGCCCCAGCGCTAATCTTCTTCTCCATCTTAATAAGCTGGAGCTCAAAAGCCGCCTCGGTATCGGCACCCGGGTTTACCACCGCCCCGGGGAAGAAACTGGGCTTACCCTGAAGCTCGTTACCCACCATATCGTGACCCTCATTTAGCCCCTTTATCACCTCGAGCAGCTGCACCGAATCTATATCATAAACCGGCTTTGCCTGCGGATGGTCACCCAGCGCCGGCAGGTCTCCGGTAATCGCTAGGACATTTTCCACGCCCAGGACCCAGGCACTCAAAAGGTCCGACTCAAGAGCGATTCGGTTCCTATCCCGGCAGGTCACCTGGAACACGGGTTCAAGCCCGGCTTCTTTTACCAGATAGCAAGTAGCCAGTGAACCCAGCCTCATCACCGAGCTCTGCTGGTCAGTAATATTAGCCGCCGCTATCCTGCCGCGCAGGAGCTCGGCCACCTCCTTAATCTCAGTGGTATCGGTCCCCTTCAGCGGACCGATCTCAGAGGTCACCACAAACTTACCAGCTTCCAATTGGGATTTTAGGCTCACTTTGCTGCCTCCCTTCTTTCAATGTGGTGAGCAGCTCAAATATCAAGCCAGGAGTGAGAATATAGGGACTCACCAGTAAGCACTCTGACCGTCTTTACGTACTTCACCTCTTCCTTATCTAATGAGGCAAGGTCAGGCATGTTCCCATCCATTACCCGATGTACCAGTTCAGCAATCTGGGGCATCTCGCCACGGGCTATCTTTTTGAGCTCAGTATCAAAGGCATCAACGATCGCTGAATGCAGTCCGTAGCGCATAAGCATTATGAGGTAAGTCTGATTGAGATAGGGCCTTAGGTCGGCGGGCGTGCCATTGGAGATATTGGAAAGCCCCACGGTAGACTTACAGCCGGGGGCTATCTCCCCGAGCATGCTCATGAACTCAAGACACGCCTTCACCTGATTTATCTCCACTGATACCGGGCTGACTATGGGGTCAATCCAGATGTCTTCATTGGGGATGCCCAGTTCATTGGCTTTATAGACAAGGTCAACGGCAATAAGTGCCCGTTCGTTAGCATCCCGGGGCATGCCGTCCAGTCCCCAGAGAAGCCCGATCATGGCGGCACCATATTTCTTAACCAGGGGCAACTCCTCATCAAACCGGGCTGGGGCAATGGAATTAATCAGCGCCTTACCCTTAGCCGCCTTCAGTCCCGCTTCCATAGCCACCGGGTTAGTTGTGTCCAGAGAAAGTGGCTTATCGGTAACCTCCTGCACGGTGTTAACCACCCACTCCATCATCTCGTCGCCCGCCTTCCGAGCCGGACCAACGTTGAGGTCAAGATAGTCTATCCCAGCCTCGACCTCAGCCTTGGCTAGCTCCTGAATAGGCTTGGGGTCGCGCCCCTTTATCGCCGAACCGATACTTTTCGACATAATATTTATGTTTTCGCCAATAAGGATCATCTCTCCCTCCTTATGGTTGCCACGTCTTAAGATAGGCTGGGATGTGAGCCCCTTCCCGGGGACCGACCAGAACCTCCCAGCCCGCTAGTTCCTCCTCAAGACCGCCGCTCTCCGCCGCCAGATAACCAGGGATTATCAGCTTTTGATGTTTAACCTTCTCCCCAATGCCACACTTCTTGACGAAGGGGGCAATGGTATCAGCCCCAAACTTACCCGCCGCCCAGGCCGTCATCACCGACAGCCCCTCAGTATCCTTAATAAGCAGCCAGCTAGGCACCTTGCTGCTCTCTACCTCACCGGAGACAATGAAGTAGGTAAGGGAAAAGTTGGAGGTAATAAGCACCGGGGACTTCTCATCAGGGCCACCGATCTCGTAGATCCCCTCGGTGGTCGCCAGCGGCCGCTGCGGGTCAGTATAGATATTCATCCTTTCTACCAGCAGGGGGAACAGGCTCTCCCCCTGAAAATCAGAAAGCACAATAATACCACCGTATTTCGCCACAAAGACGGAGGCAATCAGTGTCTCCTTCATCGGGTCATCTGTCATCTCCGCCGGGAAGCAGATAGTAGGAAAGCCCAAGGGGCGGAACTTCTTGTTTAAAGCAGCACTCCTGATTACTATCTGGTCTTGAAATGCCTGGCGGAGGCCCCTTGCCCCGGAATCAATAATAATGTCCTTAACGCCTGCCTCGGTTAACTTAGTCGTCAGTTCGGCAACCTCCTCCAGGCTTGAGCCCTTTACTGCCACTGGGCACGAACTGGACTTAGCAAGTTCGGCTACAGCCGCCAAGTTCTCCTTAGTGGCCGCATACAACAGTGGTTTCCGGTCGCCGCAAGCCGCTAAGCCTGCTTTCAGGATATCGGGGACATCGCTCATCAGAATGAGACCGCCGTCGCTATTCTGCTTCACCGTACTCACCAAGGCCGAAAACTTGCCAGCGTCTTTAGAATCAGCCCTGAGGGCTATTAGCTCGGGACGGAGAGTTAGACCCACCCTCTCATACTGGAGCTTGAACCTCGCTAGCCGGGCACTAATCTCGGCTTCATCCATAGTATCGCTGATGAGCAGGGCCAAGCCAGGCGGGCTCTCAAACCTCTTTTCGTGGCGAAACATAACCGTCTCACCACCCACCTTCAGGGCTCTATCACCCGTGCCGATAGTCACCGTTCTAATCGGCGGGGCTGAGGCTTCACTGAGCTCAGCCTTTGCCTCATCGGAGACGTAGGGGCAGGCTGCTAGCTCCGCTTTGCCGGCGGCTAAGCTCATAGCAAAGGCGAGACAGGTCGGTACCCCGCACTCGCCACAGTTCGTCTTGGGCAACAGCTTGAATATCTGTATTCCGGTAAGCGCCATCGCTAATCTCCTTTCCTACTCCAGTATTGGATCCATGGTAAGGGCCGGGTGCCCCTTCTCCTCAAGGAAGGGAAGGATCTCCTCCTCAGTGGTACCCACCGTCTCATCAGCCACCTTGTCGAGCAGGTCAGGGACGCCCATCTCCTTAGCCCTAGCCTTAAACCGCTCGCCAATCTCCTCCTTTAGCGCTTTGGGCATCCAGACCATCCGCAATAAACCACCATCACCAACGAGGAATTTCCTCTGGCAGATATTGTACTTACCATGCCCCACGAAACCGGGGGTGCTGAGTCCACCGCCGACGGTACCCGCCAGGGTGGTAAACTTCATACCGCAGGGGGTTTCCCCGGTATATTCCCGATGAACCGTCATTATTCCGTTGCACAGGGGCAGAACCGCCGCCACAGCCTCACAGCAACCGCAGGTTGTCATTGGGTCGTGCATTATGCTGTAGAAGTTATAGTGGTCTATCTTGCCACGAGAAGCTTGATATACGAACTCGTTTACCCCCTTAAACTGCCCCAGCTTAGGGTCGAGAACCTCTCCCTTGGGCACCGGCTGGTTCGTCCCGGTCGGACTGATCTCATAGGCAGCCTTACAGTCCATCCAGTTGTAGGAGCCACAGAGACCGGTCCTCTCCGGACTGATAACACAGACGTGACTGGGAGCGAAGGACTGGCACAGGGTGCAGGAGTAGAAGATCTCGGTCTCCTCATCAGTCATACCCTCAATACGGGCATCCCGCTGGGCATATACCTCCTTTGCCTTAGCGACTATCTCCTTTACCTTGTCCTCCTCGGTATAGAGCCTTACCTGAAGCTTATCGAATATCCGGCCAAAATCCTGGTGCAGTGCCGCATGAAGCAGCACACCGATATGATGCAACCTGAAGCCCTTCTCAAAAACCTCCTTAGAGACTCTGAGCCAGCCAATATCCCGCTGTCCATTGTGGAAGCACCCCTGAGTGTAGTTAATCAGGTGGTGAATCTGCCGTTCCAGGATAGGTTCGTAGTCCTCCTGCATCTCCCGGCCAGCAACCTCGACGGTTATGGCTAACGGCAACCTGGACTCGGGCGAAACATCAGTTATTTCGGGACCGATTACCTCAATCTTTCCGTCCTCCACCTCGTCCATCCGCTTCGAGGTAACCCACTCAACCATCGGGGTGAAGCCACCGCCACACTCCAGGTACCACATACCCTTCCGAATTCGCTCACCCTCGAAAGCAGCCCCGAAGCCGGTTGGAATCGGTATCTCAGATACAGTGGTCTTCAGCCCCCTTACCTCGACGGCTCTAGCCACAATCTCATCGTGAGGAACATTAGAGACGACATGCTCGTAGGTGCAGACGCCGGTAGGCAGAATCTCAGGTATCGGGGTATCGGCGATAACCGGGAAGCCATAGTTAATTGCCCCGGCAGCATTGGCATACCACTCATCAGTAACAAAGCCCAAGGGGAGGGCGAAGGCAAAAACGCGGTCTTTATTGTAGATTAGAACCTTGCGAAAGTCGCCCGGCTCAATGCCACCAAAAGAAAGGGCAGCGCGGGTGGCAAAGCCCATAGCAAAGACCGTTGCCGAAACATCAGGGCCGAAGGAGACGAGACGGGTGGGCCAGCCAATCTGCACATCCGCCTCTAAAAGCTGCTCCGCAAAGCTTGTCCCGTTGTACCCAGATGACATGAACACATACAGGTTCTTCTGCTGGAGTTCCCGGGCGATGTTGACCGCTATCTCCTTAGTCGGCGCCGCCCCCAGAACGGCGGCAAAGCCCGGAGCCGTACCATCGACAAACTCAATGCCCCTCTTTCTAAGGATGATATCATCGGCAGCCCCCAACCAGATATGGTCATCAGTCGGTTCTTCCTGACTAATATAGAAATCCGGGGTCTCAAGATACCTTATAGCCTCTATTAGCTCTTCAGCAAAGAGGGTTGCCATACCGGCATCAAGGGTTGGTCCCAGATAGGGCAAAGCATGTTTCTCCCGCACCGGTGGTGGCAGAATGAGCTGGCACTTCTTCAAGACCTGCTCCATATCACCCAGTTTTTCCACCTTGATGCCCAATATGCCATAAATGACGGGGAGGTAATAGGCGGTATTGGGAAAGCCCACCGGTTCGTTAGCCCCCCACTTATCCATCGCCTCCCGCCACTTTTTTTCAGCCTGGCCGACAATCTTGTGCGCCCCTCTGATAGCTGCCGAAGCAATTATCTTAGACATTCAAGCAATCCTCCAATCTTTACACCTTTGAAGTCCTCTTAAGAACTCTCTGGTTTCTGGTTCTCAACTCTTAAACCGCCTCCAGTTCACGCCGCATCGCCATATCATAGAGAACCCTTTCCCGAGCCTTATCAATACCCAGAGCCTTACGTTTCTTATCAATATGGCTGATCATGAGCTGAGCCGCCTTAATCGGGTCTGGTTCGAAGGCCCACATCCCGCCATACATCTCTTCAAAATCCTTAAACAGAAAATCGGTCACCTCTTTACTACCCAGGGTAGGCCAGGTAACACCGAATACCGTAAATACCCCCGAGGCAACAAAGTACTGGCCGATGGAGATTGCCTTCTCACTCATCCACTCCGGAGCGGCACCCGCTACCGGCAGGTCACTGATGTCATCACCCAAGCCGCCATCCTTAACCATAGCGGTAGCCGCGATCAAAATACGGGAATTATCGACACAGGAACCAAGATGCAATACCGGTGGAATACCAACCGCCTCACACACTGAGGCTAGCCCTTCACCGGCATACTTGGCAGCTGCCTCCGGAACCAAGAGCTCGGCTTCGGCACAAGCAATAGCATTACATCCAGTCGTAAGTACCATTACATCGTTCTTTATTAGCTCCTTAACCATAGTAATATGACTCTCATTGTGCTTAACCCGAGCATTATTGCAGCCGACGACTCCGGCTACACCCCTAATTCGACCGTTGATGATATTCTCATTTAGCGGCCGGTAGGAAGCACGGAACATACCGCCCAAGAGGTAGTTAATAGTTTCATGGCTAAATCCAGCAATTTGGTTAATCTGCTCACCAGGAATATTGATATTCCCCTTCCGATTAGGAAAGTTTTCGATAGCCGTCTTAACTATTTCCCGAGCCGACTTCAGGGCATCGTGCTCATCAAACTCAATATGAACAGCTCCGGGTATCTTAGCCTTGGGTGAGGTAGTGATAATCTTGGTGTGGTAGCACTCGGCTACCGTAGCTATGGATTGGAAAATACACTGGACATCTACTACCATGGCATCCACCGCCCCAGTTACTATAGCCAGCTCCTGCTGCAAGAAATTCCCGGCTATGCCTACCCCGTGGCGCATTAGTATCTCGTTGGCAGTGCAGCACATACCGGCCAGGTTTATGCCCTTGGCCCCTTTGGACTTGGCTAGCTCTATCATCTCCGGCTCTTGAGCAACGGCTACAATCATCTCGGAGAGCAGGGGTTCGTGACCATGAATTATAAGGTTTACTTCGTCTTCCCTGAGCACCCCTAAGCTTGCCTTGCCTAGAATGGGTGCCGGGGTACCAAACAGGATATCCTGTAATTCAGTAGCAATCATGCTACCCCCCCAGCCATCGGCTATAGATGCCCTCACCCCCTGCTTGAGCAGGTTCTGGTAGTCTTGGTCAACCCCAATATGGGTGCGATGCATTATTTCCACAACCTCTCTATCTATGCCTCGGGGAGCAACACCCTGCTTCCGCCACAGTTCCTGGCGCTTTAATGGTGCCTTCCTCAGGGTTATAAGTTCGCCCTCCTGCCTGCCGAATTCAGCCAGGGCTATATTTCCAATATCAGCGGCTATTTCGTTATTACTACGGTCTCCGATCTTGACACCCCAGTCCATAGCTAGCTGCAGCAGTTTCTGCTCATCCTTTATCTCGTAGCCCGGCGCCTTGCCCTTAGCTACTGCCAGGAAGAGCTCTGCCACCCCCCGGCCATGGTCGGAGTGGGCCGACGCCCCACCGGCTATCATCCGGATAAAGTTACGGGCAGCAATAGTTTCCGCCGTTGCTCCACAAATACCCCTTCTCTTCAGCTTATCTTCCGGGGTTTCCTCCTTGCCTTTAGGCAGCGGCACCCGGCATGGTCCCATTCCGCAGTGCTTACAGCAACTACCTACGGAGCCTATAGGGCAAGGCTTCATTGTTTCAGCCCGATCAAAAGCAGTACTAACTCCATCACTAGCCGCCTTGGCTATCATCTCAACAGTACCTGGATCAATACTCTTCTTAGCTTCTCCTTCAGTCATACCACTACTCCCTACTTTCTAATCAATAAATAATTCAAGTAATTCAGGAAGCGGACAGCTCCGCTATCATCTCCCGAACCAACCTTATTGCCTCGGGGTGTCGCATAATCATCACATCCCCACCTGCCAGAAGCAGTATCACAGCCGATATTGCCTCCATCAAGATACCCCTCTTTTTAGCATCACCCAGCGTGGGGTCTTCCTCAGTGGGGATATGGACCTCCTTCGTCTTCCACACCTCTTTAGCTACATTGCAGATAATGGGAAACTGGAGCTTATCATCCTGCTGGGTCAGCCCCGCCATCCTCATTCTCTCCATCACCGAGTAACAATACTCAATCCCATAGCCGATACCACTGACCGTAGGGTCAATTGTCAAAAGTTCATCAGCGACACCGAGATTACCGAGCAGAATATTAAGCTGCTTGGCTAGATTGATATCTATCGGGGAGGAGGCAACCACCGTATGCTGGTAGGCAATCGCCGAGGCACCAATCTTCTTATGGTCACCCTCCTCAACCGGCCCAAGTATCAGCCGCCTGTGCTGGCAGGCCTCAGCCACCTGCCTTAGTACCTCAGTATCCTTCTCATGATTGGCCGTCCCCCACACGATTAAGGGGACGGTGATGGCATCGGCCACCTTCTTGACAATCTGAGCCGCCTCTTCAGCCCCGCGGTCAAGACCATTGGGGTCAGTGCTCAGAAGCTGCAGGCAGATCATCTCCGCCCCGTAATCCTCGATACACTTTTTCGCCCAGACTACCGGGGCATCGGTTACCCCGCTGAAGGGCTCCAGAGCGGCTGGTGCCCACTCTTCAGGCGGGCAGTCATAGACCTCCATAGCGATTCTGGGAAGACGCGGCATCTCACCTTCCCAGAGGTAGAAAGGATAACAACTCTCGCCACCAACTGTAATTGCCTTATCCCCTTCGCCCAGTTTTATTTCTTTAATTTGACCACTATATTGGGTTTTTGGAATCTCAAACGCCATTTCTCACCACCTTACTCAGGCTGGATTTTTTCTCTTTTCACTGCCATACCAATCTTCACCATACCAATATCGCTCGCCAGTCTGTAAATATTTAAGCTTTTCTTCACGGTCCGCCAGTTTCTGTCTCCACTTCCCCAGCTCCTCCCCCTCAGGCTGACCCACCTCATAGGTTGCCCCCAACATCTCCACCTTCTCTCTATTGGGAGCAGCCGCTTCCTCAATCTGGTACTCGATCTCTTTATCTTTCCCCATCTTTCCCCCTTTCTATTTCAAACCAGCCGCCAGCTTAGCCGCCTTTAAGGTATTTAGCATGAGCATGGTTATGGTCATTGGACCCACACCACCAGGCACCGGGGTAATCGCCCTGGCCTTTTCCTTAACCGCATCAAAGTCGACATCGCCAACCAGGATTCTCTTACCCTCTGCTGTCCTGCCGACCTCGTTCACGCCGACATCGATGACCACCACCCCTTCCCTGACCATGTCGGCGGTAACCGCCTTCGGCTTACCAGCAGCTACTATTATTATATCAGCCCGCTTGGTGTGAAGTGAAATATTTTGAGTCCGGGTATGGCACACGGTAACGGTAGCATTAGCCCCCTCCTGCTTTTGAAGGAGAATATTGGCTATTGGCTTACCGACGATGTTACTTCTGCCGACCACGACCACCTCGGCCCCCTCAATCTTGGTACCGGAGCGAATCAATAACTGCTGGATACCGGCGGGGGTACAGGGTAAATAATCAGGTTTCCCAATCATCAGCCTACCCAGATTCACCGGATGAAAGCCATCGACATCCTTCTTGGGATTAATGGCATAGAGGACTTCCTCCTCGTTCAGGTGCTTGGGCAGGGGTAGCTGAACCAGGATACCGTGAATCTTGGGGTCTTTATTGAGCTTGTCGATGAGTTTCATGAGCTCTGCCTGGGTGGTCTCCACCGGCAGGTCGTACCTCTCCGAGTAGATACCCAGCTCTTTCGAGGTTTTCTCCTTAGCGCCGACGTAGACCTGCGAGGCCGGGTCGGCACCAACGAGGATGGTAACCAGGCCGGGCACGACGTTGTGCTTAGCCTTGAGGTCGGCAATCTCTTTTTTCAATTCTTCGCGAATCTGCGCGGCGACCTCAGCGCCTTTGATCAGTTGTGCTGTCATTTTCGCCTCCCTTACATCCTTATTCTAGCCCCAGGGCATCTCCGAGGCCTTAAATCTCTCCTCTGTATCGTGACCCAGTCTTAATTAAGAAGCCTAGCCATTAAATCATTAACCGCCCCGACTGCTGGGGAGCTATCGGGTAGGTCAAGTAAAGACTTTAGTTCAAGGTCATACTGGTAGACTTCATCGTCTAAAGGTATCCTAGCCGCCGGCTCAATCCTCAGTCGGGACAGCTCCCCTATAACGAACGGAGCTAGCTCAGGGGGAGCAAAATTAATTATCACCGAGCGCCTCTTTACCTGCAGCCCAAGCTCGGCGACTAACTCGGCTATCTGAGCCACCGCCCGCACCCCCTTCACCGAGTGGTTAGACACCATCAATAGTTCATCAACATTCTGCGTGGTGCGCCGCGACAGGTGCTCCAGCCCAGCCTCATTATCCATAACCAGGTAAGCGTAGTTATCAGCCAGCCGGTCAATAACCTTCCTCAGGATAAGGTTAGGATAGCAGTAGCACTCCGGCCCCTCACCCCGACCCATCGCCACCAGGTCCAGTCTCTGACTCTCAACTAAAGCCTGATTCAGTCTATACTCCAGATAGTTCTCCTTGGTCATGCCGGGAGGGATGTTTATCTTCTCCTCATTGAAGGCAGCGATTATGGAGCCAACGGTCTCTTTAACACTCAAACCCAGGCTCTCACCCAGGTTGGCGTTAGGGTCAGCATCAACCGCCAGGATTGGCCCGGTGCTATTCTGCATCAGGTAACGAATGACTAAGCTGGCCACTGTAGTTTTCCCGCTGCCACCCTTGCCGGCTACCGCAATAGAAACCATCAGCCAGCCAGCCTCCTAGCCACCGAAGGGAACTCCTCGGTGTGGGTATGAGGCAGGAACAGCGCCGCCACATAATTATTCATAAAATCGGCCCGTTCGCTAAGCTCCAGGTTGGTCATCATCATGGCCACCTTTCGGGCATCATCGAGCAGATCAGTAGAGAAGGAGGTCAATCTGGCTCCAGTGAGCGAGCCGTTACCAACAAAGATGAATCTATCCTGAGGTATATCAGGCAATAGACCAATGGTAATACTTTTTTCGATGTCAATATGACTACCAAAGGCGCCAGCGATGATTACCTGCTCCAGATCAGATAACTTGAAACCTACGCTCTTGGTCAGCGTCTGGCAGCCGGCATACATGGCTGCCTTAGCCCGGATAAGATTGTCAATGTCCACCTCGGTAATGACGATATCCTGGCCCGTCTCGGTTTCACCTGCCCTGGCAAGAACGTACTCATAGCCATCACCGCCTTTTCTAATCCGGCTGGTTTTAAGGTCAGCGTTGAACTTGCCGTTCTGGCCGATGACCCCCGCCTCCAGCAGCCCGGCGATAGTGTTTATCAGCCCTGAGCCGCAGATTCCCCTCGGTTTTTCCCCACCGATAGTGTGCAGGCTCGGCTCTAGAGTTTTCGGGTCAATGTCAAAGTCCTGAATCGCCCCCTTAGTAGCAATCATGCCGTGCTTAATGCCGCCACCCTCAAAGGCGGGGCCCGCCGAACAAGATGCGGTTACCATCCAGTCTGCGTTACCCACCACTACCTCACCGTTGGTACCAATATCCATATACAGGGTTAGCTTCTTCCTCTGGTGCAAGCCAACCCCAACCACCCCGGAAACGATATCGCCGCCAACATAACTGGCTACTGAAGGAAAGGTGAAGAGATAGACGTGTTTTCCTACCCGGATACCCAGAGAACGTGCCTTTATCGGGGGAATGAAGCTAGCCACCGGCGTGTAGGGGGCTAGCCTCAGGTATTTAGGATCAAGCCCGAGGAGAATATGAGCCATGGTGGGATTACCGGCCACAATCATATGCCCAATATGCTTAATCTCAACCTGACTCTGGCTCACCAGTTCATCGATAATCTGGTTAATCGTGGTTACCACAGCCTGCTGCAATTTCTTAAGACCACCTGGCGTCTGGGAGTAGCCGATGCGGGTAATAACATCAGCCCCGTAGCTTATCTGTCCGTTATATGCCATACCCTCGGCGAGGATCCGGCCCCGGTTCAGGTCAAGCAGTTGACCACTAACCGTAGTCGTGCCAATATCAAAGGCCAGGGAATAGTGCTTCTGGGCGGTATTGCCCACCTCGACCTTTATTACCGTCGGCTTACGCTTGTCGGCTTTAGTCTTGACCGCCTTGACCAGGGTGCTAACCGTAACCTGCCCACCCTTTTTGCGCAGGACTTGTGGCAGGTTCCCGACCACGTCGAAGTCCACCGAAACGTTACTGACATTGCAGCGCCGCTTTAGGCCTCGCAGTAGTCGTGATAGATCACTAACGTTATTTCTTATGGTTGGCGGCGTTAGCTCAACATAACATTTACTCAAGGGCGGATTGAAACCCCACCCCGTAGCGACTAGCTCGGCAGCTTTAGCCTCAGCTGTGGCCATCTTCATCTCCCGGCTGAGAACCGCCGTCTCCAGCCGTGATTCTACCGGAATATCAACCACTAGGTCACTGAGTACCCGGCTCTGACAAGCCAGCCGGTAGCCCTGCTGGTATTCTTCGGCAGAAAGCTTATCACTACGGGTACTTTCTACCTCTCCCTTCCTAATCAGAACCTTGCAGGTGCCACAGACACCGTTACCCCCACAGGCAGCGTTAATATGCACTCCCGCAGAGAGCGCCGCCTTAAGCAGACTCCAACCTTCCGGTACGTTAATATCAACATTATCCGGGCTGAAGTGAACCCTCAGCTTCCTCTTTACGTTCGCCATCTACATCCAATTTCCACAAACGATGAAAGTTTTGCTAGAAGAGCCCGGTGACCTTTCCCGTGTTGACATCGACATCAACCCTTCTAAAAGCCGGATCGGAAGAGGTTCCCGGCATCAGGCTGATGGCGCCAGCGCAGGGACAGAGGAACTTGGCTCCAGAATAGATTAAGACATCGCGGATGGGTAGCGCCCACCCCTTGGGGACACCCTTGAGCGCCGGCTCATGAGTCAGGCTGAGGTGCGTCTTCACCATCATGGTAGCGTAGTCGTCATACTTAGAGTCAGCCTCAAACATCTTGGCTTTAGCCTCAGCCTCAGGGCTCCAGGACACGCCATCAGCGCCGTAGACTACCTGGGCAATCTTGCCCACCCTCTCCCTCAACTTCATATCCAAGGGATAGAGAAACCGGAACTCATTCTCATCCTGACAGGCTTCCTTTACGGCATCAGCCAGTTCCAGGGCACCGTCACCGCCATCGGCCCAGTGAGTGGACACAGCACAACGAGCCCCGGCTGCCTCAGCCGCCTTCCTAACCATAGCGACTTCACCCTTGGTATCGGTATGGAAGCTGTTGATACACACCACTGGGTTGATGCCAGACGTGCGGATGGTGTTGATATGGTGCAGCATATTGGGGAGACCCTTCTCCAAGAGTCCGAGATCCTCTTTAGTGTAGGCATCAGGCAGAGGTAAGCCAGCGACTACCTTGGGCCCACCACCATGCATCTTCAGAGCCCGAATGGTGGTCGTAAGCACCGAGACATGCGGCTTTAAGCCACTCAAGCGGCTCTTAACATTCCAGAACTTCTCAAAGCCGATGTCAGCGGCAAAGCCACTCTCAGTAACGTGGTAATCAAATAGCTTTAAGCCAACCCGGTCGCCAATAATGGAGGACTGACCGACGGCGATATTGGCAAAGGGGCCGGCATGCACCATACAGGGCTGATATTCCACCGTGCAGGACAGGGTGGGATTGATGGTATTACGCATCCAAGCGGTCATGGCACCCCCCACCTCCAGGTCGCCGGTGGTAATTGGGTTACCCTTTTTATCGAAGGCAACCGTAATCTTATCCATTCTCTCCCTGAGGTCCGCCAGGTCTCTCACGATGGACAACATGGCCATAAGCTCCGAGCTCACCGTGATACCGAACTTGGACTGCATCATATAGCCGTTCATGCGACCGCCGAGACCGATGATGATTTCGCGGAGACTCTGGGCGCAGAAATCTATTACCCAGCCCATCTCCACGCGGGTCGGGTCAACATCCAGGCGGCGCATACCGGTACGCCTGGCTAGCTGCTCATCGTCGTAGTTACGCTCGTGCTGCATCCGGGCGGTAAGAGCAACCATCGCCAGATTATGGGCATTGGTAATATCGTTAATGTCCCCGGTAAGACCCATGGAGAACTCGGTCATGGGAATAAGCAGGGCGTTACCGCCACCAGCGGCGGTGCCCTTGATATTCATGGTGGGACCCCCTGAAGGCTGACGAATACAGCCGCCAACATTAAGCCCCCGCTTGCCCATCCCCTCCAGGATACCCATGGTGGTCGTCGTTTTCCCCTCACCAAGTGGTGTCGGCGTTATCGCCGTCACCTCAACATACTTGCCATCCGGTTTAGCCTTGAGGCGCTCGATAATCTTCAGGAAATCTAGTCGGCATATCCTCCCAAAGGGGATTATCTCGTCCTTCTCCAAGTTCAACTTCTCACGCCACTCATCCGGGGTAGGCATGTTAGCTTCAGCTGCCTCGGCAATCTGCCAGTCCTTCAACTTTACCGCATCGTAAGCCACTGGTACCTCCTTTTCACTTTTGTGTTATTTAGGAAATGCTCTATTTAGCCTAGTAAATTCACAGTAAGACTCTCTCCTACCAGTTTTTGCCTAAAACGGCTTCTACTCGGCTTTCTAACGCGCCAAGCCGATGATAATAAATAGGGGGCAACTAGCTTATCCACTTTATCTCAATGCCCGGATTTAACCTTGTCATGCCACAGCGTTCCCTTAGTGCCAGTAGCCACTAGCGCCTGATAGATATCTCCTACCGCCTCGCTGACCTTGGGACTGGCATCGAGAAGCGGCCGACCCGCCATATCGGCATCAACTATGGCTTGATCGTAAGGAACAAAGCCGAGGAACTCGAAGCCAGCCAGGCTGGAAATTAGGAATTCCTTGTCCTCTGGGCTACGAACCTTGTTTCCGACTGCGGCGATATTCTCAAGACCGATATCCTTAGCCAGTTTACTTACCCGGTAAGCCGAGTCGACGCTGCGCCGGCCCGGTTCCACGACGATAAGCAGCTTATCCACCGCCCTAGCGGTGGCTCTCCCCAGGTGTTCAATCCCCGCCTCCATATCCAGAATAACGACTTCATCTCTGGCGAGCAGTAGATGGCTAACCAAGGCACGCAGTAAGGTATTCTCCGGACAGTAACAGCCACTGCCGCCCTTCTTCAGCCGACCCATCATCATTAGCTTAATGCCACGGTGCTGCTGGGAATACTCTTCAGGCAGGTCATCAACCTTGGGGTTCAATTTGAAGAAGCCGCCACTTTCACCCGGCTTGGCGCCGGTCCTTTCTTCAATAAGGGAACTCATTTCAGATATGGGGACTATCTGCTCAGAATGGGGAAAACCCAGGGTAGCCGCCAGATTACCGTCAGGGTCAGCATCGATAGCTATTACCGAGTAACCAGACTCCGTAAATACCTTGGAAAGCAGGGCCGTCAGCAAGGTCTTGCCAACTCCCCCTTTACCACCAATCGCAATCTTCATCACCTACTGAAACCCTCTTGGGCATTAACTAGTACTGGGATTTATGAGGGAAAGCACACAGTCTAGTAAAACTAGCTACCGCTGGTATCCGTATAAGCACTTCAGCCTAAGCATTTTAGCCTAGAATCGGTAGAAAAGTCAACTACGACGCTCGCCACATTATATCGGGTGATAAAGGTGCCAGTATATTTTGGCCTATTATCCTCTAAACCATCCTCTTAACCCAAAAGGTAAGCCAAATGAAATGGACTATGGCGAAGACCGTGGCGACTGCCGCTGGTATCGCACCTCGAGGACTGAATATAGCCAAGGCAATGGCAGCCGCCATGCCGTAGTTTTTCCTGGTACTTAATAAGATAAGGCTCACCCGGTTAGGCTTATCTCTACCCAAGAACCTAGCCAAGCGGTCTACTAAGTAACCAAGGACAAAGGTGCTAACAAAGGCAATAAGCGCGACGGGCAGTAGCGTAGCCGGGTGCGCCAGAAAGGCATCCTGGTTCAAGCCTACAATGGTATAAACCACCACGAAGAATCCCCAGTTAATAATACTACCTCGGTATTTCTCCAGCTTAGAAGCAACGCCAGTTCGCCTCAATAAGTGCGCGACGCCAAAGGGAATGGCAATTAGCTCACCCAAGGTTATGAGTAGCCTCCCGGGCTGAATGAAGCTGGTACCCACAAATGCTATGGAAATGAGCGGGGTGATGAAGAGAGCGGCCAGATACGAAGCTACCGTGCCGATCAGTGAAAAATTAACATCACCATCTAGGCGGTAGGTAAAGGGTATCACCGCCACGGCCGGAGGCACTGATGCCAGGATTACAAAACCGACCCACAGCTCATAATCCCGGATAAAGAGGGAGGCGAGCCCGATGAGAACGAGGGTCAGGACCGCGTAGTTTAACAGTAAGGAAATCAGAATAGGGCGCGAGACCACCTTGAAATCCAGGAACAGTTTAGGTGAGACCCCAGTAATAGAGAGGGTCATGATTAATGCCAGTAAGGGGGTTACCGTGGGGCTCATCTGCGAGCCACCCTGGGGGAGAGCTAACCCGATGATGAAAGCCAGGGCAAGGATAAAGCCCATATTCCGGAAAAGGTGGCTAAAACGTTGCCTAGTTACCATCACCATCTCTTATCCATAGTTTCCGGACTCCACAAAGCCACTATAAAAGCCGCTAGGGCATTATACCTTCCCGAGGCGTTGATTCCAAGAAAACTACCTTTTTCTGGGTTCTCCTCTTTGGCTTGACCTTTAGCCTGTGTTATTATTGTCCCGTGGAGATTAATGTCCTGATTGATGACGGGCTGGAGACGCATCTGGATGTTGGCTGGCTACAGCGCATCGGAGAACAAGTCCTTACCCTACAGCATGCCGACCCTGAAGCTGAGCTTGGCCTGGTCATCATCAGCCAGGAAAGGGTGCAGGAGCTAAACCGGAAGTACTTAGGTAGGGACGCACCTACCGATGTCCTCGCCTTTCCCATGCTACCCGCTGAGGAAGGGCCAGCTTCTTTTGTCCCACCCCCCGACGGAATACCCCACCTCGGTGAAGTCATTATCTCCTACCCTCAAGCGGTGACACAGGCTGAGGAAGAGGGCCACTCTACTGATAAAGAAGTAGCCATTCTTGCAATTCACGGGGTGCTCCACCTCCTGGGATATGGTGATGAAACGCCGGAACTTAAGAAGCAGATGCAAGCCAGGGAACAGAAAATCCTGGGGAGCCTCGGGATAGACTGACCCCGAGAGAGGTATGAAGCTATGTCTCGCAAGCTCATAGTTAAGGGTCTAGAACCATTTATCGGAAAGCACTGTGAAACCACCGCCCTAAAAAGGGTACTGGATTATCACGGGCTTTCTCTATCGGAGGAGATGCTCTTGGGTTTGGGTGGGGGAATCGGCTTTATCTACTGGTATATGAAAATGATGCCCGCCCCCTTTGTTGGGAGTCGCTCGGGAAAAGACACCGACTTTGCTAGCAATATCTGTCGCCGAATTGGCGCTGAGGTGACCATTATGGAAACGGCCAGCGCCAAGAAGGGCTATGCGGAGTTAAAGGCGCTACTCAGCGCCGGTGAACCGGCGGTTGTCTACGGGGATATGGCCTATCTACCCTATTTCGCCCTGCCTGAGGTAGCTCACTTTGGTGGCCACGTATTTGTCGTCTTCGGTCTCGACGAGGAAACCAATAAAGTCCATATCTACGACCGGTCGCAGAATCCGGTAACGGTGAGCATAGATGACCTGGCTCGGGCGCGAGGCTCAAAGTTCCCTCCCTTTCCCCCCAAGCACCGGCTGCTCAAGATAAGATACCCCTCAAGGCTTGAGGATCTTGAGGCAGGCATCAGGGAAAGTATTCGGGAATGCTGCCAAGGTATGCTCAAGCCCCCCATTAGCAACCTGGGGCTTAAGGGAATGGAAAAGTGGTCAAAGCTAGTGATGAAGTGGCCCAAACAGTTCACGGGCCTGAATCTACTGGGCGCTCTAATGAATGGCTTTATCTATATCGAGATCGGGGGTACCGGTGGCAGCGCCTTCCGCCCCATGTATGCCAAGTTTCTGGAAGAAGCTAGCCAAGTCATTAACCAGCCAGCCCTGAACGAAGTAGCTAAATTGATGCGACAGTCGGCAGTGGTCTGGAGCCAGATTGCCTCAGGTTTACTGCCTAATTCCTGGCCCAGTCTTAAACGAATGAGAGAGCTAATGATAGAGAAGAACCGGCTATTTGAAGAGGGTGGACTGGATGCCTTAGCTGCCATGAAAAGGATTAACGAAGACCTAGACAACCTGATGGGGCAAGCCGTAAAAGACTTAGGGGAAACACCCCCGGAATTTCTACCTCAGGTGCAGCAGAGTATTGTAGAATGCCTAAACATAGAGAGGAAGGCTTTTCAAACCCTAAGCAGCCTTCTTTAACTGGAGGGTTCGAATGAAAGTCCTTGGAATTGCCGGTAGCCCCCGGCGGGGTGGTAATACCGACCTCCTGCTGGCTGAGGTCATGAAGGGTGCCGCTAGCTGCGGGGCGGAGGTCAAGACCATTATTCTTAACGACCTCAAGATTACCCCCTGTCAGCACTGTGACGCCTGTCTTAAGGCAGGTAGGTGCCGCATAGATGATGACATGCAGATGATTTACCGTGAGCTTAAAGAGGCTGACCGAGTGGTCATAGCTTCTCCCATCCAATTTATGGGCCCCACAGCCCAGATGAAGCTAATGATTGACCGTTGCCAAGCACTATGGGCCAGGAAATACGTGCTTAAAATACCGCCACTGGGTACTAACCAAGAGAGGAAGGGGCTCTTTATCTCCGTTGGCGCCCTAAAAATAGCCAATCTCTTCGAGCCAGCACTAACGATAGTAAAGAGCCTGTTTAAGGTTCTGGATATTACCTACGCCGGTGAATTGGTATTTCCCGGGATGGATAAGAAGGGAGCCATCGCTAAGCACCCTGAGGCTCTGAAACAGGCCTTTCTGGCGGGGCAGAAACTGGCAGCAGACCACTAGCCTTGCCTCCACTCCAAATCTGCCTCGATTTTAACCTATAAATAAATCGCCGTCACAGTTGAAAAGGCTGTGGTATTGGTGTAGTGTCGAATCCCGCTTTAGCCCCCTACTCCAACCTCGATGAAAAAATAAGCTACTGAGAGCCTCCTTAGCACCATGTTTCTGTCCCCAGTAGCTTAATCCCTAGATCTGAACAGGATAAATTATGTCACACTGGTTATTTCTTTTTGGTCTTCTTGCCTTCGGCTTCGGCTTCGGCTTCCTCACCCAGTACAAAATGGAGAAGCTGCCGCTGCGAGGTTTGATGAGGTAGCAGCTCATGGGTAATTTTCCCCAGACGCATTACGATTATTCGGTCGGCAGCGATCATAATCTCCCTCAGGTCCGATGATAGAAGCAGGACACCCAGACCTTTCTCTCTTATCTGCTGACGCACCACCTCGTATATTTCTTCACGAGCACCGACATCAACACCACGTGTCGGCTCATCCAAAATCAAGAGTTTTGATTCGGCAGCCAGCCACTTACCAAGGACTACCTTCTGCTGGTTACCACCACTTAAGAACTTCACCAATCTGTTTGGCTCAGGAGGACGAAGCGCCACGTCCTTAATAATGCCACGCACCAAATCTCGGGCTAACCTACCAATTATCACGAAGCCGCGGACAACCCTGTGAAAAGCCGGTAGGATGGTGTTGAAAAGTACCGATTGCTCGCTTATTATACCCTCCACCTGACGGTCCTCAGTCACAAAACCGATGCCCATTTTCTTGGCACGGGAAGGGTTAAGGGATTTGAGGTCTACTTCCTCACCATCAAACACCATCTTGCCCGTGATGGTGATAGTCCCCGGCAGAGCACCAAAGATTGTCTTACCTAGCTCAGTTTTTCCAGCACCAATCTGCCCAGCTATGCCGACAATCTCACCTCTACCGACTTTCAGATCAACACCAGTATAAAGCACTTTCTCCTTTTCTTTCGCCTCAAGATTTTCAAGCTCAAGTATATTAGCCTTAGGCTTCTTGTACGTATCCTCACGGACAACCTCGGCGCTAACCTTCTTTCCGGTCATCTTCTCTACCAGTGTCGATAAATCCAGTTCAGAGATGTCAAAGGTGCCCACGATACGTCCGTCTCGGATAACCGTGCACCTGTCGGCGATGTCGAAGACCTCATTCAGCTTGTGAGTTATGTAAACTATAGCCACGCCCTGGGACTTTAGCGTATTAATAAGTTCATATAAGTGCCCAATTTCATCATAGGAAAGGGCAGCCGAGGGCTCATCCATGATAAACACCACCGGGTCATAGGAGAGGGCCCGAGCAATTTCAACCTCCTGTTGGTCAGCCACCTTCAGTTCGCCCACCACAGAGGTAGGCGGAACATCACTGCCCAGACTCTTCAGAACTTCGGCAGCCCTCTCCCGAGTGTGGCCCCACCTTATCATGCCCCGCCTTGACGGCAACCGACCCATAAAGATATTCTCGGCAACGGTGAGATATTTAACTAGCCCAAACTCCTGATAAACCATGGAAACACGGTTGCGTTGCGCCTCAGTGGGGTTGTTGAATCTAACATTTTTACCAGCGACAACATAATCGCCACTATCAGGTCGATGCACACCCATTAAGGTCTTCATCAGCACGCTCTTACCAGCACCGTTCTGCCCGAGGAGGGCATGAACCTCACCAGCACGCACATCAAAATTCACATCATACAGTACCTGCACCCCCCCAAAGGACTTGTTAACATTGGTCATTTTCAGGGCAACTTCGTCCACTTCTACCTCCTTTACCGGCTTCTGTTTAGATTAAGACGTACAGTAACCCTTTTTAGCACCGTAAATTTATGAAGGGTATCTACCTTCTTAAATATACTATAAGCTTAAGCAGATTACAAGATATCACAGCTACGTAAAGACCGCCTGACAAGTGACATTATATTACAAAAACCACGGAAGTCAAGCACTTGACCGTCAGTTTTGCAAACATACCTAAACCCTCGTCTCTCACTAAAAGCCGCCCCTCTATCCTGAACTCAAAAGAGCCATCAAAATTAAGTAGCTAAAATTATCCCGATGGATAATCTCTAGTTATACTTATTCATGGCTGGTAAGAGACCTTTAGTCAGAAGGCAGAGGATGGCCTCATTCACCCGGGGTATGACTTGGGTAACAATTTGCTTTTCTTCTGGGTTGAAGTCACTGAGCACATAAGTGATTATGCCTTCGCCAGTCTCAGCATGACTCTCGACTGAAGCTGGTCGTCCAATTCCAACCCGAAGGCGGAGGAAGTCCTCGTTTCCCAGAGAAAAGATGATAGAATCAACCCCCTTATGCCCCCCAGAGCTACCACCGCGGCGAAGGCGGATTTTCCCCAGGGGAAGGTCAAGGTCGTCGTGAATGATAAGAAGGTCATCAAGGGCAATATCAAACCTAGTCACCAATCGACTGACCGACTGACCGCTCAGGTTCATAAAGGTCTGGGGCCTGGCTAAAATCACCCCCTCACCCGCTACCTCTCCCGCGCCAGTTCGGGCCTTCCCCAGCTTTCTATCAAGTCGAATACCCTGCTTCCGGGCAAAGTGACTAAGGCACATAAAGCCGATGTTATGTCGGTTATGAGCATAACCCCGACCGGGATTACCCAATCCCACAATCAGTCTCATCTTCTATCTCAAATTCCCGTTTTAGAATTACTTTCTCTCATCTTATTCCCCCAGCAGTTTGAGAAACTCTTCTTCGGTGAGTGGCTCTATGCCCAGCGCCTGAGCGCGGGCCAGCTTTGAGCCGGGCTCAGCACCGACCACGAGATACGTGGTTTTGTGTGTGACATCACTCTTAGCCGCGCCACCGAGAGCTTTTATGCGGGCTTCCGCTTCTTGCCGACTAAACCTCTCCAGACGCCCGGTAATGACAAACTCCTGCCCAGCCAGGGGTAGCTCCTCAGGCTTAGTTACTGCCTCTTCCAAGCGCACCCCGCCGTCTTTTAATTTCTTAAGTAAGCGCTGGTTAGCTTCCTGCCCGAAAAAGGCGATAATGCTATCGGCAATCTTAGGACCAACCGTGGGAATGGAAGTGAGCCTTTCCTTCGAGGCACTAGCCAGCTTATCAATGCTGGGGAACTCCCTAGCGAGCACTTCTGCCATCTCGGCGCCGATATGCTTTATTCCCAGGGCAAAGATAACCCTGGCTAGCGGTCTCCTTTTACTACTATCAATGGCGTTTATCAGGTTTTGGGCGCTTTTCTCACCCATTCTCTCCACTTCTGCGAGCTGCTCTACGGTGATACGGTACAGGTCGCCGACGTCATGCACCAGGCCCTCTCTCAACAGGAGGACACTCATCCGTTCACCGAGGCCCCTGATGTCCATGGCTCCCCGAGAGGCAAAATGCTCCAGGCGCTGCTCCACCTGAGCCGGGCAGGCAGCGTTAGGGCAATAATACATGACCTCACCCTCCGGTTTAACGACGCTAGCGCCACACACCGGACACGCCGGACGTCCCCTCTCCTTATCGAATACCCTTTCTAAGAGGCTAAATTCCTTTTCCTCCCCGCGGCGCTTGCTTACCACCGGGCCGACGATCTCGGGTATTACCTCACCCGCCCGCTGGACAATAACCGTATCACCGATACGAATGTCTTTACGCCGGATATCGTCTTCATTATGCAACGCCGCCTGTTTAATAGTTACCCCACCTACCGAGACTGGCTCCAGAATAGCGTAGGGGTTAATGGTTCCCGTCCGACCAACACTGATGCCGATGTCCCTCAGGCGAGTGATACCCTGAACCGCAGGGAACTTATAGGCGATCGCCCACCGCGGCTCACGGCCAACATCCCCCAATCGCTCCTGCAGCTCAATCAAATCTACCTTAACCACAATGCCGTCAGCTTCGTAAGGCAGCTCTTCTCTCCCCTCCACCCAGTCTTGATGATAGTCCTCAACCTCCTTAATACTTTTGAGTAACCGGTTATGGGGGTTTACCTTAAAACCAAGAGACTTAAGGTAGTCCATAGTTTCCCAGTGGGTGGGGGGCATTAGCTTACCCTCGGCATAACCCAACATGTAGATATAGATATCCAGCGGGCGTTTCGCGGTAATGCGGGGGTCAAGCTGGCGCACCGAGCCCGCAGCCGCATTTCTCGGGTTGGCAAAGAGCGGTAGCCCCTCCTTAGCCCGCTCCTGATTCAGCTTGCTAAAGCCGGCCTTGGGCAAAAAGACCTCCCCACGCACCTCAAAACGGGGCGGCGCCTCCTTAGACACCGAGAGGGGAATACTGCGGATGGTCCTCAGGTTCTGGGTAATATCTTCCCCCCGCAAGCCGTCACCACGGGTAGCCCCGGTAGCCAGCCGCCCGTCAACATAGGTCAGGGCTACCGCCAGCCCGTCAATCTTATGCTCGGCGACGAAGTTAAACTCTTCCTTGCCCAATAGCCTGGAGATGCGGGTATACCACGCCCTGAGCTCCTCTTTAGAGAAGGCATTACCCAAAGAAAGCAGGGGTAAGGGGTGCTCCACGACGCCAAAGGCCTCCAGCGGGGCAGCACCGACCCGCTGCGTGGGTGAGTCGGGAGTCAAGAACTGGGGATAATCCGTCTCCAGCTGATCGAGCTCCCGCATCAGCAAGTCATACTCGGCATCGCTAATTTCCGGGCTGTCGAGCACGTAATAACGGTAGTTGTGATGGTTAATCTGCGCCCTTAAATCATCAATTCTCTCTTTTATATGGTCTAAGTCCCCCACCCGTTAAACCCCTAAGCAGCTTTTTAAAAATTATAACACATCCAAACCACCCTGATACTGCGGAAACTTGCGCCCCTTCCCTAGCATACGATAAACTATGTCGGGTAAAGGGCTATCTGGTTACCAGCGTGATTAAAGAGGAACAAGTCAAGGATGGCTGAGATTCGCCCCTTTCGGGGCGTACGCTATAACGAGGCACTAGTTAATGACCTCGCCACGATTATCTGCCCTCCCTACGACATCATTACCCCACAGATAGCGCAAGAGCTTTACCAGCGTAGTGAGTATAACTTTGTCCGGCTTGAGTATGGCCACCAGCTACCACCCGGGGTAGCTACTAACGACCGGCATGCTCATTCGTTAGCTACCCTGAATGAGTGGCTTAGGCTGGGTATCCTCAAGATAGATAAGAAGCCGGCTATCTATCTCCACGACCACTACTTTACCTACCAGGGAACGGAATATAAGCGGCGTGGCATCCTCACCAGTGTCCGACTTGAGGAATGGGACAGGATGATAATTCGCCCCCATGAGGGCACGCTGGCTAAAGCTAAGGATGACCGACTTACCCTCCTGTGGGCACTCGGAGCCAATACCAGCCCAATCCTGACCCTATTTGACGACGAAGAGGGAAAGCTCTCTTCACTGCTAACTCTTGAGACGCAAAAACAGCCGATAATTAGCCTGAGCCACGCTACTGAGGGCAGCCACCATATCTGGGCGATTACCGAGCCTGCAGTCATCAGTCAGATAAGCGCTCAGCTAGCGCCAAAGCCGCTTTATATCGCTGACGGTCACCACCGCTACGAGAGTGCCCTTACCTATCAGCGGGAGAGACGGGCCTGCGCCGGGGCAGCCTCAGGAGATGAAGAGTTTAATTTTGTGATGATGACGCTGGTGGATTTTGCCGACCCCGGACTCATCATTCTATCACCCCACCGGCTGGTTAGGGGCTTGTCACAAGCCGCCCTTAAGGAACTGAGAGCCAAGCTGGAGTTAGTCTTTGCAGTCGACGAGCTACCCTTAAGCACACCCGATGTCTGGCAGCAAGTTGACGCTCTACTAGCCGATGACAACGCTAGTCAGGTTAGCTTCGTTCTATTTGGCCTGTCACCGGAGCACCTCCTGATGCTTAAGCTGCGCAACCTTAATGCGGCACGCCAGATGATGCCCTATTTTCATGGTGAGCTATACTCAAAGTTAAGTGTCAGTATCCTCGACCATGTGATACTGGAGGAGATGCTGGGACTGGGTGGTAGCGATGAGGCATCCCTCGCCTTTAGCTACGACAAACAGGATGCAGTCAGGAAAGTAATAGACCAGGAATACCAGCTAGCCTTTCTGTTAAGCCCGGTTAAGGCAGAAACGGTTAAAGCCGTCGCTGACGGCGGGGAACGGATGCCCCGGAAATCAACCTACTTCTATCCCAAGCCGCCGGCGGGACTGGTTTTCCGCCGACTGGATTAGTAACTCCGCGGGAGCTCCTATAGCTTTACCAGCTTGGCAGTATAGACATCAGGGATAGACAGTACCTGCTTCAGGTGCTCCTCAGACAGGGGTTCATCGAGGGACAGGACCATCAGCGCCTTCCCCCGCGGCTTGAGACGTCCCACATGCATGGAGCTAATATTGACATCAGCGTCACCGGTTACCTTGCTCACGGCACTGATGAGACCAGGGCGGTCCCGGTGGTCACTAAACAGGAAATAGCCCCCGGTGGGCACGATATCAAGCCAGTAGTTATTAACCCGGACAATATGCAATTCACCGCGCATCACTGTGCCCGCCACGGCGGTAACCCCGCGGTTGGTGGCAACCTCAATAGTGAAGAGACTGGCATAGTTTTCACAGGTGGCTTCCTTCTGCTCCACCACGCTTAGACCACGATGCGCGGCTATGATATTGGCGTTAACCAAGTTCACCCGTTCCTCACTCACCTCCTCCAGTATCCCCCCAAGAGTAGCCGCCTTGAGAACGTTGGTATCATAGTTGGCAACCTCACCCTCATACCTGATCTGTATGGTATTCATCTGCCCCTCGGCTAGCTGGCTAGCCAGCTTACCAGTTGTGGCCACCGCCCTGATAAAAGGTGCCAGCACGGCTAGAGCCTCTGGCGAAATAAAGGGGGCGTTAACCGCATATCTGGCTGGCTGTCCCTTGAGAACATCGACAATCTGGGTGGCAACATCCCTAGCCACCATGACCTGAGCTTCGGTGGTGGAAGCCCCCAAGTGCGGGGTGACAATGATATTATCACTTTCAAAAAGGACGCTGCTGGTTGCTGGTTCTTCAGGAAAGACATCAATGGCAGCACCGGCGACCCTCTTTTCCCTTATCGCCTTAACCAGCACCGGCTCATCAATTAGCCCACCGCGCGCAGTATTAATAATATGGACTTGAGGCTTAACTAAAGAGAGTTCCTTAGCTCCGATTAGTCCCTTGGTTGATGCAGTCAGCGGAAGGTGAAGGGTGATAAAATCTGATTCCTTAAGTAACTGCTTAAAAGAAACGAGCTCTACCTGCAGGTTACGGGCATGGTCAACCGAGATGAAAGGGTCATGGGCAATGAGCTTCATTTCCAGGCCCCGTGCTCGCCGAGCCACCTCGGAACCAACACCACCCAAGCCAATAATTCCCAATGTCTTATTTCTGACCTCGGTGCCCATGAAGTCTTCTCGCCTCCATACCCCAGACCTGAGCAGAGCGTTAGCCTGGGGAATGTGACGAGCCAGGGCAAGCATGAGGGCAATCGTGTGCTCAGCCGCCGAGATAGTGTTGCCGGTGGGGGCATTAACGACCACGATACCGCGCCGAGTGGCTGCTTCAATATCAACATTATCAGTACCAACCCCGGCTCGGGCGATAACCTGCAGGTTTTTGCCAGCCTCTATAATTTCAGCCGAAGCCTGAGTCTGGCTGCGCACCACCAGGGCGTCATAATCACTGATTACAGCCAGGATTTCCTCCGGCTCTAGCTCCAGCCTGACATCCACCTGAGCGCAGCTACTCAGAATTTCCAACCCCTCATCAGCAATAGCTTCGGTAACCAAAACCCTCACTGGCTAACTCCTGAATCCGGCCTGCGGCAGTACTACCTTCAAGGCTGATATTACCACATCAATGTCGTCCTCAGCTACCCAGCCCATGTGGCCAATGCGGAAAATCTTGCCATCCAGTCTCTGCTGCCCGCCACCAAGCACAATCTGATGCTCCTCTCTCATAATCCTGAGCATCTTTTTAACATCAATCCCATCAGCAGCACTAACGGCCGTAACCGTATTGGAAGCGCATTTCTCATCAGCAAAAAGCGGTAGCCCCAGCGATTTTACGCTATCTCGGGCCACCTTAGCCACTCTGGCATGCCGGGCAAAGATATTAGCTAATCCCTCCTCTAGCATCATCTTCAGCGATAATGATAGAGCGAACACGACAGTCATACCCGGTGTCCACGGCGTCTGACCCTTTTCCAGATAACTCTTAGCCCTGGCGAAGTCCCAGTAGAAGCGGGGCATCCTAGCCTTTTTATGCGCTCGCCATGCCTCCTCACTGACGCTAACCATGGCTAGACCCGGGGGGACCATCCACCCCTTCTGAGAAGCGGTAACTACGACATCGCAGTGCCAGTCATCGACCGGTAGATTAATCGAGCTCAGACTGCTGACTGCGTCAACCAGCGTTAGCTTACCAGACTCCTTAACCGCAGCGCTAATCTGAGCCAGGTCATTGGTAACGCCGGTGGAGGTCTCGTTATGGGTGACCAGCACCGCCTTTATCTCCGGCGTAGCTCCAAGAACCCGACGTACTGTGTCAACATCAGCGGCTCTACCCCACTCAAACTCAAGCGGGATTACCTCGGCACCAAATTGCTGGGCAATAGTGGCAAAGCGTTCTCCAAAAACACCATTAGCTACCGAGAGCACCTTATCGCCGGGGGAGAGGGTATTCACAATCGCCGCCTCTAAGCCACCCGTCCCGGAACTGGTAAGCAGAAAAAGGTCGTTCTTGGTTTGAAATAGCTGTTTTAGCTCATCGGTCACCTCATTTATTATCTGCCCAAACTCAGGGCCGCGATGATTTATCATCTGCTTGGTCATCGCCTGGAGGACCTCATTCGGGCATGGGGTAGGTCCGGGAATGCGCAGCCGTTCCATTTAAGTATCTCCTTTACTAGTTTCGTCAGTATCTATTACCTTAGCAATGGTCGTAAGTAATACTAAGTAGACTTAATATAACTTCGCTTACCCACCTTTATGACCATACCTTTAGAGACAATAAAATTCACATCGGTATTTTTCTTACCATCTACTTCCACAGCACCCTGTTCAATGAGACGCTTAGCCTCACTCCGACTCTTGGCGAGCTGATTTTTTACAAGATAATCCCGAAGAGTATCGCCTGATTTGGTGCCCTCTCTTATTTCCTCCGGCACTTCTCTCTTCTGAAAGACCTTGCTAAAGTGCTCCTCAGCCTGGAGAGCTAGCTTCTGGTCGTAGAGCTGCGCTATGATTTCTCTCGCCAGCCGTTTCTTAAGCACCATCGGATTAACGGTTCTTTTGCTAAGCTGCTCGCGGAATCCCCCCAGCTCCCCATCGGGAACATCGGTCAGCAGCTCAAAGTAGTCCATAATCAGGTCATCAGTGATGGACATCACCTTGCCGTATATCTCGTTCGGCGGCTCGGCAACCCCAATATAGTTACCCAGGCTTTTACTCATCTTCTGGCTGCCGTCGGTGCCAATGAGCAGTGGTGACAGAAATACCTGCTGGGGAGGCTGCCCGACCATGGACTGAAGCTCCCTCCCCACCAGCAGGTTAAACTTCTGGTCGGTGCCACCAAATTCAACGTCAGCCTTGATAGCTACCGAATCATAGGCTTGCAGCAATGGATAGAGTAGCTCGGTCACCGCGATGGGGCGTCCCTCCCGATAGCGGCTGCTGAAGTCCTCACGAGCCAGAAGCTGGGCGACAGTAAACCGGCTGGTGAGCCTAATCACATCCGCCAGGTCAAATTTACCGAACCACTCGCTCTGCCACCTCACCTCCGTCCGGGCGACATCAACTACCTTGAAGAACTGCTCCATATAGGTCTTAGCGTTAGCCTGAACCTCTGCCTCGGTCAGCATCGGTCGGGTGACGGAGACACCACTTGGGTCACCAATCCGACCTGTCCAGTCACCGACAATAAGAACTACCTGGTGCCCCAGTTCCTGAAACTGACGCAACTTTCTCAAGGTTACCATGTGACCGAGGTGAATGTCGGGAAAACTGGGGTCAAAGCCCTCCTTAAGCCGTAACTTCCTGCCGGAGCGCAAAAGCGCTAGCATTTCCTCCCTGACTATAACCTCAGCGACGCCTCGCCCTAGCACATAGTCAATATCTTGGTGAGACATGCCCTTACCACCAGTACCCATAACTAATTCCTACCCTTAGATTCCAAAATAGCCCTGCCTCTGGCTACATCCTCAGCTATCTGCTGTTTTAACGCCTCAACACTACCGAACTGCTTCTCACTACGGAGCCTCTCCATTATATCAATTTTTAGCACCTGACCATACAGGTTACCCCGGTAGCCAAGGATATAAACCTCAACTACGCTCTTCTCGCCACCGAAAGTAGGTCGCCGGCCGATATTAGTCACTGATTCATAGGCACGACTACCAACATAAGCCCAGGTAGCGTAAACACCCTCGGCAGGAAGAGCCTGCTCCGGTTCTATCTTCAGATTGGCCGTCGGGTAATCCAGCTTCGCCCCCCGGCTCTCACCACGGACTACCTTAGCGCGCAAGCTAAAGGGACGACCGATCAGAATACGCACCCTCTCCAGGTTGCCACCAGCCAGCGCCTCCCTGATGGCGGTGCTGCTTACCATTTCTCCATTTATCCTTACCGGAGGCACCACGGTTACCGTGAAGCCCATGTCCTCACCCAATTTGCGGAGGGTACTAACATTGCCCTCTCTATCTCGACCCAAAGTGAAGTCAGGCCCGATTACCAGTTCCTTCAGCCTGAGGTGGTCCTTAAGCAGCGCCACAAACTCTCGGGCGCTCAGCCGAGCCAGCTCCCGAGTAAAGGGTAAAACGATGACTGCCTCAGCACCCGCATCTTTAAGAAGAGTCTTCCTTTGCTCAAGACTAGTGAGGAAGGGTAGCTTGGTCTTGGGTGACAGCAATCTCTGGGGGTGCGGGTCAAAGGTCACCACCCCGATGAGCAGATTAAGCTGTCTGGCTCTTTCTACCAGCTTGGCAAGCAGGCGTTTATGTCCGAGGTGAACACCGTCAAAAACCCCAATAGTTAGTATGGTATCCCTATCCGGTGATAAGCGAGATAGCTCTTCCTCTACTGACATAACTTCTCACTGAGCAGGATTACCGATAGCCGAAAATAAGCCAAGTGGCACTCTGTAAGACCCAATTTTACCGCGGATGAAATATTTGAATTAAATACTATCATAAGCCAATCTAGGCGTCAATTTAGGGGGGTATTGACAACCCCATAATCAGAGGCTAAACTCTAACCTTAGTAGTTCGGAACCGCCGTCGAGAGGGTGAGGCACTTGCCAAAGGAGGTGACGGATGCCTACCTATGTGAGCTTGGTCAGGATGACCGAGGGAGGTCTAAAGAGTATTGCTAGCTTCGGAAAGTCGTGGGAGGAGGGGAGGAAACGGGCTGAAGCCATGGGCATTAAGCACGTGGCTGCCTACGGGGTATTAGGATCCTACGATATGATGTTCATCTACGAAGCCCCCAACGAGAAAGCGGCGGCAGCTATGCCGCTATCGTTTGCCCCCCAGGGAAGCGGACAAACCACCACCTGGACTCTGATTCCCATGGAAGAATTCGCACAAATCTCAGCCAGACTAAGAGGTTGAGTCTATATAAAATATCAAAGGCTCTGGCAGTGTCTCGCCCTCGCTAGATTAATATGCCCCCTCATAAGCAGCTTCATAATGGATGAAATCCCAAGAGAAACAGCTCTCAAACTCTGCCGTGAAATCCGTGAGAAAAACTTCAGCAGGCGTTTTAGTATGGCCCGCATGCAGTGCTGGGGCTGCACCCGATACGCTAAAGGAGACCCCGATAAGCTGTGCCTCACTAGCCAAGCGGGCAACCGCGGTTGCAGCCTAGTCAACAAACGTTACGAACAACTCAAACAAGGCCCATCGCCGAGCTAGTCTATCTGCCTGGGAAACCGCTGGTGGGTTTCAATTGCAGCCCTAACTACATATTGACTCTAAAACCCGAAGGCAATATAATCTAAACCGACTGGCGGTCTTGGGTCACGATTCTGTGAGCAACTTGGTATCTGCGGAATTTCTTGAATCAAGAAGACGAGACGTATCATTTCATCAAAATACTTGAAAAGGAGAAACATTATGCCCGGACTTATAGCAGCCTTGGTTGCCCTGTTTGTGTGGTTACTTTACGAGACTAAATGGCTTACTATCCGTTTGCCTCAAAAATAGCCACCATATTCTGCTTCACGTAGTGACCCTGTAGACTAATTGGACGTGGGCGACATTAGCCGAAAAAAGCGGAGGTATTCAGAAATCCACAGCATCTTCAAACCTCAAGGGTAGGAGCAGTTCTGTATACGTGAGGCTATTTTAATTAAATGAATCACAATTCTTCAAACATAAGGACTACTCAAAGCCTGCTTTGGCCAATAGGAAGCAGTTTAGTTCTTGACCACTACGCCCGCAGTAGGAAGTTGGTAAGATTCCGAAAGCAGAGGTGGACCTTCACAGTAAAGAGGGCATCATGAAGGAGGCTAACAGCCGGCCAGATTTGATATCTCGCTACCTTAAGCGTTCAAGAACTTCATTTAAGAAGTTGTTCAGCAGTATTCCCAATCTTGCCCCTGACGGTGATAAGAGTGTCCACCGCAACACAAAGTCCTCAACTAGGGAAGTAGCCAAGCCCGAGCAGAGGTATCAAGACCTATTAGCGAAGCTTCAGAGAGACCATACTGGAGTGCCGAGGGCAAGAGAAAGACCAAGAAGTGTACGGCAACTTCAAGAAGCCGTTAATGATATCGTGTGTGAGCGAAAACAGAAAATGGCCAATGCCCACAGCAAAGAGGAGATACTACTGGAGTTTGTGGGCGGCCTATATAAGATCAAGTCTCTGCTATAGAATGGGAAGACCCGCACTAGCGGCACCCATGAGAGACAGTGACTCCCCACAGCGCGGTTAATCAGAAACCACTGTTCACTCTCCTCCATCCTAATAGCGTAATAAGACGATTAACCGTTAGGATAAAACCCTACACTACCAATTTGTAACAGTGGCTTCCACGGGGTTCTCGTTTATTAGAATCTACCACTGGCTTATGCCTGTATATAACCTTCATGCAGTTAAGGCACTGCCAGCCGTCTTCATGTCTTATGAAGGTGTCACCATAACAGTAAGGCTTGGGGCATACTTGTGGTGGCTTATTTGCATGTATTGTTTCTATTACCGCAGGTTCGATGATGCTCCTCTCCTTCTCTTCCTACAATGGAATTGTTTTGAAGAATGTTTTCCATTAGGATATATGCTGGCCCACCCATACCCCATAAGCAATTAGTCCAGCTGCTACCAGAGCACCGATTAAAACTATTATCCGGTTACGCTTACTCATTCTTCATCTCTAGAGATTACTTCTCATAACCCTTATTAACTCTATGTCATCATAAGTATTTAAAACTATCGCTAAGTACGCTTCAATCACCCATTGGTACCATTCTGTTTGGAAATAGACTATACGAAAGTAGGAAACAACACTTGGTTTAAGACCTGGCTATACCCCCGCCGAGCATTTTAATCAATTTCCAGCTAATTCTCGTACCTAATTAATTAGGGAGATTAAAGGCCTTTAATAGTTTTCCAAAGTTATCAAAAAGGGGGGAATTAATACTCAGAGTGGCATTTCGCACGGGATAGACGAGTTGCGAAGGGCTTCTAGCAGAAAGATTTATACTTGTGCGTATGCTAACCTAGAGATTATGATTATTAGGAGAACTATTCCAGTGGTTAGATAGCGAGGTATCTTATAGGTACAAACGTTAAGGCAGCATTCAGAAGTCGGAATTTCATTTTTATTCTGGCCATAGTGCTTGGACTCACTCTAGGTCAGGGGGCTGATTTTATAAAGCCTCTGCTATTGCCATCGGTAGCAGTAGCTATGACTCTCAGCACCATCAGCATAACGAATCGTGATCTTGCCTCTATCATACGTAACCCACGAACTCTATTAGTTTCACTATTGCTTAACTATGTTATTTTGAGCGGTGTAATGCTGCTTATGGCTAAGTTTATCTTAAACGATGGTGAATTATGGGCTGGGTTCGTGACCATTGCCGCAATGCCGCCGGCAACTTCCATAGTACCCTTCACCTACATGTTGGGAGGTGATATAGTTTTTTCCCTTATTGGTGTAGCTGGATTATATCTGGTAGCGATAGCTCTTGCACCCGCCATGATGGTACTGTCTCTAGGTGTCGACTTAGTCAATCCAGTCAAGTTACTCCTTACCCTCTTATACCTAATAATCATTCCGGTTGCGGTATCACGATTACTCCTTTTCAAGGGCCTACGTGAGGCCATTACTAAGTGGCAGGATACAGCGGTGACGTGGTGCTATTTCACTGCGGCTTACATCATAATCGGTTCAAATCAACAGTTCTTTTTCGAGCAAGCTGGTGTTTTGTTGAGGGTTCTGGCAATAGCTCTTACCGTTACCTTTGTCGTAGGACAACTCATTTTCCTCACCGCTAGGAAGTTACATATCGACTGGTCAAGGAGCATCACCTTCTCAGTAATGGCCACCAGGAAAAACACTAGCTTGGCTAGTGCTATCGCAATTGCGTTTCTTGGCCAGAGAGCCTCTTTTCCCGCCGCTATCTACACAATAGTCCAAATCGTATATCTGGTGTGGCAGGGGTTTTACCTTAAGAAACGGACGGGATAAATGTAGCGACAAGCCTTTGTGGCTCAGACTTGTCTTTTTTCAAGAGACTTAAATCCCTCCGACCTTCTTAATCAATTTTCAATATACGGGAAATATAGGGCTTACCCCATAATAACACAAGGCGCCTGATCGAATTCAGGCGCCTCACTTTTACAAAATATACCCAGTTAAAACTTATTACCATTGAACAAACATCGGTATGCTTACTAATCCTTCCCTTATAGGTTTATACTCTCGGATACATGTATTTGTTGAATCCACAGAGCTTCTATTATATCATTTATATCATACAGTTATGCTTCGAAGTAAATAATTAGTAATTAGTCTGATCTGGCCTAATTAGAAAAAGCCCCAGTGACTTGATCTATCGTCAACCACTAACGGTAACAGCCTATTTCACGCAATACGCAAGACATCTTTCTAGAACCATGAGAAAATGAAAATGGAGGGACAGAGATGAAAATGTGTTTTCTTGGTAAGAGTGGTATTAGGGTATCCGAGCTATGCTTCGGAACCATGACCTTCGGGGGTCGTGGGGATTTCTTTAAGGCAGTCGGTCAAGTTGACCAAAATGAAGCCAACACAATGGTGGCTATGGCCTTAGACGCTGGGATAAACTTTTTTGACACAGCGGATGTATATTCTCAGGGTCTATCTGAGGAAATCTGTGGTAAGGCACTAGGAGTTAGGCGAAAAAACGTAATTCTGGCAACCAAAGTCCGTGCTAGAACCGGGGCAGGACCAAACGACGTGGGGCTTTCAAGGCATCACATCCTAGAGGAATGCGATGCTAGTCTCAAGAGACTGGGGACAGATTATATTGACCTCTATCAGGTTCATAGCTTCGATCCTATAACACCATTAGAGGAGACCTTGCGTACACTTGATGACTTAGTTCGTCAAGGTAAAGTGCGCTATATCGGATGTTCAAATTTCGCTGCCTGGCAATTGATGAAAGCTTTAGCTGTTTCAGAGAAGTACGGCTGGGAAAGATTTATATCACTTCAAGCCTTTTATTCCTTGCTGGCGCGCGAATTGGAAAATGAGTTGGTTCCACTGTGCTTAGACCAGGGAATGGGGATCCTAGTCTGGGGTCCTTTAAGTTGGGGCTTTCTCACTGGCAAATACCGACGCGGGCAACCTCGACCCAAAGATTCCCGTATCACCAAGCTGGAATCGATTCCGTTGGTATTCGACGAGGAAAAAGGATTTGATGTTGTGGATGAACTGAACCTAATCAGCAAAGAGCACAAAGTTACCGTGCCACAGGCAGCTATAAATTATCTTCTTCGCAAACCAGGAATAACTTCAGTAATCATTGGCGCAAGGACACGCCAGCAGCTCGCCGACAATTTAAAGGCAACCGACTGGGAGATGACGTCCTCAGAAATGGCTAGGCTTGATCAGATCACAAATCCTTTGCCTTTATATCCATACTGGTTTCTGACGGGGAGGGTACACGAACGCTGAGTGAGCGCTATGATAATACCTAATCTAGATACCAAGAGCCCCTCGAGAAATCGAGGGGCTTATTATTTTAAGAATTCCATGCTCAAAATTTATTACCATTGAACAAACATCGGGATGTTTGTTCCGTTGTAGGTATACTTATACCATGGACAAGGGCTACTCTCTGCCAACAGGGTACTAAATTCGGGACTATTTAATTAGGTAACAAAAGCATTTGCATAAGGGGTGTCTGTCCAATTCTTCACCATCGGGCTCAAAACAAAAGCCGTTATTTTAGGCTCCCCGGGTGGGACTAGAAGCCGCTACCGTCAGGAATACCGTCGCCAGAGTTCGGAGCAGGCCCAATCGGTCCACACCCAGACCCTACATCACCATTTGCTCCGTTAGGGGCATCAAGTCCGCTTCCATCGGAAATACCATCGCCAGCATTAGGGGCAGGCCCCATCGCTCCAGCACTATCGGCAAGGGCAACACCAGACGTAGCCGCAAACAACGCTATGACCACAACTATCACCAACAACTTTTTCATGGCTTCCTCACTATTAATTAAACTTCTTAACCCAGACTATAATGTTAGACTACGGCTGGAAAGGTGGAGGGTCTTGTACCTGCACCTGCACAACCTCACCTTGACCGTTCTCCCCACGGACTTTGTCACCGCTGGCAGAAACGGCAGAAGCCGTCGTTAGAGATAATACACCGGTAATCAAAAGGGCTAACAAAACCTTTCTTCGCATTGCTCCTCCTTTGCTCCTACGTTATCGCAGTATTTCACAAGATATTGCTTTAACAGCTATTTCTTTGTTTGTACCCAATGGTTCTGAAGATCCGGGCCTTCACCTTCGCTGGTCTCGCCATATCCTGCTCCCGTGTTACCAGCACTGACACCCCAGCAGTTCTCAAGACCAGGGCCCGCTCCATCACTAGACTCACCCCACCCTGCTCCCGGCTCGCCTTTAACTACCTCTTCGCCTTTATATCCTGACGCTGATATTGTAACCTCACCAATATCCTGACCGGTGGATACAGTAGCCTCCTGTGAACCTTCCTGAACGCTCGTGGTTTCTCCCTCACCGGCTATTACTCTGATAGAATTACGCTGCCGCTCCCTGAGCACTAGTTTAACCTGATTGGCCGCCTCGGGGTCTTCTTGCTCCATCAGCCTTAAAGCCGTTTGCTGGCAGATACAGGCTCTTTCCCTGGTCTGAGTCATGGTTTCCCTGGCTTCTTCAGGAATCTCGCCTACAACGTCATCAAATATCACGGTGTGTTTTGCCATAGCCAGAGCTACCATTGCCCGAATACGATTGCCCTGATTCCCCGAGGTTTCAACAGCCTCCACTGCAGCATTTATACGGTCATTGTATCCGCTTAGTGCCCGTATCGTAGCTCTTACGTTATTCCTAGCCATCATGCAGTTCATTTCCGCCAGTCTCTCTTCGGCATACTGCAAGGCCTTCTGCACCCTCGCTTCTTCTCTGAAGGTAAACCTGAGCGCAATCTGCTCAGCCAACTCATCAAAAAAGTAGAGCGGGCTGTCCGGGGTAATGCCGGGGTTCGGCAGTTCCGTTGTCTCTTGGGCAAAGGCGGCCCCAGTAGGACAATAAACGAGGGCTAATGTGCAGACGGCAAGGACGATACTTAATCTTCGCATTGCTTTACCTCCCTTCCACATAGATACATAACGGGGAAAGGGGTAAATTGTTACAGAAGAGCCACCAATGCCTCAAATTCGCCCCGTCCAGCGCGAGTCGTCCTTGAAAAGGAAAGCCAGTAGCATCACTGATAATACGAGAGGGCTGAAAATGAAAACCTAGGTCAGTGTTTTCCGTTACCCGATCCAGCGGACCCGTCGCCCGAATCACGAGACCCACTACCAGAGTTGTTAGGATCAGGTTTCAAAATTCTTTCCTTTACATTTCCCGGAATGTCTTCAGGTATTGGTGGCTGCTCCGGGATATCGTCCAAAGCACCCTTTTCCTGCAACCCTTCCACTGCCTGGCCATAAGCGTCGACAGAAGCTTCCATTGCGTTCTCCACCGTTTGCTTTGCAGGCTCGGGGACTTTACCATAGATGACGCCCAACACTTCGAGATGAGCCGATGCAGCTCGAGCGTTCAGTTCATCAACCTGAGCTGAGCCATTACCCAGTCCCTTGGAGATTTGGGAAATCTCCTCGCCTAGTCTACTCAGCTCCTCGAATTGCTCGAGTGCTGCTTCGGCTTTATCCAACTGGTTCTCCTCAGCTTTATTACGAGCACGACTCAGCCTAGACTCTATCGTCATAAGATTGATTTCGGCAGCTCTTACCGGATTCCCCACGGCAAGGTCCTGCAAAGACCTGATGTGTGCGTTAAATGCCATCTCTCCGGCCTGCCGGATGCTGTAGCTAGCCTCTTCCGCAACCGTATCCTCGATGGAATCAAACACCTCAATGTGGCCTGAGGTAGCTAGGGCCAGGGTCTCCAGGGTATTAGCCGATTTCGAGGCATCACCTATTTTCTCCGCGTTTTCCAGGGCTAAGGCAAGGTTCTTTTCGTACCCATCAATTGCCATAATTAGTTGTTCACTACCTCTATATGCCACAGCCGCAATCTCTCTTAATCTCGTGTTTGCAAATTCGAGCTCCAATTCTACTTCGCCAACATCATCGACCTCAATCACCCTACGGATTTGCTCTGTGGCTAGCTTCACGGGGTACAGATTATCACCCGGCAGGCTATCCTGTGAGGCATAGGCTAAACCACCGCCTAATCCAAAGACACCGGCAACGACGGCAAGCGCGACCGTCGCAGCCTTAAGCCTGACTGAGTAGACCATTCGTTTCGCCTTAACAACCTGCCCGATGCGTGATGGCCCTTTCGCCATACGGTCTGCGTGAATATGCTCCATGAGACTCGCTCTTGCCCTGGCCTTGAACTCGCGGGACGGCCTTATGTCCGGGGGCTCGCCTAAACTAACCGCGATATTAAGCAGCGGTTCCAGTTCCTCTCGCAGGGAAGGATAACGCCGGAGACAACCGGCTACATCCGATTTTCCCGATTTAACCGCTTCAATGCATTCTAGAAGTATTTCCTCTATTCTTTTCTTCGACATCAGTCTCTTCCCGCCTCGAGAATATGCCTCAGCTTCTTCAGCGCCCGATGCAGAATAACCCTGGTGGCCCCTTCACTCTTCCCAAGCGAATCAGCAGTCTCGGCGAATGAGAAACCCTCAATGAACCGCATCAGAACCACCCGTTGCTGATCGCCACTCAATTGCGAGATAGCCATCCGGAGCCTCTCCTGGTCAAAATGAGCCTGAGCCATCACTTCGGGGCTTGATTCAGGGCCTTTTGCCACCACTCCGTCAGGGAGACGAACCTTATCTTTTTTAGCCCGGTAGAAATCTACAACCAGATTATGGCTGATAGTCATGAGCCAGGCTATGAATGGGCTGCCCGTCTTCTTGTATCGAGGTATCGCCTGCCAAGCCTTTAAGAAGACTTGCTGAGTTAAGTCCTCTGTGTCCGCAACCCTACCAATTCGGTAGTAGATATGCCTGTAAACTCGATCTACATGCATATCGTATAGCCTCCCAAAGGCTTCAGCATCGCCTGCTTTAGCCTTCTGAACCAACATGTCGACATTTACTGTCTCTGAAGTCGAAGCTTCGTACAATCGCAGTTCCTTTTTGTTTAACGAACAAACAGCCAGAATGTTACAGGTATGCAGTCGTCGTACTGATGACAATGAATTGAGCTAGCTGTAGCCAGGTTTCCTGACGCACTTTATTATACCCTGTCTTGCTGAGAACCCGGAAATTAAACGAAGGCCACAAGACACGAGAAGGTATAGCAAGTGAACGATCAAAGCGGTTGTATTATTGATCCCACCGATAATAACCAAAATCCATTATTACCCAAAGTGTAACAAATTAAGCATAGTTCCCGTTAACTAATTACAGGAGGCGGATTTTCTGATTTAAGCACCTTGCATGCTTTTTAGAATTTAAACCCAGGTATGCTTTGCATGGGATAAATAGGAAGGGAAGGGGGTGATAAGTTTACCGTTCATTTAGAAGTCGACTATGTTTCCAACATTGATTGATATCTTAGTTACTTCTGTTACCAAGATTGCTTTTAAAGCCGACAGCGTAGGTCGAGTACCAAGTGAAATAAAAATCGCTAGTTATATCGGAGGGATATGAAGTGAAAAAAAAGGTTTTAGCCATCGTACTGGCAGCAGTACTAGCAATCAGCCTGGCTGTGCCGTTGGCAGTAAGCGCTAACGGTGATCCCGTAGTAGCAGGAGAAGTCACTGGTGGCGGTCAAATTGAGACCGGTAAGGACAAAGACGCAGCCATGATAACCTTTGGTGGCAATCTTAACAATCTGGGTGGGGAACCGGTTGGACACTGGAATGTTGTTTTCCATAATGTGAACAATGATGACCTCGATATGAAGCAGTTCCATCCGGCTGAAATAACATTCCTTGAATTCGAGCACATTCCCCAATGTCCGGAGCCAGACCCACCAGATGCCGATTATAACAGAGCTATTTTTAGGGCGACTGGTCGCTTAGATAGTGAGGATGGCTGGAGCATTGAGGTTAGATTGGCGGATCATGGAGAAGGCAGGCGAGGAGAGGGCAGACAAGGTATGGCGGAACTAGATAGCATTAGGATTTTCCTATGGGGTCCTGATGGCGTTCTGCAATACGATTCATATGAGAATGGCGATGACTATCAAGGCGACTTTCCAGGTGAATCTGAGTGCGGCGTGGACGCTCTGACAAAACTCGACGGCGGCAACTTCCAGATACGCGCTAAGTGGGAAGGGCCTGAGCCAGGATAAAGACAAAAGTAGTCCGATGCCCCGTGGCTCGGAACCACCAGCCGTAACCGGACACTCAAACAATAAAAAGTCAATAGTGAAACCGACCTATCGAATCTATAGGTCGGTTTCATATTTTGCATTTGATAGCTTAAACAGCTAGATTTTTCGTGAGGAAACTCAACGAACCGCCACACAGTCGGTATAACAATACTAGAAAAAAGGGCGCCTGATTCTATAACCAGACGCCTCACTTTATTGATAATTTAGCTACGGAAATTTATTACCATTGGACGAACATAGGTATGATAGCGTGGACATAATAACCCCCATAAATAGAAATAGGGGGGAGCATTTCTGCCCCTTTTGACTACCATATTTACACTTAGAATAATGAATCCTAGCAATTGCTCATGGTAGTCTTACACGCTATCATGCTTCTGATCAATTCTCCGTAAGATTGAACAATACTGACGAATGTGTAATCTTTCTCGACCTCAATTCATAGCTGGTGTTGGCGCATGATTCATTCGTAGTTGGCTAAATGGGAATTTGCACATCTATAGGCAGACAGGTAAGATTAGGTGCATAAACCAAGCCCTTACTGATATGGCAAGGAACGTAGGTGTTACCACCCTCACACCAGGAGCAAAGGGATGTGCGGTATAGTCGGAATTTACGGTAAAGGGGCCGATCAACAGACAGTTCAGATGAATGCCATGCTGGGAAAGATCCGTCACCGGGGGCCCGACGATCTTGGTACCTATGTGACTGACAACATTGCCTTAGGACAGACCAGGCTTTCCATAGTGGATGTGGCCGGGGGAAAACAACCAATCTTCTCAGAAGATAGCAGAGTCTGTATCATCTGCAATGGGGAAATATACAACCATTTAGCCATAAAGGAGAAGCTCCCCAGTCACTATTTTAGAACTCGCTCTGACACAGAGGCTATACTCCACCTATTCGAGGAAGAAGGTGAACAGTCAGTTTCTCATTTGGATGGCATGTTTGCCTTCATAGTGTATGATGGCAACAGTATTTTGGTTGCTCGAGATCCTCTGGGAATTAAGCCTCTCTATCTTGGGGAAGAAGACGGCTGTCTCTTCTTCGCTTCAGAAATAAAGGCCTTACAAGGGTTAGTTCGGAGTATTCAGGAATTTCCTGCCGGGCATTATTTCACCCCCGAAAATGGCTTAGTGCGGTATTACCAAATGGAAGAGTCTCCAGAATGGGGAAACAATGTGGCAGAGATTAGCGCCGAACTGCGGGAGCATCTGGGTAGGGCTATTGAAAAAAGATGGATGGGTGATGTTCCCGTGGGTTGCTTCCTTAGCGGAGGCATTGATAGTAGCTTAGTATCTGCAGTATCTAAGTACAATTTTGACCATCTTGACACTTTTTCCGTAGGCCTAGGAGAAGAAGCCCCAGACCTACCATTCGCCAGGAAGGTAGCTCAATATCTGGGTACTAGCCATCATGAATATGTCTACACCCCAAAAGAAGTTCTGGGAGCTTTGCCTGATATTATCTACCACTTGGAATCTTTTGATCCTGCTTTAGTGCGTAGTGCTATACCCTGCTATTTCGTGTCCAAGTTGGCCAGCGAGTATGTCAAGGTAATTCTCACTGGGGAGGGTTCAGATGAGGTCTTTGCTGGCTATCATTACTTCAAACAATATGATAATCAAGAGGACGTCCATAAAGAAGCTTTGAGGATCCTTTATGGACTGCATAATATGAACTTGCAGAGAGTAGACCGGGCCACCATGGCCCATTCAATTGAAGGTAGAGTACCTTTTCTAGATATCGAGTTTGTCGAGTATGCCTTCTCCATCGATCCAGAACTAAAGAAAGCGGGCAGGGGAATACGTCCGGAAAAATGGCTCATTAGGCGAGCCTTTAATGATTATTTGCCTGAAGAGGTTATATGGAGACCGAAAATGGAGTTCGCTGCCGGCTGTGGTTCAGAGCAACTCATCACCCAACTGGTAGATGATGAAATCACGGACGATGAATTTGAGCATGATAAGAGTGCCTTCAATCACGTCAGTCTGGCCTCCAAAGAAGAACTCTATTACTACCGGATATTTCACGACTTCTTTGGTACTGACGTTGACGCCGAAGCGATTGGCCGTTGGCAGGGTGGCTTCTCCGCAGATTTCGCAGATCTGTGAATCAGGCAACAACTCTTAATGCATTAGTCCCCGGGTTTGCTAAGATAAGCTCCCAACGGCTTGATCGGCACATCCGGCAAAGCAAATACTAGCCCACTAGCGGTTTTGAACGTATTATCACTTTTCAGTCTGCAAACTAGTGTTCGATAATACGTTCAAAACCTAGTTTCTACAGGGACTCTATATCAATTCTATACTAGGTAGCCTCCGTAGCTTTATGCTAGTAATCTCTGTTGCCAATGAGAACCCTAATAATAGCTACGCTCTACCGGCAATGAGTGTCACTCACTGCATCTAACATCAAAAGCTGAATTAACTTCTCTTTCCGGAGTTACGATGCTCTCTTACTACTCTTCGACCAAGCCATGGGCAACAAGGTACTCGTGAGCAACTTCATCTGGTTCCATCTTGTCGATATCAACCTTTGCATTTAGTGCCTGCCAAACCTGCTGGCCCTGCGCCACTATTTCTGGGGTAGCCGCCTCACCCGCGCCCGGGAATGTAGCCACTAGATCATTGAGAATATTCTCGATCTCAGGGTACTTGTCAAGGACATCGGCGCGGACATAAGGTGTTAGGTCATAAGGCGGCCAGAAGGCTTCGTCATCTAGGTACGCATGCCAGGAATACTTAGCAATAATGGCATCAGTACCAAAGGCCATGGCCACATCACACTCATGGTTTTCCAAGCCTAGGAGCGATGCTCCCGGAGCTCCAGTCATAAGAGTAGCTTCAGGGACTTCAAAGCCATAGTAGTCTTCTAAAGCAGGTAGACCATCAGGACGAGTAGAGAATTCAAAGCCAACAAAGGTTCTGATATCTACTTCCCCAGCTTGATAAAGCGCCGCCAAATCGGAGATGGTCTGTAGGTTATTCTCTTCAACGAACTCAGGCCAGGAAACCAGAACATAAGTGTTGTTATTCCAAATCGGGTCCAGCCAGATGAAACCGTTGCTCTCCTCTTCTTCCTTAACCATTTGGTAAATCTCGTTGTTATCAACACCCGGCGTGTACTCATGCCCGAGATGGGTCATCCAAGCCGTACCAGTGTAATCGGCACAGATGTCAATATCTCCGGCTTCCATTCCCTCCCTCAAGGCCATAGTAGAGAGGTCTGACACCAAACTAACCGTAAAGCCGCGTTCCTCCAACAACTGCTTCATCAGTTCGCCAATGATGTACTCCTCTGTGAAGTTTTTATTGCCCACGGTGACTTGCTTAGGGGCACCTGGCCCAGCACAGCCCAGAAGCAACCCAAGGCTTATACAGACGGCCAAAACAATAGCAATTACTTTCCTCATCTTTTTACCTCCTCAGATTTAATATTGTCACTACTCTCGTTAATAGCTTCTTCTAAACTAGCGACTTTTACTCCATAGTCTACCTCCTTTAAGAAACTCCGGCCCTCACCTTCAATCCGCGTGGGGTCATCCATCTTTCAACACTTTCTATCATAAACCCTAGACTAATGGCCAGGGCCGCGGTAGGGGCTGCTCCTTGTAGAATAAGCAGAGGCTCTCTGGCAAAGACTCCGGTTAGGGTGATTCTGCCCAAACCAGCGCCGCCAACCAGAACCGCCAGCTCTGCCGTGCCTACCGTGATAACCGTGGAAATTCTAATTCCGGTTGTTATTACAGGCAGGGCTAATGGTATCTCAATTTTGCGAAGGATTTGCCTTCTGGTCATGCCCATTCCTCTGGCAGCCTCGATCATGGCAGGATCAATATTTCTCATAGCGGTATAGGAATTACGCAAGATAGGGAGCAGCCCATAAATGAATAAGGCTACAATTGCGGCTTTAAAACCAAAGCCAATCAGAGGCGCCATTATGGCAATTAAAGCTAGGCTAGGAATGCTTTGCCCAATATTAGCCCCACCGAGCACCGGCGGTATAAGCTTGGTAAACCTCGGGCGAGTAACTAGGATGCCCAAGGGTACGCCAATGGCAATCCCAATGAGTACCGCTATGAAGACCATTTGGAGATGTGCCCTAGTATCGTGCAGTATCTCTTCAAAGGTGAAGGTGCGATAAATCCCCAGCTGACCTAGGCTGGTAATCCAAATAGTCAGTGCGATAAACAAACCCAAAAGTATGAATAGAACAATCCGACGTTTCATTCCAATTTTTCCGTTTCAGCAGCCTCACTTAGTGCCTTCTGGATAGCATCAAAGGTTAAGATTCCCTCTAACTTGTTATCTTCGTTAACTATCGGCAGTGCCTTCAGTCCACTGCTCAACATAACTGATAGAGCTTCGTTCAAGACGGCGTTTATGGTGAAAGTGGTCGTCGAAGGCTTCAAAATATCACGCACCTTCTTCCTATCTTCCAAATCTGATGCGTCAAGCCATCCTATGAACTCGCTGTCATCTGCGATAACCGGTAATAACTCAATCCCTTCTCGTTCCATCCGCTCCCGAACAACTGCTAATTGTTCATCTGGTTTGGCAACCGGTGGTGAACTCATCATAACTTCCTTCACTCGGAGTAGCTGCAGCCCCTTCAGGGCTCGATCAGCACCAACAAAACCCTCCACGAATTCGTCTTTGGGATGATATAGAAGATTGGCAGGGGTATCGTATTGCACCAATTGCCCTTCCTTCATCAGGGCAATCCTGTCTCCCATCTTGATTGCCTCATAGATATCATGAGTTACAAATATGATGGTCTTTTTTATCTTCTGCTGGATCTTTAGAAATTCGCTTTGTAATTCCACCCTAGTTATGGGGTCAATGGCACCAAAGGGCTCGTCCATGAGTAACATCGGCGGGTCAGCACCTAATGCACGAGCTACGCCTACCCGCTGGCGTTGGCCGCCAGAAAGCTCGTTGGGATACTTGTCAATAAACTCACCGGCGGGCAATCTCATTAATTCTAAGAGCTCTTCAGCTCTTTGCCTTCGCCTTTCCTTACTCCAGCCTTTGAGTGCCGGTACTGTCTCTATATTCTCGGCTACGGTCATATGTGTGAAAAGCCCTATCTCCTGGATAGCGTAGCCTATATTCCTGCGTAGCTCAGTCTCGTCTATTTTGGTATTGTCCACCCCATCAATGTATATTCTTCCGCTAGTTATAGGTATAAGGCGATTTATCATTTTCATAGTGGTAGTCTTGCCACACCCGGAAGGCCCGAGAAAGACACAGAGCTCTCCATTCTCGACCTCAAAACTCATTCCCCGTACCGCCTTTGTTCCGTCAGGATAGACCTTAGTAACATTTTCCAGCTTGATCATGGTTTCGACTTACCTATCTTTAGACCTCTCGGGGTAATTCGCCGTTCCACTATGGCCATAAGGCCATCGGCCAGCAGGGCTAGGATAGAGACAGATATTCCCCCAATAATTATTAAGTCCATTCGGGCATTCCTCAACCCCCGGAATATAGGGACGCCAAGTCCCCCGGCGCCAATCAAAGTGGCAATAGCTGCGATGCCAATAATTAGTACGATAGCATTTCTCAAACCCGCTATGATGACGCGAGACGCAAGTGGGAGCTTAATCTTGAATAATATTTGTCTTTCCTCCATTCCCATCCCCTTGGCGGCCTCGACCATTGCCGGGTCAACTGCTTTTATCGCAGTATAAGTATTGCGCAATATTGGTAACTGGCCATAGACAATAAGGGCGATAATCGCTGGGAGAAAACCAATGGCACTCAGGTTCATGGTAGCCAGAATGAACATGAGCAACCCAAAAAGTGCCAAGCTGGGAATAGTCATCATTACCTCTGCTAGGTAGAGTACAGTATCCGCTATATGCTGCCGGCCGTTACCGGTAATATAGATTCCCAGCGCTATACCGAGAGGGACTGCTATGGCAATAGCAACGAAGGTTATTCGCAAATGGGCAAGCGTCCATGCTGCGAGAAGTTCCGGCCGTTCGCTTATAAATTGCCAGGCTTCTAACATCAATAACACTCATCCTATGCTTTTATCTACTACAGAGGGAAATTGGATAAGTCAACCAGACTTGAAGCGTGGAAGCACAGCGGTAACAGGTTACTATTACTACTACGTGAGAGCTCTACCAACCATTTTTCTAGCCTAACCATAATGCCTTTTCTACTAGTTGTCAATACTCCGAATAGGGCTGCCCTGTCTGATTAAGGCTATCATTTACTTCTACTTAGCTGCTCGATATCCCCTGTGAGAGCACATAAGGCAGACAGCTTTTAACCCCGCGGCGGTTGAATTCCTCGAACTTACAGTAGTATTCACTTCTATAGTCCCAGATACCCGAAGTCAAACCCTTGAACCAGATTTATGATTTGACTAGAATAGAACCCTGAAGGAGGTTGGAATGAAGGAGCAAGAAATAGGATTGATAGGATTGGTAGCAAGGATTCTGGGATTTCTGCGCGATCATAATCAGCATTGCTATACAGCGGATGAACTGGCAGATAGAGAGAATATCAAGAGAGACGAGAGCGTAGACGCAAACAGAATGCGGGAAATCTGTGAGGAACTGTGTAAAGAGGGGTTAATAGAACCCAAGCGTGAAGACGAGGTTCGATGTTATAAAGCCGTTCGGTAAATATAGAAGCAATCGGCTGAATCTAGTAGATCACTTCTATTACCCTGAAGTCGGGGAAACTGTATGTTGATGGTAACATTTAGGCTATATGGGTTTATCCACAGAATACACTTGTCACTTTGATACCAATAGCTGAGCAGCGTCCCAAGCCGAATTCGAGGTCGCATTTGCTTATATTGTTCAATAGCATTTTTATATCGAAGTCAGTACAGTTCCCATTACTGCCCCTTTTGACTAATACATTTACCTATGAAGATGTAGACATTCAATTATTGTATAGTTCCCATTGTGGCCGATATGTTTCTGAATTACCTCCCCGAAACCACTCTCTACATAGGTGGCGTCTGTCCAGCAATTCCATAATTAGGTCATATTCCGGCGGAATTGTTAAGCAATACGGAAAATTAACAAGATTTGATGCGAGGAATTGCTCATTTGAACCAGCTTCAGCTATACTTAGAAGTGATTTAGCCTGCCAGCGTAGCTCAGTGGTAGAGCAGCGGTTTCGTAAACCGCCGGTCGTCAGTTCGACTCTGACCGCTGGCTCCATTATTTGAGGCTAAATTTGTCTTCCTGAGCCGGGTAAATACCAGTGATATTTCAAAAAGCTAACCGATAGCTAACCAAGTTCTTCCGTGGCTTTGTCCTCGTGCCCATGGGATACCACCCTATCAAAGTGGTCCGCAGCAGCCTCTTTGGGAATTAGCTCTTCAAGCGCTCGCTTTCTAAGCTTTTCCAGTAGATTGGTAACAATCTGCATTTCTTCCTCTGAGCAGCAAGACGTCATTGTTTCGATTAATCCTAGACCATGGATAGTAGCTCGTTTAAAGAGATCCTTCCCCTTCGCAGTTATGACCAGCCGCAGTGCCCGGCGGTCTTTCGAGTCTCTTACCCTCTTGACTAAATCAATCTTCTCCATACGGTCAATTATCAAGCTGATGCTATTCGTATTTCGATCGAGATAGCGCGCAATATCAGTTTGTGTTAACGGATGTTTAGCAAAGTTTATCACCATGAGGACTCTATATTGCTGAAGCGTTAGTCCGGCTTGAGCGAACACTGCTTCCTGGCACTTGGACACCGCGACATAAGTTTGATCCAAGATAATCCAGAGCTTATGCATCGGGTGACCATAGTCTAAATCAGTTGACATCTTTACTCCTTTAGCAATACTCCTTTAATGAATAATTCACTGGTGCAGTAGTTATTATAAATAAAGCAAGCCAATCTTTCCAGTATGGTTGCTTACGAGATACCAAATCGGCAATCTTGTCAGTCATTACCCTAGCAAAGTATATGATTGCCTATGAGAAAATTAACGAATGGGGTTAAATAGGGGATTGACAACTAGCGGTAATGGTGATAGTATCATCTAAATTTATATCATATACGAATCATTTATATATGATATAGTGTGTGCACCAACGAATTTGCTGCCTATGGATAATGCAGATTAACACAACTGAGTTTGTTTCTAGTTATTCTTGGTTATTCGTAAAGGGAAAAAAGTGATAAATCGAGATTTTGCTTGGTATCATCTGACAGATTAGAAGCATAAAACCGGGAGGACTAGCTATGGTCAGAGTAGAAGGCATTTTCGAAGGGGGATGGGTGCAGGTACACATCTATGCACCCACATATGCTCTCTCACATATCTGCACTGGATATGTCCACTGCCTTCCGGGCCGTCGCCTTTTAGACCAGCTCAACGATGTATTTCCGGGTACAGTGTCCGAAGCTAAGGATTTCCTTCCTTCAGGGAAGGTGAACTGCAAGCTCTAGGAAGAGAAAGTGAGACAGCGAAATTTGTCTGCTTTAATAAGGCCAGCATCCTCTTTGTAAAAGAGTATGAGGAAGGCCAGACTAGAGGGTTTGGCGGTAAGCTTGAGCATAGTGGGTATCCCTACGTCCCCAAGTCACCTGTAGCGGTAAAGCTTTACTTGCCGTTTTATGTTCTGACTGGCTATTTACACTGTGCTGAAGGGCAACGTGTCTCGGATGTGATGAACCTACCATTGAGATTCCTCCCTATTACCAATGCCGAGATAAGTCCGGCAGTGGGTAGCAGTCAGCAGTCAGGGGTCAGCTTTCTAGCGGTGAACAAGGGTCAGGTAGTCCTTTTAGAAGAACTAGAGCCAAGGTTGGGAGAGTCGGAGTAACAATAGGAAACACATAGACAAAGTCAAAGTTCATGAGGACAAAGACACTTCAATCGGAGTAGGTGTAGACAGAACAAGAGCACAGGAAGATTGCGGGTCAAGAACATCAAGAATGGTATCAACGTTTATGGGAAAATCATTCATAATATCAACATAGTCATAGGCAACAAAATAAGCTATCGCTCACCGCTAAGTTCACAGATGGCCGTAGGCAAGCTACGAGGTACCGCCTACCCTAGCCCATTGGATTCATAACACCTACTGTTGAACAACTGGCGCTCTTGGTGTTACGTGGGGAATACTATGACTTCAACGTGCTCCATTCAGTACGGGAGTCACTACGTTCATCAGTTCCTGGGTGGTGAAAGGCTTGGTTATGTATCCATCGGCGCCCATTTCCTCGGCAAACTTCTTGTTGAGTTCATGGCCGACGGCAGTAAGCATAATCACCGGAATTAGCTTTGTTACCTGGTCAGCCTTTATTTGCGAGCAAGCGGTATAACCGTCCATCCTTGGCATCATAAGATCCATAAGGATGAGATCTGGTCGTTGCCCTTTAGCAATATCTAACGCTTCCTTCCCGTCATTTGCTTCGAGAACAACGTAGTCTTTCTCCAGCATCCTTGTCACTGTTAATCTTACCCCTGGTTCGTCGTCAGCTATGAGTATTCTTTTCTTGTCCATTTGATTTACTCCTAGTTCTTTATCAGTTGCTAACAGTCTCCTGAGGCGAGCTTACGTCAACCTGGGATTGAAGAGACTGCCGCAGTTTTGTCGGATTACCACTTCTCAATAAGGCTTCTTCCAAAGTAACCATGTTCCTCTTTACCAAGTCAGCTAACGCCTGATCCAGGGTCTGCATCCCCTCCAATTTGCTCATCTCCATATTAGGGTGTATTTCGTATAGTTTCTCGTCGCGGATGAGTCTTCTGATGACGCTGTTGGCAATCATAATCTCAAAGGCGGCTATTCGTCCTCCATCAATGCGTGGTAGGAGGGCTTGCGATACTACCGCTTCTATTACCTGAGATAACTGCACTCTGATTTGCTGTTGTTGACCATGCGGGAATATGTCAATTATGCGGTCAATAGACTGGGGAGCGTCGATAGTATGTAACGTGCCAAGCACCAGGTGCCCGGTCTCAGCTGCGGTGATCGCGGTGCTTATCGTGTTCAGGTCACGCATCTCCCCGATAACAATTACATCCGCATCATGACGGAGAGCGTGTATTACCGCGGTAGAGAATGATTTGGTATCGCCCCCCAGGTCTCGCTGCAGGATAAGGCATTTCTTATCGCGGAATATGAATTCGATAGGGTCTTCAATAGTAATGACACTTCGCGTCGCATTATCATTAAGATGACTGAGCATTGCTGCTAGGGTAGTCGACTTACCACTGCCGGAGGGGCCGGTTACAAGAATAAGCCCTCTCGGCTTAAGTATAAGCTCCTTAAGAATCTGGGGCAGCCCCCATTCATCAATAGACGGAACGTAGAATGGTACAAACCGGAAGGCAAGACCAATGACCCCTCTCTGCCGCAAGGCATTGACCCGGAATCGAGCTAGTCCAGGAACCGAATAAGCAAAATCCAGCTCCCATTCTCTATCGAAAACTGACCTCTGCTCTTCAGTAGCAACTCGTTGCAAGGTGAGTTCGACATCTTTGACGGTCATTGGTGGTAGATCTTCCTGCGGCGTAAGCACACCATCAATACGGAGCACTGGTGGGCGGCGCACCGTGAGGTGTAAGTCTGAAGCGCCTTTATTTACCATCAACTTGAGAAGTTCATCTACTTGCATGTTGGCTCCCCATAATCATACGCACTAATTGACTTTCTTGCTCATCCTGATAGCTATTTCTGATTGACAGTATTTCGTCGGTAATGGCCAGGGAGGCATCTACAATATCGGGATCAAAATGACTGCCCCGACCCTGCCTGATGATATCTAGCGATTCTTCTACCGGTAGCGCTTTGCGATAGGGCCGTGTTGAGGTCAGGGCGTCGAAGGTATCAGCGAGGGCGGCAATGCGTCCCGCCAACGGTATCTCTGAACCCCCGAGTCCCTGGGGATACCCACTTCCATCCCATTTCTCATGGTGGGTCAGGGCAATAATCTCCGCCAGCTGGATGAATTCGGCGTCAGAGCCCTGTAGAATCTCTGCCCCGATTACGGTGTGTTTCTTCATAACTTCCCACTCATCTTCATCCAAGTTGCCGGTCTTGAGCAAGATGTGATCCGGAATGCCAATCTTACCCACATCATGCATCGGGGCAGCGTACAGTATATTTTCCACTTCTCTGTCCTCTAGGCCCAACCTACGGGCAATAGCGGCACTGTATTGGCTCATCCGTTTAATATGAGCGCCGGTATCCTCATCTCTGTACTCTGCCGCTCGTGCCAGTCGGAGGACGGTGTCCAGCGAAGCTAGCTTCAGCTTCTCAACCGCCTGCTTGAGCTCTGCGGTTCTTTCGGCGACCATCTCCTCTAGGTGCTGCTGGTAAGCCCTGTTGTCGAGTTCCAGCCTTCTTTTCTCCAGGGCCCGCTGCACACTGATAGCTACTTCATCCAGGTTGAAGGGTTTAACCAGATAGTCGTGGGCTCCATCTTTCATGCATTTAATAGCGGTAGAGGTATCGGCAATCGCGGTAGCCATGATGACCGCTGTGTCCGGATACATGTGTTTTATCTCAGGTAACAGTTCAACTCCCGATTTACCCGGCATCTTGATATCCAGAACCACCAGCTCTGCCGGACTCTTAGCGAGCCTGTCCAAAGCCTCATTGGCACTGCTGGCTTCCCCACACAGGTAGCCCTCGGCTGACAGCCTCTGCCGTAAAATTCTCCTCACCACCGGCTCATCATCAACAATGAGCACTCTATGCTTTTTGGCAGTCATTTCCCTCTTCGCCTTAAAGCTTCTCCGACTATGCTTTTCAGTTCATCAGGGGGTGAACGGTTTGGGTAAGAACAGCCTACCGCTTTGCTCCAGAAAGCTCTTCGTGCCTCCGCTGAGTAGATCCCCGGTGGTTAATATGACCCCGCTTACCACTTCGGGATGCCTTTCCAAAATAGACTGGTAGATTTGTTTCCCGTTCATCACCGGTGTCCTGATATCGATAAGAACCAGGTCGTATTCTTTTTCCTCTAGCATACCCTGAGCCAAGCTACCGTTAGCGGCAGTATCGACCATGAATCCTTCGCCGCGAAGCGTCTGCAAGCAGACCCGGCTAATAACAGGCTCAGCTTCAACTACCAGTACTCGAACTGCCTTTGTGCTTGCACTCTTCATTCTATCTCCCCTTGGCTGAGGGGCAGCTCGACAATAAAAGTTGCTCCTTTGCCCGGTTCGCTTTCGGCGTATATCTGGCCGTTGTGGGCACTGATTATCCCGTGACAGATGCTAAGACCCAGCCCGGTCCCCTTGCCCACCTCCTTGGTGGTGAAGAAGGGATCGAAGATATGCCCCAGGTTCTCCTTGGGTATACCTAGGCCATCATCAGTAAAGGAGGCTCTGGCATAATCTCCTGCCCGCTCAGTCGTAACCGTTAGCGTGCCCTTATTATGTGCCTCAATCATGGAATATTCAGCGTTGATGACGATGTTGAGGAAGACCTGCTGCAGCTGAAAATAGTCAGCCATGACTTGGGGCAGATCAGGCGCTAAATGTGTAACCACCTCAATATTGTTCACTCTCTCTTCATAGGCACGAAGCTCGAGCACCTTGTTTATTACGTCATTTATGTTTAAAAGATCCTCGGCTGGAGAGTGCTTGCGGGCAAAAGTGAGCAGATTTTTCACAATATTAGCGGCGCGTTGTGCCTCACTGTATACCAGGTTCAGGTCTTCTTTGATATCCTCGGGAACGTCCCTTCGGACGAGGAGCTGGGCTAGCCCGATCACCCCGGTGAGCGGGTTATTTAGCTCGTGGGCGATACCCGATGCCAGCTCACCAACCGATGCCAGCCGGTCGGTTAATACAAGCTGCTCCTCCATACTCTTACGCGCGGTTATATCCCGGGTGACGGCAATAAACCCTACGGGATTTCCGGCACCATCTTTAAGCAGAGCCGCACTTAACTCAGCCGGAAATTCGCTACCATCCTTCTTCAAGAATGTATACTCGATAGTCGCAGACTGTCCTCTTTCCAGCGTCTCTTTGAGGCTCTCCATAGCCCGAATGTGGTCTTTTTCGGCTATCAGCTCAAAACTACTCTTCCCAAGCATCTCCTCTTTACTATCATAGCCGTGCATGCGTACCGCCGTTTCATTCGTGTCCAGAATGGTCCCATCCATGTCAGAAACAGTAATCCCTTCGGGAACTGACTTGAACATGAGGCGTAGCTTTTCCTCTGATGCCTTTAACGCGTTTTCCGCCAGCTTACGTTCGGTGATGTCGCGGATAAATACAAACAGTTGCCCTTCCCTGACATCAAGATAATTTACGCTAATCTCAACATCAATTATCCTGCCGTCTTTACGTCTATGCTGGGTCTCAAAACGGTCGTAACCTTGCTTCACTATTTTCTTTATACGTCGAGCAGTCTCCTTGGGAGTTTCTACGGCTTCTATATCCGGTATGGACATTTCAAGTAGTTCCTCGTGCGTATAACCCACCATCTCACAATATGAGTCGTTGACTTCGAGTAATCTGCCCGCTAGATCGGTAATCCAGAAGCCGTCGACGGCCGTTTTTATGATTGCCTGGTGTTTCGCCTCAGCCTGTTTCCGTTCGGTGATATCTCTAATGTAAACAACGTTAGCAGTTCCCCCCAGATATTTTGTGTAGGCACTGGTTACTTCAATGGGAACCTGAGTGCCATCCTTTCTGATAATCTGTATCTCGAAGAGACCAGGGATAGCTTCACCCCTCATCTTTCTTCGATGCCTTTCTTGAGAAGCCTTGCGGTCTTCGGGACGGACGAGATCAAAAAAGGGCATCTTGAGCAGTTCCTCTCTCGAGTAGCCGGTGATACGAGGCCACTCTCTGTTGAAGAAGACATGGACAGCATCTCCATGCTTATCATCCTGCAGCATGACGACGGCCTCCCCAACCCCAGCACCCAGATCTACGACAGCCCGATATCTCTCCTCTGACTCACGCAGGGCTTCCTCCGCCTGCTTGCGCTCGGTGATGTCCTCAACTATTCCCTGGGCTTCGGTTACTTGTCCGGAATCGTCCGATAAGGTTTGCAAAGCCTCCCTAACCCACGCAGTACTCCCATCCTTACGAACTATGCGGTACTCTCTAGTAGCTGAACATGTATGCTCAGAAGTAACTTCTTCCACATCTTCTAACACCCGCGGCAAATCGTCCTTATGAATAATATCTTGCCATTTGACCTTCCCCTTCATAAAATCATCTTCAGTGTAGCCAGTGATCTCCTTGACACGGCCATGCAGAAAACTAGCCTTGAAATTTTTATCACCACGGTAGGCTATACCACTAAAGTTCTGGACAAATGAACGATAACGCTCCTCACTCTCCCGCAGTGCCTCCTCTGCCTGCTTGCGTTCGGTGATGTCCTGTGAAAAGCCTATTAGGCCAACTGGAATGTCATCTTTGTCAAGAATCGGAACCTTATCTGTCTGCACCCATCTTATGCCGCTTGCGGATTCATATTGTTCTATTATGTTGAATTTAGGGCGTCTTAGTTTAAGAACCTCCTGGTCATCGTTTGTCATCTCTTGTGCGATCCTAGCTGAACAAAGATCGAAAACTGTTTTCCCCACAAATTCTTCTTCAGACACTTCATACGCTTCAGCAAGTGCCCTATTGACGCGCACAAATCTTCCTTCTTTATCTTTGTAGAAAACTAATATTGGTGAAGAGTCGATAATGAGCTTCAATTCCTGCTGTTCTTCCCTCAAATCTTCTTCCAGTCTCTTGCGCTCGGTGATGTCCTCGACGATGGCATCAACGTACAGTATCTTGCCGGCATCGTCTCTCAGGGCAGCAACGGTGTCCAGCACCATTATCTCACTGCCATCCTTCCTCCTACACTTAATTTCCTTGGTTACCACCCCTTTAGTTGAGGCTACTTCTTTCATGAGGGCTTGTCTGTCTTCACGACGAATATAAAGGTCTTCTACGCCCATCGCCATTAGCTCATCTCTGGAATATCCGGTGATTTCCTCAAAGGCCGGATTCATTTCTAGGATTTTCCCCGGAGTATCCGGCGTCGAGCGGAGGATGCCAAGTCGTACGTTGTTTACCAAGCTACGATACCTTTCTTCACTCTCTTTGAGTGCCTCCTCGGCCTGCTCGCGCTCGACACGCATGCGCTGCGCTTTGATACCGTACGCTAGGTCATCTGCCAGTTCCGTAAGCAACTTTACTTCACCTTCTTCAAACGGATCCGCCCCCGCACTGTATATGATTAGAACCCCGCTGGGCTGACTGTTAATACTTAACGGAAGGGTGATTAGGGATGTGTAGCCCCGCTCGTTTGCTTCAGCGTGAAGAGGAGCATGGCTGGTGTCGCTGTGAATATTCCTTAAGACTAGCGGTTTACCTGAATTCACAGCCTCCTTAAACATGGCATGGTCATCTTCATTCTCGGCCCAGGCGACGTCGTGATGACTACAATCTCCGTTATCATGCCACGCTTCTGCTGCCGGGCGTACTGCTAGCCCGCCTCTTGGGTCAATCAACCCCACGCGTGCCCCACAATATTCACCGTAGGTTACAATAATCCGGCAGATACCTTTCAGCAACGTCGGTTCATCGGTAGATCGTACCAGTATCTGGTTACATTCACTGAGCGTCTTAAGTGCCCGATTAGCGCTACGCAGAGTATTATTTGTTCGGACCAGGTTTTCTGTCATTTCATTGAAATGTTGTGCCATCATCCCAATTTCATCGTTGGATTTTACCTCGGCTCTCTGCGAGACATCGCCTTCCCTAATCTTATCGGCAACGCTAGCCAGACTTTGAATTGGTTTGCTGATGCTTCGAGCCAAGTAGAGAGAGACTGTCACGACGAGGGCGGCGGCAAGGCCTATGGTGAGCGCCGTCAAATTGTACAAACGAGTCACCGGGGCAAGGGCTTCAGCCTCGTCTATTTTAGCTACCAGACCCCAGTCTACCTCCGGAATATACTGGGCGGCGGCCAGGACCGTCTCACCGCGGTAGTCGACGGCATTGGTGAATAGTCCCTCGTTTCCTAATAACGCCTGCACTGTAGGCGAATCCAGATTATATATTGACATCGTCCGATGAAGCTCAGCCTCAGGGGCAAAGTGAAGTGGAGAGATAAACAGGACGTTGCCTTCTTGGCTTCTCTCGGCGAGGAGCGTTTCCCCTGTTCTACCCAGTCCAGTATAGTCTCCTAATACTGAAAGAATGTTATCGGCGCTCGACCTGATTATTACCACACCGATAAGCTCGCTTTCTAAATACAGCGGACCGGACAGATAGTTTTTTAACTCCTCGTCTCCATTGAGAAAAAGCAAGGCGCCGCTGTCTTCCCCAGCACGCCCTTGTATAAAGGCTTCCTCATTGGCAAGCGATGAACCAATTATTGTTTCGCTCGTGGAAGCAACCACCTCTCCATCAAGGTTTAGCACATATATCTCCTCAAAGTCTTTGATTGAGGAACGGGCATCAAGCAGTATCGTATTCATCCTTTCCTGGTCGGCAGTGCTATTCTGTTTGAGATAGCTATCGAGGCTAATCCGTAGCTGAGTTCTACTGGACACTAGGGCTAGTCTCTCCAGGTTCTGCGATATTATGCTTTCAATGCGGTGCTTCTGGATTACGGCAACAGACTGGAGTTGATTGAGGACTCCGTTGGTAACACTTTCCTTAGCATTGTTATATGAGAAAACACTTAGTATCACAAGCGGAACTAGGCTCGCTAATATAAAAGCCAGCGCTAACTTTGGCTTAATCTTCATGTTTTACTCACCAGTCCTTCGTCCCGACTCTTCATTTACATGGTTATCACTTTAGCCAAGTCTTGACCTTTCGTAGTCAGCCCAACCTCTGCTAGGTTTTAGTTACCCGATTGGCTTCGCTTCTTAACCTAAGTAGATCCTCTTCAGTGAAGAGCCTCCACCCCCTTCTGTCTCTCATTCCAACGTCTGGTAACAACCCCTCCCTAAGCCAGCGAAAATAGGTGTTTCTGCTAATACCAGCCAACTTGCATGCTTCAGCGGTTCTGTAATAGTCCTTACCGTCTACAGAGATGGTCATGTTAAATCCTCCGATACTACTTAGGTATACTCAGTTTATTCTAGACTGATCTACAGAACAATCACCCAAAGAGGGCAATTAATAATACCTTCGTATTAGCCTGATGGAGTCTCCAGACTCTTCTTGATAGGTGGCCTCTGGCATCCTGGCTTGAACTCTTCAGGCATGAAGCGAACCTCCTTCCTATTAGATCTCGACCATTAGGAACTATTACCAACATTAACGACCGGGGGACGACAATTTATGTAACAGTCATGGTACCACCTGATTTTGTATGCCTAGTGAATCGTAATACCTTTAGGGCTCTGGGACTCGGGGTGGGAAACCGTGTTTACATAGCCTTTGACCCCTCGTCAATTCACGTTTTTTGATTCACCTGCACTAAAGCCTACCGCAGACTCGGACAGATGGACATCTCCGACACAATCCGTCATCTAGTTGAATGTGCAAGGCGGTGCAGTAGCAGTTGGGTGGGGAAATATCTAGATAGCGGCAAGGTATTGACACGGGCATCTGCAAGGAGTATAAGTGTATGAAACGAACGGTAATAAAGGAGGTGAGGCTATAGTAACAGCCACAACGGAGCGCTACAATAACTGATCGTGAGGTGCTCCTGCAGGGGAAGAGACTTCAAAGAAGGCAGCGACATAAGCTTACGAACAAGATTATCCTAACCGTAAAGCGCATATAAGTTTATTTGTTTTTATTTTTGTGGAGCGTTAAGTGGATGATCCTTAAGGATAAAATGGTCGATAAAGAATAGAGTATCTAAAAAGCGATAACCTAGGGGTGCCGGTGTCTAAGAACTTCCGGCATTCAGAGGCTAGACTTAACACCCAGAGGAGGAGAATTATGAAATCGGAGGGCAAGAGGTTCGTCGAACCGGAGGAGGTTGAGACCCAGTTATTCGATTGGGGAATAGTAAAGTGGCTCAGTGCGCCAAATGTAACCAATGCTAAACAGTTCAGCTTGGGGATAGTCTTTCTCCAGCCTGGCAAAGCACATGCGAAACACAATCACCCCGGCGTCGAGGAAATACTCTATGTTATCTCAGGTGAAGGAGAACAGATGGTGGCAGGTGAAAGACGGCAAGTCAAAACTGGGGACTTGATACACATTCCTCCTGACATCTATCATGAAATGATAAACACTGGTTGGGAGCCGATGAAACTCATTGCCGTCTATGCTCCGCCAGGTCCGGAAGCTGAATACGTTAAATCTGGGGAATGTAAAATAATTCCTCCACAAAAGGGCTAGAATACCTAGAAATACAGTGACCTGCCCCCAATAGTGGAGTTATTAAGCTAGAGCTAGCAACGTGATAGCCTCAGGAGCCGGCGGCCGGTAACCCAGTGAGCTGTGCCGATCGCATCTGGTTACATTCCTTTTGCCATGCTTCTATCAAAATACCTTAGCCTGAGTTAAAGTCGTAAATACCTCTTTGGGCTCTTCTTTAGGTCATTCTCTTTTTTGCTTACGCGCTTGGTGACTCCTAAACCAAACCAGTATAGCCGCCAATAATGCAACCCCGGTAGTGAAAAAAGCTACCTTTTGGTTTGTAGAGGCAGGGAGTCCCAATGATATTAAGACGACGCCCGCAGCTATTCCTATGCCAAACCAGAACCTTCGATACCAACGACTTCTATATATTAATGGGATTTCGTTGTCCTTCTCGCATTCTAGCCCAGCATCACTACCTTCAATAGTACCTTCTTCTTTTCTCAATTCTACACCGCATTTGCGGCAGAATTTGTCTTGCTCATCAACTTCTATTTCACACCGAGGGCAGAAAGGCATTATCTATGCTCCAACCAAGTTAATCTTGAGTCAACTTATACTCTGATATTGATACCATTGTCAACACTTAAGTTCACGGGGTTACTAATGTTGGGCAAATAAAACTGCAGTTGATGGGTCAGTCCATACCCTGGTGCTAGGCCATTTTCAGAAGCAACCATTCCTATTTGGGGTATTGACCGAGCCACCAAACATGAGTAAACTTCGCTTAGAGAAAATGAGAGGATGGCAGGGTCGCTAGATGGGTTTCTTTGACAAAGCGAAGGAGACATTTCGGGAAAAGACTAGAGACAAGGTATGCACCGCTCTAAAAAGCATAGGAGTGGACGCTAAACTGGCCGAGAATGGACGCGCTGAGGAAAATATAAGATGTGGTTTCGGTATCCACTCGCTGGGAATAATTGACATAGGTGAAGGTCCTATACATTGGGTCAACATACGCATTGACGTCAATGGAACTAATTGGATCGATTATGGAGTCCCAGACCCAAGGCTGAGCCAAAGTGAACACAAAGTTCTAATTCAAGCACACTTTCGAAAGACTCTGTTTGGTCTGGGTAGGGTCGTCGATTTGGTCTGGCGGGGCGAGGACTCTAGTTTGGGCATTATTCATCGTCTCAATAATGATGTGCCACTGAAGAACACACTAATGAAGACAAGTGTATACGATTTCACAATTATCAATTATAATAATCCCAGTTGCTGGATAATTTCAGCGGCTTACTCGATTCCTCCTACTAAAGAGTTATGGAATTGCTACCAATCGATAGCTGAGCATCTGCTCTCTGAGTGGGTGTAGGCACTAAATATTTGCAGCTGCGGGGGGATGAGTGACCACAACTGGAACTGTGTTCTAGAATAAGGTACCTTTTCACAGGGGACAATTCATGTATAGTATTATAGAGAAAAGCCGTGGACACTCTTACTTGAGCTTCATTGTAGCCGCTGAGATCTGGGGGAGTTTGTCCTACTAGAAAAGACTCTATAACGTATTGGTGTTATAACATGGGAAATATAGTGGGTGAGTCACACAAAATGTTCGTAATACGGAAGTTAATGGCAACGGGGCTGATTTTGGCATTCGCCCTGGTGCTGAATGGCATGGTTTTCATAGCGCAACCAGCATCAGCCGCGGTTGGCGTTCTGTTCGATACAGGACACCAATTGGATGCCTCTGATATTTCCGGGTACAGCAGTATGATTGCCGACCTCACTTCACGAGGCTTCCAATTCACTGAAGACAACGACGGTGATATTACAGAAGAGGATTTGAGTGGCAATCATATTCTAGTAATAGTGGAGCCAGACAAGGCGCTATCTACCTCGGAGATAAACAACATTCAGAGTTTTATCGCCACGGGACATAGCTTATTAATTATGTCGGATGAACTGGACGAAAGTGGTAGAGTCGCGGTTAATACTCTCCTCAGCCCCTATAATATCCAACAATCAACTAGACTAGAAGGAATGGGCGTCAATACTGACATCGCTAGCCACGCGGTAACCAATGGTGTATCACGATATAACCATGAATCAGAGGGTGTCGAATTTGATATAGCCGGTTCTCCGGCGTTGTCTTTAATAATGGACGGGGATGGTGGTACATTAGTTGCTGCCTGGGAGGCAGGCGCTCGAGTTGTAGTTATATCTGACGAGAACTCTTTTCGACGAACCCGCTACAACACCCCCGATAATAACATACTCATTCGGAACATTTTTGATTGGCTGTCCGGTGTTGAACCTCCGGTGGCTAACTTCTCCGCTCAGCCAAGAACAGGAGAAGGCTTGTTAAATGTCCAATTCAGCGATAGGTCTACCGGCAGCATTACCTCTTGGCTATGGTACTTTGGTGATGGTACCACTAGTGATGAACAGAACCCTACCCATGAATATGAAAATGTCGGAAGCTATAGTATCAGACTTCATGTTATTGGCCCGGATGGGGCAGATACTGAGATAAAACAGGACTATATTAATGTGGTTGACGTGTCAGGAACAGTAGCTGAAATTGAAGCGGCTGAGTTTGCGACATCTAACATTGACATAGCACCAACCCAGGTTCTGCCCGACCAGGTGGTAAGTATCTCCGTAAATGTTATTAATAGTGGTGGTGCCAGAGGAGACTATCAGGTCGTTCTCAATATAAATGGGCACCCAGAGGACAGCCAGTTAATAAGCCTATCTCCCGAGTCTTCCCGTAGAGTTGTATTTAACGTAACCAAGACAACCCCAGGCACTTATGAGGTCTCGATCGGAACACATAAAGGTCAGTTTACCGTGGTGGAAGGTGCACCCAGTGCACCAGCTACCAATCTACCCGGTAGCCCATCAAACGAAGATAGACTGGGGACGCCAGCGATTATTGGCATTATTCTTGGTAGCGTAGGTGCCGCCATAGCTGCCATCATGGTCACCCGACGTCGGCGCCGCCCAGATTATATAAAAGACCTAGAAGAAAAGTATCAAAAGGTTTTAGACGACTTGGAGAAGATAAAGAAATCGTTATAGATAACTGATCGGATTCACTTCCCCGGGCTGGAGCCCCTACTATTTGGCACTGCCCGCCTCAAGACACTCATGACCCTCACTGTTAGCCTCCGCTTGAGAAGCCTTATAATGGCTAGCTCATCATCAGTAATCAGTATTGTGGCCCGTTTGCCAGTCATTTTTCCGCCCGTCTCAAAGTCTCCCCGACGATGGTTTTCAGCTCATCAGGAGTGAACGGTTTAGCCAGGACCGGTCGGCCGCTCTCCTCCAGAAAATTCCTGGTCGTGCTATCGATCACGTCTCCGGTAGCGAATATTACCCTATCTACCAGTTGAGGATACTGGCTCTTTATAAACTGATAAAACTCCTTACCGCCCATTACCGGCATCTTGATATCCAGAATTACCAGGGTGTAGTCCCTTTCCCCCAGCATCTCCTGGGCCACCTCTCCATTGATGGCCGTATCAACCTCAAACCCATCTCCGGTAAGAATCCGGTGACAAACCTGGCTAATGGCCGGTTCGTCTTCAACAACCAAGATTCTCTTTGCCCCGCCAGCTGAGTTTTGCATTTTAGCTCTCCTTCCCTATCAGTATCAGTGCTCACTGGATAGGTAATTCCACGGTAAAGGTAGCCCCTTTGCCCAATTCGCTTCTGGCATATATTTTGCCGCCGTGTTCCGTAATTATCCCGTGACAGATGCTTAAGCCCAAGCCGGTTCCTTTACCTACCTCCTTGGTAGTAAAGAAGGGATCGAAAAGGTGCCCCAGGTCTTCTTCAGGAATCCCGGGGCCATCATCAGTGAAGAAAGCCTTAACCACATTACCTACCTTTTCTGTAGTAATCGTCAGAGTACCCTTGCTATGCGCCTCAACCATAAAATGCTCGGCATTGATAACGATGTTGAGGAAGACCTGTTGCAGCTGAAAATAGTCCGCCATGACTTCGGGGAGGTCAGCCGTAAACCGGGTCTTGACCCGAATGTCACTTACCCTTTGCTCATAAGCACGTAGTTCCAGAACCTTCCCAATAATATTATTTATGTTCACCAGCTCCTTTACCTGAGCGTGCTTTCGAGCGAAGGTGAGCAGATTTTTCACCACCCCGGCGGCACGCTGAGCCTCACTGGAGACAATTCTTATGTCTTCCTTAATATCTTCGGGAATATCCTTACCCAGGAGGAGCTGAGAAAAGCCGATAACACTGGTCAGCGGATTATTTAGCTCATGGGCAATGCCTGAAGCCAGCTCACCCACAGAAGCCAGCCGGTCAGTAATAATAAGCTGCTGTTCCATCTGCTTGCGCTTGGTAATATCCCTGATATAGACGACGTTAGCCGCTTTGCCCCAGTATCTGGTGTAACCACTGGTAAGTTCAATAGGAACCTCGGTTCCGTCCTTTCTAATGATGGATAACTCATAAAGTCCGGGGACAAGTTCACCCTGCATCTTTCGGCGATGTCGCTCCATACTTTCGGCTACATCACGGGAGTGAACCAGGTCAAAAAACGACATGGCGCGCAGTTCCCCACTGGAGTAGCCGGTAATGTAACACCACTGGTCGCTGACAAAGGTATGAACCCCTTCTACCTGCTCAGTGTCTTGCAACATGATGACCGCCGCCCCAAACTGACCACGTAGCTTTACCAGAGCGCGATATCTTTCCTCTGACTCCCTCAATGCCCTTTCGGCCCTCTTGCGCTCAGCAATTTCCCGCTGCAGTTCCTCATTGGCAGCCTGAAGCTCATCGTTCTGAGCCTCGAGTTGCTCTGTCCCTTCTTGAAGCTCCCGCTCCATTCGCTTGCGTTCGGTGATGTCCTCGAAAATGGAATCAAAGTGTAGGATCTTACCGGCATCGTCTCTCACGGCAATAAGTGTGTCCAGCACCGCTATCTCACTGCCATCATTCTTCCGCCAGTGAAGTTCCCGGGTTACCGTCCCTTTAGCTGAGGCCAACTCTTCCATGAGAGCCTGCCTCTCTTCACAATGGACGTAGAGCTCTTCTATATCCATCGCCAGCAGCTCATCCCTGGAATATCCAGTAATCTCCTCAAAGGCCGGATTTACTTCCAGGATTTTCCCCGGAGGCCCCAGCGTCGACCTGAGGATGCCCAGTTGCACGTTGTTTACCAGGCTTCGGTACCTTTCTTCAGAGGTCCGCAAAGCCTTCTCCAGCCGTGTCCGCTTAAGTTCCAATTTCTCAAGTTCAGCCACGCGCTGGCGCAGTGTCTCTAACTCACTAACAAGCTGCTCTCTACCTTCGACAACGCCTTTCATGCCCACACCCACCATCAAGCCTATTATTGCCACGTGGCTTGATTGTAGCGTAAATAATGACTTTTGTCAATAGAACGGCTTAGCAATTTGGGGAGGAGATGATGCCAATCGGGTCCCTACGAGTAATTCTACCCCAGCAAAGCAGTTGACTAACTCTGCCTAGGTTTCTAGAGTAATGGGGAAAATCACCCAACCGAGATTATCCACCGCCAGTAGCTAATAATTGAATCGCTTTCAAAACTTCTCTCCTTAACGCAGATATGATATTATTGGTGGCGAGCCTGTAAGTACCCCAATGTTGTCAGTTAGGTAAGCACCACAATGATTAAGCGCCATCGGAGATTCATCATACTGGCGGCTATCTTTGTAGCCAGTTCCGCCCTGATATATTTCGTTCACTACCGCATTTTCGGGAACCCCTACCACATATTTATCTACATGATTGGCGATCTAGCTTTCCTACCCCTGGAAGTATTCATCGTCGTTATCGTGATCGAGCGTATCCTTACTTATCGGGAGAAGCAGGCTTTGCTAAGCAAGCTCAACATGGTGGTGGGCGCTTTTTTCAGCGAAGTGGGAAACAATCTTATAACCGATCTCATCTGCTCAATGGAGAACCGCGACGAGACCTTCCAGTGTCTTGACATAGGGCAGGATTGGACGGCGAGAGATTTTAAAAAGGCAAAAGCCTGTGCCCGTAACATCAGGGTTAATGCTGACTGCAGCGGCCTTGACCTAGCGGCACTAAGAACCTTCCTCATCCAGAAACGAGAGTTTCTCCTCAGGCTGCTGGAAAATCCTAACCTACTGGAGCACGAACGCTTCACCGACCTAATGTGGGCAGTCTTTCACCTCGTCGAGGAGCTTGAGGCAAGACCATCGGTACAGAACCTCCCCGAGAGTGACCTAGCGCACCTTGCCGGCGATATCCAGCGGGTATACGGTCCGCTGGTTAGCGAATGGATACGCTATCTAGAACACCTAAAATCAAAATATCCCTATCTCTTCTCACTGGTTCTACGCACCCACCCCTTCCAGCCCCACCCGTCACCAGTGGTAACCTGAAGCCCACTTCCCAGCCACAAAACCAAGGGGAAATTTAGCCCTCTTTCTGGCGAGTCTCTCTGGTCAGCAGGGTACCGATAAAGCCCGTGTTGCTCCATTCTAGCAAGAGCTCATCGCAAGGTCTACGTTACGACGCTACCCTTTCCTTGATTTTGTCACCGATTAGCTTTAATATTTTACCGTGGGCGTCAAGCTGAAGCTAATTGCGTTTCTCCGCCGTTAAGAGTGATAGAAAGGAGGGCCAGAGCCAGGTATGCTCCAGCAGGCAGTTATCCTGGTCGGTGGTGAGGGAACCCGGCTCCGGCCGCTTAGCTACCATATGCCCAAGTCTATGATGCCAGTACTGAACCGGCCCTTCCTGGAGCATACCCTCGCCTACCTCAAGAATTACGGGGTTAGCGATGTCATTTTGACCCTAAGCTATCTTCCCGAAGTCATTCAGGACTACCTAGGCAACGGCAGTAACCTGGGAATTCGCCTCAGCTATGCGGTGGAAGACAGTCCTCTCGGCACTGCCGGCGCGGTAAAGAATACCGAACCACGCTTAGCGGATACCTTTGCCGTCCTCAACGGAGACATCTTCACCGACCTTGACTTGGCTGACCTAGTCACCTTCCACCGGCACAGAGGTGCCCAGGCGACCATAGCCCTAACCTACGTCGACAACCCCAGTGCCTTCGGGGTGGTGGAGACTGAAAGTGACGGCAGGGTGAGACGCTTTATTGAAAAACCAAGCCCCAACCAGATAACCAGCCACTGGATAAATGCCGGTATTTATATCCTCGAGCCGGAAGTTCTAAGGTATGTACCTCAAAATAGTCACTACATGTTTGAGCGGGGGCTTTTCCCCCGGCTCCTTGAGCTAGATGAACCAGTCTACGGCTATCCCTTCCGTGGCTACTGGCTTGACATGGGCACACCGGAGAAATACCTGCGCCTGAACTGCGACCTTTTGCGGGCCGAGGCAACCAGCCACCTCTGCCCAGACATAAAACCAGCTACCGTCTCACATGGTGCGGATGTTATTATTCACCCCTCAGCCAAAATAAGCGGGCCGGCTATCATCGGCAGCCAATGCCGCATAGACCAGAGAGCCCGGATTAAGGGACCAGTGGTTATGGGGGAAGGCTGTCATATCGGCCAGGGAGCCAGCCTCGAGAGCGCCGTTCTGTGGCCCGGGGTTAGTGTTGAGGCCGGTGCTAGTCTTAAGCAGTGTGTTATCTGCTATAACCAGGAAAACATGGCGCAGATTATAAGCTGTAGTCACTCCCAACCATGTTAACCTAACTAACCGGATGTTACTAAAAATAAGCCTAACACAAAGGTTACACCTCAAAAGCCAGTGCCTAAAAGGAGATTTCAATGTCTGAGGAGCTGGGAAAGATTGAAAAGCCCTCGCTTGAAGGGTTCAGAAAAGGGAGGAAGCTATATTTTGTGCCCCTCATCTACTGCGGGAGAGAATCTCCAGACGAGTATCTTGAGAAATTTAACCGCTACTGGAACCAGGTTGAAGATAAAATGAGCGCCCTGGAACTGAAGCTGGGTCAGGTGGCTAAGATATACCATGAACTGGTGCCAGCCGGAGGTGAGGAGGGGACTAAAGCCATCAAAGAGATTAATGATAAAAGCTATGAAATTACCAAAAACCGGCTGGACAAAGGAGCCCAACTTGAATCTGTGGAGGAAGGGGAACTGCTAACCGAACTTATGGACTGGAGTCGGTGTTTAGCCGTCGGACTACAGAGCCAAAAAGCCTTTGCCACTATTTATCAGTCATATACGGAGATAAGTAAAAAGAGAAATGAACATATTGCCCGCCAGATAGACGAAACGCTTAAGGCAGATGAAATTGGCATGCTGTTTATGCGCGAGGGACACCAGGTTCAATTCCCGGAAGACATACAGATATTTTACATTGCCCCACCGGCCTTAGATGAGATTAGGCGCTGGCTCAGAGATCAAGAAGTTAAACAGCCAAGCGAGCCAGAGGCTGAGGAAGAAAAACAGGAAGAAGCCACGAATAAGTAGACTACCACCATCTTTAAGCTCACTATTCCATAACCAAAATGGATGATTCGGTCTTAAAATCAAAGTTCCTCGGGGCCTTAGTGGGCACCGGCCTCGGCGATGCTTTGGGGGCACCCTTTGAAGGACGCCGCCAGGTTAAGCCCGAAGAAATTGACTGGATAGTGGAGAGACTTGAGACCCTGACCTATACCGATGATACCCACATGATGATTGGTATCGCTGAGTCTTTGGTGAGAGCCGGGGGCTTTGACGGCGCCGACATGGCCCATACCTTTGCCCATAATTACGAGCTTGAGCCCTGGCGCGGTTACGGACCAGGGCCACCACGCATTTTTCGGTTGATAAGGGCTGGTGGCGCCTGGGATAAAGTGGCTCAAGGGCTATACCGCAGCGGTTCTTACGGAAATGGTGCTGCCATGCGGATCGCCCCAATAGGTGTCCTTTACCATAACAATTTACCGCTGCTAACCGAAATCGCCCACAAATCAAGCCAGATTACCCATGCGCACACGCTAGGTAAGGAAGGGGCCGCCCTAGAAGCCTGTGCGATCGCCTTGGCAACAAGCCTTAGTCCAGGAGAAACCTTTGACCGGGGTGACTTCCTTAAAAAGCTAATGAATTATGCCTCAGACCAAGTCTACAAAGAGAAACTGGCTCGGATACCAGCCCTTTTGGATTACCCGGATAAGGATAGGGCTATTAGTGAGCTGGGGAATGGCATCGAAGCCTTTAACTCAGTACCGACGGCGATATATTCTTTCTTAGCCCAGCCTAGTTCTTTTGCCGAGGCTGTCCGCTCTGCCATCAGCCTAGGAGGCGATGCCGACACGATTGGAGCCACGACCGGGGCTATCTCCGGGGCCTATCTTGGCATTAGCGCCATACCCGATAGCTGGCGGAGCAAACTTGAAAATGGCCAGTATATCGAGGAACTAGCCGAGAAGCTTAAATCAGGCAGTAGAGAGTCTTAATCTAATAGGCTTCTCTTTGGTTGAGCTACAGCTTCTACCATTTACTTTGTACCCAGCTCGGAATGGACACGGAGAAAACCCGTCAGGCTCTCACGGGTAACTAGCCCCATAACCCGGCCCTCGCTTACGACCAGTACCTGGTTGATACCACTCTCATTCATCCGTTCCAGTATGCTTAAAGCATTCTCGCTAGCTTGAGCTACCCTAAGCTGGTCACGGGAGGTCATGATGTCTTTCACCCGGGTCACCCCCCAATCCTGACGGGAGACAGCCTTAATATTATCTAGAGTCAAAACACCCTCGAACCCCCCTTCACCAGCCACCATAAAAAGCCGATGCCCGGTGGGGAAGATGTGCTCCTCAACCAAACGACTGAGGGTGATATCGGGAGGAATCACCGGATAGCTAGAGGTCATTACCTGAGCCGCGGTAAACTGGCGGAGAGTCTCCCGCCATTCGGTCTGCCGGTAGCTGGTTTGAGCCGCATTCCGCAGGAACCAGCCAATAAAAGCTATCCACACCCCGCTGAACCAGTTCAAATCAAAGGGCGACAGGCCGAATAGAGAGAGCACGACGATGCTAATCCCGGCACCAATAAAGAAATAACCGACCCCCTGTCCCACCCTGGTAGCAATCCGGGTGGAACGCCGGAAGTCACCGCTACGGCGCCAGACGGCGGCCCGGAAGAGACGACCGCCATCCAGCGGAAAACCAGGGATTAGATTAAAGACGGCCAGGGCAAAATTCATAATCATTAGCCACCAAACCATGTCGGCTACCTGGGGCGGCATACCCTGACCCAGAACTCTCAATATTGAGAGGCATATCCCCCCGATCACCGCACTACAGATTGGACCAGCGGCGGCCATCTTGAGCTCAGCTTTAGGGTGAGCGGCCTCCCGGGTCATCATGGCTAGGCCACCAAAGATAAAAAGGGTAATACTGATCACCGGAATACCATTGGCCCGACCCACCAGACTGTGAGCCAACTCATGAGCCACCACCGAGGCAAAGAAAAGTAAACCGGTAGCGATGCCAATAGCCCAGGCAAAAGGGGAAGACCACTCAGGGGAGACCAGAGCCAGCGTGAGCAAAGCAAATATCAGGAACCAGCTGTAGTGAAGCCTCAGCTGGATACCAAAAATCTTGCCGAGATTAACTGCGCCACCCATTTCCAATCAATATATGGTTTATATTATACCCTAACAACTGGCACTATCGACACTACTCGCAAGAAAACGAACACGATAAGACAATCTTTGGACTCCAGACCTTTTTAGTGCCAATTAGCTAGCCAGCACCTTCCTCAGCTCAAATAGAGCTGCCGCTACCACCCAACGCCTCACCCGAGCTCGACTGCCGGGGTAACTACTGGTAACCACATGTTTATTCTTGCCGTAAGCCACTCCGATGTAAAAAGTGCCAAACAGTCTCCTCTCAGCCTCACCCAACTCATCCTCTCCGGTTACCCCAATGCCAATAGCCGCCCCCAACCGTGACCGGGCTACCTCAGCCATCGCCAGTGCCATCTGGGCACTTTCCCGACCAGACCCAGCGATAAACTGATAATCAACCCCATAGGCCACCCGAGCTTCATCAGAGCCAGCCACCAAGCCGCCCTTGAAATACGGTGCCGCCTCGGGAGACTCACTAATGGTAGCCGAAAGTAAGCCACCGGTATAGCTCTCCATTACCGCCAGGGTCAGCTTCCTTTCTGCCAAGAGGCACCCGACAACAGCCGGCAGGGTGTCACTATCCACCCCCCAGATGTAATCACCCAGTATCTTTCTTAGCTCGGCTTCAAACGGGGTAATCATCTCCCCGGCTTCTTTTTCATCCCCAGCCTTAGCTGTCAGGCGGAGATAGATACCGTCCGCCTTAGCATAAACACCCAGGGTAGGATTGGCTGAAGATAGCCTGGGAGCAACCATCTCAGCCACCTGGGCCTCTGGTAAGCCAAAAAGCTTAATCACCCGGGAAATAATTACCCCACCTATTTGGGGGCGTAAGCGGGACAGAACCCGGTTTTGCCACATAGGTTGCATTTCCCTAGGGGGACCGGGCATGGCGACCAGGATATGGGAGTCCTTTTCCACCCACCAGCCAGGGGCTGTCCCGCTGGGATTGGGAATTGCCTCCGCCGAGGGAATGATGGTCGCCTGTTTAAGATTAGTGAGCGGCATCTCCCTGCCCAGACGGGCAAAAAACTCCCTTAACTCACGCTCTAAAGCAGGAACGGGCTTTAGCTTCTCCCCCAATAGCTCGGCAATTGCCTCACGGGTTATGTCATCCTCAGTAGGCCCCAAGCCGCCGGTAGTCAGGATGAGGTCAGAGCGTTGCCAGGCACGCTTAAGCACCTTTACCAGCCGTGCCTGGTTATCACCCACCTGGGAAATCCAGTAGAGGTCTATCCCCAGCGCGGGTAGCTCAGCCGCCAGAAATGGGGCATTGGTATCGGTTATTTCCCCCAAAAGGAGTTCCGTGCCAATTGAGATAATCTCAGCTCTCATTAAGAATGGACACTTAGCGCCAGTTTTTCCAGGGCAACCTCAGCAGCATGCTTTCCCGAGAGAAGCATACCCCCAAAGATAGGTCCCATACGGTGGGTGCCGCAAACCGCATTGGCGGCCATACCAGCAACAATCAAGCCCGGATAGACCTCCCGGGTATTCTCCATTATCCTCTTCTCAGCCACCTCAGCCCACATCGATTTCTCACCCATGATGCCACCCCCCTCAGTATTCAGCTTACCGTGAAGCTTATCGACCACGATATGGCAGATTTCAGAGGCGTGGCCGGTAGCGTCGATTACCAGCTTGGAACGTACTGACAGGGGGTCAACGTGGAGACCGGCCATGGTGACCGCCGTCCAGTTCAGCACCAGCCCGGTCACCCGATCATTCTCCCGAATCATGACATCCTCGATGCTCATCAGATTAAATATCTTGGCTCCCGCCTGTATCGCCCTGAGGCAAACCGCGGCGGAAGCTTCTACCGAGTCAGCGATATAGTAACCCGGTTCATATTCCCTGTTTCTAATGCCAAACTCATCAAGTATTGCCTTAGCCTCTGCCTGAACCACGATGGTATTGAACATCATGCCCCCACCCGGCATACCCCCACCAGGGCGGAGGCTCTTCTCAAAAATAACCGTTTTTACCCCCTCTTTGGCCAGATAGTAAGCTGCGGTCATGCCGGATGGCCCAGCACCACCGATGGCAACGTCAACATCCATTGCATCCTGGAATTCTTCCATGAAGTTTTTGGTTATGACCCGGGATATAGTAACATCATCAAGCTGCATGCCCTTCTCCTCCTAACCGTATTAACACTTGGTAGCCTTAACCCCCAAGTACTTCTCCACCAGTTCCATAGCACAGAACTCGCCACACATGCTACAAGCCGCCCCAGCCGAAGTATGCTGGGTGTGTACCCGGCGAGACCTTACTGGGTCCAAAGACAACCTGGCTTGCTCCTCCCAGTCAAGCCGCTTCCGGGCAATCGACATCTTTCGGTCCCATTCGGCAGCACCCTTTACCCCCTTAACGATATCTCCAGCGTGAGCCGCGATGCGCGAGGCGATCACCCCCTGCCGAACATCCTCGGGGTCAGGCAGGGAAAGGTGCTCACTAGGGGTAACGTAACACAGAAAATCGGTGCCAAAAGCAGCGGCAATAGCCCCACCAATCGCCCCGGTGATATGGTCGTAACCAGCGGCAACATCGGTCACCAGCGGCCCGAGCACGTAGAAGGGTGCCTCCCTACAGATGGACTTCTCCAGCTGCACGTTAGCCTCAATCTGATTCAGCGGCATATGCCCGGGTCCCTCAACCATGGCCTGGACTCCAGCCTCGCGAGCTTGCTGCACTAACTCACCGATAACAAGCAACTCCTCAACCTGGGCCCGGTCAGTAGCATCAGCAATGCAGCCAGGGCGCATGCCATCGCCCAGGCTCAGGGTAACGTCAAACTCCCTAGCCATCTCCAGTAGGCGGTCATAATACTCATATAAGGGGTTTTCCTGCTCGTTGTGGAGCATCCAGCCGATGAGAAACGCCCCACCCCGGGAGACGACATCAGCCACTCTCCCCTGCTCCTTAAGCCGGCTAATTGCCTGCTGGGTGACGCCGCAGTGTACGGTGATGAAATCAACCCCGTCACGAATATGCTCTTCAATGCCGTCAAACAGGTCACCAACCGTCATCTTCACGATGGCGCCCCGACTATCTATAGCGCTAATCGCCGCCTGATAAATAGGCACGGTGCCAATGGCTACCGAGCTTGAGGCAATAATCTCCCGTCGGATGGCTGAGATATCACCACCGGTTGACAGGTCCATAACGGTATCGGCACCAGCCTCAATGGCAACCCGCAATTTTTCCAGCTCAATAGCAACATCGCAGAAGTCAGAGGAGGTGCCAATATTGGCGTTAACCTTGGTTTTGAGCCCCTGGCCAATGCCACAGGGAACCAAGTTTTTGTGGTTAATATTAGCCGGGACTACTACCGTACCGTTAGCCACGCTCTGCCTGACGAACTCAGCATCCACCCCCTCATGACGAGCTACCAGCTCCATCTGTGGTGATATTGTCCCTTCCCTAGCTAGCTCCAGTTGAGTCATGCTCACCTCCCCAAATAATAAGACCAAGGATATCGGCAGTAGTACTAGAACCTTGGTCTGGGTCTCTGCCGCATCCCTACGCTCGCATTACCGAGATCAGGTTCCAAGGGTTGGCTAAAATTACCTCTCAGCCTCTAAGCACCCCTAGCGGACTAACCTATTCAATTCTATTGTTAATATAGCATAGACTTGGCTAAAATGCAACACTGGGTAGCTTTTTACTAGCCAGCTTACCACCTCTATCCCACTCCCAAGTAGCAATGGTTAAACAATGGTTAAAGTCGATAGATGCTTGACAAAGGTGGGCTAGGTATTTAAAGTGTCCCTACTCACACATAACCATAGCGATAGTAGCCAACCTTAGAATAGCCGTCATATCATAAAGAGGAGGTGAACCGTAATGCCCAGATTCATTAAGAAGACATCCAAGAAGGCGGGACTTCCACCGGGGACTCTGGTTCACATCGGGGAAAGAAAGACTAAGAAGGTGCGAATTAGCGTCACTGACTACGATGAGACCCAGTTTGAACAGGAGGCAGTGAAGACGGTTGAGGAATGCTTCCCCTTCAAGGATAAACCGACGGTCACCTGGATAAACATAGATGGTCTTCACGACGTTAAGGTCATCGAGAAACTCGGACAGTATTTTGACCTACACCCCCTTTTACTGGAAGACATCCTGAACACAGAGCAGCGCCCCAAGATAGAGGATTTCGGAGATTACATTTTCCTGGTTGTTAAGATGCTCAATTATGATGACAAAACAGAACAGATCGAGGCAGAGCAGGTCAGCTTGATACTGGGCCCCAACTGGGTTATCTCTTTCCAGGAGCGTGAAGGAGATGTTTTTGACCCTCTTAGAGACAGGCTCAGAAAGGGTAAAGGACGCATTAGAAAGATGGGGGCTGATTACCTTGCCTACGCTCTAGTGGACGCCATCGTTGACCACTACTTCATAATACTGGAGGAATTCGGGGAGAAAATAGAAGATACGGAAACGGAGTTAGCCACCAATCCCACGCGGGAAACCCTGCAAGCCATCCGCACCATGAAGAAAGAGATGGTATTTTTGCGCAAGTCGGTATGGCCCTTGAGAGAGCTGGTCAGCAGCCTGGAAAGAGGTGAGTCACCACTGATACGTGAGTCTACCGGAATATATCTCCGGGACGTCTACGACCATACCATCGAGGTTATCGATACCGTGGAGAGCTTCCGGGACATGATTTCCGGGATGCTCGATATTTACCTTTCCAGCATCAGCAACCGGATGAACGAAGTGATGAAGGTGCTAACCATATTCGCCGCCATATTTATCCCGCTTACCTTCGTGGCTGGCATTTACGGTATGAACTTTGAATTCATGCCTGAGCTAAGATGGCACTTTGGCTACTTTGGAGTCCTGATTGGCATGGCCTCCGTCGCTGGCGGAATGCTGGTCTACTTCAGAAGGAAAAGGTGGTTATGAAGGCGTCTTACCAAAGACGATATGAAGCTTAAACAGACAAGAACTAAGTAACGACGTTATAATCTTAGGACTCTAGTGACTATCATGGAGAAGCTTTATTCTGGGGCGAGGAAGCTGGGGCTAGAACTCAGCCCGGGGCAGCTTAGCCAGCTCGATACCTATTACCAGGAACTGGTAAGCTGGAACCAGCGAGTGAATCTCACCCGCCTAACTGGTTATGAAGCGGTACAGATAAAACACTTCCTTGACGCGCTCACCGTGAGTCTGGCCTGGCCACCTGTAAAGACCAAGGCCAGTTTCCGGGTCATTGACATCGGCACTGGAGCCGGTATCCCCGGTATGCCGCTTAAGATTTTATTCCCCGACATTAGGCTCACACTGCTCGACGCCACAGCCAAAAAGGCAGCCTTTTTAGGCCACCTCAGTAGTAAACTTAACCTGGGTAATGTTGAAATCGTGGTCGGGCGGGCTGAGAATATCGCCCACCAGGCAGGATACCGGGAGAGCTTTGATATGGTGCTATCGCGGGGGGTCGCCCCACTGGTAACCCTAGCAGAGCTAACCCTACCCTTCTGCTGCCCTGACGGTAGCTTCATTGCCCAGAAAAAGGGGGACATTGAATCAGAGGTAGCGGAGGCTAGTCAGGCAATTAGCCTTTTGGGGGGTAAGCTGCGAGAGATAAAAAGGATTGGCCTGGAAGAATTCACCGATGACCGTAAGCTGGTGATAGTTAATAAGGTATCCCCAACCCCCAAAGCCTACCCCCGCCACCCGGGTATCCCCCAAAAACGACCCCTGCTAGCTCGTCCCGGTAGCGGCTAAAGTCAGGTAGTTACCGCTTACGGCAAATAGTGTATCATAAGCTAGTATTCAGGCTGCTTACGGAGGCATGAAGGTGTATGATATAGCGGTGATTGGTGGCGGGCCAGTTGGCAGCCGGGTAGCCTACCAGTTAGCCGGTGCGGGACATAAGGTGGTGGTTCTGGAGCAAAAGGAAAGGCCTGGGGAAAGGGTCTGCTGCACCGGAATCGTCAGCCAGGAGTGTACCCGTTCCTTCGCTATCGAGGATAACCTCATTTTGAGACAGGTAGCCAGCGCCACGTTATTCTCACCTTCAGGGAAGGTGCTCCGGCTAGAGCGGACGGATGCTCAGGCCTGTATTCTGGACCGACTAGCCTTTGATACTACCCTAGCCCACCACGCTCAGGATAAGGGAGCCGAATATGTATTTAGCAGCCCGGCTAAGAACCTAGAGGTCGGTAGTGAGCGGGTCAAAATCGAGACACTGCAGCAGGGAGAAAGAACATACTTTGAAGCCCGCGCCGCGGTTATTGCCTCTGGATTTAACTCCCGGCTGGTTGAGGAGTTAGGACTGGATAGCATTAACCATTTTTTCGTCGGCGCCCAGGCTGAGGTAGCAACCGATTCTCTAGACGAGCTGGAAGTCTACTTTGGCGAGGAGATAGCCCCCGGCTTTTTTGCCTGGCTGGTGCCAACCTCTCCATCCAAAGCCAGGGTAGGACTCCTCGCCCGCCACCACCCAGGACACTACCTGAAGAAGCTGCTTTCGTCCCTAGCGGCTCAGGGGAAGATAGCCTCAGCTCAAGCCGAGCCAAGCTACGGCCGGGTACCAGTTAAGCCCTTAAGCAAGACATATTTTGACCGGTTGCTGGTAGCGGGAACCGCAGCTGGGCAGGTAAAACCAACCACCGGAGGGGGTATTTACTACGGCCTGCTGTGCGCTGATATCGCCGCCAGTACCCTGCAGCAGGCACTAGCCACTAATGACCTGTCAGCCCGAGGACTGGCTGACTACGAGCGTAAGTGGCAAAAAAAACTAGGAGGGGAGCTTAAGAAGGGCTACCGGGTGCGCCAGTTTTACGAACACCTGAGCGACCAGCAGATTGACAGGCTATTTGACACCATAGACGCTAGCGGCTTGGCTGAAGTCCTTCTCAGAGATAGTAACGTGTCCTTCGACTGGCATAGTGGTGGCTTACTGAGAATACTAGGAAACGTCGCTATCTCCAAGATCACCCAAGCCATGAAGAGCCCTTTCCGCCCCCGGCATAGAAGCTAGACTCCAGCTACGGGAGAGCACCAATCTAGATAATGGGTAAAGTCGTCTCCGTTTTAGGGGGATATTTCCGGAGATTGACCAGCACCTAGATAGTGTTTACAATGGGTAATGTAAATGGACAGTAACCAGAGCCCAAATTTGAATGAGGCGACGACTCGCTTTCTGGTCAGCCTCTCACCCAAAGAGAGGCAAGCTAGCCAGAATGAGGTCTACAAATTTGTTCGCTGGTACGGAGGAGAAAGGTCTTTCGCCGAGCTTAAGGCTCCAGATATTGCCCACTATGCTGAGCGATTATCGCTCTCCGACACTGATTATGCCACCAAGCTGGAAATAGTGCGTAGCTTTCTGGTGTATGCCAAGAAGAAGGGGTGGAGTAAGAGCAACCTGGCTACCCACCTTAAGGCCAAGAAGACAAAAACGCCACCTAAATCTTCGCTTCCGCACAATCTGCCCGAAGCCATCCCCCTAACCCAGCAGAGATATACCGAGCTTGAGGCAGAGCTGGCTGGCCTCAGGGATAAGAGCTCCCAGCTTATCGACGAAATACGTAGCGCCGCCGCGGATAAGGATTTTCGAGAGAATGCCCCACTGGCCGCCGCCAGAGAGCAACGGGGACATGTAGAGGGGCAAATCAGGGAACTAGAGGAGACCCTCAAGTCAGCGATAATTATTGATAAAGCAGAGAAGACTAACCTCAAGGCAAGTGTTGGTGATAGTATCATTCTGCGTGACCTAGCTTCCGGTGAGGAGCTACACTACCTTCTGGTTAGCCCTCGGGAGGTAGACCCGGCCAAGGGGAAGATCTCCATTGCCTCACCAATAGGTAAAGCGGTTACTGGTCGCCGCCAGGGAGAGGTAATCGAGGTAGCGGCACCAGCTGGCAAGCTACGCTATCAGATTGAGCAAATTGAGCATCAACCGGCTACTCCGAAACACAGAACCTAGCTCGATGTTAACCTTCGGGAATGCGGAATAGACGACGGGCATTCTGTGTCGTCTCCCGAGCAATCTGCTCCGGAGGTACCTGCCTGATTCTAGCCAGCAAGCCTACAGTTATCGGTAGGTAAGCTGGCTCGTTACGCTGGCCACGATGGCTCTGGGGGGGAAGGTAGGGGCAATCGGTCTCTATTAGTAACCTATCTTGAGGGATGCTACGGATGACACTATGCAAGCTACCAGAGGTAGGGTAGCCGATATAGGCACCCAGGGAAATAAAGAAGCCCATATCCAGATACTCTCGAGCGGTGTTAGTATCGCCACTGAAGCAGTGAATCACCCCTGGCGGCTGCTCCGGGGGACGTTTATCGTGTGAGACCCAATCGCGAAGCAAGGGCATCATATCTTTCTCTGCCTGACGACAATGAACGATTATGGGGAGGCCCGGTTTTGCCGCCAGCTCCAGCTGCCACTTAAGCACCCGTAACTGCGCTTCTCGCGGGGAGTAGTCCCGGTAGAAATCTAGCCCCACCTCACCAATAGCGACCACTCTAGGGTGCTCAGCAAGTTGAGCCAAGCTAGCAATATCCAGCTTACTTACTCCGGCTACATTATGGGGATGGAAACCGACGGCGGCGAAAACCTCACTATAGCTCTCAGCCAGTTTAATCGCCTGCTCGCTTGAGCCTTGGTCAACCCCCACCGTGATAATAGTGCTTACCCCCGAGTCCTGGGCTCGAGCCATAACCTCGGTACGGTCCTTGCTAAAGGGACCCATATCCAGATGCGCGTGAGTGTCGACTATGGAGAGTCTTGTCCTAATCGGTTTACCGCCCCCCAGACAATCTCGTGGATAGCCGCTTGGGCACTGCTAAATAACGTAAAAAGAATTCATCCACCACATTCAAAACTCGCAGCAGATAAATTCAAGGCAGTAAACGGCTAAATGGAAGGGGAGCCAGATAAAATGGCCCCCCTTCAACTACGCTAAAGCCTAGGCTTTACCAATACGGAATACTTTGGTTCCGCAGTTAGGACATTCACCTTGAGTGGCAGGGCGTTTATTCTTCATAACGATTGACCTAGGGTTCTTGACCTCGACCTTCCGGCGACATTTGACACAATAAGCTTGCATTTTAACCTCCTTAATTGGTAAGACCTAGGCAAGAGAGTATCACATAGCTAGGCATTAGTCAATAGGTTTTTCCCAAGATTATCCAGAAATTCTTCAAAAATCTTTGTGCGAGACAACATAGCTTTGACAACCGGCTCACCTGTGCTAAAATTTTGTGGCGGGCTAGTCTGTTTCAGCTAGTCCTAGTGGTGCTTGGGGAAGAAAATGTCTCTAGACATAACTCAGTTATTACACCTCACTAACGAGATGCCAGCCTATCGCCAACTTATCACGGGGCTAGACCAGTCACGGAATAGCACCAGCGTGACGGTGCTTGATACCGCCAGGCCCTATCTCATAGCAGCCCTATATCACCATCTAAAAAGACCGGTGTTTGTCATCACGGCACAACCAGAGGATGCCAAGAATCTCTATGAACAGCTTTCAACCTGGCTTAGCTTCGCCAAGCCACGGCTCTTCCCCGAACCAGATGCCCTACCCTACCAGCGTATTGCCTCAGATGCCCCAACAGAGCTGGAGCAGCTGCAGGTACTCTCAGCTCTAGCTAAGCCGAACGGAGACCCTAGTCCCCCGCTGGTTATCACCTCAGTCCTGGCTCTAACGCAGAAGATAGTCCCCCGCTACGACTTTACCACCACCTACCACACTGTAAAGGTGGGGCAAGAGATAGAGCTATTAAGCCTCCTAAAGCAGTGGCAGACCATGGGCTATAAGCTAGAGAACTTGGTAGAAATACCGGGCACGATCAGCCACCGGGGTGGCATCGTTGACATCTACCCCTCGTCCAGTGAGCTACCGGCCAGGGTAGAATTCTACGGCAACACCGTAGACGCAATCCGCCTTTTTGACCCACTAACGCAGCGCTCGCAACGAGCGGTGGCCGAAATAGCCATTATCCCAGCCACAGAACTAGTGACACCGCTACTAAGCAGTAAAGGCGAACTGGAACTCACCCTGAGTAGCCTCGACCTAAAGAGCTGTAATCCCAAGGCAAGCGAAGAGTTCCGTCACGACTTCTCCCAGCTTACCGCGGGACAGAGACCAAAAAACCTGCAGTTTTACGCCCCCCTCTTTAACCGAGACAGCGTCCTGAGCTATTTGCCTCAGGGTGCGCTCATCGTCCTTAACGAGCCCCAGAGTCTGAAATCAGCCGCCGATGACCTAGAGGCTAAAGCCAGCCAGCTTCGCACTGAGAAGCTACATCGAGGTGAGCTACCGTCTAATTTCCCGGCTCCGTACTTTACCTGGGAGGAGCTCAAGGCGAAAATAATGGCGCGGCAGTGCCTAGCGTTTACCGCCTGGGGCACGAGTCCGGCTGAGAAACCACCCCGCCTAAACTTCACCCCCGCTCCCAGCTATGCGGGACAGTTACCTGCCTTCTTAAGAAAGGTTAAGAAGCTCTTAAGCCAAAAGCACCGCCTCATCCTTATCAGCCATCAGGCAGGTCGCCTCTCCGAGCTACTCAGCGAAGAGGATATCATCGCCCAACCCCTTACCCAAATCAGGGAGACGCCACCGCCGGGTTCGCTTGTCCTAGCCCAAGGTTCGCTGGCTAAGGGCTGGATTATGAACGGTAATACCCATCTCCTCACCGACTATGAAATCTTCGGCTTTAGCAAAGAGCGCCGCACGGTCAGAAAACACCCGGTGCCACGCCAGAAACTCCTTATGGAATTAGCCCCTGGTGACTATGTAGTGCACATTGAGCACGGCATCGCCCGATTTTCCGGCGTGACCACCCTTAAGACCGATAACCACCAGCGGGAGTACCTGGTGCTGGGGTATGCGGCTAATGATAAGCTCTACGTGCCTACCGACCAGATACACCGCGTCAGCCGCTACGTGGGTGCTAGCGACCGCCCGCCGGTGCTCAGCCGGCTGGGGACCCAAGAGTGGGCACGAACCAAGGAGAGAACCAGAGCGGCGGTAGCCAGCATTGCCCAGGAGCTACTCGCCCTCTACGCAGCGAGAGAGGTTGTCCCCGGTTTTGCCTTCTCCCCCGATACCCTATGGCAGGAGGAGCTTGAGGCTTCCTTCCCATATGTCGAGACCCCAGACCAGATTGAGGTTCTGGGACAGGTAAAAGAGGACATGACCAAGCCCAAGCCCATGGACCGGCTGGTCTGCGGGGACGTCGGCTACGGCAAGACAGAAATAGCGGTTCGAGCTGCCTTCAAGGCGGTGATGGACGGTAAGCAGGTAGCCGTTCTAGCACCGACCACCGTGCTCGCCCAGCAGCACCTGGCCACCTTTAGTCAGAGACTGGGCGCCTTCCCGATAAAAATTGAGGTGTTAAGCCGCTTTAAGACACCCAAGGAGCAGAGCGAGATTCTCAATGGCCTGGCTAGCGGCCGGGTGGACATCTGTCTTGGCACGCACCGCTTGCTACAGAGAGACGTCGTCTTCAAGGACCTGGGGCTACTCATCATCGATGAAGAGCAGCGCTTTGGTGTCACCCACAAGGAATACCTCAAGCGGAAGCGCCGTGAGGTTGACGTCCTTACCCTAAGCGCCACCCCTATTCCCCGCACCCTCCACATGTCCCTGGTGGGAGTAAGAGACATGAGCACCATGGAGACGCCTCCCGAAGACCGCCTGCCCATTAAGACCTACGTGGCCCAGTTTGACGATAGTCTGGTGAGGGAAGCCATTCTCCAGGAGCTAGAGCGAAACGGGCAGGTCTTCTTTGTCCATAATCGGGTGGAAACCATCTCCATGGTCGCCGATAGGATACAATCCTTGGTACCGGAGGCTAACGTCGCTATCGCTCACGGTCAGATGCCCGAGGATGAGCTGGAAAAGGTGATGGCTCTCTTTACCCAGGGTAAGCTAGACATCTTAGTCTGCACCACCATTATTGAATCTGGCTTGGATCTGCCCAACGTTAATACCCTGATCGTGAACCAGGCGGACCGGTTCGGGCTCACCCAATTGTACCAGCTCAGGGGACGAGTCGGCCGGGGGGCCAATCTCGCCCATGCCTACTTTCTCTACGACCGGGGCAAACGACTGACCGACACCGCCGAGAAGCGCCTTAAGACCATCTTTGAAGCCACCGAGCTTGGCGCCGGCTTTAATATCGCCATAAGGGACCTGGAGATCCGGGGAGCCGGCACCCTGCTGGGGACAAAACAGAGCGGGCATATTAGCGCCGTCGGTTTTAACCTTTACTGCCGCCTGCTGGCAGAGGCGATAGAAGGGCAGAAAGCAAGGCTGGCCGGGGCACCAAAACCCAAACCACCCCACCTGCCACCCCCGACTATAGACCTGCCCCTCCACGCCTATATCCCCGAAGATTACGTCGCTGACCTAGCCACCCGGCTCAGCATCTACCAGCGGCTGGCAGATGCTACCTCGGTTGAGGAGATAGAGACTCTCGCCAGCGAGTTCAGCGACCGCTTCGGCAAGCTGCCGAAGGAGGTTAAGAACCTGCTCTACTCGGTGAGGATTAAGGCTCTGGCAACCAGAGCCGGTATTGAAACTATCACCACCGAGCACGGCCAGATTATACTGATACCGTTTGAAGGGATGCACTTTGACAAACGCAAGCTGGAGCCGCTCCAGAGAGATGGAATAAAGATAGGCTTGAACCAGATAAGGATAAACTATAAGAAGCTGACCGACTGGAGGAGGCTGCTTGAGGGGTTGCTCAAGAATATAGGGTGATATAATTTGGCCAGTTACCCAAACAAAGAACTCCACCCAAAGAAGCGGAGTTCGAATTGACTCTGCTAGTTTATACGGTTTTCTCCTTGAAAGATTTTTCGGTTTTTTTCTCCACCTTTGTAGGTATGAATTGTACGAGCAATGGTGGTTGTGGACTCGTGCTTTGGAACCAAATTGCTGGAGCAATACCTGGCGTTTGGCTAACTGCTTGTTGATATCGCACTAGTCCAGATGTTTCAGATTTGTACATTATTCCACCTCTTTCCCCCGAAGCCATTTGACTGCTACAATGGTTTAACTTCTACTGAAGCCTTATCCATCCCTCATCTATGACAATCTCTTGAAACGCGGGCGTAGGTGCAGGTGCAAGAGGAGGCCCGATTATCGTCTGATTTACTTGCCTTTCTGTGCGGAATAAGTGTGTCATTACCTCTGATTCAATCGCAGCCCTGATAAAGGTTCCAGTGGCCGACTGCTGCTGCCCTAAAAACGAACTTGGGGTGTAAGGAGTGTTTAACTCCATTAGGCTCTCGTATTCACTATACAATTCCCACATTAAGCCTTCAAGATCAATTGGTGCGGCTGTAACTTTAAGACCGATTTCTTTTGCCTCCTTGCGTCCAATTAGATAATCATGCGAACCAAGTTCCTTCGCCAACAAGTTAACTATACGGTCTATCTCCTTATATTCCTTCCCCATGTGGAGTTTTAAAAGTCCGGTTGCCAGCTTCACAATTTGTGGTCTTACTCGGTGGGCAGCTCCGAGCGCAAGAGGAGCACAAGGACTTATTTTGCTGAGATTATTTAGCGCAGCAACGAGCGCCGAATCCTCTCGTAACCCAACCTCACTCTTTGCCAACTGAATGAAAGATACTACGTCTTCCACATTTATTGGCAAGGTATTCTGTGGAGCGACTGGCAACCCTGGAATCTGAGGATTAAACGGGGTGTTAGTTGAAGGGTCTATGGGGCCTAACTGCCCAAGCCTACCCATTATGATCTCATCCGCACCCAAACATATTAACGTGCCACAGCTCCACGCTTTGTATGGGACTAACACAGTAAATACCTCACAAAATTCTCGTATGAGGTGTACTAGCCCCCAGCCTGCAACTGTGATTCCTCCTGGTGTATACAGAAATAAGTCAACCTTTTCCGACGCCCCTATTTGGCGAAGATGACTAAATACTAAGGGATGAGAATCATGAGCAATCTGAGTTTGTAGGTTCTGCCTATCGCCTGTAATATAGCAGATGACTTTGCTCTCTCTTGTTTCTTGAATCTGCTCTATTAAATGTCGTCGGCGCTGCTGTGCACTATCAGGTCTCCCACCAGTAACCATTTTACCCCGCCTCCGAGGCTTAAATAGTATCACTAAAAAGGCCACGTGTCAAGGCTTGCTAGTCATACCTCTGTGCTCATCAAAGTAAAAAAGAGGTGATGTAATAGTCCATTTATCAGGGCGGCCTAAGAAGAGCCTCGCCCCCCTTTTTAATTAAGGCAATTATCCCTTGACAACACGTAACTTTTATGGTATAATGTAGGTATAAAATG
>CAYYLM010000005.1:0-90904 GCA_964472625.1 uncultured Dehalococcoidales bacterium
GATGAACAGAGCGGTCACTTCCAAGAGCGGGTAAACATGGGTAAAGAGTTTTTTACAGCCCCGCCAGTTCGTGAGCTATACGAAGTAGCCATCAAGGACTGAGGGTATTAAGGTAGTAAAGTAGTAACCTCTATCGCCTTCTTATGGGTAACGGATCTTTTATAATAGGGATATCTTTGGGTACTCCACCACCAGAGCCTACGGATACCTCCCCGCTCTGGTCAATGTCGTAGGGTTGCTTCAGAGGATATGGCAACCCAATGAAATAATCGCCTAAACTCTCGGTACTAGACGTGACTCCTTCAACTTCTGCCTCGGTATCAATTGCAGTGTAGCTACTATTTAGCTGCTTCTGCTCCGCCGCCATCATTAGCGCTAGCACTGCTGTCTGGAGATTAGTAAATTCCGTAGCTTTAGCCTCTTCCTCTCCCTCGTCCATAAAACTGGCGACTTTAGGGATAGCAACCGCGGCTACGACTCCCACTATCGCCACCACTACTAACAGCTCAATAAGGGTGAAGCCCTTCTGTCCCCGGCGAAGTTTCCTTGCGAACATTATCCCGCTGTAATTAAGTCTCCTCACAAAATCTGCCACAGCTTCCTGATATCCTCTCTTTTCTGCGCACTTTGGTAAATTACGAATAGTGTAAGATAACATCTTAGGATAACAGGGATACTACTGAAGAACGAAGCCCGGCACGTACCGGCAAACACAGGTCACATGTTAATCATCTGTTTTCAGCGAGAATACCCTACTATTTGGAATTCTGAATTCTTCGCCTTCTCATTACCAGTAACACTACTAGAAGACCGATAGCTATACCAACACCAACCCAAAGCGGCATGTCTACTTACCTCCTCTATCTCTTATTTTTAATAGACTAGTGGCGACTTCACAATCCACTGGACTCTACGGCGATAGTAACCTAACCCTGATAAAGAACCGCCACTGTCTATCATCCAGAACTTACTATAAATAACCACTCGTTATTCAGCCTAACTTATCCCAACCAGATTTGACAATCCCCCAAAAGTCCTAATTCATGGTAGACACTCTGAAACGATAGTATTAGATGGTTCGGCGATCAAATGTCATAGGCAACTAATGCCACCGGAGCTTCACGTCCGGGGCTATTGACAAAGACGGTTGCCGACACCTAAAGTTTCTATTATCTGGTCATGGTAATACCGATTTCGAAGAACATCTATCAGATTAGCGCCGTATCCGGTAGAGGGCTCTGGGGTGGCAACGTATTTTTGCTTACTGAGCGCAAACTAACTCTGGTCGATACCGGTTACAAGGGCGGTGCTGGTCGCATACTTAGTGAGGTCAGCCGGCTGGGCTATGCTCCGTCTGATATAGCCAACATAGTTATCACCCATCATCACGCTGACCACGTTGGTAACCTCTTTGAACTGAAGCGGGCTTCCCAGGCGACAGTGCTTGCCCACCCTGCCGACGCGCCATATATTGAGGGAAGCTTACCACAGCCAGGGCCCGCCAAGCTAAGATGGTTAAGCCGATTACTAGCTCCTATGCATAGACTCTGGTCAGCCCAACCAGCCGCCGTGGATATACTTATCGAGGATGGTGATGAGCTTCCGATACTCGGTGGCACTAAGGTATTACACACCCCCGGGCACACCCCAGGAAGCATTTGTCTCTTTCTTAAGCAGGAACGGTTAATCATTGCTGGTGATGTGCTCAACAACAGGTTTGGCCTGGGTCTACCCTCAAAAGCGTTCAGTACTGATATGGCCCAGAATATCCGTGCCATAAAGAGATTAGCCGCTCTAGACTTGAAATTAGCCTGCTTTGGCCATGGCCCACCGCTTACCCATGACGCCAACGCTGCCATCCTTAACTTTGCTCAGAGGCTATAAGGCCCGTCCATATCAAAGAAAACGCTATCTCCCCGGCAGACTGCGTAGCTCACCGTAACCACCAAGTGGCAACGACCAAGCCGAGTTATGCTACTAAAGAGGGATAAGATTCTCCAAATCTTAACGAAATTTTAATATTTGGGTGCTACCATTAAAACATAGAGCACAATGCTCACCTACACCAATATGGCAGTAATCGCTTTGGACGGAGAAATGGTGACAAAGCAGACAGGGAAAATAGAGCTGAGATTAAAGAGCTTGCTCAAATATATCTTCATTCCATCTTATCGCCGGTCTTATCAGGTAGCCAGCTACCTACGACATGGTTATACCATTCAAGAAGCTCTAGCCAAGGTAAAGGTGATAGAGGCATAGGAAAGTACCGATAGGCGAGTGTAGTTACCGGTGGCTTCGACGAGCAAGGAGATTCATGTTACCCTCACACTTACACCACAGGTCCCGAGCGGCCAAATCATTCCGTGTGAAGCTGAGAGGCTCCGTTTCAGCAAGCGGCCCAGAATATGACTGTGGCAAGACTACTAGTAAAATGAAGCACAAAATGAAAACCCTGCTAAGCGAACTAGAGTATGCTAGTGGCCCTCCAAGGGTCTGCCCCAAGCCTGATTGCGGAGGGACATTTTTTATACCCCATGAGGATGGCTGGCAGTGCTGGAATTGCAGGAAAATCATCTACCGGTACCAAGCAAGCCTGCCTCACATTCTGAACAGTCAGACAAACGATACCCCGTAGAACCTCAAGCTATCCTGAATCCTTCTGGAAATCGCTAAAGTGGCTCGCCCCGGCATGGTAAGCTAAACAGATAGTCATGTGCTATAATAATGACTGATCATCCCCAAGCGCTGGAGAGGATGAGGCGGTGACTATCGAATCTATATCCGATTTGGCTCAGGAATGCTACCTTAGAGATGATTTCACCGAGCACGGGCAAGCCCAGCAAGCTATTACCGACTACAACTGGGTAAAAGAGAACATATTATATCGCTTGCCCCACTGGGGAGTGCCCGGCGAAACACTGGTTCGGAAATCCGGTCATTGTGGTGCCAAGGCTGAATTACTGGGTGAACTACTTGAGTTACACGGCATGAAGGTGAGATACATAGAAGGGAGACCTTTATCTGGAAACCTACCCATAGCTAGAATCGCCCTTTTTCAGGTACATTTTTGGCTCGAAGTGAAAATAGGGGAAAGGTGGCTCACTCTAGACCCTACCCCTGATAGGGGCATAACACATTTCCTGGGCGATACTGAACCGGGTTATCATCTGGGTAACCCCACCTACATAGCGAGGTGGAACAGACTGCCAAGCTGGTTTAAGAAGGCCTATAATCACCCCCTCATCTATCCCCTAAGATGGGCAACCAATATTAAACTAGACCTCCAGAGAAGGCGAAGGATATCCTAGTCACCGGTTAGCCAAAGAGATATGGTATCGTGGATAACATTATTCTCCCTCAATCTACAACGCGAATCTCGGCAGTGTTACCGGCTAAGAAATGAATCTCAATACGATATCCCCGCAGGGCTAATAGCTCAACTTCGGAAACAGGTTCGCCGCTCAGATACACTTCCCGAAAATACATGCTCCGCAGCGTCTTTATAATCATCCCGGTTTCCTCATCAACCGCTCTCGGCGCAATCACCGTTATTCTCTTATAAGTCCCCTCATCGGTAGTTATCACGGTAGCTTCGTCAACAACGCCCCTGATAAACCGGTTACCCTCTTCCATAGAGCGCAACCTTTTTACAGTCCATCATATCGCCATCTCCTCGACCGTCTGCTGGCAAGCTCGATTAACACCTGAGACGACTAGACTATCCCTGGCTACCAAGCCTGAATTCCCACTGACAGCAAATATCATCCCGACTCTCTCTGGGCGGTAATTTAAGGCAGCTTAATTCTATCTCCGGGCTAAACAGGGAGGCGATAATCTCATTGATTCGGCGACAGACTACGTTACATGTTTCGTATTCTGTTACCTCACCCTTATTCTCCAAAGACTCCAAAGTAGGGCAGTAGGCCACCGTGAGGGTTGCCCGGCTACTATCCTTAATCTCTATACGGGATAATGTAAGTTGGAACCAAGGGCAGAGCTGGGTAACCTTCATAAGGGAGGTTATATCATTGCCTCTAATTTTCAGTTGCCGCCTAATCATTACCGTCTCATATTTAACCATGTCTTCCCAAACTTTTATATCGCAGGCTAAAGCCTCCTTACCGCCAGCCCTTTCTTTCACGGCAAGATACCAGAACCCGTCCATAGCCATATATAGTTTGGCGTATAACCTTAATAACTGCACCAGCGTATCGGGGGAGAAGTCGCTGAGTTTCAGGTCGGGGAGGAACTCACCACTGTAGTCATCTAGCTTCTTCAAATATAGCCTCCTCAAGAGTAGATTGGTGAAACACGGATTTACTTTATGGCTCTGGGAGATACTCTGTTATCACCGGACAAGGCCGTATGAACTCGGACATCGGGTTAACGGGCAACCATGAGAGAGGGTTACTCTTTGGGGATACGAGTTTCTTTACCCTTATCGTCTGGAGGAGAGACACTAGTGGGCAGATTGACTGAATGCTTCTTCGCCGTAAAGGGGGAATAACCCCGAGAAACCCGCCGGCCATCCTCTACAATCTCGAGCCCCGTACCACACTTCGGGCATACCTGGTGCCGGGGAAAGCGTAGTGACCAGCCAAAGCAGCTGGTGCCACACTTGGGACATTTGCCCTCTAGCATACTCCCATCATACCAGAACGGCTTTCTCCGGGTGTCAAGTCCGTGTTTTAACCAAATCAGGGAATTTTCTAGTTTATCTAACCGCACCATTTGACTTATCCCCCTATTTTCGGCAAGTTTTGGGGTTATCCACCGTGGCATTTAGCCCGCCGCTAGCTGGAAAACTACCAAAGTGGTAAAATAGGGAAGCATGATAGAGCATCCCTACGAACAGATAGACAGCTTATTTAGGCAGCTCAGGCTCCGCCTGCTAGACATCAGACAGAGTGACCCGCAAGCTGTTGAGGAGCTAAAGTCGTTAGTGAGCCAGCTCGAAGACTATATGGAACAGCTAGTCATTGACTCCCTCAGACTGAGAAGTCTAGAGAGCAAAACACAGAAGGTAACCAGAAAAAAGACCGGTCAGAGATAGCGGTCCCTGAGAAGGAAGACAGGTTTGGCTGATTTAACGGCTCTTCAGGAAAGCTTAGGGGTCTCCTTTAATGACCCATCCCGGCTAAGGCAGGCTCTAATTCACAGCTCCTACGTTAATGAGAACCCCGGCTCAGCCCCAGCCGCCAACGAAAGGCTGGAATTCCTCGGTGATGCCATTTTAGGCCTAATAATCACCGAAAAGCTGTACCAGGAGCTCCCAGCAGCCACCGAAGGTGAGATGACCCAGCTTCGTGCTGCCCTGGTAAGTGGAGACACCCTGGCTCGGCTGGCCAAGGTAACTGGGCTCGGCGATTACCTCTACTTGGGGAAGGGTGAAGAGACAAGCGGCGGGCGTGATAAGCCCGCTAACCTAGCCAGTGCCCTGGAAGCCGTAATCGCGGCTATCTTCCTTGACCAGAACCTGCTTACCAGCAAACACTTTGTCCTGAGGCTATTCCAACCAGAACTGGAGAAGGTTATTAGCCAAGGCAGCATAGTTAACTACAAAACGCAGCTTCAAGAGCTCGTCCAGGCTCGGGGGCAACCACTGCCGGTCTACTACCTACTGGAAGCCGGAGGACCAGACCACGAGCCACAGTTCACCATTGAGGTACGCTCCGGCGACACTGTCCTCGGCCAGGGGGTAGGTAAGAGCAAGAAACTAGCCGAGACCGAAGCCGCCCGCTCCGCACTGGAGCATCTTTCAAACTGACTTCACAGCCAGTACCTGAATAACACCCCAAAGCTGACTCCGTAACCCGCTACTTGAATACTCGAACGATACCTAAAAAGCCTACTTTACACCACATTCTCCCTTTGCTAAACTTTACTCGTAATAGTCTGAGACCAATAGATAAGCAGAGGTGCTACTATGGGGAGACGCGACTATCGGCATCGAGAACCCAAGAAACCCAAAAAGAGTGACAAGAAACCTTCGGCGGATACAGTATTAATAACACCAACCACGGTAGAAGTAATTAAGAAGGGAAAGAAGGAACCGGAGACGGAGGAGTAAGGGAAAATAGCCGCTTACCAAGCGCTCTACCAAACCGGAGAGCTTAAAGCCAGGGTAGCCAGGGCGAGGAGAATACTTCAGGCGTGCCACCTTTGCCCCCGTCACTGTGGTATAAATCGCTTAGCCGGCGAAAGCGGACAGTGTCATATTGCCCGCCAGGTTCTGGTTTCAAGCTACGGACCTCACTTTGGGGAAGAAAGCCCCTTGGTCGGCAGGCATGGCTCAGGAACTATCTTTTTTGCCTACTGCAATCTCGGTTGTCTCTACTGCCAGAACTACTCCATAAGCCAACTGGGCGAAGGCAGTATGGCTAGCCGCGAAGAATTGGCTGAGATGATGCTCTCCCTGCAGAGAAGGGGATGCCACAACATAAACCTGGTAAGCCCCACCCATGTCGTACCCTACATTCTGGAGGCGCTAGAGATCGCCGTAAGGAGCGGGCTTCACTTACCCCTGGTGTATAATAGCGGCGGCTATGACGCTATAGAAACGCTCAAGCTACTGGACGGGATTATTGACATCTACATGCCGGATATGAAGTATTCGGACGAGGTGATTGCAGAGCAACTATCCGGGATAAAGGACTACCCCAGAGTGAATAGAGCCGCCGTCAAGGAGATGCACCGTCAGGTGGGTGACCTTAAGATAGATGAAGCGGGGGTAGCTGAGCGTGGTCTTCTGGTGCGCCATCTGGTGCTGCCTCATGGTCTAGCCGGAACCAAGGAGATAGTGAGCTTCCTCGCCCGGGAGATATCGACTAATACCTATCTTAACATCATGGCTCAGTACCACCCCTGCTATCAGGCTTTCAACCTACCACAGCTAGCCCGCCCGCTGAGCCAAGCCGAGTTCGCCGAAGCCATTAACCTGGCTCACCAGCAGGGCTTGTGCCGACTGGACAAGCATAACATCCCGCTACCAAGGCTTACTCCGAGGTGAAAGGTATAACGGAAGAGCCATGAGTGATTTAGCCGCACTTCAGGTAAAGGTATATGGTCAGGTACAGGGTGTCTTCTTCCGCGCCTTTACCCAGGAGCAGGCAACAAAGCTGGGGCTAACCGGCTACGTCCGTAATCTACCGGCGGAGGAAGCCGTGGAGGTCTGGGCTGAGGGAGACAGAGCTAAGCTAGAAATGCTCATCGGTTACCTCAAGTTGGGACCGCCGAGAGCCAGGGTGACTAAAGTACTCACTAATTGGTCGGAGTACACCGGGAGTTATGCCGATTTTGGTATCAAGTACTAGGTTAAAACCCGCCTTATCCCGTAATACCGCTCGTCCTTAAGCAGGCGAGACAAAAACTCGGCCGAGGGGGGGTAGGTAACTTCACCCCGCCACTCGCCTAACCTTCTACCTAACTCAGCTAAATCAAGGGGCTCGTTACCATTAGCCAGGAAAAGACGAAATATAACCGCTAAGATAGGCAGTTCACCAGTAATAAAACCTGGGAGCTTGGAACAGCAGTCTCTGATATTCGCCACCAACTGAGCCACTGAAATCTCACCCACCTGTAGCTGCTCACGACACTGAGGACACAAACAACCCTGAGCCAGGGTAAGAAATGAACGACCGTTCTGCTCATACCAGTCCAGATCAATGAACCAGCGTGGGCTACCCTGCTCCATACCTAGGTTCTCCTTAACCATGAGGCAACTTGCCGCAGTAAAATTTCCTAGCTCTCAAACAACACCTTGGCTACCTGAATCAAATCAATATATTCCGTCTTAAGCCCCAGTAACTCGGAAGCTTCACAATCAACCTCATAAGGGTCACCAATGAACACCTTGCCATAATCCGTAGCCTCACCCTTAGTTGGGTCATCCTGTGTAATGAACTGCTGATGGGCTTCAATAATCCCCAGGTCAAAGGGCAGGGTAAAATAGAGGTCAGCAATTACCTTCTCTATCCCCAGCTGGTACAGGTCGCGCCAACCGACCCCGTACTTACTAACCGGTAGCAGGGTAAGCAGGTTCATCAGACTAAGGCTACCCTGGCCTTTAACCACCTTCAAAGGAGACACGGTTATCAAGTAGTCGCTAGATAGAATAACGTTGGGAATCCAAAAAGTCGGCACCGCCAAGGGCTTAGCTAGCGGATTATCGACCTCCACCCAGATACAATCCTTGACATCCAGGGTCAGTACTCGTGGAAAGTCATAACCCAAGCCCTGATAGATCGGTTTGATTGGCTCCCCGCCGGGGGTACCTTCAAGCAGCAGAATGTCAGCATCACTGACCCCCCTGATACCCTCTATGATCGCCGCCAGCATATTCCGGCTGGTAGTTACCGGATAGGGTAGCAAACTACCGGCACAGGGCTTAATCAAGACACGCCGCGCCCGGGATACCACCGGCGGTGGTTCAAAAACAAATTCCGAGTCCTTAAAAATCAACCTTTATACCATCCCTCCAGCTATCCTTAATAATCAAGGCTTATACCTGCCCACGAGCTACCTATCAATCAGGCCTGGCACTATCCCTCCAGCTATCTCAATAATCAAGGCTCATACCTGCTCACAAGCTAACATCGCCTCCGGTTTTATACTATCCCCTAATTAGGCTAAATACCACCCCTATCTCTCCACCAATCTAACATCATCACCGAAACGGTCTCCCCAGCGGCCATCCGCTCCCTGTCCTCAGGGATAATCGCCAGGGCGTTAGCTAAAGCCATAGAGGTAAGAATCCCCGAGCCCTGAGGACCAGTCAGTTTGGCAAAATACTGCTCACCACGCCTTTCCACGGCCACCCGGGCAAAAATGCGCCGTCCGTCCTCATTGACCACAGAATCCTCAAGCACCGCCTTAATAAGGGGCCGGGCCAAGTCACGCCTGCCCATCATCTTCAGAATCGCCGGGCGAGCAAATTGCTCAAAGGTAATCATCGAACTAACCGGGTTGCCCGGCAGGCCGAGGTGGGGGATGCTTCTCGCCACGCCAGCCCCATTAGTCCCTTTAATCATGCCAAAGGCAAGCGGCTTCCCCGGTTTCATGCGCACTGTCCAGAAACCAATCTCACCCTGTTTCGCCAGAACATCCTTGACCACGTCATAGTCCCCCACAGAGACACCGCCACTGGTTAAGAGCATATCCGCGGTAAGCCCCCTACGCAGACTTCGGACTAGGGAGTCCTCACTATCCCAGGCTATTCCCAGTATCCAGGGAATACCACCGTAATACTTAACCAAAGCCGCCAGACTGTAGCTATTACTGTTATATATCTTGCCGGCTGGTAAGACCTCACCAACCGCCACGAGTTCATCTCCGGTAGCCAAAATCGCCACTACCGGGCGGCGGATAACCCTAACCGTACTCCGCCCTAAGGATGCCAGAACTCCCACCTCTGAGGGTCCAATTACCACCCCCCTCCCCAGTACCTGGCTTCCCTCAGCAATGTCTTCGCCGGCGCGGCGAATGTTTAAGCCAGGCTCTATCTCCTTCAGAACCCCAATCTCAGACGAAAGAGCCGGCCGTAGCGTCTCATCGGTATCCTCGAAGCGCACTACGCTATCAGCTCCCCCGGGTACTGGTGCCCCGGTCATAATGCGAATCGCCGTCCCCGGTTCTACCTGAAAGCCAGAAATAGTCCCCGCCGCCACGGTATCAATGACACGCAGAAAACGGGGGGCTCGCTTACTAGCCCCAAGGGTATCCTCTGCCCTGATGGCATAGCCATCCATAGCCGCGTTATCCAGAGGGGGGACACTGATACTGGAAGATATGTCCTCCGCCAGAACCTGCCCCAGAGAGTCCAGAATAGGAACCTCTTCCTCATCCAGAACGGCAACATTAGCCAGAATCTTGTCTAGAGCCTCTTCCACACTTATCATGTCTCTTCCCTCAGTATGGCCTTGGCTTTTGCCAGCTCAGATTTGGTATTGATATTGAAAAAGCTTAAGTGGCTAGGATCAAACCTGTCTATCTCCTCAGCCTCCACATACCTTACCCTGACCAAGCTAAAAAGCTCCCTAACACTCAAGACCCCCTGCTCGAGCAGACTCTCTATCGGGGCAAGGCAAGCCTTTGCGTAAACACCGTGAAGCGGTTCAACCAGTTCGCCGAGTCGCGGAATTACCAGGTCAAAACCAGCCGAAAGCTCTACCATATAACGTAGTAAGCCCCGGTTCAAGAAAGGCATATCACAGGCCACCACTAAGCCGTAGCCTGAACTTATAAATTTCAAACCAGTATAAATACCACCCAGGGGCCCCTTGCCGGGATAAAGATCACTAACTAATCTCAACCTAGGATAGTCTCTAAGCCAGGGGTAAGGCAGCTCCTTGGTGGTCACCAGGAGAACATCGCTATCTAGAAAGCTGAGTCGGTATAGCACCCACTCCAGCAAGCTTCTCTCAGCAATGGTTTCTAACGCCTTGTTCTGCCCCAAACGCTGGCCACCGCCACCCGCCAGAACGATACAACCTATATCCAAATCGTGCTTCTCGGTTAACTAAACCCCTACTAATCTATTTTACCATAGTAGTCAATAGTTCCTAAGCTCCTATTCAGCCAGAGACAGGACGAAGTTCACCAGGGTGCGCACGGGCACCCCGGTAGCCCCCTTAACCAGGCAGGCTCGCTCCTTGTCACTAAGATAGGTGCCGGCAATATCCAGATGAACCCAGGGGGTATCACTAACAAAATCGGCCAGGAACTGGGCAGCGGTAATGGCGCCGCCATAGCGACCACCACTATTCTTGATATCAGTGACGTCACTCTTGTTCTGCTCTTTGTACTGCTCATACAGCGGCATCTGCCAGCTAAGCTCACCCGCTTCAGCCGCAGCGGCGAGCAGCTGGTCAACAAGCTCCTGACGGTTACCAAAAACGCCGCTACAAACGTCACCTAAGGCGATCCGGCAGGCTCCGGTTAGCGTGGCAACATCAACGATACGTTTTGCCCCTAGCTTGCACACGTAGCCCAGAGCATCAGCCAGGACAAGGCGTCCCTCGGCATCGGTGGAGACAATCTCGATGGTCTTACCATCTATGGCGGTGAGAATGTCCCCTGGCTTGAGAGCCCCGCCGCCGGGCAGGTTTTCCGTGGCCGGAATTGCGGCGACCACATTAAGTCTAGGCCTAAACTGGGCCAGAGCTCCCATGACAGCGATCACCGCCGCCCCCCCCGCCATATCCCCCTTCATCTCAGCCATCTTCTCCGCGGATTTGATGGAAATACCGCCCGAATCAAAGGTTATCCCCTTACCCACCAAGGCCAGGTCAGCTTCAGCGGAATCACCTCCCTGGTAACGGAGCATAATCAACTTAGGCGGCTCTCTACTTCCTTGAGCCACCCCGAGTAGTGCCCCCATGCCCAGTTCCTGCATCTCGGCTCGCTCCAGAACCTGGCACTCAAGCCCGTGACGTTCCGCTAGTTTTCTTGCCTCCTCAGCCATGATGGTGGGAGTCATATAGTTAGCCGGCTCATTGACCAGGTCACGAGCTAGATTAGTGGCTTCCGCTAATACCCGGCCCCGGCTGGAGCCGAGTTCTAGGGCCTCCTGCTCGGCTTGGCTAGCACCCACGATAGTGAGCTCACTAATCTCGCCATGCTCGGCCGCCTTGGTTATGTGCCTGCGGAAGGTATAAAGACCGAGCAGGGCACCCTCGGTTACCGCCTGGGCCGCCGCCTCTAGGCTTATCCCAGCTATCCCGGCACCCTGAGCGACAGTGGCGATTTTTTCAGTACCCTTCTGCCGGAGTAAGCGACAGGTCTCAGCCAGGGCGCCACAAAGCTTATCCCGGGACAAATCCTCTCGCTTTCCCAGTCCGGTAACGACCACCCGACTCGCCGGGAGCCTACCCAGGCTATGAATGACGCTGACTTCATTAAGCTTACCCTTAATCTCACCCTGGCTGATAAGCTCAGAGATAGCACCACCCAGAGCTTTATCCGCCGTAGCGATATCACCGTCGAGCTTTTCCATGCCCTCAAAGAAGCTCACCAGTATCGCATCAGCCTTAAGTTCAGCGATATTGCCAACGACAACCTTAATCTCCACCTTAACCTCCTTTCACCGATTAATCTCCCTCACGATCTTGTCTATCACCGGGGTAATATCCCGGGAAGTGTCCACCGCATAGTGACGGCGACGGATTCTCTGGGCTTGCGGCTTCATCCGCCTATAGACCTCCCAGTCGGCGTCTGAGTTACCCTCCGAACCCACCGCCCTTTCCTTGAGCCGTTGGTAGACTAACTCCGGGGGAGCTTCAACTCGCACCAGCACCAGCTTGATGCCCAAACGCTCGGCAATACGGTAAAGGTATTCGCGATTATGCTCGGAGAGATTGGTAGCATCAAAGATAAGGGGAATGCCCTTCTCAAGGAGCCTCTCCATAAGGAGGTGACAGGCTCGGAAGAGGCGTACGCTCTCCGCAGCGCTATAATCTGGTGACGGAAAAAGAGCCTTACGCAAGCCGTCACTCTCCAGGATAATAGCCGGGAGGTGCTGGGCTAACTGACGACAAAAATGTGACTTCCCGGTTCCGGGTAAGCCAATGACCACAATCAAGAAGGGCTTGGCCACCGGTTCCGGGAGCTCGCCCAGATTCGCAACCAGTTGCTTTACATCGGAAGCAGTTTCTTCCACACCCTCATTATAGAGTTTCTACCCTTACTTCGCTAGGGGTGATAACCTCTTTTGGGCTTCCATCTTACCCGGGGCCACAAAATCTCTAATCGCCACTATAAAAGGCGACACCGACCAGTCCCGGGCCGATGTGAGCCCCCATTACCGGGGTAAACTCGGTAATAAATAGCTCACTACATTGAAATCGGGAGGAAATTTCATCCCTCAGTACGAGAGCATTATCCAGAGCATCTGCATGCATCACAGCAACGTGCAGCGGTTGCTCTTTTAGGGCTCTCCGCTTCATTATGCCCAGCATGCGCTTTATGGCCCCGGACGTGGTTTGAGCCTTGGCTAACGGCCGGGCATCGCCATCATTAATGGTCAGAACGGGCTTAATCCTAAACAGCGAGCTAGCCATAGCCGCTAGCTTAGGCACATGGCCCCCTCTAACCAGATAACGAAGGTTATCCACCATAGCGATTAACTGTACGCGCTCCGCCACACTCTTGGCCTTAACCATCACCTTGTGCAGGCTCTGTCCCAAAGCTGCGGCCCTAGCTGCCGCCAGAACCACCAACCCTTGAGCCGCCGCCGCGGTACCACAATCAAGAACCTCAATCGCCACTCCCGGAAGCGACTCCTTAGCCAGTCCCACAGCTACCCGCGCCGAGCTGAATTGCCCGCTAAACTTGGTGGAGATGGTGATACAGAGAATACCGGGAGCTCTCCGACTGGCTTTACGGTAAGCTTCAAGATGAGTCCCGGCCGATGAGTGAGCAGTCGTAGGGAGTTCATCTACCTCCCGGAGGCGAGCGTAAAACTCCGCCGGGCTGATATCTATGCCATCCTGATAGGTCTTATCACCAAAAATAACATTGAGTGGCACCACCCCAATACCATACTTCTCCGCTAGCTCGGCGGGAATACAGGCACTACTATCAGTAACAATAGCTACCTTCTGAACCACCAAAGCTACTGCCTCCGCTTAAACAATGAGGAGTACCCCTGCCTTAGGTCATTTTCTGGTTGATGTATAAAGTATCTCATAATAACATCTGAGGCCACTTTATACAATATGTCCCAGCCTATCCCCACTTGATGGACGATACCCTCTTGGTATACAATGATACTAGAGAGCAAGCCCTAGTGATTTCATATCCCCGCTTACTCGTAGGTACCAGCATGCGGCAGTCCAAATACTAAATCGCGTATAAACTTGCCGCATGGACATAGTCTAGAGGTGAAAAGGGTATGACGCCAGTAACTCCACTTAAGGAAGTAGTTGAAATTATAAATGAGGAAGGTGGCGAAATCCTCAAGCTGTGCTACCAGTGCGGCACCTGCACCGCGGTGTGCCCCTGGAATAAGGTGCGGAACTTTATCGTACGCCGCATCATGCACCAGGGTCAACTGGGCTTAATTGACTTTGAGGATGAGGATGTTTGGCTGTGTGCCACCTGCAATAACTGTGTTAAGCGCTGCCCCCGTGGTGTGGAAATAATCGACGTGATGCGGGCTCTGCGCCGGGCAGTTACGGAACTGGGTATCGCCAAGGTTCCCGACTCACTCAGAATCACCATCAAGAATATCTCTGGAGTGGGTAATCCGCTCGGTGAACCCGAGGACAAGCGCGCTAGCTGGGCACAGGACCTCGATGTTAAACTACACACCGAGGGGACGGAGATACTATACTTCCCCTGCTGCATCCCGGAATATGACCCCTCTGTCCAGCGGGTCGCCCGAGCCACCGCCAATATCCTTAAAAAAGCCGAGGTGGATTTCGGCATCCTGGGTAACCAGGCCAGTTGCTGCGGTGAGAGCGTGCGTAAATCCGGCAACGAGAGCGTCTTTCAGCGCCTAGCCCAGAATAATATCAGCGCCCTCAAAGAAGCCAGGGTTAAGAAGATAATCGTCTCGTCTCCCCACTGTTATCACGCTCTAACCGCGGAATACCCCAAGCTCGGCGGTAGTTTTGAGGTAGAACACGTCTCTCAATACCTGTTAGACCTGATTAAACAGAATAGGTTAGTCTTCACGGGAAGCGTAAACAAGAAGGTCGCCTATCACGACCCCTGCTACCTGGGACGTCACCACGACATCTACGATGAGCCTCGGGAGGTCTTAAGGAGCATCCCAGGTCTTGAGCTGGTGGAACTACCTGACCATCGGGAAGGTAGTCTCTGCTGCGGGGGTGGCGGCGGCCGAATCTGGATGGAAACCAAGAGCGGCGAGAGGTTTTCCGACCTGAGACTTAAGCAGGCTCTTGAAATCGGAGCCAACGTTTTAGCCGTAGCCTGTCCCTACTGCACGCTCAACTTCGAAGACAGTGTGCTCACCCAAGACAAGAGTGACGAGATCGAAGTTAGGGACATTGCGGAACTGGTTGAGATGGCACTCTAAGCAGACCTCGCCGTGAGTTTAATGAAGTTAGCTAGTTAAGGAGACAACATGGGGAGTGAGCCCAGAATTGGGGTATATATCTGCCACTGTGGCAGCAACATTGCCGGCACCGTTGACGTTGAGGCGCTTACTGAGTTTGCCCGGACTTTAGACGCAGTGGTGCTGGCGCGCAACTACGTCTTCATGTGCTCTGACCCAGGCCAAGAGTTTATTCGGAGCGACGTGAAAGAGTCTGGGCTTAATCGCGTGGTGGTGGCCGCCTGCTCACCCACCATGCATGAAGCCACCTTCCGCCGCGTCCTTGAGGAAGCCGGGATAAATCCATATCTCATTGAGATCGCCAATATCCGTGAGCACTGCTCCTGGGTAACCGAGGATAAGGATTTAGCTACCGAGAAAGCCAAGGCACTACTCAGCGCCGCGGTGAGGCGGGTCTACTATCACCAGCCCCTAGAAACCAGGAAGGTGCCCATTAACCCCGCCACCCTAGTAGTCGGGGGCGGTATTGCTGGTATTCAAGCCGCTCTAGAGGTTGCCGATTCGGGGCACCGGGTCTATCTGGTGGAGAAAAGCCCCAGCATTGGCGGGCACATGATTCAGCTGGATAAGACCTTTCCTACCCTGGACTGCTCATCCTGCATCCTGACCCCGAAGATGACCCAGGTAGGCTCTCATCCCTTTATCGAGCTACTGAGCTATAGCCAAGTCGAGGAGGTCTCCGGCTATATCGGTAATTTCAAGGTCAAAATCAGGAAAAAGGCAAGGCATGTTGACGCCGAAAAGTGCAACGGTTGCGGTTTATGCCAGGAGAAGTGCCCCATTAAGGCCGATAGTGAGTTTGATGCCGGCATGGGTAAGCGGAAGGCAATCTACACCCCGTTCGCTCAAGCGGTGCCCAATATCCCCGTCATTGACACCGAGCACTGCACCTACTTCCGTAAAGGCAAATGCCGCCTCTGCGAGCAACTCTGTGAGAGAAAGGCGATTGACTTTGAGCAGCAGGATGAAATAGTCGAAATTGAGGTCGGCTCGGTAATTGTGGCCACCGGCTTTGAGGTCTTTGACCCGACGCCTATTGCCCAGTACGGCTACGGGCGGCTGGATAACGTTATCACCAGCCTTGAGTTCGAGCGACTGGTCAGTTCCTCCGGGCCCACCGGCGGCAATATCGCGCTTAAAGACGGCACCGTCCCCCAGAGCGTGGCCATCGCCCACTGCGTGGGCAGCCGGGACAAGAACTACCACGAGTACTGCTCCCGGGTCTGCTGCATGTACGCCCTGAAGTATGCCCACCTGATAAAGGAAAAACTAAACGCCGAGGTATACGACTACTATATCGATATGCGCTGCTTTGGTAAGGGGTATGAGGAGTTCTACCAGCGCCTCTGTGATGAAGGGGTCAGTTTTATTCGGGGCAAGGTGGGCGAGGTTACCGACCAGACGATAAGCGATGAGGAAAAGGGGAAACTGGTGGTGGTCGCCGAGGATACCCTGCTCGGGGTGGTAACCAGGGTGCCGGTGGATATGGTTATCCTCTGTGTGGCCCTTGAGCCCCAACCAGACGTAGAGACGGTAGGCCGGTTATTCAACATCAGCCGCAGTGCCGATGGCTTTTTCCTGGAAAAGCACCCCAAACTGGACCCGGTAGCCACCACCACCGACGGCGTCTTTGTCGTCGGCTGCTCTCAGGGGCCCAAGGATATTCCCGATACCGTCGCCCAGGCTTCCGCCGCCGCCGCCAGGGCACTGGCGCTAATCAGCCGGGGGGAGGTCGAGATTGAGGCGGCGACCGCAGTTATTAACGAAAGAATCTGCTCCGGATGCCAGCTCTGCCTCGCGATATGTCCCTACAAGGCCATCAGCTTTGACGAGGAGAAAGAGGTCTGCCGGGTCAATGAGGCTCTCTGTAAAGGCTGCGGGGCTTGTGTCAGCGGCTGCCCGAGTGACGCCATAAGTCTAAGCCACTTCACCAATGAGCAGATCGTAGCCCAGATGGAGGGGATGCTGGTCTAATACTCGCTGGAGATGAAACTATTTATCTCGGCGTAGCTGAAGACCGGGCCGTCGCGGCAGACATAGATATTGCCGATATTACACCGCCCGCACTTGCCGATACCGCACTTCATCCTCTTTTCCAGCGTGGTGAGCATCTGCTCGGGACTAAAGCCCAGTCTCTCCAGCGCCGGAAAGGTAAAACGGATCATAATCGGCGGGCCGCAGACGATAGCCACGGAACCATCCGCTGCGGGCGCTACCTCCTCCAGCACCACCGGCACCAGACCCACCCTACCCCGCCACTTATCATCCCCCTTATCCACGGTGGTTACCATATTCACGGTCTTATCCTTCTGCCACGCCTTGAGGTCGTAGGTAAAACAGAGGTCAGCCGGGCTGCGCGCCCCGTAGATAATATCTATCCGGCCGTAACTCTCCCGGTTATCGATAACATTCCAGATTAGCGACCGCAGCGGCGCCAGTCCGATGCCACCCCCGACAAAAACGAGGTTTTTGCCCGCCAGAAAATCTAGCGGAAAGGAATTACCATAGGGCCCCCGGAAGCCTATCTCAGCACCAACCCCGAGACGGTGCAGAGCCCGGGTCAAGCTCCCCACCTGGCGGATGCTGCACTCAAGATGGTCCCTGCGGGTGGGGCTTGACGAGATGCAGAAGGGGGCTTCACCGATACCCAGGACGGAAAGGAGACAGAACTGCCCCGACTCGAAGGTAAATTCCTCACGGAGCCCCTCATCCTTGAAGTTAAAGTGAAAGGTCTTGGTATCCGCGGTCTCGTCGACTATCTTCTCGATGACCGCCGGGTGGGGCAGGTAGACATTCCCCTCCCTTAAAAACCTCGGTCGGTGGCTGATATCACTAAGCGCCATGCCTTACGTCTCCAGTCTAACTTGCTCCTGAGCCGAGAGGTTAGAGAGCACCTGAGTTATATCCCAGTTCACCGGGCACAGCCGGATGCAGCGGCCACAACCGGTGCAGGCAATAACCTCAAAGCTATAGGGATAGAATTCATACTTGTGGCACACCTTCTGCCTCAAGCGGCGCCATTTTTCCTCCCGCGGGTTTTCCATCGGCATCTTGGTATAGAGCGGGAAGGCACAGCTGTCCCAGCTCCTAAACCGCTCGCCGTGCTTCTTCAACAGCTCATCACTGATATTGAAGCAGTAGCAGGTCGGACAGAGGAAGGTACAGATACCACAGCTAATGCACTTGGCACTAACCCCCTCCCAGTAGTCTTTATCTTCAAAACTGGCCTGAAGCTTCTCGGAAATACCATCGACAGCTATCTTCCTGGTTACCTTACTCCGGGCCAACTCCTTCGCCTTCTTGACTCTAGTCTCATCAGCCTTGGTCGCCGCCTGAGCCAGCTTGGTCTTGGCCATTAGCTTGCTACCCTTATCCGTAACCGCCTCCATCAGGAACTCATCACCAATCTGGGTAAGCATCAGGTCGACATTGGCCATATCATCGGGGCCGCTACCCAGAGAAGTGCAGAAGCAGCTATCACAGGGGCTAGTACATACCAGACCAACCAGCAGCCCGCTTTGCCTCTTGGTTAGGTAGTAGGGATCTTGATAGGCATCCTTGAAGGTCATGTCCAGTACCGCCAGGGCCCTGGCATCACAGGGCCGGATACCAAAAACGAGCCACCCTTTTTCCGCCGCTGGCGGTAGCTCCGTATGGTAGCCGTCCCCCTCTTTCTGGAAACGGAACATCGTCTCCATCGGGGGAAGAAAGAGGGCCTTGGGCGGCACAACGGTGTTCCGATACCAGTCCAGAAATCCGCTGTCCTTACCATCCCACTCAGACCACTTAGCTACCCCTTCCTCACGGGAGGGCACAAAAACAGTGAATTCCTGACCCCACTCGGTGAGTAGTTTAGCGATGTCCTCTTTCTTTATCTTCTTGGTTGTCATTTTACCTACCTGATGAAATCCGCCACATCGGTAGCCTCATAGCAAGCCAGAAGCGGTGGTGCCTCCTTGTCCATCCCCGCCTTATAATGAAAGAGCCCGTCAACAATATCGCACATTTCCCGGGCTAGGCTTCTCAGTGGAATATTAACTGGGCAGGCTCTCTCACACTCACCACAGTCGGTGCACCGCCCCGCGACATGAATATTCCTGGTTATCTGAAAAATGAGGTTATCCTGCCACCGTGGTATCGGCTGCACCCAGGTGGGCTCAGCCTCCTCAACAAAGCAGCGTTCACAGAAACAGGCCGGGCAGACATTACGGCAGGCATAGCAACGGATACAGCGGCTAAACTCATTCTGCCAGAACTGCCAGCGCTCATCCGGACTCATCGCCTTAAGGCGGTTTATCTCTTCCTGACTGGCCGCCTTGCTCTCGTCACCAGCCGGCGGGGTCGGTTCTCCCAGCAGCAGATCATATTCCTGGGGAGTGGGTAATTCACAGGCAAGGCAGTTATCAAAGAGAACATCCTGGGCTGCGAACTCGCTTGCCTTGCCAGCCACGGTCACGGTGACTTTATCCCCGTCCCGGGTAATGTCGTCTATCTCATCCCGATCCCTGCTCACCAGATTCTCCACCTTAGCCAGGTCAATGATTCCCGAGCAGGGGACACCGATAATAAAGACATCCTCTCTGGCTAACTTATTATCCTGTAGGAGACTTACGATGGAGCGGCTGTCGCACCCCTTGGCGACAATACCGACCCTTCCCTTGACCCCAGTGAGAAAAACGCTGAGGTTATTGGCGATAAACGGGTTAATCACCAAACGGCTGACGTCATCCTTATCGCTGGTAATGAGTGGGCTGGTGGTGAACTTGAGGCTGCCGTCAGCAAAGCCGATAATAAGGTCAACCTTACCCTGCTCCAGTAGAGCCGCCGCCTCACGGCGTAGGTTCTGTTCCATTCCCCCCACTTTCATCGGTGAATAATCTGTTGGGTCCGAGCTCCTCCAGCTCATGCGTCATTTCAGCGACTAGCTCGGCGAACTTACCCCCTTCGGAAGCGGAAACCCAGCTTGCCTGAAGACGCTTCGGGTTAACACCCAGGTACTCAAGGAATTTCTTGGTTAGGGCAATCCTTCTCCGGGCGAAGTAGTTTCCCGTTTGATAATGACAATCACCAGGGTGGCAACCGGAAACAAGCACCCCATCAAAACCAAGACGCAGGGCCTTGAGGATAAAAAGAGGATCCACTCTCCCCGAACAGGGAACCCGGATGATCCTGATATTGGCTGGATATTTCTTACGGCTGGTACCGGCTAGGTCAGCACCAGCATAGCTACACCATCGACAGAGGAAACCTAGCAGCCTAGGTTTCCACGCTGAATCCTGTTCCATATAACCTCGGCAGAATGACTAAATAGCCAGCAAAAGCTCTGGTTTTATTATAGCTTACCAAACGGACTAATATCAAGCCGAACTTAGACACCGAAAGCGGCAAATCTACGCTAACACTGGGCACAGTGATAATAAAATCGGCTAATTCCTTGCGGTCGCGGGGAGCTGGGCGGTAATATGGTACAGACACAGCAATATAGTGATATAAAGCGGGGGACCTATTGTGACGAGCGAGAACCTGGACACTCTGGCCAAAAAAGTAGCCGACCTGATTCTGGCGGCGCAAAAGGTGATCGTCTTCACCGGTGCCGGGGTTAGTACCGAATCCGGTCTCCCCGATTTTCGCAGTCCGGGAGGCATCTGGGACCGATTTGACCCGGATGACTTCACCTACCAGAAGTTTGTCAGCCGTCCTCAAACCAGAAAGCTATGGTGGCAACTGATTTATGAAGGTAGCCTGTCCACAGAAATTAAACCCAATCCCGCTCACTATGCCATTGCTGAGCTGGAGCGGTCGGGTAAGCTGGACGCAGTCATTACCCAGAATATCGATAACCTGCACCAAGCGGCGGGGGTGCCTGATGAGAAAATGTTTGAATTACACGGCAACCTCAAATGGGTGGTGTGCCTCGGCTGCGGACAGCGCTACCCCTTCGAACAGGTCAAAATCAAGCTGGCCGAGGGAGAGGGTATTCCTCAATGTCAGGCTTGCTCTGGCATCTTGAAGCCGAACATCGTCTTTTTCGGCGAGATGCTACCCGAGGGGGTTTTTGAAGCCGCTACCGAGCGTGCCAAAAGCGCTGACCTCTTTATGGTCATCGGCTCAACCCTGATTGTTTATCCCGCCGCCGATATCCCGGCCCGCGCCTACCGCTCGGGAGCCAAACTGGTTATTATCAATCTCAGCCCCACCCCGATGGATGATGAAGCCGCCGTCCTCATCAGAGCCAAAGCCGGAGAGACGATGGCTAGGGTAATGGAGCGGGTGAGAGAGAAACAATAATATAGAGCCCGCTTATTTCACCCGGCCAACCGCCACCCAGACACCCAGCGCCACCGCCAGAAGGCTGAGAGCCAAGTTAAGCCCGCCAAGCGGAACCAGCCAATATCCCCAGGGGGGAAAGATACTGATCAAAAAGCTGAGCACAACGCCGACACCGGCGGTAACGGCTAACCCTCTACCGCGCTTACGGTTAACGGAACGGCCCACCACCTCCCCGATAACGTAGCCGAAACCAGACGCCAGCAGGAAATCAAGACCGATGGGGAGCCAAAGGGTGTTAATCTTCCACCAGGCGGCACCGCAGGCAAAAGCCATACCTACCGCGGTACCGATAGCCCGCAGGTAATAACTGGAGGTGACCTGAAAGGTGGGTAGTTTCTGCAGCCGGGCACAATCCCGACACCGGGCACCAACTGGTGTCTGCACCAGACACTTAGGACATATTGGTTTGCCACACTTACCACACCGGAGATTGGTGTCAACATCGGGATGCGTCGCACATCTCATTTGTTACTGCTAGCCAACCTTCTTCGTTTTTCCTGCTGCTCAACCAAAGACATCCAGGCTTCTTTGTCCCTCATATCCCGGTCAAAAAGGAGGCGATTAATGAGCACCTGTCTTTTGCTAATTGAGGTGATGCTTACTGGCTGCCGCGCCGTTAAGCGCCTGACAATAAAGACGATAAACAGTCCCAGATAGCCTAAAGTCAAGGGCAGTGAACCCGTCAGTACCCAGGCAACCGGAGGGAAAATAGCGACAATAATGAACACTCCCAAAGGAAAAAGCCTTAAACGGGAACTAATTATGGCAATCGACCCGTAGCCGACGGTAACCAGAATCGACGTCCTCAAGGGAATCAGGTTGTTTATTATGGGAAGCAAAAAACCCACACCCATGGTGGTGATAACCCCCCGCCCGCCACTGAAACGGAGGAAAACCGGCCAGTTATGCCCAACAACGGCCGCTATGCCCACTACCAGCTGCTCAGTAACCCCCAGACCCAGCTGCCAAGCCACCGCCAACATTATCATACCCTTAGCCGAATCAAAGATAATGACCGGGAGAGCTACCCGCTTAGAAGTGAAACGCAATAGATTAGTTGCCCCCACATTACCGCTACCGTACTGCCGGATATCGATGCCACGAGACCACTTACCCGCCAGATAGGCAGATGGCACTGAGCCCAAGAGATAAGCCCCCACCAGTGTCGGCCAGAAGTTACCGGACATCAGCTCTCCTCTCAAGATTATTTGTCAAGCTCGGTTATCAAATGAGGGATTAATCCTCAAAATATAACAGAATTATACCACAGGCTACCCTAGCTGGGTATGCGCGACTGCGCCAAAGCTATGAGGTGCTCCGCCGCCGAAAGTGGGACCTGAACACCGCCAATCATGATCTCAATTTCGGTATCTAGTCCGTGGTAATCACTACCGCCAGTAGCCACGAGATTATACCTCTCCGCCAGCATCAGTAGCTTCCCAACATCATCAGCGCTATAGTCTTTATAGTAGGCTTCAATGCCTACCAAACCAACCGCCTTGAGTTTAACAACCAGAGCCTCTAGGTCGCTCACCGTCAAGGGGTGGGCCAGTACGGGGAGTCCCTTAACCCGCAATATTAGCTCTACCGCCGCTGCCGGGACTAGTTTTCGACGCTCAACATAGGCCGGACCACCCCGACCGATATAACTGGAAAAGGCCTCCTTAAGCGAGCCAATATAGCCCTTCTCTAACATGGCCTGAGCTAGGTGAGGACGACCCACCGAGCCCTTGCCGGCTATCTCCTGTACTCGCGGCCAGTCAATATTAACCCCCAGGTCCCTCAGTTTAGCAACCATCGCCTGAGCTCGCTCTAGCCGAGAATTACGCATTCTCTCCAGTCTCGCCACTAGCTCCCCATCGTTATAATCTATAAAGTAGCCTAGAATATGGACCTCGCCCTGGTCGGCATCAGTGCTGAGCTCAACGCCAGGTACTACCCTTAAGTCGGGGAAAGCCTTAGCCGCAGCTAAGGCGGGAGCCAGGCCACTAATGGCATCATGGTCGGTGAGGGCAATAACGGCTAGTCCCCGCCTTGCCGACTCCCTAACCACCTCTTCCGGGCTGAGTCGGCCATCGGAAGCGTTGGAATGTATGTGGAGGTCAACCCGGGACACGATTACTCAACCTCCCGAGAGACTCGCTCAATGCTCAGTGCCCGACCGCTAGCCTCGTCCACCCTAATTAGCACCGCACTGAACAATACCTTACCCTTACCCACCGACAGACGATGAGGTATCATGGTCAGAAAACGGCGGGTTACGGCCTCAATGTCATCACCGATAATTGAATCAATGGGTCCAGTCATGCCAATGTCAGTAACATAAGCAGTACCCCCAGGTAGCAGCTGAGCATCGGTGGTGCCCACATGGGTATGGGTACCGAGCACAGCGCTAACCCGACCGTCCAGGTAGCGTCCCAGAGCCACCTTCTCCGAGGTCGCTTCAGCATGGAAATCAACAATGATAACCGACGGCTTACTCTCAAGCTCGCCAAGCAATCTGTCCATAGTCCGAAACGGGCAATCAAAATTACCCATGAAGGTTCTCCCGATCAGATTGACCACCATCGCCTGACCCGCCACTAAATAACCCCTACCCGGCACGCCCGGGGGATAGTTCAACGGACGCAGCAGAGGCATCTCACCATCAAGATGGGGGATAATCTCCTTCTCCGCCCAGATATGGTTTCCCGAGGTCAGCACGTTAACGCCAGCATTTAAGAGTTCCTGAGCCGTGGCACTAGTCACCCCGATACCGCCAGCAGTATTCTCCGCGTTAGCCACCACCAAGTCCGCCTCGTATTGCTCAATAATACCAGGCAGAAGCTTAGCCACCGCCTGTCTCCCCGGCCGGCCAATTACGTCACCAATCGCCAATACTAGCACTAAAGGCCCCCCTAACCTCTATCAGAGCTACTTAGCATAGTCTACCGCCCTTGTCTCCCGGAGCACGGTAACCTTGATCTGACCGGGGTACTGCATCCCTTCCTCTATTTTCTTCACGATGTCCCGGGCCAGCCTCATCGACCCCAGGTCGTCAACCTCCTCCGGCTTGACCAGGATACGGATTTCGCGCCCGGCCTGAATGGCAAAGGACTTCTCCACCCCCTTAAAGCTACTGGCTATGTCCTCCAGCGCCTTCAGCCGCTGCAGGTAGCTCTCCAGCGACTCACGCCTGGCTCCAGGTCGGGCACTGCTGAGAGCATCAGCCGCCGAGACAACAAAACCCCAGACGCTGGTGGTCTCCGTCTCACCGTGGTGCTCGGAGACCCCCTGAACCACCTCGGCAGATTTATCCCATTGCTTAACCAGATCAGCACCGATAGCGGCGTGAGTGCCTTCCACCTCACGGTCTACCGCCTTACCGATATCATGCATTAAGCCCGCTTTCTTGGCAATAGCGACATTAGCGCCTAACTCAGCAGCAATCATACCCGCCAAATGTGCCACCTCAATACTGTGAGTTAAGACATTCTGTCCGTAGCTGGTGCGAAACTTAAGGCGTCCCAGAAGTCTAATCAGCTCCGGACGTAAGCCAGCCACGCCAACGTCATAGGCCGCCTGTTCCCCGGCACTATAGATAGTAGCCTCGACTTCTTCCTTAGCCTTAGCAACCACCTCTTCGATGCGAGCCGGGTGGATACGCCCGTCAAGGATAAGCTTGTTTAGAGCGATCCGAGCCACCTCCCGCCGCACCGGATCAAAGCTGGACAGGGTCACCGCCTCGGGGGTGTCATCAATAATGAGGTCAACTCCGGTGGCCTGCTCGATGGCCCTGATATTGCGACCCTCGCGTCCGATAAGCCGTCCCTTCATCTCATCACTGGGCAAAGGAACACTAGCCACCGTAGCCTCGGCGACAACATCAGAGGCACAGCGCTGAATAGCCTGAGCTAAAATCTCCTGAGTCTTTCTATTTTCTGCCTCTTTTAGCTCAGCTTCCCAGGCCCGAAGCCGCCGCGAGGTCTCCTCCCTTATCTCAACCTCCATTGCCTCAAGCAAATACTTTCGCGCCTCATCACTTGACATGCCTGAAATCATCTCCAGCTGCTCCAGTTGCTTGCCTCTAGCCTCCTCAAGCTGAGTGCGCAGGGACTCTATGCGCTCCTCTTTATTAGTCAGCTCGCGCCCACGCCGTTCCACATCCTCTAGTTTACGCTCCAAGGTAGCTTCCTTCTGAACCAAGCGGTTCTCGTTACGACTTAACTCAGTTCGCCGCTCCCGGTACTCCGCCTCTGCCGCCACCTTCATCTTATCTGCCTCTGCCCTAGCTTCACGAATGATGTCCTTAGCTCTGTGTTCCGCCTCAGTGGCAACTTTAGTCGCCTTCCTCTCGGCAAGACGCATCTCCCGGGTAAGCCGGAATCGTCTAAAAAAGTAGACAAAGGCAGCCCCCGCCACCCCACCGATGATGAAACCAAATAGCGCTAACAGGATATTTATCCGTGTTACATCTAATGGCATTTTATACCTCGCTTCCGGTAGCAGCTTTGCCTTAACGAAGGATAGCCCTAAAGACAGCCAAAGCTATCCCTGGTCACTCTCCCTCATTTCCCGCCATAGCTGCTCCACTGTGTTATTTATGACACCATAACTAAAGCCACGTCGCCTAAGATACTCACCGAGCCGGCGGCGAAAGCTCTGATAGTCGGACACTGGCAGTCGGCGAGCCTTACCGAGGGCAGCCCGATAAGCACTCTCACCATCACTAACAGTGCTAACCACCTGGCCGATAATCTCCTCGGCTACCCCTTTGCGTCGTAGCTCCAACCTAGTCAGCGAGCTACTGCGCGGGCTAAATGCCTGCCGATTATCCCGCCAGAACTGAGCAAATTCCGTATCATCCACCAGCCCTCGCTCCTTCAGCCGGGCCAGCACCTCTTCTACGCTATCGCCATCAAAATTACGCCGGCCAAGCCGCTCCCTCAGCTCAAACTCACTCCGGGGGCGATAGCTAAGATAGTGCAGCGCAGCATTGAGACAGCGCTGAAAGCTATCGGCCCTGGCCAGCGCCCTAATCTGCTCACTGGTTAGCTCCTGCCCCACCTTTAGCCTCTCGGCTAACACCACCTCAGCCTCCAGACTGAAAGCAAACTTACTATCCAGATACACACTCACTCGTTTTCTCCGACCTCCCCCAGAACGGAGGGCAGTAACCTGCTTCACTAGTCCAATCCTCACCAAAATACATAAGGCCGAAGCCTGGGCCTCAGCCTTATTTACTCTTACTGGTCACTAACCGCTATCGGCTAGACTATTCTCAGTTTTCAGACATCGTAATGCGAGTGGTGACGGCTGAGGCTCTTACTTGCTGCTCAATCTCCTGAGCCAGCTCAGGATTCTGACTCAGGTACTGTTTGGCATTCTCCCTGCCTTGCCCCAGACGAACATCACCATAGGAGAAAAAGGCGCCCGATTTCTTGACCAACCCCATCTCAACACCGAGGTCGATTAGATTACCCTCCCGGCTGATACCACGAGCAAACATGATATCAAAGTCGGCGCTCCTAAATGGGGGGGCCACCTTATTCTTGACTACCTTGGCTCTAATATGGCTGCCTACCGCCTCATTTCCCTCTTTGATTGTTTCGGCACGCCTTAAATCGATTCTGATTGAGCTGTAGAATTTTAAGGCTCTACCACCCGGTGTCACCTCCGGATTGCCAAAGACGATGCCAACCTTTTCTCTTAGCTGATTAATAAAGAGCACCGCGGTCCCTGATTTACCAATCGCCGCCGCTAGTTTGCGCAGCGCTTGCGACATCAAGCGGGCCTGCAACCCGACATGGGCGTCTCCCATCTCGCCTTCAATTTCAGCTCGGGGCACCAAGGCAGCGACGCTATCAACCACGATCACGTCAACCGCCCGACTCCTGACCAGAGCCTCGGTAATCTCCAGGGCTTCCTCCCCAGTATCAGGCTGGGATATCAGCAGGTCATCAACGTTGACCCCGCAACGAGCTGCATAGACCGGGTCCAGGGCATGCTCGACATCAATATAGGCTGCCAACCCCCCCTGCTTCTGTGCCTCAGCGATTACATGCTGTGCCAGGGTCGTCTTACCCGACGCCTCAGGGCCGAATACCTCGGTAATCCGTCCCCGGGGGATACCACCCACCCCCAAGGCAAGGTCTAGCGCCAGCGAACCACTGGGGATGGCTTCTATCGGTGGTGCCACCGCTCCCCCCAGCTTCATCACTGACCCCTTACCATACCGCTTCTCGATCTGGCTGATAACTAGCTCTAGTGCCTTCTCCTTCTCTGTGGTCATCTTCGTCTCAAATCAATGATAACACACCCCATACCCCAAAACAAGATGACTGCCCTCCCCCAAAATCAGCTTTGGTCGGGCTGCCACTCTTCATCGCTATAGAAGCCAAGGCCAAAGAACCCAGGGCCGATATGAGTCCCCAATACCGGCCCGAGTTCAACAATATCTGTCTCGGCGCAGTTAAAAGCAGCCTTAACTTCCTTTTCCAATTCCAGAGCCCGCTCAAACGCATTAGTGTGCGCCACGCCAACGTGAATTGGCGTATTCCCGGTCACCCGGCTCTCCATAAGCTCCAGTATAGACTTGGTCGCCTGAGCGCTGGTCCTTAGCTTAGCCAAGACCCGGACCTCACCACCCCTGAAGTCTAGGAGCGGCTTAATCCTTAGTATGGTGCCCAATAAAGCCTTGGCTCCGCCAATACGACCCCCTCTCCAGAGATACTCTAGGGTGTTTAGCACCCCAACAGTAATCATGCAGGCGTTTAGCTTTTCAATAGATGCCTTGAGCTGAGGTAAGCTCTGCCCCCCGGCCGCAGCCTTAGCCGCAGGCGCAATCAACATCCTCAGCGCTACGGTACGGGCATCTACTACCTCAATCTGAGCCTGGGGCAACTCCTGCCTGGCGGACATAGCCGAATTAACCGTGCCGCTCAGCTTGCTGGAGATATGAATGGATAGAATCGGATGGCCACGCTCTGCCAGCTCACCATACACCCGGGTGAAATCGCTTACCGCTGGCTGTGAGGTAGTAGGCATCGGCCCTCTGGTAGCCAGCCGCCGATAGAACTCCTCACTGGTAATATCCACACCCTCACAATAGACCTCAGTCCCGAAGATAACCCGGAGCGGCACCACCTGGACGTCATACCGACTAATCTCCTCTGCTGAGAGGTAAGCGGTACTATCAGTGACAATTTTGACCTTGCCCGTCGCCATTCTCAGCTACCTCCACTACAGGCTAGCCACTGGGGGCAAGCAGCGCTTATGGGCGCCAGCCGCTATCCTAGCCTCAATCTTAGCTCTCAGCTCGCTCGAAGCCTGGCCGGTAACCAGATAGCGGTCAAGATCCTCATAGCTAAAGCCAAGCTCACCTTCATCGGTCTGCCCCGGCCACAGTCCCGCCGAGGGAGGCTTATCAATAACCGGCTGCGGGATACCCAAAAACTGAGCCAGTTCCTTAACCTGCCCCTTAACCAAATTGCCCAGAGGCAGAATGTCTGCCCCACCATCACCATACTTGGTAAAGTAGCCGGCAGCCAGTTCACTCCGGTTACTAGACCCGACCACTATATATCCCAACTGATTGGCAAAGTAATAGAGGGTGAGCATTCTTAATCTGACCTTGAGGTTAGCCTTAACACGCTGACTTAAGCTAGGCTCCCCCACAGAAGGCAAAACCCCGAGCAGGGCATCCAGAACACTATCCAGAACCACTACCTTGGTCGGGAGGGAGAATTTACTGGCTACCAGCTGAGCATGCTCTCCGTCTTCAGGACTACTGCAGCAGGGCATAAGCACCCCCAAACAGTCTTTGGGGAAAGCCCGCTGACACAACACCGCGGCTATTGAGGAATCAAGCCCCCCACTCATCCCGAACACCACCCCCTTACACCCGGCAGTAGCCACCTGCTCCCTTATCCACAAGGCTAACTTACTAGCTAATTGCGCCCAATCCATGCTAGCCCCCTGTATAATCTAAAGTATACTACCTCAAAGTTAGCTAAGCAAAGATTTAAAATACTTCCCAGCGACTACTTACCAACACAGGAGGGACAGATATCAGCTAGGCAGCAGTCAGGGCACAGGGGGTGGCGGCGGCAGACATTCTTAGCCAGACAGACGAGCAGGGCATGGTATTCGTTAAACAGCCCAGCATCAGCGGGTAGACTATCCATAAAGAGGGATTGACAAGCAACGTAACTCATGCCCTGCGGCGCTAGACCGAGCCGGCTTAAGATACGACGGGTGTAGGCATCGATGACGAAGACTGGCTTACCGACAGCATACAGCAGTATAGAATCGGCGGTCTCCGCTCCGATACCGTGAATAGAAAGCAGTTGTGCACGCAGGGTGGCTGTATCACTAGCGAAGAGCTGATTAAGGTCGTCATTACAGACTTCCCCCAGCCACTGGGCCAGGGACTTGAGTTTTACCGCCTTGGCGTTGTAGTAACCACAGGGACGAATAAGGGTAGCTAGTTCGGCAAGGGGCAGCCGGCGCAACACCCCCGGTGACAGCGCCCCGGCTGCCTTGAGACTGGCTATCGCCCTCTCCACATTACCCCAGGCCGCCGACTGAGAAAGGATGGCACCAACCATCACCTCAAAGGGTCCCTCAGCCGGCCACCAGTGCTGTGGGCCGTAACCATCCATAAGCCGGCGGTAAATCTCCTTTAGCCACTGGCTTATCTGATGCAATTGGTTTACCCAGGGTGGCACTTTGGCTCTAGCTACCGAATCACCCATCGGGATGTAGGGCTTGATGTCAAGCACCGGTGTGCCGCTAATAGCATCCAGCCCCTCAACCTTCAGGATATTCCCCCGGCGCTCAAGGAGCCTGACGGTGGTTTCTCCGATGGGGTTAGGTCTCTGCGGCGAGCGGCTGGCAAAAAGCCCCACCAGCGGTAGCTCAACTTTGCCCCTAGGGTGCACTTTGAGTGGCACCTCTCCCGACGTCTTATGCATCCAGAAAAGAACTTTGACATGAGAGAACTCTTCCAGACCATCTAAAGCCTCAGCAAGGCGACGGTCGATCACAATTTCAGAAATAACCCTTTCCCAACTTTGATGTCGAGGCTCTCCAATTTCATTTCTGACAGTACCAATAGCCTTAAGAGTCATCCTTGGTTGCTTAATAGCCACCGTCCCACCCTCAGCTTAAAACGATAAACAGCACCTCAATAATAGATTTTAAACTGACTTCGGTCAAGAGCAAACCACCAAGGCTCTTATAAAAACTCAGAGAAAAGCGAAAAAGACAAAGGAAATTAGTTAAATCTAGGGTGTCTTTGAGCCGCTGCGATTCAGACTAACGCCTTACCCTTGCCAGCAGCACCCAATTTCTCCAGACCGTAGCGATAGCCCTGCTCAAATGCCTTCATATTCAACTCTTCAGTCCCCTTGGGCACCGCAGCTAAAAGCGACTCCTTCATTGACTCCACGGTTACCAGACTGGTGACCGCGGTGAGAAATCCCAGCATCACCACGTTGGCCACCGCCACCCTGCCCAGCCCCTCCGCGATGCGCCGGGCGGGTATACTCAGCAGCCGCTGGCTAGTTGGCAATGGCTTGACCAGGTCTTCATCAATAACTACCAGGGTATCATCACGGTTATGAGGGTGATACTTGTCATACCCCCGCTGCGACATGGCTACCAAAACTGAAGGCGCGGTAATGTAGGGATAGGTCACCAGCTTATCAGAAATAACCAAATCAGCCCGGCAGGCACCACCTCTAGCTTCCGGGCCATAATCCCGAGCAAAAGTTGCCTGCTTATGCTCAAAGATAGCTACCGCCTGACCGACAATATAGCCCGCCAGGATGATACCCTGCCCCCCATAACCACAGAGTCTCAGCTCCTCTCGCTCAGCCATACCTCTACCCTCGATCAACAAATTTCCCCACGATTATCTGCCCGTTAAACTCAATAGCCACCTGTTTAGGGTCAATTCCAGACTTAATAACACTGTTATCACGGTAATACTTCATCTGGTCCAGCCCGGTTACCTGCTTATTCATCCGGCCGTAATAGGTTGGGCAGGGACTGATTATCTCCACTAGGCTGAAGCCCTTCTTGAGGAGCGCCTCAGTGACCGCCTTCTCCAGCCGACGAACATGTGCTGTCGTCCAGCGGGCGACATAGGCAGCACCGCTGGCGGCTGCCAAATACGGGACATTCAACGGCTCGTCAACATTACCCCTCAACGAGGTGGTGGTTCGGGCCGTTAGCGGTGTCGTCGGACCCAGCTGCCCCCCGGTCATCCCATAGATAAAGTTATTGACGCATAATACCGTCAGGTCGATACTGCGGCGGGCAGCGTGGATAAGGTGATTCCCCCCGATTGCCACTAGGTCGCCATCGCCACTTATTACCACGACCGTTAGCTCCGGATTAGCTACCTTAAGACCGGTGGCGAAGGGGATAGCCCGCCCGTGAGTGGTATGGAAAGAATCCAGATTGATGTAACCAGCCACCCTGCCGGTACAGCCTATCCCTGAGACGACGACTACCTTATCTAAATCAAGCCGGGACTTAACTAGCGTCCTGAGAAAGCAGTTAACCACCAAGCCCAAGCCGCAACCAGGACACCAGATGTGCGGCACCCGTTCCACTCTCAGGTAATCATCTAGAGGATGCTTTTTTAAACCGACTTCACCCACTTAATAGCTACTTCCCCCGTTTGAACTGACTTCGCTCACTCGATAGCTACTTCCCCCGTTTGAACTGACTTCGCTCACTCGATAGCTACTTCCCCCGTTTGAACTGACTTCGCTCACTCGATAGCTACTTCACCCTTTTTGAACTGACTTCGCCCATGTGACAACCTTTGCCATTTTAGATTGTCTTCCTCTATCTAACCGCCCGCCTTATTGCTGCCAAGATGGTCTCGGGAGCATGCACCCCTCCCCCCATATGAGGCACCAAAACTACCTCCGCCCGGCCACAAGCGCACCGCTCTACCTCCAGAGCAATCTGTCCGTAGTTAATCTCAGGCACGACAAACGCCTTAACCTCACGGGCAATATCCCTGATCCGGTCATCGGGGAAGGGCCAGACGGTGACCAGCCTCAGCATGCCAACCCTGATTCCCTCACCCCTGGCCCGCTCGACAGCAATTTGGGAGACCCGGGCTGAAATTCCATAAGTACAGACAACTACCTCAGCACCCCGTATGCCGTCCTCTTCAAGCTCAATAATTTCGGCCTTATTCTGCTCAATCTTGTCGACCAGCCGCCTCACCAGCCTGTCCTGCGCCTCAGCGGTCATCGCCGGATAACCCCGCTCATCATGTGTTAGCCCGCTAACATGCAGATGGTAGCCCTCACCAGCGTTAGCCATCGGCGGCACTAAATCAGGGTCAGGCTCGAAGGGCAGATAGTCGCTGGTAGGCACGGTGGGCTTACGCCGAGGTACAAGTTCTATCTCACCAGGCGACGGGATGACCACCTTCTCATACATGTGCCCGGTAGCCGCTTCGGACATAACCAGAACCGGCAGGCGATATTTTTCAGAAAGGTTAAAGGCCTTTATCGTCAGGTCATACAGCTCCTGGGGAGAGCTGGGTGATAGGGCAATGATACTGTATACCCCGTGACTACCCCAGCGTGCCTGCATCATGTCCCCCTGACCAGTCAGGGTTGGTAGTCCAGTTGACGGTCCCGCCCGCTGGATGTTCACCACGACACATGGGGTCTCGGTCATGATGCCCAAACCGATGTTTTCCATCATCAGGCTAAAGCCTGGCCCAGAGGTAGCCGTCATCGCCTTAACCCCACCCCACGAAGCCCCCAGCACCGCCGCCATTGACCCCAGTTCGTCCTCCATCTGGATATAATTACCCCCAACTTCAGGGAGTCGCTCCGCCATCCGCTCCGCAATCTCGGTAGCCGGTGTGATGGGATAGCCGGCAAAGAAGCGACAACCAGCGCTTATCGCCCCCTCAGCACAGGCATCGTCTCCGCCCAGAAAAAACTCACCAGCCAGATATTTTCGCTCTGACACTTTAAACTCCTAGCCTTGGCAAGGACTCTTGGCAGTATCAACCACACCGATGGCAAAGTCAGGACAGACCATCCCGCAGATATCACACTTGGTACATTTTGAGTTATCACTGATATAGACCGGATGGTACCCCTGGCTATTAATCTCCGTCGATTCAAAGAGAATGTGCTTTGGGCAAAACTCAATACAGAAGCCACACCCCTTACACCGCTCCGGTATGATAATTACCTCTTTAGTCTCTGGCTTCATATCACCTTTGCCCCTTACTTTCCACAGAACATTCCGTGAGGATTTGACAACCACGGCACAATGATAAGAAATCTTAGCATACGCTTACCCCCATCGACAAATCCGGGCTTGGCTTGCTTCTCACCACCGATGGAAAATATGCTACAATAGGCTTAATCCTGGAGTGGGAAATGGAACCACAGAAGAGGTTGCGCCGGGGAATAATTATCCTAGCCAGCATCATCGCCGCTGGTACCATCGGCTATGTGCTCATCGAGGGATGGTCACCTAGCGACGCCATCTACATGACGGTGATAACCATCTCCACAGTAGGCTATGGTGAGGTGCACCCGCTCAGTGACGCGGGGCGCATCTTCAGCATTGTCTTAATCATCGGCGGCGTTAGCGGGGCGCTATTTGTCTTCAGCGCCCTTGTCGAATATGCACTAGCCGGGAGATTCGGCGTAGCGAGGAGGAGGCGACAGATGAAAGCTAAAATAGCTAAACTAAAAGACCACTTTATTCTCTGTGGATACGGCCGGGTCGGGGAGGATATCGCCCGCACCTTTAGTGAGGAAGGGGTCCCCTTTGTGATTGTCGATAGCCGCCCGGATAACATCACTCTGGCTGAGGAGCAGGGCTACCTCAGCCTGCTTGGCGACGCCACCAGCGATAAGGTGCTCCTTGAGGCCGGTATTGAGCGAGCCCGGGCCTTGGTCGCCGCTATCGGCAGTGACGCAGACAACACCTATATTGTCCTCTCGGCGCGGGGGCTGCGTCCCGACCTGTTTATCGAAGCCAGAGCCAGCGACAAAGAGGCCGAAGCCAAGCTAAAGAGGGCAGGTGCAAACCGCATCGTCTCGCCAAACAGCATCGGTGCCCGGCGTATGGCCCTGCTCGCGATACGACCGACGGTGGCTGATTTTATCGACACGGTAACCTTTCGCCGTGGACGAGAGCTGCAGATGGAAAACATAATCGTCCCTGACAACTCACCGCTTATCGGACAAACGGTTGAGACAGTTCGCCAGCACAGCCAGGCTAACGTCCTAGCCATCAATAGAAAGAGTGGCAAGCTGCTAACTAACCCTGCCGGCGAAGAGCCTATCGAGCTTGGCGACCGACTTGTTATCATGGGCACCGCCGAGCAGCTGACCACCCTAGAATCCCTGTGTCAAGGAGAAAAATGCCGATGAATAAGCCCAAGGTAGGTATTATCAACGTTTCCGGTTACACCGGCGTCGAGCTAGCCCGGCTCCTTTCCCAGCACCCGGGGGTAGCGCTTACCTCGGTTACCGGGCGGAGTAGCGCCGGAAAGAAGTTGGGCGAGGTCTTCCCCCACCTAGCTGACCTAGCGCTAACTATTGAGCCCGAGCTGAGTGAGGTTAGCCTCGCTTTCTCCGCCATGCCCCATAAAGAAAGCGCTAAAGAGGTAATACCACTGCTCAGCCGTGGTATTAAGGTGGTGGACCTGAGCGCCGATTTCCGCCTCAAGGACGCCACCGAGTACCCCGCTTGGTATGGATTTACCCACCCCGAGCCACAATTGCTCAGTCAAGCGGTATATGGACTACCTGAGCTATACCGCCGTGAGATAGCTGCTGCACAACTGGTGGCTAACCCCGGTTGCTATCCCACCGGGGCGATACTGGCTCTAGCTCCGGCCGTGAAAGCCGGAATAATTGAGCCGGAGATTATTATTGACAGTAAATCGGGGGCATCAGGTGCCGGTAGAACCCTGAGCCTACCGACTCACTTTGCTGAAGCCAACGAAGATGCCAGCGCCTACGCTTTAGACGGGCACCGACATTTAGCTGAGATTACCCAGGAGCTCAGGCTACTTCGTCCCCAACTGCCAGCTGCGGTAACCTTTGTACCCCATCTCGTACCAATGACCCGGGGGATACTAACCACTGGCTACGCCCATCTAGCCTCGGGCAGGATAGCCAGTGGCAGGAGGGGAACCGGGGAGGTATTTCAGCTCTACCAAGACTTCTATCGGGATGAGCCCTTTGTCCGGGTGGTGGCGCACCCTCCCCACACCAAACACACCTGGGGCGCTAACACCTGCTTCATCCACCCCACCCTTGACCTGAGGACCGGCCGGCTCATCGTCATTAGCGCTATTGACAATCTGGTTAAGGGAGCAGCCGGTCAGGCAGTCCAGGACATGAACATCATGCTGGGGCTACCTGAGGCAACCGGACTCGGGGCAGCGGCTATTTACCCGTAAGCGACTCTTACCTAGGATCCAGTGGTAACCCTGACCATTTTGTGATAAAATAATAGAGAGCCATCTGGCAATGGCCCTCTCATGATAGTCAAGTTAAAAGAAACCCAGAACTCACTTAAATTATAACATAGTGAGGAGGGTTTGTCATGTCCACAATCATCGCTGAACGTGGTGCAGAACCTTGGCGACGACGGCTTTTTCTTCCATCTTATACAGTAGCCGATACTGCTCGCTACGCTAAAACGAAACGACAAACTGTTTACTATTGGCACTTTGGAGGACCAGACGTTGGGCCTGCACTTCCTGGCAGGGAACATCGCAGACCATTATCTTACCTTGAACTTATTGAGGCAGCTTTTGTTGCCACCTTTCGAAGACTGGGTTTGTCTTTACAGAAAATCCGTAGGGCAAGGGAGTATACAGCACAAATCCTAAATTCAGAATTTCCCTTTGCAGAATACAAGTGGAAAACTGAAGGCCACCATATGCTACTAGACCTATGGAGAACTGAACCCGATTCAGAAGCTAAGCTATTGATTCTAGGGGATGTTTACGGACAAGAAACTTGGCAAGAGATGGTGGGGGATAGATTTGCGGAATTTGATTATGAACATGAATTAGCTTTAATTTGGCACGTAGCAGGGAGACAATCACGTGTGACTATTGACCCTCGTATTGCATTCGGTGCTCCTATGGTAAGAGGTGTTGCCACGTGGGTATTGAAGGGGCGTTGGAAAGCTGGGGAAAGCATTGAAGATATTGAAGAGGACTTTGCATTGGACAAGAGTGAAATTGCTCAAGGGCTGCAATTTGAGGGTATAAAGGTTGCTGTATGATTTTGTTCTTCGACAGAAGCGTTGGAATCGTTGTTCCCAAAGTTCTTCAATGGAAATCTTTAAGATTCCCAATTCAGGTTCATTACCATCAGCAACATTTTGATATGGATGAGAAAGATGATATTTGGCTTAATCAAGTTGGACAGTGGGGATGGACAGTAATTGGACACGATAGTAGTTACCATAAACGGCCTAGTGAATTATCTGCGATAAAGCAATATAAGATTGGCTGTTTTTATTTATGGGGGGGTGAATCTCCGAGATGGGAAAAACTTAGATGTTTCGCCCGCGCCTATGACCGCATAATTGAAGCAGAGGCTATTACCCCAAAGCCATTCATCTACAGAGTAAATAAAAGGGGCGGCCTCACTGTCATCCCCATACCGTAGACTCTTTCCTTGTATTTTCCTCCCCTTTGTATATGAAGTAGACAACCCCCCATTTCCTTCACTTTATAGCTAAACTGTGCTATAATAGACTTGTGGTTACCCTCACAGCATATAAAATTTCCGCAAGGGGGGTGGCCTTGGCTCTTATAACCAGCCACTATATTACACGACTACCTTCGCCCAGGAGCTCGCTTACTTTTTCTAATCCTAACTGCCGATGTGGAGGCAATGCCTAGCCATGCCAAGGGACAAACCAGCCGCAACTGAGCCGCAAAACAGGAAATATACCGCTGCGGATATTCAAATCCTGGGCGGACGGGAAGCCGTCCGCCGCCGGCCGGGCATGTATATCGGCAGTACTGACCAGCACGGGCTGCATCATCTGGTCTTTGAAATCGTCTATAACTGCGTCGACGAAGCCATGGCGGGCTGCTGCACCAGCATTTCGGTTACCATTCAGCAAGATGGCTCCGTCAAGGTAGAAGACAACGGGCGTGGTATTCCCGTGGATATCCACCCCACCACCAAGGTCTCCGCCCTGGAAACGGTAATGACCACGCTTCACGCCGGGGCCAAGTTCGGGGGTAAGACCTATCAGGTATCCGGCGGGTTGCATGGGGTCGGGGCTTCAGTGGTCAATGCCCTCTCCACCTGGCTCAGGGTCAACGTAAGGCGCGAGGGTAAGCTCCACGAGCAAAACTACCAGCGAGGCATACCCCAAGGAGAGGTGGCTGTGGTTGGTAGTGCCAGTGATACCGGCACCACTATTACCTTCCTGGCTGATGAAGAAATATTCGATCGGATAAGCTACAACCTCAATGCTTTGGGCGAGCGCTTAAGAGAAGTGGCTTACCTGAACAAGGGACTAGAGATATGCCTCCGCGACGAAAAAGGGGACTGCACGAAGACCTTCTACTTTGAAGGCGGTATCACCAGCCTTGTCCGACATCTTAATCGAAATCGTGATGTCCGTCATCGCCATCCCATCTATGTCTCCAGAACCCTAGACAGCACCATCATTGAGGGCGCCCTCCAGTATAACGATGGCTTCGCGGAGACTATTTTCAGCTTCGCCAACTGCGTTAATACCGCCGACGGCGGGACTCACCTCACCGGCTTCCGTTCCGCCCTGACCCGGGTCCTCAATGACTACGCCCGTAAAAACAAGTTCATCAAGGAGGACGAACCCAACCTGACCGGTGACGACGTCAGAGAAGGGCTGACGGCAGTTATCAGCGTTAAGCTCGCCGAGCCACAGTTTGAAGGCCAGACCAAAGCCAAGCTTGGGAATGCTGAGGTCAAGAGCCTGGTGGAGAGTGCGGTAAGCGACGGCCTCGCCCTCTACCTTGAGGAACACCCCAACGAAGCCAAAAGGATTATCGACAAGTGTCTCACCGCCGCTAAAGCCAGAGAGGCAGCCCGCAAGGCCCGCGACCTAATCATCCGCAAGAGCAGCCTTGATACCGGGACTCTGCCCGGAAAACTGGCTGATTGCTCGGAAAAGGACCCTTCCCTGTGTGAGCTATACCTAGTGGAGGGACCCTCCGCCGGTGGTTCCGCTAAAGAGGGTCGAAACCGCCGCTTTCAGGCGATCCTGCCCTTACGCGGTAAGATCCTCAACGTGGAAAAAGCCCCCTCGGATAAGATGCTGGCTCACGAGGAAATTCGGGCGATCATCACCGCCCTAGGAGCCGGCATCGATGATGATTTTGACCCGGCACGGCTACGCTATCATCGGGTTATCCTGATGACTGACGCCGATGTTGACGGCGCTCACATCCGCACCCTGCTCCTGACCTTCTTCTTCCGCCATATGGCCGAGCTGATTAACCTTGAACACCTGTTTATTGCCCAGCCGCCACTTTACCGGATAAAGAGTAATAAAATCGAGCGCTGGGCCTACTCAGAACCGGAAAAAGATGCGGTGCTCGCGGAGCTAAAGGGAGCCAAAAAGGTAAATGTTCAGCGGTATAAGGGTCTGGGGGAGATGAGTGCCGAGCAACTGTGGGAAACCACCATGAACCCGGCTACCCGCACCCTCCTTTCCGTTACCCTGGAGGACGCCGCTAAGACAGACCACACCTTCCACATTCTCATGGGGAGTGAAGTGCCGCCCCGCAAAGCCTTTATCCAGGCGCACGCCAAGAGCGTCAAGAACCTGGATATCTAGTGGGCTACCCGCAGGAGCGCCGTAAAGTTATAGCCCGCTTTCCGTAACCTCTCACCGCCGCCCTCGTCACGGTCAACGAGAGCGATAACCTTTACCACCCTACATCCCACTGCTGCCACTGCCTCTATGGCTTTCATTACCGAGCCACCGGTGGTGAGCACATCTTCCAGAATGGCTACTTTTGCGCCTTCCTTCAGGTGCCCCTCAACCCGCCGCATAGTGCCGTGCTCCTTAACCACCTCCCGGACAATAAAAACCGGCACCGGTTTACCCTCAAGGTGGCTGATTAAGCCAACTGCGGTCACCATGGGGTAAGCCCCCGTAGCCACCCCACCAACCGCCTCCACCTCACTCCCCCTTAGTTCACCAAATATCGCCTTACCGACCAGATAGGCACCCTCCGGCGAGAGGGTTATCCTCTTGCCGTCAATATAGTAGTTACTCTTCTTCCCAGAAGTAAGGGTAAAATCTCCGGTTAGGAAAGCCCCGACCTCATGAGCAATCTCCCTAATCCGGCGCACCCCCTCAGTATCCAGCCCCAACTCTAGAGTGGGATATTCCTCCATGACGTAACCTCCTGTCTAAAGCCAGCCAATCTAACTCTGACTGGTATACAGTCCCTGCTCCACGATATAATCCGCCACTGCCTCGGGGACAAGGTAGCGAATGGATAGTCCCCGGCTCACCCGCCCCCTGATGTCGGAGGCACTAATGTCAATATGCGGTGTATCGAGCCGGATAAGGCTCTCGGCTAAACCCGGGACAGAAGCCTCCAGAGCTTCTAGGTCAGGCAGTGGATGACCGGGTCGGGGGACAGCCACCAGACGACACATCCTGACCAACCGTTCCGGCTCCCGCCACCGGGGAAGTCCGGCCAGGTTGTCCTGACCTAAAATGAAATAGAGCTCACCATCCTTATCCAGTTGCTTTCTCAATTCAGCAACGGTATCCACCGAACAGGATGGACCAGGGCGTTCTATCTCCACAGTGGACAACTTATAGTAAGGACTACCGCTAATCGCCAAGCGCACCATGTGAAGACGCTGTTCCGGAGTCGCCACCGGGCGGGCAGGCTTTAACCGCGGCCAACCGGCGGGCACAAAGATAACCTCGTCCAGAGAAAGCTGCCGCCGCACCTCTTCAGTGATAGCCAGATGCCCATTATGCATGGGATCAAAGGTGCCCCCCAAGATACCTTTTTTCATGCTACCACCAATACCCCCTGTTTCCTAGTGCCAGTCCCACTCGATACCGCCACAACGGACTTTACTACCGGGCTCTGCCCCCGCCTTTCTCAAAGCCTGGCTGACCCCCAGCCGGTCAAGCTCTCGTCTCACCTGTGCGTATACTACCGGATGGGATATATCCACCCGGGCCACAATGCGCTCTAGCTCTGGTGCCCCCACGACAAAGGTATCACCGTCCCTATGCACGCTAACCTTAGCTCTCCGCGGTTGCGGATGAAAAACCTTCTTTTTAACCTTCTCTCCCGCCTCTCTACTAATGGTAATCTGCCCCAGAACCTTCACCGCCGCCGCCATAAGCTCGGAAACCCCCTCCCCAGTTACTGCCGAAATGAATCGGGGTGAAATGCCCACCCCTCTAAAGTCATCTGTAATCTTGGCCCGCCGCCCCCTAACCTCCGCTAGGTCAAGTTTATTAATTGCTACCAGCTGCGGTTTCTTGGCTAGCGCCGAGTCAAAGAGACCCAGCTCAGTATTCACCCGCACTAAGTCTTCCACCGGGGATACCGAGCTACCATCTATCAGGTGGATGAGCACCTTGGTGCGGGTAACGTGACGCAGGAAATCATGACCCAGACCGCGACCAAGGTGGGCCCCAGCCACCAAGCCAGGAATCTCGGCTACGACCACGCTCTGACCACCACCCTCAGCCACCCCCAACACAGGCTCAAGGGTGGTGAAGGGATAACTGGCTATCTTAGGCTTAGCCGCCGAAATAGCGGCAAGCAGGGTTGACTTACCGACATTGGGATAGCCAATGATACCGATATCAGCAATAAGCTTTAGTTCCAGTATCAGCGAGCATTCTTCTCCCGCCTCCCCTTTCTGAGCAATCTGGGGTGCTTGGCTTGTCGCCGAGGCGAAATGGATGTTGCCTAATCCCCCCTTCCCACCCCGAGCTACCACCACCCGCTCGCCAGGCTGCTCCAGGTCAGCAATCAAGACATCACTACCTATCTGTGTTTTGGGTAGGACCACGGTCCCCAGCGGAACGGATATTATCTGGTCTTTCCCTCTCTTGCCATGCTTCTTCTTCCCGGCGCCGGGCTTCCCATCAGCAGCTCTAAAGAACCGCTTCTGCTTGAAGAGACGCAGACTAGTAACGTTACTAGCCGCCTCGATAATTACATCGCCGCCGTCGCCTCCATCTCCCCCATCCGGACCACCGAAGGGGACATACTTCTCATGCCGAAAACTTACCGCCCCATCACCACCCCTACCCGCCCTCACCCTTATTCCCGTCCAATCAAACACCGATAACCACCTAGATTTATTGTTATCATTTTACCCTAAATTATGTATTAATGTTAGTTGATAGTATTCATAATAGTTATAGAAGTGGTTAAATAGGCAGTAGCTATTAAAAATCGGTAACAATTGGGTACATATTCAGAAAAATGTAAGCTAAGGTTTTCCGGACTTTTCAATTTTTTCTCAGGGTTATTGAAAAAACGGAGCCAGTTTTGCAAAAATCGTACTGCCGAGAACAGATTGGGTTCGCCACTAAAGAGGGTGCTTTGTGATTGGTAAGGAGCTCTAGCTTCTACTAACCTACTTCAGGTGGATTTGCTGACGGATGTCCGAGATTTTCCGCCTTAGGTGGGGATTAAGACCACTTTCGTTGGTTATCTTTTCACAGGCGTGTCGGACGGTTGACGGGTTGCGGTTGCCGAACTCCTGACCAATTTGGGCTAGGGGAGCACCGGTTTGCTCGCGGATGAGGTACATGGCTAGCTGCCTTGCTAAAGCAATCTCCTTGTCTCGTTTCAGGCCCATTAAGTCAGCCGGGGCTAGCTGGAAGCTTTTAGCTACTGTCTCAATCACTAGTGCCGAAGGCGTGGGTGCCTTATCTGGGGATTTGGTGGCGATACTCTCCAGCGCTTTGGCGGCTAGCTCTGGGGTGGCCCTAGCTCTGAGCAGCTTGGCGTAAGCAATAACCCGGTTGAGGTTACCCTCCAGTTCGCGTATGTTTTGCTGTATCTGCCGGGCGATTAACTCTAGGCAGTCTTGGGGTACATCCTCCCCTCGCTGCCTAGCCTTAAGTTGAAGAATGGCGAGGCGTGTTTCCAGGTCAGGTGGCTGAATGTCAGCGATTAATCCCCACTCAAAGCGGGAGCGCAGTCTCTCAGCAAGCCGGGGGATTGATTTTGGCGGGCGGTCACTGGTGACAATGATCTGGTGGTTTTGATTGTGGAGCTCGTTAAAGGTGTGGAAGAGGCACTCCTCGGTCTGCTCTTTGCCGCTTATGAAGTGGATATCGTCGATCATCAGCACCTCGAGGCTCCGATATCGATTACGGAATTCCTCGGTTTGTCTCTCTTGGATAGCCGTGATGAACTCATTGGTAAACTGCTCACAGCTGACGTAGCGAACCTTGAGGGAGCTATCTAGGGCTTTATGACCAATGGCGTGCAAGAGATGGGTCTTGCCTAAGCCGACACCACCGTAGATAAACAGCGGATTGTAGGCGTGTCCCGGGCTCGAGGCTACTCCTAGGGCGGCGGCATAAGCCAAGCGGTTTCCGCTACCTTCGATGAAGGAATCAAAGGTGTATCTCGGGTTGAACATCGGTGAGCCTGCTTTCTGAGCATATGAAACCTCGCTTAGGCTGCCGGGTTCACCTCTCGGGGATTGATCCTGTGTCTCCACCTTGAAGATGACATGGGTATCACGCTGGGTAAGCCCGATGAGCGTCTTCTCAATTAGGGAGCGCTGGTTTCGGTCTAGGTATTCTGCCACGAAGGTATTGGGCACGCCGATAGTAAACTGGTTATCTTGGTAGCTTAGGCCGAGCGTTTTTTCCAGCCAGGTCTGGTAGTTATGCTTAGAGACTTGGATTTGTAGCTCCCCCAGAGCGGTTTCCCAGATTCTTTGTGCTGACTCAGCTTCCATCACATTACCTTTGTTCTTCCCCGCGAGATCCAAGCTTCTATATTCCTCGGTTAGTGGTCAAGGTTTGACTTTAATTACCAGTTACCTAGTAGCCGCCAAAGAGTGGAAGCTAGAATGGGAACGTTATAATGATAGCAAGCTTCTTTGATGGGGAGGCAACAGTTTCAGCACTGGTTTTGGGATATTCTCGGGTGCTATTTTCCGTTAAGAGGTCTTGAAAACTGGCTTATTTGCCCGATATTAAGCTTTTAGGTTTGGATTAGCCATTTGGTGGGGAGGTTATCTGCCCTTGGTATTTAGCTATGGGAGGCTTAATGAGTGCTTTAGGCGACGGATAGCCTTGAAGTTGCCTGGCTAAATACGGGGCGATTTTTGTAAGGTGGCAAGGTTCTTCAAAGCGGTTTTGGGGCATTTACGGACCCCCTTTTAAGCTTAAAATGTCCTGAAAACTGGCTTATTCGCCCAATATCAAGCTTTTAGCTTTGAGGTAATCGGGGGTTTACTGGGAATTTCTTTTGGTGTTAAGATTGAGCCGTAGGAGGCTCAATTTGCGCCTAGTTTTTATGGGTAGCCCAGAATTTGCTGTGCTGCCTCTGGAGTACCTAGTTCGTAACCACTGGCACGTCGTGGCCGTTTACACCCAGCCTGACCATCCGGCGGGTAGGGGGCGTGCTCTTTTACCCTCTCCCGTGAAAAGGAAAGCGGCGGCATGGAAATTACCCGTGGTGCAGCCCGCCAGTCTTAAAAGGCCAGAGGCAGTGGTGGAGCTAGAGAGCTTTCACCCGGATGTTATCGTGGTAGCTGCCTTTGGCCAGATTCTGCCTCATTCGGTTTTGGCTATCCCCCGCTACGGGTGTCTCAATATTCACCCCTCCCTACTACCCAGGTCTCGGGGTGCCTCACCGGTAGCGGCCGCGATTTTAGCCGGGGATGAATTTACCGGAGTCAGCATCATGCTGATGGACGAGGGCTTGGATACCGGCCCCGTCTTAGCCCAGGCGCAGATTCCTATTGCCGGAATGGATACTAGCGGCACGCTTGCGTCTAAACTCTCGCGAATAGGGGCTCAATTACTGCTTGAGGTGCTGCCCCGCTGGCTAGGAGGGGAGCTTACCCCGCGCCCTCAGGATGAAGCTTTAGCCAGCTACTACCGCCCGATTTCTAAGGAGGCGGGCGAGATTGATTGGCAACTAGCGGCAACTAGTATCTGGCGGCGGGTGCGAGCCTATAGTCCCTGGCCCGGGTGTTATACCAGCTGGCAGGGTAAGCGACTGAAGATTATTGAGGCGGTGCCTCTCCCTGGCGAAGAGGGGGTTCGGGTAGGGCAGGTGGTGGCGCTTGCTGGTGGGGAAGCAGCCCCGGCATTCGGTGTCACTACCGGGGAGGGAATTTTAGGTGTGCTTAAGCTTCAGCTAGCGGGGAAGCGGGTGACGGGAGCCGCTGACTTTTTGCGGGGACAGAGAGGCTTTGTCGGCGCGCAGCTAGGTTTGAGTTGAGAAAGGGATTAACGTAGAATTAAACGTAGAATTACATGTTTAGCATAAGGATTGGAGGGAAGCCAGTTTGTTGCCACCGCAGAACCTGGACCAGTTCGCCACCCTGGTGGATATTATCGCTAAGCTGAGAGCGCCGGATGGCTGTCCCTGGGATAGAAAGCAGACCCACCGTTCACTGCGAGAAAACCTACTTGAGGAGTGCTATGAGGTGCTTGAGGCTCTGGACGGGGGGGACTCAGAGCGGCTTAGTGATGAACTGGGCGACCTCTTGATGCAGGTGGTGCTTCATGCCCAGATAGCTCGTGAGGCCGGTGAGTTTGAGCTCGGGGATGTCTTGCACAAGATAAACACCAAGCTCATTCACCGTCATCCTCATATCTTTGGCTCCCAGAAGGTAAAGGATGCCGACGAGGTGACCCATAACTGGGAACTCCTCAAGCGGGAGGAGAGAGAAGCCGGTGCCTCTCTGCTGGATGGCGTCCCCAAGGAGATGCCGGCTTTGTCCTTTAGCCAGCGGGTTCAGGGTCGGGTGGCCCGGGTTGGCTTTGACTGGAAGGACTTAAGCGGCGTTATCGATAAACTGGCTGAGGAGGTTACCGAGCTGAGACAGGCCGCTAACCAAGAGGAAAAGGCAGCGGAGTTTGGTGACCTGCTCTTTACCCTAGCCAATGTTGCCCGGCGGGAGGGGGTTGATCTGGAGTCAGCGCTCCGCGAGGCAAACGAGCGCTTTTATAAGCGCTTTACCGGTATGGAGGAGCTCTGCCGAAAACGGGGGCTAAAATTTAGCGAGCTATCCTTTGACGAGCAGAACGAGCTCTGGGAAGAGGCGAAGCGGAAAGTAGATAGATGAAGCGTTGGTCGGGGTGAGAGGACTTGAACCTCCGACCTCAGCGTCCCGAACGCTGCGCGCTACCAGGCTGCGCTACACCCCGCTCAAGATATTATAGGCGGATTTTAACGGTGGGGCAACCCTCCTTGACTACTAAAGGTTATTATGGTATTGAGAACCCATGAAGTACTGCGTTTTGATAATTGACGGGGCTTCAGGCCTGCCGCTATCTGAGCGAGATGGTAAGACAACATCTCTAGGGCTGGCGAGCACCCCCAATTTGGATTCTATAGCGTCTCAGGGCATACTGGGGCTCTGCCGCACGGTGCCTGAGGGGATGGAGCCCTCCAGTGCCTGTGCCTGTATCTCGGTACTCGGTTATGACCCCAAGGTCTACTACCGGGGCCGGAGCGCTATTGAAGCCAAGAGCATGGGCATCCCGGTTAGTGCTGGAGAGGTTACCTTTCGCTGTAACCTGGTGGCGGTTAAGGACGGCCGGATGTGGGACTATAGCTCGGGTCATATCAGCACCGAGGAAGCGCGAGAGCTTATCTCGGCTTTAAATGAGAGCCTGGGTGATGATAGAACATGTTTCTACCCCGGGGTGAGTTACCGTCATATCTTGAAACTGGGAGGAGAGGAGGCTAGCCTAAAGGCGACCTGTACGCCACCTCATGATATACCTGATAAGCCCGTCAGTGAGTTTCTGCCCCAGGGGCCGGGGAGTGAGCTGCTAAGGGACCTGCTGAGACGCTCCGAAGCACTGCTTCGGAATCACCCTGTAAACGTAAGGCGAAGGTCTCGAGGTGAGGTCCCGGCTACGATGATATGGCTCTTCTGGGGTAGTGGCCAGGTGCCTGATATGCCGCCTTTCCAGCAGGTTTATGGCCTTACGGCGGCCATAACCTCCGGGGTTGACCTGCTACGGGGGTTGGGGAGGATGGTGGGCATGGATGTCTTGGAAATACCAGGGGTTACCGATGGCCTGGACAATGACTATGCGGCCCAGGCGGCCGGTGCTCTGGCGGCTCTTGAGGAATACGACCTGGCCGTTATCCATGTTGAGGCGCCGGATGAGGCGGCTCATGCCGGCTCGATTGATGATAAAGTGGCGGCTATCGAAAGAGTAGATAGCGAGGTGGTCAAGCAGCTCCGTTGCTGGGAAGGAGATTCCCTCCGGGTTCTGGTTATGCCTGACCACCCCACCCCGATAGTGACCCGGACCCATTCCCCCGCCCCGGTGCCATTTGTGCTCTGGGGGCCGGGGTTTGAGGCTAACGGGGCGGTTAGATTTACCGAGGCTGAGGCCGAAAAAACCAATTTACTTATTGACCCGGGTTATAGTATTATGAGCCGATTGGTGGAGGTTGAGGATTAAATGGCTTTAGTCGTGCAGAAGTATGGTGGCACCTCGGTGGCGGATGCTGAGAGGATTAAGAACGTCGCCCGGCGCATTGCGGCTACTAAAGACAAGGGTAATCAGGTGGTCGTCGTCGTCTCGGCGATGGGCGATACCACCGACGAACTCATTGAGCTGGCTTACCAGTTGGCTGAGGAACCCAGCGCCCGGGAGCTTGACCTTCTCCTCTCCACCGGTGAGATTGTTTCCAGCACTCTGCTAGCTATGGCGCTTCGGGATATGGGCTGTGAAGCCATTAGCCTGAGCGGGGCTCAGGCTGGGATACAGACTGATTCTGCTCACCGACAGGCTCGTATCCTTAAGGTTGAAGCTAAGCGGGTGATCAAGGAGCTGGAGGCAGGGAAGATTGTCATTGTGGCTGGCTTTCAGGGGGTTACCGGTGAGATGGATATAACTACCCTGGGGCGGGGTGGCTCAGACACGACCGCAGTGGCTCTGGCGGCAAGCCTCGGCGCCAGTGTCTGTCAGGTATATACCGATGTTGACGGTGTCCACACTGCCGACCCGCGGCTTACCCCTGAGGCCAAGCCGCTAACCGAGATTGGCTATGAGGAGATGCTGGAGCTAGCCACCTATGGGGCTAAGGTGGTACACCCCCGGGCGGTGGAGCTGGGGGAGCTCTATGATATTCCCATCCTAGTAGCCTCAAGCTTTAGTGATACGCCGGGGACTCTAATTCACGGAGGAGCGTCTATGGAAGTGCGAAATAAAGTAATGGGTATCGCTCACGACCTTGATGTCGCCAAGATAACCGTCGTTGGTGTTCCTGACCGACCGGGCATTGCCGCTGCCATCTTCCAGCCTTTAGCTCAGGCTGGTATCAGCGTTGACACCATTGTTCAGAACGCCAGTATTGAGAATATTACCGATTTAACCTTTACCGTGGCTAAGAGTGAACTGGCGGGGGCGATGCGGGTCGTGGAGCCAATCGCCAAACAGATTAAAGCTAGGGAGTGCCTTAGCGATTCCAAGCTGGGCAAGGTCAGCATTATTGGTACCGGCATGCAGAATAATCCGGGCTATGCCGCACGCATGTTTACCACCCTTAGTGAACGGGGCATCAATATTCAGCTCATCACGACCTCGGAGATAAGGATAACCTGCATTATTGATGCGGCTAGGGTTGAGGATGCGGTGCGTGCCCTGCACCGGGCTTTTGAGCTGGAAACCGTGGCGTAAGCTTGTTTTAGCTCTCGCTTGTCGCGGCTTCCCGTGGTTGGTTTTAACTTGTGATGCTAGGTGGACTGGAATATAATTATCAAAAGTAGATAAGTGGAGGTCTTCAGGCGGTGGTGGAGACGGAGGCAGCCGGATTAAGGCAGCGTCGTAGCAAGCAGGCTGTTGAGCTGGCGATGCAGGGTCGGTGGCGGGAGGCGGCGGCCATTAATCAAAGCCTGGTGGAGAGCTTTCCCAGCGATGTCAGTGCTTATAATCGGCTCGGCAGGGCATATATGGAGATCGGCGATTTCTCTCATGCTTGGGAAGCCTATAGCCGGGCAATAGAGCTTGACCCCTATAATAATATTGCCCGAAAGAATCTTGATCGGCTGTCTCGTTTAAGGGAGGTCATTATCGGTGCGCCGGACGATTCTCGCGTTGAACCCCTGCACTTCATCGAGGAAACGGGTAAGGCGGGGGTAGTTAATCTTTATCACCTTGGGCCGCCGGAGGTAGTGGCTAATATGGTGGCCGGTGATAGGGTGTATTTGAAGGTAAAAGGAAATGGTTTAGCGGTTGAGAATGGTCGCGGTGAGTATCTGGGGCAGGTCGAACTCAAGCATGCTCAGCGGCTTATTAGATTAATGGCGGGCGGCAATGAGTATACTGCGGCTGTCGTCAGTACGACAGAGGACACCGCAGCCATAATTATTAGGGAGGTATTCCAGCACCCCAGTCAGGTCGGGCGTCTTTCCTTCCCCGCCAAGGAATTCAAGAGCCCCCGGCCTTACATCAGTGATAGAGTGACCAAGCACGAGCCTGAGCCTGAGCTGGAATATGAGGAGGAGCCCGAGGTTGAGGAGGAGTCGGGTTACACTATTGTCGGTGTTGAGGGTAAAGAACCTATGTCTGAGGAGCCTGCCGGCGGGCAGGTGGGCTGATAACAGTGAAGAATAAGGGGTCAGGTAAGCATGGTTTCGGGTAAGATCAAGCCAGTCAACATTGAAGATGAGATAAAGAGTTCTTATCTCGACTACGCGATGAGTGTCATCGTTTCCCGGGCTTTACCCGATGTGCGGGATGGGTTAAAGCCAGTCCACCGGCGTATTCTTTATGCCATGCAGGGCCTCGGACTAACTCATACCAGCCCACATCGGAAGAGTGCCCGTGTCGTCGGTGAGGTGCTGGGTAAATATCACCCCCACGGCGATACCTCGGTTTATGATGCCATGGTGCGTATGGCGCAGGATTTCTCCATGCGCTACGTGCTCATCGATGGGCAGGGTAATTTCGGTAGTGTCGATAATGACCCTCCGGCCGCGATGCGTTATACCGAAGTAAGGCTAGCGCCCATTTCTCAGGAGATGCTCGCTGACATTGATAAGGATACTGTGGACTTCATGCCCAACTTTGACAGTAGCCTGGAGGAGCCCACGGTTCTCCCCGCTCGGCTACCTAATTTGCTTATTAGTGGCAGCTCCGGTATTGCGGTTGGTATGGCCACCAATATCCCGCCTCACAATCTGGGCGAGGTCTGTGATGCTATCTCTTATCTCGTTGATAACCCCGAAGCCACCGTTAATGAACTTATCCAGTTTGTTAAGGGGCCTGATTTTCCTACCGCAGGCGTCATTCTGGGGCGGGATGGTATCAAGAGTGCCTACGCTACCGGGCATGGCAAGGTAGTCATTCAAGCTAAGGCTCACACGGTAGATACCCCAGAAGCCGGGCGTCGCCAGATAGTGGTTACTGAGCTTCCCTACCAGACGAACAAGGCGGCCCTTATCGAGCGGATAGCGGAGCTGGTTAAGGACAAGAAACTCAAGGGCATTAGTGACATTCGTGATGAGTCAGACCGTCAGGGTATGCGTATTGTTATTGAACTGAGGAAGGATACCCAGCCCCGGCCGGTGCTTAATAACCTCTATAAGTTTACCGCCATGCAGTCGGCTTTCTTCATCAACATGCTGGCTCTGGTCGATGGGCAGCCCCGGGTAATCAGCCTTAAAGAGGCGCTTCAGCACTATATTGACTTCCGTAGCGAGGTTATCACCCGTCGCTCTCGTTTTGAGCTTAAGGAGGCTAAAGCCAGAGCCCATATTCTGGAAGGGCTTAAGATTGCCCTAGACCAGATTGATAAGGTAATTAGCACCATCCGAAAATCGGAGACGGCTGAGGCAGCCCGCCAGAACCTGATGACTAATTTCAGCTTATCTCAGGCGCAGGCACAGGCGATTCTTGATATGCCGCTGCGTCGTCTGGCTAACCTGGAGCGGCAGAAGATACTCGACGAGTATGCTGAGGTGATACAGAGAATCGCTTATCTGGGAGAGCTTTTGGCTAATCCCAAGCGGATACTTATCTTGGTGCAGGAAGAGGTGGCTGATCTGAAGTCCAAATATGCTGACCCGCGGCGGACGGAGATACAGGAGCAGGGGTTAATCGAGTTCAGCGAGGAGGACCTGATTCCGCACCAGAGAATGGTGGTGACCTTAAGCAAGCGGGGCTTTGTCAAGAGGGTAGCCTCTCAGGCCTATAGGGTGCAGCATCGTGGTGGTAAGGGGATCATCGGCATGGTGACCCGGGAGCAGGATGCCGTCAGGCTCCTGGTGGTGGCTGATACCCATGACCGGCTCTACTTCTTCACCAACCGGGGTAAGGTCTTTTGCCTCAAGTGCCATGAAATTCCAGCGGACAGTTCTCGTACCGGTAAAGGGACGGCGGTGATTAATCTTTTCCCGGTGGCTGAGGGAGAGCGGGTGACCGCTATGGTCGCGGTCAGCGATTTCAAACGGGGCGATTACCTTATCATGGCGACCTGTGGTGGGGAGGTGAAAAAGACGGCGGTGCAGAGTTTCATTCAGGTGCGCTCCAGCGGGCTTATCGCTATGGATTTGGAAGAAGGCGATGAGCTGTGTGCTACTAATCTGGCCAACGATCAGGACGAACTCGTTCTGGTGACGAGGAAAGGGCAGTCTATCAAGTTTGCGGTTTCTGAACTGAGGGCAAGCTTGAGAACCAGCGGTGGTGTGCGTGGTATCCGGCTAGCCTCTGATGACCGGGTGGTTAGCATGGGGATTGTCTATCCGGATACCTTCTTACTGGTCGTTACCACTAACGGCTTCGGTAAGCTTACTAAAGTGGGTGACTACCCCCGTCAGCACCGGGCGGGTAGTGGGGTAAAGACTTTTAGGGTCGTTGAGAAAACGGGTGAGGTTATTGATGCTAAGATCGTTTCCAGATCCCAGCAGCTGATGATAATATCGGCTGAGGGCATCATCACGCGCACGCTGGTAAAGGGGAAAGGCCCCAAGAAGGGTATTTCTATTCAGGGTAGGAGTACCCAGGGGGTGAGGCTGATGAGGCTGGAGGAAGGCGATCAGGTAGTGGCCATCGCCTGTTTTGAGTAGTAGACCGAGCTAATCCCTCCCTAGAGGAGAGTTCAGATGAAGCTAGTTTTTATCCCTGGAGCCGCTTGTGGTAAGAGGGCGTGGCTGTGTCAGGCCCTATATTTTGCTGATTCGGAAGTGATTGCCCTGCCTGGTCATCCTGAAGGTAAGCCCTGCTCCAGCGTTGATGGTTACGTGGCGTGGCTGCGGGGCTACCTTGAGGAGCAGTCGCATCAGGATGTCGTTCTAGCCGGTCATTCTATGGGGGGTGCTGTGGTTCAGCAGTACGGGCTGAAGCATGGCGATGGGATAAAGGCTTTGGTTTTAATTGGCACCGGAGCTAGACTCAGGATTCACCCTGACCTGCTTGAGGCAATTAGGGGTATGATCGATAGTAAGCGGGCATGGCGGGAGTATTTGGAAGAGCGTCATCGTAACGCAGTGCCTGAAGTTAGGCGGACCATAATTGAAGAGCGGCTGCGCATTGGGCCGGCGGTGATGCTGAACGACCTGCTCGCCTGTGATAAGTTTGACATGCTGGCGGAGGTCCATAATATCAAGCTGCCGACGCTGGTTATCGGTGGCAGTGAAGACGACCTGACACCCGTAAAATATGCGCACTATCTAACGAGCCAGATTAAGGGAGCCCGTGAGGTTATCGTTCCCGGGGCAGCTCACTGGGTGCTCACCGAGAAACCGAAAGAGGTTAATCAGGCGATAGAGCGCTTTCTTGCCGAGCTTGCCTGAGTGCAGCGTGTTTCTGCCGGCAGGCTGGATGACGGCGCTGGAGACCACAGGCACTGCAGTCCCGATAACGGCAATCTGGGGTTTCCTGGTTTTTGAGGGCGTTTTTAAATTCTCGCTTGAGGAAGGCTTGGGTTACTCCAATATCTATGTGAGCCCAGGGTAACGGCTCGTCCAGGGATAGTTCCCGCTGGGCATAGAAACTAGGTTCAAGTCCGGTCTCCTGGAAGGCACGGAGCCAGTTTTCGTAATTAAAGTGCTCGCTCCAGCCGTCGAAGGTGTTACCCAGTTGCCAGGCGTGATGGATAACCCTGCCTAACCGGCGGTCGCCTCGTGACATAGCGGCTTCAAGCTGGCTTACCTTTGGGTCGTTCCAGGATAGCCTGACCTCCTTACGGCGCAGCCTCTGTTTCAGAAGCTCAATCTTGGCGTTTAGCTGCTCTTCGCTTTCCTGAGTCACCCACTGAAAGGGGGTGTGCGGTTTGGGCACGAAGGTGGACAGGCTGACCCTTATCTGGGGTCTCCGGCCCCTGGTTCTTTTCCCTAGGGAGCTGATTTTGTCTATCAGGTCGGCTATTGCCTCAATATCGTCCCTAGTCTCGTTAGGCAGGCCAAGCATAAAGTAGAGCTTGAGAGCGTTCCAGCCACGGCTGAAGGCTTCGGCAGCGGTTCCCAGGATGGTATCCTCGGAGGTGTTCTTGTTGATTGCTTGCCTGAGTCGCTGGCTACCGGCCTCAGGGGCAAAGGTGAGCCCGGTTCTTTTGTGGGTGGCTAGAGAGTCGAGTAATCTAAGCGATAGGTTATCAATCCGCAGACTGGGCAGTGACAGGATGAGATTCTGGTCTTGATAGCGTTGGAACAGGCTGGCTACCAGCTCGTCAAGGTGGGGGTAGTCGCTGGTGCTTAAGGAAACCAGGGAGAATTCGTTATAGCCACAGTTAGCAATAAGCTCACCGACTGCCCTGAGCACCTCCTCTGGGGAGCGTTCCCGCACCGGACGGTATATGTTTCCCGCCTGGCAGAAGCGGCAGCCGCGGCTACAGCCCCGCTGAATCTCAACGGCTCCCCGGTCGTGGGTAATCTCGATATAGGGGACAACCGGTCTGGTGGGTGGTGGTGGTAACTCGTTTACTAGCTGCCTTTCAATACGGGGTCTAGCCTCGGTTACAGTGGGGGTGATGCTTTGGAAAAGACCGCTGGCCTCGTAGGCTACCTGGTAGAGACTGGGTACGTAGATACCGGCTACCTGCGCCAGCCGGCGCAAGCGCTCTTCTCTAGGGGCCATCTCCTTTTTCCAGTCCCGGAGGGAGCTAAGTAGCTCAAGGACAGCCTCTTCGCCGTCCCCGATTACGAAGCCGTCAATGAAGTCTGCCATCGGCTCGGGGTTTAGGGCGCAGCTACCACCGGCGATGACCAGGGGGTGGGAGACACTTCTTTCTGAGGCGAGCAGTGGAATCCGGGCGAGGTCGAGCATATTGAGCACGTTGGTATAGGTGAGTTCGTAGCCCAGGGAAAAGCCGATGATGTCGAAATCCTGCAAGGGGTGCTTGGATTCCAAGCTGAAGAGCGGAATACCGCTACTGCGGAGTTGGGCAGCCATATCGGGCCAGGGAGCAAAGGCCCTTTCCGCTAGTACATCCGGCTGGCTATTGAGTAGCTCGTAGAGGATGTGTATCGCCAGGGTGGACATCCCGAGCTCGTACAGGTCCGGGTAGGAGAGGACAATCCGGAGCGGGGTCTTGTCCCAGTCTTTGGTGACGCTGTTCCACTCGCCGCCGGTATAGCGGGCGGGCTTAATCACTTGGCTCAAAACATTATCGAGCTCGGTCAATTAAAAACTCCTAACCCAAAGTTGCCTTTGTAGTCAGTTCCAAAAACTTGCCGAAGTATGCTGCCTCATGAAGTCAGCCCAAAGACTTATTGAAGTATGCTACCTCATGAAGTCAGTTTAAAAACTCTGATGGCTAATTATAGTTTAAGATGGGGAAGTAATCCAGCCTCGCGCTCAGTATCGGTTAGTTCCCTTAGCTATCTAGCTGTGCCAAATCAAACCTCATGCCGTCCCGGGCGCTAATTACCCTGACCCCGGTCTCCTGAGAGAGACTCTGGGCTACCTCCCAGGGTCGGGCCCGCCACACGGACATCCCGAAGTGGGTCAGTATGGCAACCTTTGGCTTGAGTTCGGTAATAAGGCGCTTGGCGTCGGGCACGGAGAGGTGGTCAACGGGCGGCTTGGGTTCGAAGAAGACGACGTTGATGATGAGCAGCTCGCCGCCGTAGCTCTCAAGCAGGCCGTCAAAGTAGCGGGTATCGGCGATATAGGAAAAGGTGTGCTCAGCCGTCTTAAAGACAAAGCCGTAGGTTTCTACCGGGTGGACGTGGCGGATGGGGGTGGTGAAGGATAGGTTCCCGACGGTGTAGGACTTTCCTTCCTTTAGAAGCTCAATACCCTCGAGGTAGTCTCGCAGGTAGGAAAAGATAACCGGCTCGTTTTCCAGGGCATCAGCGGGGGTAAAGAGCCAGCCGCGGTGCTTGAAGCCTCCCTGGGTCATTGCCTCAACCATAACGTTAATATCTCCGGCATGGTCCAGGTGGCGGTGGGACAGGATAATGGCGCTCAGCCTATCGGCTCTGAGCTTCCTCTTGGTGGACTGGACAATGCAGCCGGGACCGGGGTCAACTAGTATCTCGGTACCGCTCAGGTTAAGCCACATGCCCCCCGAAGCCAGAATCTGGGTGGCCACCATGATTCGGGCGCCGCCCGTTCCCAGAAAAGTGATGGTATCTGCGGGAGTCTTTTTATCCTCCATGGCTATAGACACTATAAGGTATGAGGGTGCTTTATGACAATCTCTTTATTTCTGAGGTTATTTTGTGTATGATATCTTATATAGAGTGAAACCCGGTTAATTACCTGAAAGGGAAGGAGGTGAGAGCTGTGCTCTGGATGATACGTCTTAACCTTGCTGGTAGCTGATGCCAGAGTTGCGGCACAGGTTCTGTGCCGGTCAGGCTCGAAGACCTCCCTTCCGCCTCTGAGCAGATTACAGGTTAGCACCGTAATCTTCCGGTTAAGATAATTTGGCACTTACTGAGCGGTGGTGCGGAGTTCTTCGGCCACCGCTTATTTATTTTAAGAAAGGATTAGAAATATCGTGACTACTGATTATAGACCAATGTGGACTAGTCTCGGCCTGGACCTTGAGGCGCATGATATCCTCCTGAACGTTCTGGGGCAGGCCTATCAGGACACCTTCCTCTCCCAGAAGAACCGTCCTGAGGGCATGAGCTATCTTGACTTCGTGATGAGTGAGGTTCATGGTCTCCGGATTAAGGAGTTACAGGATGCCAGAAGTGAGGGGCGAAAGGTCATCGGCACCTTTTGCGTCTTTGTCCCGGATGAGCTTATTCTAGCCGTCGATGCCATTTCGGTGGGGCTGTGTGCCGGGGCTGAATTCGGGTTTGATGAGGCGGAGAGGCTGCTGCCTCGTAATACCTGTTCCCTGATAAAGTCCTTTTTTGGCTTTAAGCTGAACCGGGTTTGCCCCTATATGGAGGCTGCCGACCTCTTGGTGGGCGAGACCACCTGCGACGGCAAGAAAAAGGCCTATGAAATCTTTAAGGGTATCCAGCCCAATATCTATGTCATGGAAGTCCCCCAGATGAAGACGGCCCAGGATAGAGCTTTGCTTAAGAGTGAGTATTTACGCTTCAAAGGAGAGCTGGAGAGGCTAACTGGTGTAACCATCACTGCGGAGCGGCTTAAAAAGGGTATCAGCTTAGTCAACAGTCGCCGCGAGGCACTCTCCCGCTTGGCGGCGCTGCGGGCGGCTCGCCCGGCGCCCATCTCCGGTCTGGATGCCCTGCTCATAAATCAGGTTGCCTTCTATGACGACCCGGTGCGCTTCACTGGTGCCGTGAACAAAATCTGTGACGAGCTTGAGGGGCGGGTTGGCGCTGGCGAGGGGGTGTCTCCTAAAGGGACGCCCCGTATACTCGTCTCCGGCTGCCCTATGGCGGTGCCTAACTGGAAGCTAGCGGCAATTATCGAGGGCTCCGGCGGGGTAATCGTTGGGGAAGAGTCGTGTGTCGGGGAGCGGGGCACCAGGAACCTGGTGGTGGAGACCGGTAGCGATGTTGATACCCTGATGGAGGCTATCGTGGACCGCTACTTCAAGGTTGATTGCGCCATCTTCACCCCCAACCCGGAGCGGCTCGACAATGTGGTCGATATGGTGGCGAGATATAAGGCTGACGGGGTTATCCACTACGCCCTTCAGTTCTGCTCACCCTATACGGTGGAGTCCTACCGGGTGGAGCAGGAGATATCTAGCCGGGGAATACCGGTACTCAGGATTGAGACGGACTACTCTCCGGAGGATGTCGGTCAGCTAAAGACGCGAGCCGAAGCCTTTCTGGAGATGATACGGAAGTGACTAGCGCCGGGCTTGATGTGGGCTCACGCACCATTGGCCTCGTTCTGTTTGACGGCGGGGTTGTGGACTCGGTGGTTACGGATACCGGGATTAAGCCTCTTGAGCGGTGCCAGCAGCTTCTTGACGGCCGGGGCTACCGCCGGCTTGTGGTGACCGGTTACGGTCGCCACCTGGTAGCCCCCTTGTTGGGCGGCGAGGTTATCTCCGAGATCAGCGCTTATGCCGCGGGTGCCCATTACCTCTATCATGACTCGGGCACGGTGATCGATATCGGCGGTCAGGACAGTAAGGTTATCCGGCTCTCCGACCAGGGAGCGGTGGTCAGGTTTGAGATGAACGACCGCTGTGCCGCCGGTACCGGTAAGTTCCTGGAGGTAATGGCACATACCCTGGAGGTCAGCTTGAGTGAGTTCGCTGAGCTTGCCTTAAGCGCTTCAAAATTTGTTCAGATAAACAGCCTGTGCACCGTTTTCGCCGAATCGGAGGTGGTCTCCCTTATTGCGCGCGGTGAGGAGGCTAGCGCCATCGCGCTGGCGTTACATCAGGCTGTTGCCAAACGTATCACGGGCATGGTTCACCGGGTCGGGCTTAAGGAAAGGGTCATCTTCGCTGGTGGGGTGGCCCGGAATCAGTGTCTTCACGAGCTTCTCAGCGACATGCTGGGTGTTGAGATTACTGTCCCTAGTGAGCCGCAGATTGTCGGCGCTCTTGGTGCTGCTCTCATGGCTGGCGGTGGGATATAAATACGGGCGGAGGTATTATGCAGGTTTCAAACGGTAAGGCAGAGGAACGTTTTGAGGGTGGGGGCATAGTGCTTTTCTCGGCGGTGCGCCAGGCGCTGGATGCGCATCAGGTTCTTCGGGACGCTGGCTATGAGGCTCGGCTGGTTGCCCCGCCACCCCAGCTACGTAAGGGCTGTGATCTGGCGGTAGAGGTAAAGCTGGTGGAAAAGCCGGCTATTGAGCGGCTGCTCGGGCAGAAGGGCGTCGATTACCTGAGCCTTGAGCCGCTAAAGGTAAGCACTTCCCAGCTTCTGGAAATCGTGACGGTGACTGATTTCGGCAGGTGGCTCATGGTCAAGGCGGGCAATATGAAACTCACCTTCGCTAAGGACAGTGGCGAGATTATGAACACCTCCGGTGGCGGCTGTCCTGACATTCCCTATCTCCACGCTGAGCTAGTTGGTAAATCGCTTACTGAGGCACCGCGACCAAGGCAAATCGGTTTTACTCTCTGTGCCCTGATGCTGGAGCAGGCGCTGCTTGAGGGTCTGAGGCTCTACGAAGGAGGTAGCCAGCGATGATGCTTATTGCGGGCACTATCCCGATTAAAGACCTACCTCTGGTCGCGGGCAGGATGAAGAGGGAAGGCGATACCTTGGTTATCGCTGACTACAGTCTTCCCTGCGCTCAGGGAACTGGGGCAATGATTAGCGCCGCTCAAGCAACTACTGACTATCTCAAGCTTGCCCCACCGCAGGTAGTGGTCGCTGGGGATATTGGTGAGGGCGGGGGCAGTCGCCAGATTTACCAGTATCTTATCCAGAATGTGGCCCGGCTTTCCCCCAGGGTGCTGGCGCTACACTACTGCCTGCCGGATATGGCTCTAGCCAGGAGACTCTGTCGGGCGGTGGGAGAGTGTCACCCGAGACCGCTCCTGATTGCTGATGCCGGGTCGATGTACGCCGCTAAGGCCGCCGGTCTGGCTAGGGAGTTTGATGTTTTTACCCCGGATGCTACTGAGCTTGCCTTCCTGGCTGATGGGGAGGCGACCCATCCGGCTTATATTAACCGGCACCTATTTTGTGCTGATATTACCCGGGTCCCAAGACTGATAGTAGCTGCTTATCGCCAGCGCAGTGCTGCCCGGCTGCTGCTGGTCAAGGGAGCCACTGACTATATCGCGCGCCACGGGGAGATTCTGGCTACTGTCGCCGAACCCGACGTTCCCGAGCTGGAGGCAATCGGCGGCACCGGTGATACCATCACTGGGCTACTTTCGGCGTTTGTCGCTTGTGGACTTGAGCTTCATGAGGCAGCCATAATCGCTGCCCGGGTAAACCGTACGGCGGGAAAATTGGCTCGGGTGACGGTAGCCAGCGGGGTCAAGCAGGTTATCAGCCAGTTTCCGGCGGTTTTTAAAGAGTATCTTTGTCGCTGGAGTGGAGTATGCTCAATCAAGGGAGGTAGCTACCATGAGTGAAATTGATGCCCGGGGGCTTCCCTGCCCCCACCCGGTTACTAAAACCAAGAAGGCACTGGAGGAAATAGAGTCGGGGCAAATCACCGTCCTGGTTGATAGCCCGGAGAGCTGTGAGAACGTGCGGCGGTTTGCCCAGAGCCAGGGCTGTCAGGTAGCGGTCAGGGAGGGGGAAGGGGTCTTTTATCTGGATATTACCAAAGGAGTTTCACCTCAAACTGAACTGAAGACAGGGGGTGGCGAGGTTGTTCTTATTACCAGCGACCAGTTCGGTGTCGGGGACGAGAGATTGGGTGAAATCCTGATGAATGCCTTCTTAAATACCCTGTGGGACTATGAGCCGAAGCCCGCTAAGCTACTCTTTATCAATAACGGCGTCCGGCTGACTACGGAGGGCTCTGAGGTCTTGGAGAGCCTAGCGCTACTTGAGAAAAAGGGGGTTCAGGTATTTTCTTGCGGTACCTGCTTGGAGTATTATAACCTTGGAGACAAGCTTAAGGTGGGGCTGGTGAGTAACATGTATGCGACAGTAGATGCCCTGCTACAAGCGACTAAGGTTATTAAAATCTGAGGGGGGTTAAATGGAGCAGATCTGGGCGCCGTGGCGTATTCAGTACATCCAGATGGAGAAGCCGCCCGGCTGCATTCTATGTGAGAAACCAGGGGAGAATAGCGATGCTCAAAATTACATTCTCTATCGCGGGAGCCAGAACTTTGTCATCATGAATAGCTATCCCTATAACCCGGGGCATCTAATGGTGGCGCCCTATCGCCACGTGGCTAACCTTGACGGACTAGCCGATGATGAGCTTTGCGAACACTTCAAGATAGTCAGCCGGTGCAGTAAGCTGCTACGCGAGGTATTCAACCCCCAGGGTTTTAACATCGGCATAAACCTGGGTAAGGTAGCCGGGACTGGTATCGATGAGCATGTCCATACTCACATCGTGCCCCGGTGGCAGGGAGACACCAACTTCATGCCGGTGATATCAAATATACGGGTAGTGCCGGAAGCCCTAGCCGAAACCTACCAGAAGCTTAAGGACAAGTTTCGAGCTGAGAAGCCTTGAGTTATTGCTCAGTCCCCGAAGTAGCCTTTGTCTAGGTCGGCGCTGTTGGAATAGCCCCGGCTTTCCCAGAAACCCCGGTAATTAAGGTCGCTGGATAGCTCGATTTCGGTGATCCATTTTATCCACTTATATCCCCATTTGCTCTCGGCAACAAGCTCAAAGGGGAACCCCCGCTCCGGGGGCAGCGTCACGCCGTTCATCTTGTAGGCCATCAGAATGTCGTTGTCCATGATGTAATTGATGGGTAGCGAGGTGGTATAGCCGTCGTAGGCGTGAAAGATGATCACCTCGGTCTCGGGTTGAGGGCTTGCCTCCGAAATCAGGTCTCTAACTAGGACTCCCTCCCAGAGAAGCTTGACACTCCACCCCTCAACACAGTTGAGGGTGACCACTTTCTCATACTGCTGATGGTTGCTTACGACCTCGTCGTAGGTGAAGGCTTGGGGCTTGCTTACCAGACCGCTTATCTTAAGATTGTAGCTCTCAATGTCTACCTGCTGCGGTCCCTTTATTGAGTTCTCCCGGAAGTCGTTTATTGACGAAAGCGGTTCGCCCTCATATTCTCTAATCTCTACCGGTTCTAGCGGTACTGGTTCTTGAGCACCTTGGTCAGTACTGCAGCCGGCTATACCCAGCACGCCGGTGCCGAGGGCAATGGCCAAAACGATAAGGCTAATGTCAGTGATTATTCTCTTCACTTTATAACAAATCTCCTCCTTAGTAGGGTACAAACGGGCAAAATAATAACCCATACCCTACTTTCATTATACGGCTTTTTGAACAAATGGACTAAAAATTGTGCTGAGCCATTTTGGGGGATTGGCAAGTGGTGTCGCATATGATACCACCTCTAGGACTTCTCACTTGTTCAAGTCTTTTGTTGCCCTAGCATCTATCCTTAGTTCTCATTCTATTCATACAATTCTTGCTGAATATTAAGGCGATTGATAGAATTGACTTAGTACAGGGGTTAGGGATTTATTGGAAGAATGTATAAGGAAAAGGGACTAAGATTAGATAGACTCATTTTATGGTTAATTCCTTTACTGACGCTAGCCTTATTGACACCCCTAGTATTGAAAACGGAGCCAGCGGAAGCTGGCTGAGGTGGTATATCTTGGCTAGCCGTGGACGTTAGCCCTGGCATTGGAGGTCATGTTATCTTTCATGGGGTCAAAGAATTGACGTCCTATCCCTCATATGAACCCCTTTGGCCTGGCGAGGAAGTAACAATTGAGGCAGTGCCAACTCTGGGCTATCGTTTCAATTACTGGAGCAGAGAGATTCGTAGCATTAATCAAAGAGAAATTTACAGCACCAACCGAATAGCAAAAGTGAAAGCGGGGAGCGACAATTGGATTACCGCTAATTTCTCACCGATACTGCCTGGTTGGCTAATTGCTGTTATCGTAGTTTCAATAACTGTTCCCTTGTTACTCAGGTGGCGAATAAGGCGTTCGAAATTCCTCACAGAGACAAGCCCTTATGACAACAGTGCCTCATAAAACTTCAGGCTGTCATGGGCTGTTTTGCTCTAAGGCTTCCAGTAGCCTTTCCGATGGCGGTCTCGTACCGTGCTTTACTTGGGAAATGTAGGCTTTGCTTAACTCTACTGAGTGGGAAACGGTCAATTTGTTAAGCAGTTTGGCGGCGTTTTGAATACGGTTATTGGTGCCCCCAAGGGAATTCGAATCCCTGTTGCCGGCTTGAAAGGCCGGTGTCCTAGGCCTCTAGACGATGGGGGCGTGCCGTTAAATTATAGCAGAGACAGGAGCGGTATGCTACTATAGAGACCAAATGCACAGCATCTTTAGTCGCCTTAAGCCGCCGGGTGGCACGGGGAAAAGAGACTGGCTGGGTGTAGTCCTCAAAGGGAGGGCGCTCCCGATACTGGGTATTACCCTGGTCGTGGTCATTACGGTTGGCATCTTTCTATATCGCGACCGGATTAGCGAGCTCGGGGTCTTGGGCTATCCCGGAGTCTTTGTGGTCAGCATGGTGTGGAACTCTACCGTGCTGGTGCCGATTCCCAGTTTCTGGACCTATTTCTTTCTGGGTCAAATGTTTCAGCCGGCCCTGGTCGGGCTGGCTGGGGGGAGCGGAGCGGCGGTTGGTGAGCTGACTAGTTACCTAGCCGGGTATAGCGGACGGGTAATCCTGCAGGGGCAAAGGCGAATAAAGATGTACGATCGGGTGGAGAACTGGGTAAAGAAGTGGGGCTTTATTGTTATCTTTGGGTTTAACCTGGTGCCCTTCTTCCCCTTTGACCTAGTGGGGATAGCGGCTGGGGCCACCCGTTTCCCGCTGTGGAAGTTCTATCTTGCATGTCTGGCGGGCAGAACCTTATCTTATGGTTTTATCGCTTGGTTTGGCTCTCAGGGGTGGGTGCCCCCGTTACCGTTTCTTAATCCTCCAGAGTAATACTGAGCTGGCAATAAGAGAGGCAAAAGAGGTTGAGAGCATCGCAGTGTAGCCCAGCCCGAATTGGCGGGCGTTAAAGAAGTCAATCATTGGCCCTTTGAGGCGGGCGAGGGCTGAGCCGCCGGCTGAAGCCAGATTGGTGAGGCCGATATACTTCCCGGCCTCACCCTTGGGAACCACGTCTACGGCCAGCGCCCAGTTGGTGCTCATCAGGCCGCCGAAGCCAATCCCCATCAGGATGGCACTGGTCAGGATGAACTGGTCGCTACGGAAGAAGAAGAGGAGTCCGATTCCCAGAGCGCCGATGAGTCCGGAAATAAGGCCAATGGATCTGCGCCCGAACCTGTCAGACAGGTGCCCGGCCGGGTAGACCATGCCGAGCATGCACAGGGAAGACACCAGGGTGAAGCTGCCCATGACGGCAGCCGGATTGGCGACCCCGAGATAGTCCCGGAAGAAGTAAAGCCCGAATGCCTGGAAGGCAGTCAGGGGAACGACGAAGAAGAGGCGGCACAGTACAAAGCGGATGAAATCAGGGTTTGCCTGAATGTCAATCCGGAAAGTTTTACGCAGGATCGATACCAGAGGTAGCTTGGGCCCACCGGCTCCAGGTGGCTCCTTAACCAGAAACACGGTGGCGAGCATGGTGCCCAGAAAGACGGCACCCAGTATCCCTAGGCTCAGCCAGAGCCACCGGCTTCCCTCACCAAGAGAATAGTTCCCCATTAGCTGACCTACTGCCCAGATGGCGATGCCCGCCCCCGCTATCTCGAGCAGTCCCTTCACCCCGGAGGCTAGTCCCCTTTTTCCCTCTGGTACTAGATCGGGGAAAAGGGTGAGATAGGGCCCCAGCGCGGTATTGGCGCTAATCTGCAGCAGGTAGTAGATGGCAAAGAGGACGGCTAGGCTACCGGCTAGGCTGATGCCGGGCAGAAACGCTAGCGTCAGTATCGCCCCGATGAGGATATAGGGTCGCCTTCGTCCCCATCTTGAGCCAGAGCGGTCGCTCATGGCGCCGGCTATGGGCTGGGTAACTATCGCCAGGATGAGGCCGGTAACGGTAAGCAGCCCGAGGTAGGTAGCCTGTCGGCCCGCCGGAACGAAGTCAGCGATGCGCAGGGGCAGAATGATGCTGTGCAGGCTGCTCCATAGCGCCGTCATCGCCAGGCCAAAGATGGTAATCTTGGCATAATCGAGGGGGCGAAACTCTCCCTTCTTGACGCTGGCATCCATATCTTGGCGGACCTCTAGCTAGTTACGGTTAAAGCATAGCAGAGGCAGGGCCACGAAACAATACGGTAATTTAGCCACGGTGCTTACAGCTCAAGTTTGCTTTTGTCCGATGCCATCAGCTATACTTTGGGGAGTCTGTGCCGGGGTTATCTTATGAGTGAAATCAAGTCTCCTTATCTGGTGGATTGGGCAATAACCGGAAAGTGTGACCTTAGCTGCCGCCACTGCCGCGGTTTTCCTGAAGGAGAAATCTCTACGGCTAGAGCCAGCCGGCTCACCAGTGAGATAGCCGAGCTTAAGCCCGGCTGGGTGATTATTGAGGGCGGCGAGCCATTGCTGCGGGAGGACATCTTTGAGTTGTTGGGCTTGCTGCGAGAGCGTGGGCTTGAGGTTCACCTGATTACCAATGGTATGCTGATAAGCCCGGAGATAGTTAGCGGCCTTAAGCGGCTTGGGATAAGGGTGATGGTGAGCATTGATGGCGCCACCCCGGAAACCTATGAGAGGGTGAGACACGGCGCCAGCTTTGAGCAGGTGGTTCGCTCAGCGCGCGAATATGCCAGGGCCGGACTTCTGGAAGCAATTAACTTCTCTATTTTGAGGATGAACTACCCGGAAATAACGGCGGTTTTCAGATTGGCAAGCTCAATTGGGGCACCCAAGGTTACCCTGATCGGGCTTAAGCCGTGTGAGGACTATGCTGCCGAGCTTCTCTCTCCTCGAGAGTACAAAGAGGCCATCAGGCTTACCTGCCAGGCAGCACAGGAAACGGGGATTGAGTTTTTCTTTGACGAGCCCTTCTTCTGGGCTACGGTGAAGGAGCGTAAGCTTAGCGCCAGGCTGCCAGACGAAGGTGCTGGCATCGTCGTTGCCGCTACCTCAGCCTGTGCCTTTGGCGACTACATTTTTATTGAGGTTAACGGCGATGTCAAGCCCTGCAGCTATACCTCGATGGTCGTCGGTAACGTCAGTGAAAAGTCACTGGTTAGAATCTGGGATGAGATGCTGGCCTCCCGACTTATTAACCAGATTAAAGACCCGAAGACTAGAACCGGAGCCTGTCTCAATTGTAGATATCTGGAGGAGTGTAAGGGGTGTCGCTCCCGCACCTTTGCCCTTACCGGTGACTGGTTTGCCTCTGATCCCGTCTGCCCTTTGCACACTAAGATAACTTCAGTTAAGGAGGGGATTAAGTGAGAGTTATTGGGATTGACCCGGGAACAGGCAGCTTTGATTTCTTTGGTATGGAGGGGGAGGAGGTTATCATAGATACTACCGTGCCGGTGCCTGAGGTTGCCCGGAACCCCAAGGTGCTCCTGGATACCGTAAGAAGTGTTTTCCCACTGGATATGATCGTCGGCCCTTCTGGTTATGGCATGCCGGTAACCCCGATCAAGGGTATCACCGAGCGGCAACTAACGATGATGGTGCCCGATGACAAGAGCATCCCGCTATATGATGGTATCCGGATGGTGGTTCGGCTGATGCAGAAAGAGGGCTTCCCCCTCTATTTCACCCCGGGGGTAATTCATCTCCCCACCGTACCCCTCTACCGCAAGGCGAACAAGATGGACATGGGCACCGCCGATAAGGTCTGCTGCACCGTCCTGGCGGTGAGAGATCAGGCAGAGCGCTACGGCATTGATTACACGGAGACCTCCTTTATCCTGGCTGAGGTCGGCTATGCCTTTAACGCCGTCATCGGGGTTAAGGGGGGTAAGATAGTCGATGGGCTGGGAGGGACCGCCGGTGGCCCCGGGTTTATCACCGTGGGTAACATGGACTCCGAGCTGGCGGTGAGGTTGGGAAAGTTTCCTGGGGTGGTGCTTTATAGTGGCGGGGCCAAAGACGTGAGTGGCCAGGAGGATTTAACCCCCGAGGAGCTAGCACGCCATCCCGAGAGATACGCTGGCGCCTGGAACATGCTCCTAGAGAGCATTGCCAAAGGCGTAGCGGCGATGATGGTTAGCGTGGCCAAGCCGAGGGAGATTCTCCTTTCCGGCCGGCTTTCCCGGGTTCCCGAGATTGCCCGGGCGCTGGAGGTTAAGCTGGCTCAATTTGGAAAGGTGCGTCGGCTGGGGAGGCAGGCTAGAATCGCCAAGGAGGCAGCGGAAGGAGCCTATATTATCGGGGAGGGGTTAATGGGTGGCAAGTATCAGGGCATTATTGACTCTCTGGAGCTTAAGGGCGCCCGCGGCACAATGTATGATTATGTCCTGCTCAAAGGGGTTAAGGTCGAGCGGCCGTAGGCATTTCTTTTAAAGTCTCCCCATTTGAGCTTGTTGCGAAACTCTCCCTATAATGAGTGCTTATCATCGTCACAGTCCCGCCTATTCATTAAAGGAGAGGCAATCCTCAACATCTTTATTTTCAACCCCTCTCTTTGGCTGTGCTATAATATTCGTGGTGAAGTAATTATGGGTATGCTAGACAGGCTGGCTGAAATCGAGAAGCGTTACCAGGAGCTGGCTGGTGAGATGGCACGTCCCGAGGTAGCCTCGGATGTCAGGCGGCTGCAGGCACTGGCGCAGGAGAGAGCCAGTGTCGAAGACCTGGTGACCAAGTACCGGGAGTATAAGGCTACCGCCAGGTCTCTTAAAGAGACCAGGGCTATGCTGAGCGACAGCTTGGACGAGGAGATGCGGGCTCTGGTTAAGCAGGAGATAGAGGGCCTGGAAGCAAAACAGGAGCTTCTGCTCTCCGAGCTAAGGCTGGGCCTTTTGCCCAAGGATGCCAACGATGAGCGAGACGTCATCATGGAGATTCGGGCTGGGGCAGGGGGTGACGAAGCGGCCCTGTTCGCCGCTGACCTCTTCCGGATGTACAGCCGCTATGCTCAATCTAAGGGCTGGGCGGTAGACATTATTGACCGTAATGCGAGCTCAATTGGTGGCTTTAAGGAAATCATATGTGAGGTGAAGGGTCGGGGTGCTTTCAGCCGTCTCAAGTATGAGCGTGGCGTCCACCGAGTACAGCGGGTACCGGTTACCGAGTCTTCGGGGAGGATTCATACCTCGACGGCAACCGTAGCCGTTCTCCCTGAGGCAAACGAGGTGGAGGTGGTGGTTAACCCCGATGACTTAAAGATTGACTTTTACCACAGCCGTGGGGCGGGGGGACAGAATGTCAATAAGGTAGCCACTGCGGTGCGTCTAACTCACCTGCCGACGGGCATCGTAACTACCTGTCAGGACGAGCGTTCCCAGCTCCGGAACCGGCAGAAGGCGATGGCGGTGCTCCGGGCTCGACTATTGGATATTGAGCAGCGTAAACAGGAAGAGGCGATAACTGCTCAGCGCCGCTCGCAGGTGGGTAGCGGAGACCGGTCGGAAAAGATACGGACCTATAACTTTCCTCAGGATCGGATTACTGACCATCGTATCGGTCTCAGCCTCCATAGCCTGCCCCAGGTTCTGGAGGGCGAGCTGGACCAGCTGATTGACGCCTTGGCTACCGATGAGCAGGCAAAACAGTTAGAAAAGCAACTGGTATGAAGCTTAATCAGGCTCTCCATCAGGCAAGGGAGGTCCTTGCCCATCAAGACATCGAAGATTCTGCCTTAGAGTCCGAGCTGCTTTTGCGGCAGGCGCTGGGCATAAGCCGGGTTGAGCTCTATCAAGACCTTAACCGTGAGCTGAGCTCTGGGGAAGAGGCAGGTTTCGAGCGGCTGATTAGCCGCCGCCTGAGCGGGGAGCCGATAGCCTATATCACCGGGCACCGTGAGTTTTTCGGGCTTGATTTCTATGTTGACGCTAGGGTCTTAATCCCGCGACCGGAGACTGAGCTACTGGTAGAGAAGGCACTATCCCTTGCCCGGGAGCGACCGATAGCCACTATTGCGGATATTGGTACCGGCTCCGGTGCCATTGCTGTTAGTCTGGCGCTAAACCTCCCCCAGGCTAAAGTCTTTGCCACCGATGTCTCAGCGTCTGCTCTCAAGGTTGCTCGGTTTAACTCTCAGAGACACGGCGTATTGGATAGAGTCTGCCTCCGGCAGGGTGATCTGCTTAGCCCCTTGCCGGAGGCGGTTGACCTGATAATTGCCAACCTCCCTTACGTCAAGCAAGAAGAGGTCTCTCGGCGAGGCCTGGCCAGTTTTGAGCCTGAGCTAGCGCTAGCCGGGGGTTACGATGGGCTGGGGAAGATACGAGAGTTATGCCATAAGCTGGACGATAGGCTTTCTCCCGGGGGTAGCCTGCTTCTTGAGGTGGGGATAGGTCAGAGCTGGGCCGTAGCCAGTCTGCTGCATAGTCTCTTCCCTTTCACCAAGATCGAAATCACCCCTGATTTAAGCGGTATTGACCGCGTGATAAGTCTAACTCTGGGTTTGACACCAGTCTGCCCTGATGCTAAACTATCTTGCTAGGCTTTCAGCCTAAGCCCACCGCTAGAAGTCCAAGAATAAATTCTATAGAGAGGGGTTACGGATGCTATGAACATGATAGTCTGTGTTAAGCAGGTGATTGACCCTGAGGCGCCGCCGGCCAGCTTCAAGGTTGATGCCGCTAAGAACACGGTAACGCTACCGCCGAGCATATCGCCGGTAATCGATCCTTACGCTGAATATGCGGTGGAGGCAGCCCTGAGAATCAGAGATGCCCAGGATGGTAAGATCACCGCCATAAGCCTAGGCACTAACCTCTTACGGGATGTGGTCAAGAAGCCACTTTCTATGGGGGCTGATGAGCTTATCCTGCTTGAAGACGAGTCCTTTAGTGATGGTGATAGCTACTCAACAGCCTATGCCCTGGCCATGGCCATCAAGAAGGTTGGTGACTACGATCTCATCTTCTGCGGTCGGCAGGCTTCTGACTGGGATGCCGGGCAGGTGGGCTTGGGTATTGCTGAGGTATTGGGCCTGCCCAGTGTAACCCTGGCCCAGAAAATAGAGGTCACCGACGGCAAGGCGAGGGTGGAGAGAGTCACCGATGATGGTTATGAGGTGATTAGCGTAGCTTTACCGGCCGTGATTACGGTAAGTAACGAACTTGGGGAGCCTCGCTATCCCACCATAAAGGGGATCATGGCTGCCAAGAAGAAGGAGCCGGTTATCTGGAAACCGGCTGATATTGGGGCTACGCCGGCTCAGGTTGGGGCTTCAGGTCGGCGCACTAAACTCATGAAGCTGTTTCAACCGGTTCGCGAGGGGAAGTGTGAGATTATGGAGGGAGAGACCCCTGAAGAGGCAGCGGCTAATCTAGCCCTGAAGCTCAGGGAGGCTAAAGTAGTATGAAAATCCTTTGGTTTGTTAAGGAGGCAGGTTCTAATGGCGGAATATAATGGGGTTATGGTTTTCGGTGAAGCTAAGGAGGGGAAGCTAGCGGTAATCACCACCGAGCTTTTGGGTTGTGGTCGCCGGCTGGCAAGCGAACTAGGGCAGGAACTGTCGTGCCTTTTGGTCGGTAGTGATGTAAGCGGTCTGGCTCAAGAAGCGATTAGCTTTGGGGCTGATAAGGTATATGTGGTTAGCGATCCACTCCTTAAAAACTACCAGACGGATACCTATGTTTTCGTTACGGAGAAAGTAGCCAAGCAGGTTATGCCCAAGATACTCCTGCTGGGGCATACCGCTCTCGGTCGTGACCTGGCCCCCCGGCTGGCTTTCCGACTGGGTACTGCACTTACTACCGACTGTGTCGAATTAGCTATTGACCCGGACTCAAAAGCGCTCCTTATGACTAAGCCAGTTTACGGGGGTAATGCCCAGGCTATCTTCGCCAGTGAGTCCCTTCCCCAAATAGCTACGGTGAGGACTAAAGCCATGTCCCCCCTTGAGCGCGATGACTCAAGGCAGGGAGAGATAATTACTATTGAGGCTGGCTTAGACCCATCGTCCCTGAGAACGGAGTTTTTGGAGAGGGTGGTAGCTGAGGTGGAGGGGATAAGGCTCGAGGATGCCGAGGTCGTCGTTGCCGGTGGTCGGGGGATTGGTAGTGCTGAGGGCTTTGAGCAGCTGGAGGAACTGGCTAAGATACTGAAGGGAGCTGTGGGCGCCAGCCGACCGCCCTGTGATAATGGCTGGGTGCCATCCGGTTATCAGGTCGGTCTTACCGGTAAGATTATCGCCCCCGACCTTTATATTGCGGTAGCCATATCCGGGGCCAGTCAGCACATAACCGGTTGTTCTGGTGCCAAGACGATTGTGGCCATCAATAAAGACCCGGAGTCAAACATCTTCCGGGAAGCCAGCTTTGGGGTGGTCGGGGACTGGAAAAAGGTGCTGCCCGCTTTCACTGCCAAGGTTAAGGAACTTCTCACCGATTAAACTTAGCGCTGAGTATTAGGCATCGTTACCGAAGCTAACTAGGTGGAGTATGGGCGTGGGGTAGTCGTTTAGCCCTCCTTTTCGGCCTGCCTTTCGGCGATGATGCGCTGGCTGATTTGAGGTGGCGTCTCCTCGTAGTGGCTAAATTCGGCACTGAAGCTGCCCCGCCCCTGGGTTATTGACTTCAGGTCAATTGCGTAGCGCAGAATCTCAGCCTGCGGCACCTGGGCTTCAATAGCATTCATCCCATTCTCCGGGTTCATGCCCAGCACCCGGGCCCTTTTGGCGTTTAAGTCGCCGATAATATCACCTGTGAAGTCCTCAGGAACCCTTACCCGGAGGTTCATTATCGGTTCTAGGAGGATTGGTTGCCCCCCGGCTAGACCCCTCTTCAGTGCCCCGGCGCCAGCAATCTTGAAGCAGATGTCTGAGGAATCAACCGGGTGAAAGCTACCGTCGTAAAGGGTGGTTCTAATGTCTACCACCGGGTAGCGGGCTAGTGTGCCCTCACCGGCGGCTTCCTTAACCCCCTTCTCGACCGACGGAATATAGTTCTTGGGGATGGTGCCGCCCACTATCCGGTCAATAAACTCGTGACCACTACCGCGGGGCAAGGGCTCTAGCTCCAGAAAGACGTGCCCGTACTGACCATGACCTCCGGTCTGTTTCTTGTGCTTATATTCGGCTTTGGCCGGTACGGTGATGGTCTCTTTATAGGGAACCTTGGGGGTCTTGAGCTCGACATTGACCCCGAATTTACGCTGCATCTTATCGGCGGCTACCTCCAGTTGAGTCTCACCGAGGCCAGATAGAATAGTTTCATTAGTATCTGCCTCTCGGTGAATCCGGAGAGTGGGGTCTTCCTCAATTATACGGGAGAGGGCTACCCCCAGCTTGTCTACGTCAGCCTTGGTCTTGGGGTGTACTGCCTCGCCGAAGGCCGGCTCCGGGAATTGGGCTGGGGCGACTTTCAGCGGCTTATCGCGAGTGCCCAGAGTATCTCCGGTGTTGGTCAGGCTTAATTTGGCGACCCCGCCGATGTCCCCGGCGCTAAGCCGGGCTACCGGTTCCTGATTCTTACCCCTCAGGATGAAGAGCTGACCGAGGCGCTCCTGCTCCCCGCGCGTTGTGTTCCATACCTGGGAATTGCTCTCAATGGTGCCGCTGTAGACCCGAAAGTAGGTGAGCTTGCCGACATACGGGTCGGCGCTGGTCTTGAACACCAGGGCAGCCAGGGGACCGTCAGGGTTTGGCTTAATCCTCGGCTCACCTTTCTCAGCGAGAAGGATTACGTCCGGCTCTTTGGGTGAGGGTAGGTAGTGATGTATCGTGTCGAGCAGCGGCTTAATGCCTATATTCTGGGTTGCCGAACCGGCGAGGATAGGTACAATCCGCCGGCTCACCACCCCCTCACGTAGGCCATTAGTTAGCTCCTCAAGGCTGAGTTCCTCACCACCGAGGTATTTCTCAATCAGCTCATCACTAGTCTCAGCGATGGCCTCAATCAGTTTCTCCCGAAAGGAGTTGACCTCGGTCTGTAGCGAAGAAGGTATCTCCCCCTCTTTAGGTGGGGCGCCGGTATAGCTTTTCAGGGTGATAAGGTCCACTATGCCTTGAAAATCGTGCTGAGCACCGATGGGTAGCTGGATGGGGGTACATTTAGAACCGAATTTTGCCTGAATCTGCTTTACCGTTTGGAAAAAGTCGGCATTCTCGCGATCCATTTTATTAACGAGGATGAGCTTGGCTAGGCTTGCCGCCTCACTGTATCCCCAGACCTGCTCCGTGCCGACCTCAACGCCGGAGGCGGCACAGACCGTAATTACCGCTGCCTCGCTGACCCGGATGGCAGCTTTGACTTCGCCGACAAAGTCGGCATAGCCCGGGGTATCAAGCAGGTTTATCTTGACATCCTGCCACTCGGCGGGGAGTATGGTCAGGTTAAGACTAATCTTGCGCTTTATCTCATCAGGGTCATAATCTGAGACCGTCGTCCCGTCATCGACCCTACCCAGTCGGGTGGTGGCGCCAGCCGTAAACAGCGCTGCCTCAGCTAGTGATGTCTTGCCGGCACCACAATGAGATAGCAAAACGACGTTACGAATATTCTCCAGTCCATACTGTTTCATCTAATCACCTGTTCTCCCTAGTTTATTCCCTCATATTATAGTCGTAGTTGGCTAGAGGCGGCAAGTAACCCTGTCTTGGTTACTTATGCGTCTTGACTACAGCCCGAAGGTGGACTTAAGAAAGTGGAGGATTTTTCGCTTAAGTAACGGGTACCACAGCCAGATAGTGGCATGGCCACCGGGGAACCAAGAGATAGCTGGCTTGCCACTTGCCTTCCAGAAGTCAAGCGTTGCCTCTCGGGGAATGACCTCATCCCAGCGGGCGTTTATCAGTAGCAGGGGGCGGTTACGGAGCAGGTGAGCGTAGGTCATAGCGTCAATGAGAAAACCTCTCTCCGGCGGGTTGACCGTCTCAATCCCCTTCTCGGCTACTTCATTGAGGTATCGGGAGTAGCGGTGCTGTTGGGTGGTGAATTCCGCTTTAGTGTGCCTAAATCCCCACCTTTTGGGTAGGGTCTTACTCATAAAGGCAATCTTTTCCAGATTGCCTCCGCTAGCTACCAGCACCCCGGCTCTAATCCGGCTATCTATCCCCATGGCGATTGCTGAGATGAAGCCGCCGAAGCTTATCCCGATGACCCCAATCTGCTCTTTATTTAGCTCGGCTCTGGTCTCGGCCCAGTCGATTACCTGGCGCACATCAATTACGGAGATTCGGTAGTTCTCAAACCACTCATCTGAGCTGAGGCGGCTCGGTCCGCTGGGGGGCATACGGCTGGAGTGCAGCACCAGGTACAGGATAAAGCAGGCTATTCCCCTTCTCACCAGAGACCGGGCCAGGAGTTTTAAGGGAATTACGCTCCGGTCACCCAGCCCGTGAATTAGAATCGCTAGAGGCAGCTTACGGCCAGTTTTGGGTCTGAAGTATTCGCCCCAGACGGTGTTACTTTTCTCATAGTGGGTGGGGTGGGCCGTAGGAAAACTAACCGTATAACGCTGCCAGCTACGATTTTCCTTGGCTAGCTTAACGTTGAAACCTGGATTATCGGCCTGATAACTATATAGATTCATTATTTATAAACCAGTAAGTAGCTGTCACGGCCTTTGCTGACGCTCCCGGTAGGCTCCGATGTAACGCCGGGCATAGGCGTCTTGGTTAAGGAGAAGGTCAGCGGCTAAAACCGCCGGGCGCACTTTGGCTACGTCCACAATGAGGCAGGTTACGCCGGTGGCAATAGCCATGGCCACCAAGTTGCTATTGAGCAGATTGCGGTCAGGTAAGCCGAAGGAGATGTTACTTACGCCCAGTGTCAGGTTTACGCCCAGTTCAGCCTTAATACGCCCTATTGTTTCCAGGGTGACCAAGCCCGACCCGGGGTCGGCTGCCACCGCCAGAGCCAGGCAATCAATGATAATGTCCTCGGGGGGGATGCCCACCGCCCCGGCACGCTCGATAATCTTGCGGGCGATGGCAAGTCGTCGCTCAGCGTCTTTGGGGACGCCCTGTTCGTCCTGCGCGAGACCGATAACCGCCGCCCCGTATTCCTTGACCAGGGGCAAAACCTTCTTTAGGGAGTGCTCTTCACCGGTTACCGAGTTAATGAGCGGCTTACCCTGGTAGACCTTAAGGGCTGCTTCCAGGGCCTCAGGATTGGGGCTATCAAGGCATAGTGGTACCTCGACTGTTTCCATTACCAGTTGCACTGCTTGGGGGAGCCGGCTTACCTCGTCAATCCCGACACTAGCGACATTAATATCGATGATGTCCGCCCCGGCTTGAACCTGAGATAGGGCCTCCTCACGGACAATCTCCAGATCGCCGGCCCTGAGGGCTTCAGACATCCTTTTCTTACCCGTAGGGTTAATCCGTTCCCCAATAAGTACGGTGGGGTGGCCGTGACCAATGATTACCTCCCTGGTGGCACTTGAAACCCTAGTTTCCATTAGCCAATCCCCTTTCTCTTCCCGTGTGCCAGTCGGTATTCCCCTAAGGAGCTTGCCTGGATGAAGGTGTGCCTGAAATCAGGGGCGCTGGCTAGTTCAATATAGTTGACTCTAGCAGCCACAGCTTGAGCACTAGCTCGCTGCTGGTGGGAAATAAGAGCCAGCTTGGCACCCATACCGGCCGCATTGCCTACCTGCCGGAAGTGGCCCAGAGGCAGCGAGGGCAGCAGACCAATAGTTATGGCGCTGGCCACATCGATGTAACTACCGAAGGCACCGGCGATTATTACCCGGGTGATTTCCGCTTCGGTGCGCTGGTTAGCCTCTAACAGTACCTGAATGCCGGTGCGGATGGCGGCCTTAGCCAGCTGTAACTGGCGCACGTCCTGCTGGGTGATGACGATAGCTGGCTTGCCTCCCCTTTCCTTCTCACTGACCAGGACGAACTCGCGTTGCTTCTGGCGGTGGCGCAGGCGGGGGTGGTTATCCATCATGTGGCCGTCTTCAGCGATGATGCCAGCCAGGTGAAGTTGGGCAATAGCGTCCAGAATACCTGAGCCGCAGAGACCCACCGGTGGTGCCCCCTCAATGGTCTGATACTGGATGTCGTCACCAGCAATGCGTAGCCGCTCGATAGCCCCGCGGGCCGCCCGCATTCCGTCCTTGATGTGACCACCCTCGAAGGCAGGGCCGGAGGCACAGGAAACGCTGCTTATCTGGCCGCCATCGATTAGGGAGACCTCGGTATTGGTTCCGATGTCTATGGCGAGTAGTATGCCCTCAGCCTGCCAAGCTGCGGTGGCCAGCAGCATAGCCACGTGGTCAGCGCCAACAAATCCGGCGATGTTGGGTAGTAGGTGAGCGTAGGCGCCGGGAGCCATCTTGAGTCCCAGGTCACGGGCCTTTAAGTCTATTGCCTGGCTAGCGGCGGGCACGAAGGGAGAGCGGGCAAGTTGGGTTAGCGGCAGACCCAGTAATAGGTGGTGCATGGCGGTGTTACCGACGATTACGACGTCCGTGATTTCAGCCACTCTAGCCTCAACTTGGGCGCATAGCTTGCTGGCTAGCTGGTTAATAGCCTTAGCGGCTAGCCTTTGCAGTCGCCTCCCTTCAGTCGCTGAGCTTAAAGCGTGGGTAATACGGCTGACGACGTCCTCGCCGTAGCCTATCTGGGGGTTCATCATGCCTTGAGCCGCCAGAATCCGACCCTGGCTCAGGTCAACTAGGTAGCCGGCAATCTTGGTGGTGCCCAGATCTATCGCTAGCCCTAGCTTATGGCTTGGCCAGGGGCCAATGGCTACTACCTCGTCGTCGCGAACCGTAACCTGACACTGCCACTCCCAAGAACGGAGCTGTGTCGAAAGCTGCCGCCGGACATCGATGTCAATAGTGCGGCAGGCTAGCTGGTGCTGCTGGTTCAGCGTCGCTAGCAGGCGCTCGCCATCTCCTCGCAGGTCTGATAGCGACGGGGCGGTTAGTTTCACTCGATAGGCGGTGACTACCGGCTCCGGTGGGACTGCTATCTCCAGTCCTTCTACCTGGGTGCGTTGGGGGGTGGTCATCGACTCGGTAGGCACACTCACCCTGACATTACTGGTGGGGTAGGTTTGACAGGCGAGGCGCCAGCCAGCCGCCAGTTCTTGAGGTGAAAAGACCTCCCGCTCAATAGCGGTGGCTTCTGAAACCGTACCGTCTAGGACTTTTACCCTGCAGGCATGGCAGGTCCCTCTACCGGCGCATAGGCTTACGATGTCGGCACCTACTTGGCGAGCACAGGTTAGCAGAGACTTGCCCACCCGGCACTCCCCTCGGCGACCGATCGGCACAAAATCAACGTTATAAGCTGTCATCTGCCTCGTCTGACATTACAACACTATTTGCCCTTAGCGGCGTCTCTTTTATCCTGGTTGCCTGACCTCGACACCAGCGAGGCGCTCCAGAGCCTTAACCAGGACCTGAGTGCCGCTTCCGCCCTCACTGGAGTCTTGAAGCGAATAATAAAGCTGGTTTACGAAGCTCGTTACCGGCAGGGGTAGCTTCATCTCGGCGGCGGCTTCCATAACCAGTCTCAGGTCTTTCTGCACCAGGTCGACCATGAATCCAGGGCTGAAATCCCTTTTGATAATGCGTGGGCCCAGATTAGCCAGCTGCCATGAGTCGGCGGCGCCACCCTTGACGGCGTCAATGGCTTTCTCTAGGTCGGCTCCTGACTTCTGGGCGAATACTAGTGCCTCAACCACTGCATTGAGAGTGCCCACCACCAGGATCTGGTTCATCAGTTTTACTGTCTGCCCCATGCCGTTACCACCGACGTGGACGATGTTCTTCCCCAGCACCCCAAAGATAGGTCGGCAGCGCTGAAATACTTCGCCGTCACCACCGACCATGATGGCTAAGGTCGCCTTGACGGCACCGACGTCTCCCCCACTCACCGGGGCGTCCAGCATGCTGACCCCCTTTTCCTTAAGACGGGCGGCAATCTCCCGGGTTGCCTTGGGGGAGATGGTACTCATGTCAATGACCACCGAGCCGGGTCTAGCGCCCTCGATAACGCCATCCTTACCCAGAATCACCGCTGCTACATCTTTCGTATCGGAGACTATGGTAATGACTACCGGGCACTCCATAGCCAGTTCTTTCGGTGAGCTTGCCTTCCGAGCCCCTTCTTTGGCTATGGCTTCTGCCTTGGACGCCGTGCGGTTATAGGCGACGACCTCAAAGCCGGCCTTGAGCAGGTTACGGGCCATGGGCATCCCCATGATGCCGAGGCCAATGAAGCCAACCTTTTCGGACACAACTAAAACTCCTTCCCCCTTTTACTAGAGACAGGGCTTAAACGGCTGAGGGATACTCTAGCCATGACTCGAATATTTATTCCTTCGGATTTATCCCTTTATTTATATTCGTAGAATCCCTGACCTGTCTTGCGTCCCAGCTTACCGGTGGTAACCAGCTTCTTGAGCAGAACTGGGGGAATAAACCGTGAATCCTTGAGTTCTTGGTACATGGCATTGGTTATTAGAAGCAGGACATCAAGCCCGATAAAATCAGATAGTGCCAGTGGTCCTATCGGGTTATTTAATCCCAGCTTTACAGCGGTGTCAATGTCCTCTCTGGTGGCGATACCGGCTTCCAGCATGCGGATAGCGTCGAGCAGGTAAGGCACCAGCAGGCGGTTGCCAATGAAACCCGGAAGGTCTTGGACGATGATGACCGTCTTTCCTAGGGATTCTGCGAAGCGTCGGCTAGTTTCCAGAGTTTCCGGACTGATGACGATGGTCTTGACAATTTCGAGTAGTTTCATCATTGGTGCCGGGTTCCAGAAGTGAAGCCCCACCACCTTGTCTGGTCGGCGGGAGGCTATGGCCATGTCAGTCACTGATAGGCAGGAGGTATTGGTTGCCAGGAGAGCATGCTTGGGACATACCTTGTCCATCTCGGCAAATATCTGCTTCTTTAACTCTAGGTTCTCGTTAGCGGCTTCTATGACTAGGTCGCGGTCACCAAGGTCCTTGGTATTGGTCGTGCCCTTGATGCGGCTAAGGATAGCCTCCATCTCCTGCTGGGAAAACGCGCCCTTGGCTACCCTTCTGGTTAGTACCGAGTTAATTAGTGACAGCCCTTTATTTAAAAGCTCATCATTTATTTCCGCGACCATCACCTGGTAGCCCGATTGGGCGCACACCTGAGTAATGCCGCTACCCATGGTGCCACAACCAATTACGCCTACCTTCTTGATCTCCATAGTCTTCTCCTCTTAGTCTCACATTTTTGGTGTCACGAGCATTGATGTAACCTAGTAATAGCGCTGAAGGTAGCCGATTGTTTTCTTTAAGCCTCGCCAGCGTCTTTCTTGGTTTTTCTATTATAGCGGTTTTAATTTTGGGATTACAAAACAGAGTGAGCGTGGGGACGGGGTAGCTAGCAAGCTCCCCCATAGGGTCTGACTTCCGCATCCATACTACGAGCGGAGAGTTATCACTCTAGGTAATCCTTCAATCTGCGGCTGCGGCTGGGATGGCGCAGTTTGCGGAGCGCCTTAGCTTCGATCTGGCGGATTCGCTCCCGGGTGACATTAAACTCCTTGCCCACTTCCTCAAGGGTGCGGCTTCGCCCATCCTCGAGCCCAAATCTGAGTTGCAGTACCCGCTGCTCGCGGGGCGTGAGGGTGGATAGCACATCATCGATTTGCTCCTTGAGTAGCTGCCGGGAGGCAGCGTCGGGGGGTGGCAGAGCATTACGGTCCTCAATGAAGTCGCCGAGGTGGCTGTCCTCCTCCTCACCTATGGGTGACTCTAGCGATATGGGTAGTTGAGCTACCTTGATTATCTCTCTTACCTTTTCTGGGGGGGTAGCCATCTCCTCACCGATTTCTTTGGGGGTAGGCTCTCGTCCCCGCTCTTGGGCTAGGCGGCGGCTTATTCTTAACAGCTTGTTGATGGTCTCAATCATGTGAACCGGGACACGAATGGTGCGGGCTTGGTCAGCAATAGCTCGAGTAATCGCTTGGCGAATCCACCACGTGGCATAGGTACTGAATTTATACCCCCGGCGGTAGTCGAATTTCTCCACTGCTTTGATTAGCCCGATGTTTCCTTCTTGAATGAGGTCGAGTAGTGACATGCCCCGACCGACATGCTTCTTGGCTACGCTGACCACCAAACGTAGGTTGGCTTTAATAAGGTGGTCTTCGGAGGCTTCTGCCTCACGCTCTATTCTGTTCAGATGGGTATGAAGCTGCGTCTCATAACCCTCCATGGAGCTGCGAAAATCATCGCTGGCTACCCTTTTCTCCAGGTCGGCGAGGCAAACTCTATCCCCGATGGCATCAAGGACTTCCTCAGGGATGAGGCTGCTATTTAAAGAAAAATTGATAAGAAGTTGTTCTATTTCCGGTACCGCACTGCCTGTCTGGTAGGCAATAGTCTGGAGCAGTGGTTGGATTATTTCACCATCAATGCTGTCACGCAGTTCAGCGTTGGAGATCAGTTCCTTAAAGCCGGTGTCGGGTGGCAAATCAAGCTGTTCCAGCAGGAGTTGGATGGTAGTGGCATTCTGTGCTATCTCCTCGAGCAAGGTGAGTATGACCTCGGTTGCCGATGGGTGTCTTAAATATCTCTGGAAGTAATCTTGCTTGATTTCGTCGATACGTTTACCCTCCGCGATCTTTCGAGATAGAAACTGCTCATCCTTGGCAGTGAGGAGGGACACCCTACCGATTTCGTGAAGGTAGATGCGAACCGGGTCATCGGCTATCTCGTGTTCCTCCAGCTGTGGTAGCGGTATTGCCAGCCCGGAGTTGTTCGTGCCACGGAGTTCACTGCTCACCTTCTCCGAGGTGGTTAGTTCTTCTTCCTCTTCATCATCATTATTATGATTTTCGGGTGAGAATTCCGGGGACTCTTCAGAGTTGTCCAGTTTCATTTCTTGGCTCCTTGGCTTTACGCCTCGTTTGCCTAAATACCTCCAGCAGTTGAGTGCTGGGTTCTATGCCCTCTGCTTTCAGTTTGGTCAAGTCAGCGCCGGCGCCTCCCAGTTCCACCTCAAGGGCAAATATCTCTGCCCTCCTTACCTCTAGACTCTGCAGGTATTTCTTTCTCAGGTTGAGAACGCAGTCGGCATACCTCCGCTCAATCTGGTTAGTCGGCACCTCCTTCTTCTTCAGATAGTCCAGAAGATAATCAAGGTACTCCCGGAGCGCGGGGTCAAGACTGGCCTTCAGCGCAGGTAGGTCGCTGGCTTGGTGCCAGCTGGTGAAGATTTCGCGGTTTTCGCTGTTCTCGAAGTACTCGGGTGATGGCTGCGGTTGGTATCTCTTGAGTTCCGGATACTGGAGGAGGAGGGCGAGGCAATACTCCTCAATCGGGCGGGACATCATGGGATGTAGTGCCTGGCTGGTGGTTTCCTGTTTTGGCTCTGCACCCCAGCGCCGACTTGGGCTTGGCTTTATCCTGGCTAACTCCGCTTCTAGTCGGCGCTCGGTTACCTTGACCAGGCGAGCCAGCTTCTGTAGATAATGAGCTTGGCGTATTGGCTCCTTTATCGCGGCGATAATGGGTAGTAATTTGCCGGTGGCTACAGTCTTGTCCTTAGCCTGAGTCATGTCGAGCTCGGCAGTAATCATATCAAAGGTGTAGTCAACTACCGGGCGCGCCTGTTCTATCAGGTGTTGCCACATCGTCGGGTCTTCCCTGATGACGTCATCGGGGTCTTTACCTTTAGGCAGGGTGATAACCTTCATCTCAGTAACAAGGATGTTTTCGTAGCCGACGCAGCGCAGCATGGCTTCCTCGCCAGCCTCGTCAGCATCCAGGGCTAGGATTACATTCTTAGTCAGTCTCTTTAGGGTATTTATCTGTTTCTCGGTGACGGCAGTGCCCATAGAGGCAATCACATTACTGAAGCCGTTCTGGTGGGTAGTGATAACGTCCAGGTAGCCCTCTACGATGACCACCATATCCTGTTCTCTTATAGCTGGGGCGGCCAGGTTTATCCCATAGAGGGTGCCGCTCTTATCAAAGACGGGGGTCTGCGGCGAGTTAATGTATTTCGGCAGCGATTCGTCGAGTACCCTAGCCCCAAAACCGGTGACGTGCCCCCTAACGTCGCATAACGGGAACATAAGCCGGTTGCGAAAGCGGTCGTGGGCTATCCCGTTCTCTCCCTCTATTATTAAGCCGGCGGTCATCAGTTCATCTTTGGTGTAGCCGATATCCTCAAGGTGCTGCTTCAGTGCCTCCCAGCTATTTAAGCTGTAGCCCAGCTTGAATTTAGTGATGGTCTCTAGTGACAGTCCCCGCTTAGCCACATAATTTCGTGCTTTTTCGGCCTCTTTGGAGTTAAGTAACAGTTGGTGGAAATACTGGGTGGCAGCTTCATTGATTTGGTATAGCCGTTCCTTCTCGTCCCTCCTACCGCTTGGCTCAGCACGCGAGGGCAGGCTGACTCCGGCTCTCTCCGCTAGCAGACGGAGTGCCTCGCCAAAGTCGATATTCTCCTTTTTCATAATGAAGGAGAAGGCATCACCGCCGGTGTTGCAGGCACCGAAGCAGTGCCAGCTCCCCTGCTCGGGGTAGACGAAGAAGGAGGGGTGCTTCTCGCTGTGGAAGGGACACAACCCTCTAAAGGTTCGCCCCGATTTACTTAGCGAGACATACTGGCCGATGACCTCGACAATGTCTGTTTTCTGCTTTACTTCGTCAATAGCGCTCATGGTGACCTTTACCCTTAACCAGCGACAGCTCACCCGCTATCCTGAGAGCGTATTGGTCGGTCATACCGGCAATATAGTCGACCACCCTCCGCTCCGTCTCGTCACTGGAGAGGTAGTACTCCGGCGGCATTTTATCTTCGTGCTCCTTAAAGTATTGATATAGGAGGCGCACCACCTCTCTGGCCCGCTCCGATTCCTCCTGGGCGGAGCGTATGTCGTATACCCGCTCAAACAGGAATTTACGTAGAGTATCGGTCGCTTTCAGCACTTCTGGGCTCATGCCGATGGTTGGGTTTTCTTGAGTATTAACCAGACCCGTGGCTGCCCACGAGGAGTCGATGATGTCGCTGACCATGGTATTGATGCGTTGTGAGTGGGTTAGGCCCAAGACCTTGATGGCGGCAAGTGGTAGCTCCCCCTCGGCAATGATTTCGGCCCGTACCGCATCACCGATGTCGTGGTTAATGTAGGCGACTAAGTCGGCGATTTTACACACTTCACCCTCTAAGGTGGCTACCTTTCCCCAGTCCTCCCCCAGGGTCTCCAGCTTGGTTTTCGAGTGATTCAGGATGCCGTCCCTTACTTCCCAGGTAAGGTTGAGTCCGTGCCCGTCATTTTCCAGCCGGTCAACCACGCGCAGGCTTTGCTCATTATGTCGGAACCCTGGTGAGTAGAGTTCATCGAGCACATCCTCGCCCACATGTCCGAAGGGAGTGTGTCCCAGGTCGTGACCGAGGGCGATAGCCTCCGTCAGGTCCTCATTGAGGTTTAAAGCACGGGCTACGGTGCGGGCTATCTGGGAAACCTCCAGGGTATGAGTGAGTCGGGTAACATAGTGGTCACCCAGCGGGGCGATGAACACCTGTGTCTTGTGCTTGAGGCGGCGGAAGGCTTTGGAGTGGATAATGCGGTCCCGGTCACGCTGAAAAGAAGTGCGTATCGGGCAGGGTTCTTCTGGCCTCATGCGGCCCTGTGATAGCTTGCTTTTGGCAGCGTAAGGAGATAGGCCTTCCTCTCTTTCTTCAATCATCTGGCGAATATTAAACTGGCTAATCATAGAGCTTCAGTTTCGTCTCTACCTTAGCAATTATCTCTCGGGTGGGGCCGATCATATCCGGGCTTACCGACACTGAGGTAATGCCCCACTCCACCAGTTTTTCCGTGAGTTCGGGATATACTGAGGGTGCCTGACCACAGATAGAGGAGGTAACCCCCATCCTCTTGGCTACCTTAATCGCCGTTTCCAGCGCTATAAGTACCGCTTCGTCTCGCTCATCGAATTCCTGGGCGAGGGTGGCATTATCTCTGTCAACTCCCAGGATAAGCTGGGTCAGGTCGTTTGAGCCGATGGATATGCCATCAATGCCAACTTCGAGGAACTTCTCCAGAAGGAAGATATTAGATGGTATCTCAACCATCATCCAGATCTTGAAATCTTCTGACCTTTCTAGTCCCTCTGATGCCATAATTTTTACCGTTGCCTCAAGCTCCTTAACGGTTCTGACAAAGGGAATCATGACCCATAAATTGGGATAATTCAGCCTTACCTTCTTGATGGCGGCCAGTTCCAGTTTGAAGACATCAATGTCCTTGATATAGCGGGAGGCTCCCCGGTAGCCCAGCATGGGGTTCTCCTCAAGCTCCTCATAATTCTCACCGCCGTTAAGCGCCCGGTACTCGTTGGTCTTAAAATCGTTGGTCCGGTAGACCACCGGGCGGGGATGAAAGGCATGGGCAAAGGTGGTGATGCCCGCGGCAAGCTTATCAGTAAACTCATTACCCCGGTTCTGGCTAAGCATGTAATTAGGGTGCTCGCCGATGTGAGCCACCATGAATTCAGCCCGGAGCAGGCCGACCCCATCTACATTGTGGGTGGCTACCCTGTCGGCCAGTTCTGGTTGCGCTAGATTTACGTAGACCTTGGTCCTGGTCTTAATCGCTTCCTGGAAGATAGTGGACACAGAAGCAGTTTTTATTCGTCTGGTTACCTTCCCTTCGTAGATGTTACCGTGTGAGCCATCAACCGTTATTACCTGCCCGTCACTCAGGGTGGTGGTTGCCTCTTCGACACCGACGACACAGGGAATGCCTAGCTCTCGGCTGACGATGGCAGCGTGGGCGGTTCGGCCCCCGCGATTGGTGACAATGGCCGCAGCTCTCTTCATAGCTGGTACGAAGTCGGGGGTGGTCATTTCCGTAACCAGAATGTCACCATCGTACACCCGATCGATTTGGGAGGCATCTGGTATCATCTTCACTGGGCCTGAGGCAATACCGGGACTGGCGGCTACCCCAGAAAGGAGTACCGGGGCTTTGATTTCTGGTTCGACTGCGGTGGTTTCTTTGATTGTAGTCACGGGGCGGGTTTGCAGGATAAAGATTTTCCTGTCTTCCCTAGCCCACTCAATATCTTGGGGGAAACCATAGTGGTATTCTATCTGTTTCCCTATCCAGGCCAGCTTGGCAATGTCGGTATCAGACAGTTTCTGCTCGGTTTGTTCCGAGTCGGGTACCGGTACCCAGGCATTGGTCTCCTTGTCATCGGCTTTGGGGTTTATGATCAGTTTGCGCTCCTGGCGGCTCAATTTTTTGGAGCTGATGATTAACCTTTCTTTGTCAATGACGTAGAGGTCAGGGTTTACCTCCCCCGAGACGATGGCTTCACCCAGACCGTAGATGGCTTCAATAACAATCTTGCTTTGGTCACTAGTCACCGGTTCAATGGTAAACATAACCCCGGAGGATTCTGACTGCACCATTTTTTGCACTGGGACGGCGATGCCAACCTTAAAGTGGTCGAAGCCTTGCTGGGCTCGGTAGAAGATGGCGCGAGCCTCAAAGAGGGATGCCCAGCATCCGTGAACCGCAGCGATAACCTCCTCTTCCTCTCGCAGGTTAAGGAAGGTACGTTGCTGGCCGGCAAACGAGGCTTCGGGCAGGTCTTCGGCAGTAGCTGAAGAGCGCACCGCCACCCGCCCCCGGCCCAATTTTTTATAGGCTTCCCGGATTTCGGTGGCTAATCCCGGCGGCAGCTTAGCGGCGAGGATCACCTGTTGTACCTCGCGGGCAGTCTGCTGAAGCTGTTTACTATTATTAACGTCTGCCGACTTTAGTAGTTGGCGAATCTTATCCGTGATTTTTGTCTGCTTCAGGAAATCAAAATAGGCAGTGGCGGTTACAATGAAACCAGGGGGAACTGGTATGCCAGCATTAGTTAACTCGCCGAGGTTAGCCCCCTTCCCCCCAACAGTGGGGATATCCTTTTTGGTGACCTCATCAAACCAGACAATAGCTTTCTGACCTTCACGCATAATAAGAGGGGACTCCTTTCTTGTTTGGCTTTTTGGTCTTGGCTTTGTTTAGTATATAATTATACCATAAACCACGGGGGCTCATCTTAAGCTATTATTTGGGCCTGCTTATCGTTTCCAGTTGACAGTAGTGAACAATGATGGGTAGAATTAGATTATCCGAGAGGGGGAGGTGTGGCTATGATAGAGATGACAATTGACAGTATCCGGGTTAGCCTGATGAATTATCAACGGGTGGTGATTCTAAAGGAGAAGGGTACGGAGCGCTATCTACCTATCTGGATTGGGGCGGCTGAGGCTGATGCCATTGCGGTAAAGCTGCAGGATGTGTCGGTACCGAGGCCACTAACTCATGACTTACTACAATCGGTGGTCGATATCTTGGGGGCTACGGTTAACTCTATCATAGTCAGCGACCTGAAGAATGATACTTTCTACGCTCGGATTCTGCTTAACGTCGATGGGGGAGTGGTCGAAGTTGACTCTCGCCCAAGCGATGCTCTGGCACTGGCGGTGAGGGCGGAGGTACCTATCTACGCCGAGGAATCGGTTTTAGATAAGGCCGGTATTTTCTTGGACAAGGAGACGGGTAAACCAATAGGAGAAGCAGAGGCAGGCAAAGCTGAGGGCAAGGGTAAGGAGCTTAGTGAAGAAGAAAAGAAGAAGCTGTCGGCCTTTTACGATTTTATTAATACCCTTGATTTAGACGACTTTGATAAGCGTAAGTCCTAAGTAGCATCATTATTCCATCGGTAAGGTAAGAGCCTCGCAGTTCTTGGCTGCGAGGCTTTTTTATTGGTGGGATTCTAGAGCAACTACTGTGAGGTCTAAATATAGCCGTCATTAAAGAGCTACTGAAAATCCCCTCTCTCGGGAAGATGAAAACAACAGAATTAGAGAGGGGTTTTTCCTCTTCAGGTTTCTGGGTAACCAAGAGTTTGGCTGTAAAAGTACGGCCACTTTATAGTTTTAGAGGATCTCAAGGGTGGCTCTGGTGCCGGCTTTAGCGGCTTTTACCCTGATCAGGGTGCGAATGGCGGCTGCTATCCGACCTTGCTTACCGATAACTCTCCCCTTATCCTCATCAGCGACCTGCAGGGTAAACTTGGTGCCTTCTTCGTCGCTTTCCTCGGTAACTACTACGTCGTCAGGCGAATTAACAATTGACTTAGCGATGTATTCTATTAGTTCTTTCATGTTTTCTCCTTGGTTTTTTTGAACTTTTCCATGATGCCTGTTTTTGACAACAGTCTAGAGGCAGTAGCTGTTGGCTGTGCCCCCTGACTCAGCCAGTGCAAGGCCTTTTCTTCGTTAATAACTACCGTCTCGGGGTCGGTCAGCGGATTATAGTGCCCGATGTTATCAATAAACACCCCGTCGCGGGGGGCACGCACATCGGTCACCATCACCCGGTAGCACGGTTTCTTTTTGGCACCAACTCGTCGTAATCTAATCTTTACCAATTCTCGGTAACCTTTCTAGTTGCTGCGCATTGTGTTTATTATGAGCTATTAGTTGTTAACTGTCAATAGCATAGCCTTTTAGATTGTCATCGAGGTCGATAAATGTCTATAATCAAAGGGTGAATGTGGCAAGACTGCATAGCTGGCAGGTAAGCATCAGCGAGGCTAAAGACATACAGCGAAGCCTGGCAGAAAAGGTGTCCCGAAGTGGCGAGGTCGAAAGTCTCCACTTTATCGCCGGTGTGGATATATCGGTGAAGAGAGAAGTGGGGCAGGCTACCGGGGCGGTGGTTATCTTACAGTACCCGGAACTTAGGGTGGTGGAGGTAGAAGTAATCGGCGGCAGGCTCGATTTCCCCTACATACCCGGCCTGTTATCCTTCCGGGAATCACCCCTGATACTAGCAGCCTGCCAGGAGCTTACCCTGGTGCCTGACCTTATCCTGGTCGATGGACAGGGGATTGCGCATCCCAGACGGATGGGGCTTGCCTCTCACCTGGGGCTGTTCCTGGACACACCAACCATTGGTTGTGCTAAGTCATTACTCTGCGGCCAGCATGAGGTGCCCGGTAGGGAGCCGGGAAGCTATGCCGAGATACGGGATGGGGAGGAGGTTATCGGCGCCGCTTTACGTACCAAGCTCGGTGTGAATCCGGTCTATATTTCTATCGGGCATAGGATCTGCCTTGAGTCGGCTATCTATTGGGTGCTAAAATGTTGTCGGGGATATCGCTTACCGGAGCCGGCTCGTCTGGCCCATCTGGCTGCCGGCGGTAATCTGAAAATGCCGTGCGATACTAAGACCGCTGAACCAGGTTACCAGGAAAGACTATTGTAGGGACTTTAAGTAGACTAAGATGCAGGAACTAAGAGACAAGTTAGATGACCTAAGGACTAGAGTGTCCACGGCTCTGGTGCATCTTTGACATTACGGCTAAAGAGAAGGAAATTAGTCGCTTGGAGAGGGAGTCAGCCAAGCCTGATTTCTGGCAGGACCAGACGAGGGCGCAGCGGATCATGCGCCGATTAGCGGAACGGAAAAGGGTGGTCGAGGGGTGGCGGGGGCTGGAGAAAAGGGTGGCTGATACTGCGGAGCTACAGTCGCTTGCCATGCAGGAAGAGGACGACCGGCTTGAAGTGGAAATTCAGGCTGAGATAGACAGGATAGTCTCCGACCTTGGTGAGCTGGAACTGGAGTTAACCCTTGGCGGTGAGTATGACGAGAGAGATGCTATCCTGTCCCTCCATGCTGGTGCCGGCGGCACTGAATCTCAGGACTGGGCGGAGATGCTGATGAGAATGTACCTACGCTGGGCGGAGCGGCGTAATTATAAGGCAGAGGTCCTTGATGTTTCCCCCGGCGAAGAGGCGGGCATAAAGAGTGCGGTTATTGAGATTAGTGGCAGTTATGTCTTCGGTTATTTGAAATCGGAGCACGGGGTTCATCGTCTGGTTCGTCTTTCCCCCTTTGATGCTGACCATGCTCGGCATACCTCGTTTGCTCTGGTTGAGGTTATGCCCGAAGCGGAGGCGGATGTTGACGTGCGGATAGCCCCTGATGACCTTAGGGTGGATACATTTCGTTCCAGCGGACCCGGCGGTCAGCATATGCAGAAGACAAGCAGCGCTGTCCGGCTGACGCACCTGCCCAGCGGGATAGTAGTTACCTGTCAGAGTGAGCGCTCTCAGCACCAGAATAAAGAGATTGCGCAAAAGATACTTCAGTCTCGCCTGCTGGAGCTGGAGCTAGAGAAGAGGGCTGAGGAGAGGGCTAAGCTTAAGGGGAAGCATATCGCGGCCGGCTGGGGTAATCAGATTAGAAGCTATGTCCTCCATCCCTACCGCATGGTCAAAGACCACCGCACGGGTTATCAGACCTCCGATAGCGACGGAGTGTTGGCTGGGGAGCTCGATGAGTTTATCGCTGCCTATCTGCGCTCTACTATGGGTAAGGAAGCATGATTAAAAAGGCTAGCTTGGTAACCTTGGTTGTTTGCCTGTTCCTGGCCCTAATTCGGCCTGGTTTCATTAGAGCCCAGAATGAGCTTACCGTTGTGGATAGCTCGGCTCAGGTAGTGTTTCCCCTAGCCATAAGCTTTAGTTTAGCGGCGGAGAGTGATGTTGATATTACCGATATTCGCCTCCACTACCGGGTTGACCGCATGAGCTTCGCCCCGGTAACCAGTGAAGCCTATGTTGAATTTCAGCCAGCGCCGGCGGTGACTACCAGCTGGTCTCTGGAGATGGTAAGAATCGGTGGGCTTCCCCCGGGCTCTAGCGTGGAGTACTGGTGGACAGTGGAGGATGCCAAAAACAATAAGGTGGCAACGACCCCGGCTAAGGTAAGTTTTGAGGACAGCCGCTATAGTTGGCAGAGCCTGACCGAGGGACGGGTAACTCTCTACTGGTATCAGGGGGATGAGACCTTTGCCCGGGAGCTCTTAGCTACGGTCGGGCAGGCGCTTGATAGCCTCAAAGAATATACCGGTGCTGAGCTTGAGGAACCGGTTAAGCTCTATATCTATGCTAATGCCCAGGATTTGCAGGGCTCAATGATTTATCCCCAAGAATGGACGGGGGGTGTCGCCTTTACCCGCTACGGGATTATGGCGATTGGCATCTCCGCGGATAATCTTGATTGGGGGAAAGGGGCAATTGCCCATGAGCTAACCCACCTGGTCATCCATCAGGTGACCCTTAACCCCTATAGTGACCTGCCGGTCTGGCTTGATGAGGGTCTGGCGATGCATAGCGAGGGTGCGCTGGAGCCGGTGCTTCAGGATTATCTCAACGGGGCGATTGCTACAGATAGGCTTATTTCGGTGCGGAGCCTTTCCTCCCCGTTCTCAGCTTATGCTGGCGAGGCGGCTCTTTCCTACGCCCAGAGCTACAGCCTGGTTGAGTTTCTTATCACCAGTTACGGGCAGGACAAGATGTTTAGCCTCTTGAGTACCTTCAGGGAAGGCGCTACCTACGATGGTGCTCTGGAGAAGGTTTACGGCTTTGATATGGGCGGCTTGGATGAGCGGTGGCATGAGTGGCTGACCCAGCCCGAGCCGTCGGTTCTGGAGTTAGAGCCAGCGCTGGTGGGGGCTGGGTATTAAAAATTTATATAACGGCAAATCTAAGCTATTAAATTATTGATTTGTTTGGGCAATGAATAAGAAAGTCCCATACATAGTTCTCTCAGTACTATTACTGTGCAGCCTGCTTCTGGCTGGTTGCCAGTGTAGCTCTCAGCCAGCGCCGCCAGCATCTATCCCCCAAGGTGAGGGAGTTCTCAATCTCTACGGTGTTGACCCTCATACCCTTGATCCGGGGGTTTCCGGGGAGACTACCTCCCACGAATACATCATGCAGATATTCGGTGGCTTGGTCAGGCTGGATGATAACCTGGAGCCGGTAGGGGATATCGCCGAGCGGTGGGACTTGAGCGAGGATGGGCGGACCTATACCTTTTATCTTAGAAAAGACGTCAAATTTCACGATGGCCGGGAGGTTAAAGCCGGGGATTTCAAGTATTCCTGGGAGAGGGCCTGCGCTCCGGCTACCGCTTCGAAAACGGCTCCTGCCTATCTGGGTGATATTGTCGGGGTAAATGAGGTGCTTAATGGTGAGGCAGCGGAGATTAGCGGTGTCAGGGTTATTGGTGATTACACCCTTGAGGTAACCATAGACGCCCCAAAGTCTTACTTTCTGGCTAAGATGAGCTATCCCACTGCCTTTGTGGTTGACCGGGATAATGTCTCTTCAGGGGGGGAGTGGTGGCGCCACCCCAACGGTACCGGTCCGTTCCGGCTTAGTGAGTGGCAGGAACAAAGCTCGCTGGTTCTGGAGAGAAATGAGCTCTACTATGGTGAGGTTGCCCAGATTGAGTCGGTCGTTTATCACTTATATGGTGGCGTGCTCATGAATCTTTACGAGACAGGGGAAATTGATGTTACTGGTTTCTCCATCCAATATATTGACCGGGTTACCGATGAGCGGGGTCCCTTTTATCAGGACTTGCGGGTCTACCCCGAGCTCAGCTTCTTCTATATTGGCTTTAACACCGCTAAGCCACCATTTGATGACGAGAATATTCGGCGCGCCTTCTGCCACGCGGTTAATAAGGATAAACTGGTTTCCTTAATCTTTAGGGATATGGTCGAGCCGGCAGCTGGCATCCTGCCCCCGGGCATGCCGGGCTATAATGAGAATTTAGTGGGGTTGGAATATGACATTGAGCTCGCCCGGGAGCTGATTAGTAACTCAAGCTATGGTGATGTCGCCAACCTACCACCGATTAAGATTACTGATGCTGGCTATGGCGGGCTCATCTCAAGCGACCTTGAGGCGATTATCTACGAGTGGCGGGAGAACCTGGGGGTGGAGGTGGAGGTGAGGCAGTTGGAGCCAGAGAGATACCTTTATCACCTTGATGAGGAATTAGACGAGATGTATTTTTCGGGGTGGATCGCCGATTACCCCCACCCGCAGGATTTTCTCGATATCCTCTTCCGCAGTGGCGCTGAGAATAATTATGGTGGCTATTCTAACCCAGAGGTGGATGCCCTGCTTGATAGGGCCAATGTGGAGCCAGACAGGGAAGCAGGTCTAGCCTTGTATCAGCAGGCGGAGCAAAAGCTGGTTAGCGATGCTGCCTGTCTGCCATTATGGTTTGGCCAGAACTATGTGCTGGTTAAGCCCTACGTTAACGGCTACGAGCTAAATCCCCTGGGTCTACCCCTGCTGAGCGGGGTTTCTCTTAAGGAACACTGATGGCGGAGGGGGTGGGATTCGAACCCACGGTTCCCTGACGGGAACAACGGTTTTCAAGACCGTCACCATAGACCACTCGGACACCCCTCCTAG
>CAYYLM010000006.1:0-70804 GCA_964472625.1 uncultured Dehalococcoidales bacterium
TGCTCAACGGCAGGCGTGAAAATGTGGCTGTTGAAAAGCATTAGTAGCAAATTAGTAGCAAAATTGGATTATGTCTACTTGGCAGACAACTTAGAATGGCGATTTTAGTTTCAAGAAGTATAGATTTAGTATATCTTGATCCACCATATTTCTCTAGGTTCGCATCCACAGGTACCAACTATCTAGTTTTTTACCATTTCTTAGAAGGATTGTCAGACTATGGCAGTTGGCCAGCAAGAATCGGCTCTTCTCATGGACGTATTAGAAGGATTCCAGATACTGAAGAAATCAGTCGTTTCACGTGTAGAAGTAAGATTCTTTACTCCTTCGGAAAACTATTAGAACATTTCCAAGACAACATTATTGTGTTGTCCTATCAAAGCGATGGCATACCCTCTAGGGATGAGCGGACCTATTTGCTAATCTTAAGAAGGACGTCAAAGTCTACTCAAGACCTCATCGGTATGTGCTTAGCCATCAGACAAAAGAAGAGTTATTATTCATTGCCACGTAGTAACAATAATGGCTCAGTTCTTACGTTTTCTAAAAGCGTGATGAATTCACGTCTCATGTATATGTGCCTAATTTCTATTGAACATGACTGACTATTGTGCAGTCTTGAAGGCAGTACTATTCAGTAGCTTTATCTTTCTTCTTACGCTCGGACAGTTTGGAGAATAGGTGGGTGATCACGACCCCTAAGTCATAAATGTCCAAAACACCGTCTATGTTCGGATCCTCCAAATTGAGAGAACCCTGAGTTTCATGAAGCTTGTAAGACAGCTTTAGGAATTTAGAAACTACTAGTTTTGGAATCTCGTCTATGCGTTCTTCACCATACCACTCAAAGATGTCACAGGCCCCTTTACTGCTATTACACGTTCTACATGCCCATACACAATTATCTGGTGAATCGAGGAGGTTTCGTACTCTTGGGTCTATGGTGCCTCTGGATTGTGGGATTATGTGGTCTAAAGTGAGATTCTGAGTTGCACCACAATATGCACATACCTTACCTTTTTCCCATTCTCTCTGGTGGTCCCTTATGGAGGATGACCATTCTATTTCCCCAGTTTTCAGTTTCTTATAGCGAGAAATGACAAAACCATAGTTGCCATCAAAACCTGCGGCTCTGGCAACAAGATTGGCGTATAACCAGTATATAAGGTCTCGGACTGTCTTAACATACTTGGGAGGTTTGAGAGACATGTTTCTTTCTCCATAGATTCTGAGTAAATAGGTGCATAAATAGTATATTAGTTTATAATAGAAAGCAACAGGTAGTAACAATATCTTCTCTAATTGGAAGTAAATGACATGAAGAACCTTCGACTCGATAGGCCACTTGCATTCATTGATGTCGAAACAACTGGACTCAACCCTTATTCAGACAGGATAGTAGAGTTATCGATTCTTAAGATTTATCCAGATGGTAGCGAAGACTACAAGAGCCACAGGATTAATCCACAGATACCCATCCCAGCTGAGGCAACGGCTATCCATGGCATAACCGATGCCGATGTCGCAGAGGAACCATACTTCTACCAGTACGCAAGGAGCATTCGAGATTTCCTTGAAGACTGTGACATTGCGGGATTCAATGTCATTAAGTTTGATTTACCCTGCCTTGAAGCGGAATTCGCAAGAGCTAATATTGAGTTCACTCGCCGTGACCGATACTTGATTGACAGCCAAGTCATATATCATATACGCGAACCTCGTACCCTTGAATCCGCTTACCAAAAATACTGCGGCAAGGAAATGGTAAACGCCCACTGCGCGGAAGCAGACGCAAAGGCAACAGCCGAGATATTGGATAGCCAGCTAGAGATATATCAGGACTGACCCAGAAGTGCAGCCGGACTATGCGCTTTATGTTATCAAGTCGGGGAAAATGCTGTCGATTCAGAAGGCAAATTTATGTGGTTTCAAGATGAAGCGGTGTTCAATTTCGGCAAGCATAAAGATAAATCGTTAAGAGAAATAGCTGCAGATTATCCTGACTATCTAGAATGGATGTCTCGCGGAGATTTCTCCCCAGAAATCAAAGATATAGTGACTAAGGCCTTGAAGGAAGAGTTTCCTACATCACCAGTACGTCGTCTTAGAGAGTAGTCACTGACTTTATCCTGTCCCCGAAGTGGCTACACCAGCTAGGTGAAGGATCACGCTGCGAGACCTTCCGATCTTGAGTGACTTGCGCGTAATCTTAGATGACATCTTGCCCTACCATGATGACGACTCCAAACTCATCGGGCGACTACTAGATAAATAGCTTTCAAGGAGAGTTAGACTCTATACCTAATCCACTCCCAGCGACCACCCCACTTATACCTTCAACGCCTCAGCTCTTATAAAGGCTCTCGATAATCCTTATCAAAGACTTCTTAATCTCGGGCTGGAGCACCTTATCAGCCTTTATCGCTGGGATTATTCCTATCACAACCCCTTCCTTACCAGCCACAAGATAATCAATACTCACACCTAGTTCCTCAGCAGCTTTCACAAGGAATCCCATCGACGGCACGCGCTTACCCTGCTCAATCGCTGAAATATGCTGAGGAGTCATGCTTAACGCATTGGCCAATTCCTGCTGTGTTATCTTTAGAATTTTGCGCCTTTTTCTGATTCGTTCACCTAAGCTCATTCTGCTATCCAATCCTCTCAGGTCTTTAGTGAAAAGACTAGCAACTGAATGATTAGGAGAGCAAATATACATCTCATAGTTTACTTTTACGACTATTTGCGTTTTAATAATATGCGACAACCTTGAAAATCGGAGGAGAGCAATGAATCAAAGAATCATTTTAGCCACTATCCTTAGCCTATGTATTTCGGGACTGCTACTACTCAACGGGTGTTTCCTGTCCCCATCACAACCAAGTTACAGCCCACCCGCAACAACACGGGTACCAGAATCAACACCAGAACCTACTCCTACCTATCGGCATTGGGAATGGCAACCATCCCCAGGTCACATTTTAGAAGGCGGATCATGGGCCTACTTCCCCGCAGGTGGGGCATACGTAGAAGCGGGACATACCTTGACGCTACATTGGTCGTCAGACAGCCCTTTGGATGGCTTCATCCTTACCGCAAATCAATTCGACAACATGGACAAGCATCTTGGAGTGGTTTCGGCATATCTCGCTAAGGGTTCCGGCACTAACAAGACCATAGTCGCACATGTCCAGAACAGCGACAAGTATTATGCCGTTGTGCGTAATTTGTCTGTTCTCGCACCTTCAGTGAAACTTTACGAGGCGACGCTCACCGAGGAGTAATCCACCGAGGGAAATATATACTTCCCCCCCCCTCCTCCCCCTTGACCATGCGGTTTCCAGCCCTAGAAAACCATCATACGCTTTCTGGGATATATTGCTGATGTCCCTAGTGCCATGAACTTCCTTGTAATGGGCTAACAATCTAAGAAGATCCTAGAGATAGCCATCCATTGATCGAACGCCTTTATTCATGAGCATATAAATCATATGCGCATTGGTGCAGCACGTGAGGCGGTTTTGATACAATGCTCTAAACTCTGGATATTTGAATTTAGACTTAGAAAGAGGCTGAAAATGAGAGAAACTATTTAGTTTCTCTTATTTTTGTGCGTGGTCAAAAACCTTTGCTTTTTGTTAGCGCGATGTTAGCATGAAAATAAGGAAAATTGAATGTTTGAGCATTTGCCGGAAGTAACACAAGATAACCTCAATGTGCTGACTGATAAGGAAATAAGCTGTTTTGCCAGTTTACTTAAGAGATGCATTGAGGAGACCGATACTCCTGACAGAGCAATAGACTGCATGTGCCAGGAGATTAGTAATTCAAATCCGTATCTAGTTAACGCAGTGAGGGCTGCTGCCTATTCAGTGGCGAGTGAGCTAGAGGGGGATGTCCCAGGAGGTTGTGAATGGAGAGCTGGCCTAGCTACTGTCCCCGGCGTGTTGGCTATCTTACGTTTAATAGACCGGGCCCTGGAGGCCAGGGTTATCATGTCAAAACTGGGGTTCTATAGTCCAAATAGTTCAAGTGGCAGCGATAACCCACAGATGCAATAGTCAATGTTTGGTGTCTTTGTACAGGAGTAGGGTAACGGTGGAAAGGGCTTTGGTAGTATTGCGGGAAAGTCTTGATATCCTGGCTGAGGGATACGGGTTTGATATACAGCTAGATGAGGTAAAGCGGTTCTTTCAAGAGCACGATTTAGTTGCTGACAGGATAGTAAAGCTAATTGAAAATTCTACAACCTGGGATAGAGACGAATTCGAGTCTCTGGTATTCGATGCCATAGATCGACGGTTCGAGGTTCCTTGGTTGGTATTTCCGAGGGTGGACAGATTTGCGAGGAAAGCGGATGCCGCTGCGTATTATCTTGGTTTATTGAGGAAGGCTGGCCTGAAATTGGGTTTTGCCAGGGAAAACCTTGTGGTAACTAACGAGACGGGCTCCATGGAATTTCTAATGCTTAGCTTTCAAACGGCCAAGGCTGATGAAGATGCAAAGACTATCAAGGCTAATACAATGGGTGGCCGACTTAAGCGGGCTAAAGAGCGTGGCAGACTTCCCAACGGTGGGCACAGGTGGTGTTTTGACTACGACAAGGCTACGGGGAAAGCTGTCATTAACTCGGAAAAAGCCAATCATGTCAGAAACTGGGCTAGATGGCTTATAGAAGAGGGGGTAAGTCTAGGGGAGTGCTGCCGACGTATGGAAGCCCTAGGTGTCCCAGCACCTAAAGGGGGCTTAAGATGGCGCCCTGGCACTCTTACGCGAATATTGAAGGATAGAGCTCTTATTGGCAAGTTCTACGCTTACAAAGAGAAGATGGTTGGGGAGGAAGGGCGCGTAAAGAAACGTCGGGAATGTCAGAAGGAACCGCTTCTAGTTTATGAAGATGATAACACCGTTCTGGAATCTGTAATATTTGAAGACGTTCAAAGACGGTTACGAAAGAATATTGAATTATCCCAGCGTAATGTAAGATTCGATTACACACCTACTCGCGGTTTCATCTTCTGTGGGACCTGCGGACGTAGGCTAACGGGGGTGGCATTTCGTGGCGTACCTTATTTCCGATGTCCAGTATGCAGGAAGCCGAGCATTAAGGCAGAGGCTATTTGGGAAGCAGTGAGCGGGGAGATAAAACACATTCTCCTTGATCCGGAACTCTTCTACGAGGCATTGAGCAAATACTTGAATACCGGAATGTCAGCTGCCCAATTGGAACGTGAAATTACTCAATTAGAAACGCAATTGGCTAATCTTGATGAAGTTGATACAAAGATACTGAGGTTGTATCTGATAACCAACTACCCGGAGAATAAACTAAGAATAGAGCACGAGCGGATAGAAAAGCACAAGGTAGTGTTATCTGATAAAGTTAGACATTTGAAGGCAGAATTAGCTGACCTCAGACGGGTAAGGCTAACCAGAGAAGTCTTGGCTGAACACTCGCGCTGGTTTCAGTCAGAGGTTGCTCACTTTACTGAACAGGCGTGGCGTGGGCTCCTTGCTCAATGGGAAGTGAAAGTCATCATTGATGGGCAGAAACAAGCTTCGCTCCAAATGCGTTCACCATCAACTAATCTAGATACTTCAATACCGTTAAACAGTGAGTTATTGTGTCACAACGATGGTAAACGATGGTAACCCCGGCGAGATATCGACCTCAACTTCGACAACCGCCCCTTCCAGTCCGACTATGGCGCAGCTCATTACCTTGGCTAGCATATTTCTCCATAGGTAATACCACAGGTGTTAGTTATCGGTCAACCGTACCTGTGGTGATACTATTTGGCTGTCCAGCCGCCATCAACCGGCAGGATGGCGCCCGTAATCATGCTAGCTTCATCACTGGCCAGGAAGCAAACCGCGGTGGCAACGTCGTCCAGTGTGGCTAGGCGGTGATAGAGAATGTTATCCATTACGTAGCTTCTGAATTCCGGGTCCTCCAGCATACCCTGGCTCAAAGGGGTCAGAACGAAGGTGGGCGCCACAACGTTAATGCGGATATTGTATGGTGCCCAGTCAACAGCTTCGGCTTTACTTAGCAATGCCACAGCTCCCTTACTGGCACAGTAATTGGCACGTTTCCAGCCCCCCACCAGGCTCATCTGGGAACCGATATTAATAATCGAGCCCCCCTTACGGGGTATCATTGACTGGATAGCAACCGCCTGATTACAGAAGAAGAGCCCCTTGGCATTTACGTCGTTTAAGGCATGCCAATCTTCCTCAGTGACTTCGTGAGCCAGCTGGGGGATGTTGATTCCGGCGCTGCAGACCAGGATGTCGATCTCGCCCAGTTCCTCCCTTATGCGGCTGACCAGGGGGGCAAGAGCGGGAATCACGGTCACATCTTGAAGGTAACCTTTGGCTACCCCCTTTGCCTGCACCCTTTTCGTTGCCCCGGGCAGGGTTTCCGCATTCTTATCAACCAGAGCTACCTTGGCACCACTTCCTGCCAAAAGCTCGGCACAGGCAAGGCCGATGCCACTGGCGGCTCCAGTCACCATGGCAACCTTGTTGTCAAGTCTAATGTCCACGGGCTCTCTTTGCCTCCTTTTCTAGTCATGCTTGCTTAAGGGTGAGACCTAATCCCAGCCTTTAAGCCGGTAATAATCAGACAACATCCTATCGAAATCCGATTTCAGAAGCACCTTACCACTGTCCTCGAGCCTTTCTTCAAAAAACCTTTTTGGTAGAGTATCGTCGGCGGTCGTCATGCCCTCGCGCAGATTGAATTCCCTAGCCTTATTGGTAATGCCTAGCGCCAGTTTCTGCAGACTGGGCTTATCCAGCTTCATTCCCGTGGTTGCCTCTATCACCAGCGATAATCTCTGCCAGAGGTACATGTCTCGGAAAAAGCGGCACAGGATCAGGGCATCAAAGAGGGTGTGCCGGTCCTCGAAGTCGATAAGCATCTCCGCTTTACCCTCGATTTGGTCTGGGTCTATCATTCCGGAGAGCTCTGCCTTATAGAAGGTAGCTCTTAGGTGGTCGGCGCCTCTGTCTCCGGTAGCGTAGGTTAGCCCCATACCCTTGAGAACCCTGGGTTCATAACCTGGTGGCTCCAGCCCTTTGACGTGAATGGCCAGGTCCTCTAGTCCCCACTCTTTAGCAGCGTGTCGTACCCCTTCCGCCAGGATAGCCCCGATGCCCTCTCTTCGGGTGATCTTATGTAGTAGCTGGCTAATACCGTCAACGTCGCCATATTCAATTTTCTCGCCGATTGGCTTTCGGTGGGATGCCTCTATGGCAAAGGCAGCGACATTACCGGCGGTTATCGTGTCCAGACCGAGCCGGTCACAGATATCATTAAGGTAGGCGACCTCCCTAATATCGCTAATCAGGCACAGCCCGCCGAAAACGGCGATGGTCTCATATTCGGGTCCCTCGACTCTCAGTCCCTTATGTCGCCCCGTGGTGACCTCAAATAGTTTGGCGCACGCCATACAACATTTAGGGCAGGCCCGGGACTTGACATCGCACTGCTCGCGTGCTTTTTGCATGGTCAGGTTTTGCCATCTATCGAAGGTCCCCGAGGTCCAGTACTTGGTGGGAAAGGCACCGGCTTTGTTGGTTGCGGTCACCACCTGAACTGTCCCCTCGGAGTAAAACCTCTGGGCGCCGGGGTCTACTTTACAGGCTTCTCTCATTTCTTCCCAGAGTTTATCTAGCATCTCGGGGTGGGCTATCTGCCTCTTTACATCTCCGTAAAAGGCTATGCCCTTGACCTTCTTTGCCCCCAGCACTGCTCCCGCCCCGGCTCTACCTGCCGACCGCCAGTGGTCGTTCTCAATCAGGGCAAACTTGACCAGGTTCTCCCCGGCCGGCCCGATAACGCCGATACCGGCATCCCGTCTCCCTAATTCCTCGCGGATGGCATCTTCAGTCTCATAGGTGTCTTTGCCCCAGAGGTGTGAGGCATCGTGAAATACTACCTTTTGGTGGGTAATCTCGAGGTAAACCGGCTTCTGGGAAGCCCCTGTGATAATGATGGCGTCATAACCGGTCCGGCTTAGCGGTTCAGCCACCCTGCCCCCGGAGTAGGACTCGCAGTATACCCCGGTCAGGGGTGACTTGGTAAATACTCCGTAGCGGCACGAGCCGTAGGTTCTGGTATCAGTGGCTGGCCCGGTGGCCAAAATGACTGCGTTTTCTGGTGATAGGGGTTTAACCCCGGCTTTGGTATTTTTGAGCAGGAGATGGGTAGCCAGCCCCTTTCCTCCCAGGAACTCCCGGTAGATGGCATCATCTACGGATTCCTCGGCAAATGACCTCTGGCTGAGGTCAATATATAGTAGTTTGTTATGGAAGCCCTTCACCTTACTTTGTTCCTTTCATTCTGATTTGGTTAACAGCCTTGTCCCCCCTTTTCATGGCCTCAACCAAGGGCAGTTTTACACCGGACAGAAAGCGAATGAGGGCTCCGCCGCCGGTAGAGACGTGGTCTATTTTTGATAGGTCTCCCAAACGACTCGCTGAGGCGACGGTGTCCCCGCCCCCGATGACCGAATAGCCCTCGGCATCACCGACTATCTGCCACAGTGCCTTGGTGCCATAGGCGCCGATTTCCTGTTCGTAGATTCCGGAGGGGCCGTTAACAAATATCGTGCCGGCTTTCCTCAGTATCTTACCATATTCGGCGACTGTTTTGGGGCCGATATCGATAATTAACCCTTGGCTTGGTAGCTCCTCGGCGCTGATTTCGTACCGCCGGCCACCATCGTCGATGCCAAAGTCTAGGGGGATGCGCAATTTATCGGGGTAGTCCTTGAGATACTCTCTGGCTGGGGCGACAAACTTGTCCAGTCTCCGGTCGGTGATAAACTTTTCTGAGGGTGAGCCTAATCTTTTACCCAAAGCGAGGTGCATCACCTGTCCGGTAATGCCGGCGGTGAGCACACAGTCGGCCGAACCCTCCGCCAGCACCTTTTTCATCATGCTAAAGGCATCGGATATCTTGGCTCCACCGAGCAGGAAGACACAGGGACGCTTGGGATTCTCCAGTACCGTAGTCAGGGCTGTTACCTCCTTATCGTAGAGGATGCCGGCGGCTGATGGAACTAACTCCTGAAAGGCTACCATGCTTGGAGAGTTACGGTGGGCGGCGGCGAAGGCATCATTGACATAATAATCAAACAGCGTGGCAAGATTCTGCACCAGGTAGGTTTGGGTCATCTCCTTTGGGGTCAGTTTTACCGCATCCTCAAAGGTGGATACCTCCTCGGTCAGGTAACGGAGGTTATCCAGAAGCAGGATTTCCCCCTCTTTAAGGCGCTTGATTTTCTCCCGGGCCGCCGGACCGGCGACATCGTCAATAAACTGGACTTCCCGCCCCAGCTTTTGGGAGAGTTTTTCGGCGTGCTCCTTTAGAGAAATCAGGTTCTGATAGTCCAGTGTGTCTCCCTGGTGGGCGATGATGACCAGCTTAGCCCCTTTGTTAACCAGTGCCCGAATGGTGGGCAGGCTCTGAACGATTCTGTTCTCGTTGGTAATCCTCTTGGTCTTGGGGTCAAGGGGCGAATTAATATCCACCCTCAGCAGTACCGCCTTCCCCCGGTAGTCAAAATCGTCCAGCGTCAGGTAGTCCCGCTTAGCCATGGGATTACCTCACCCTAGCCCCAGATACTTATTGGTGAGAGCGACCGCTTCCAGTCGGTCCGTCTGCATCTCCATGCAGGCTCGTACCCCATCAATGGTCTCGGGGATGGTTACCGATTCCTGAGGGATGTTGAGAGCGAAGACGATATCATCCTCGTTAAAGCCAACTGCCTCCTCAAAAATAGCAATCTCATACAGATCGCCCCGGGGTTTGAGCAGAAACCGGGCGTACTGGAACAGGGAGGTATTTGAGTTAAAGCCATCGGCGATTCTGACCACGCGGATACGCGGGTGAGCGTTAAATGCCTTAAGTACCTCTTCCCGGCTCATCTTCCTTTTCGGAGTGATTACCAGGGTGATAATATGTCCGTGGGTCACCGGGGTATGCACCAGAATCCCGGTAGCTTTCACGTGGGGCATGATCAGCATCAGGTCCACTGCCTGATGGCTGGGGATGGGGTCTACTTTCAGAAGGTCAACCAGACCGCGGTGGGTATCCCCGGGGTCAGCAACACGGCGGATAATGGTAACGGATACCTTTTCCACCCCGGCTATCCTATCGAGACAATCCACGGCTCTTACGAAGCCGGTAGTGTTGCAGGAGGTGAGCTTGAGGAATCTCTGCCCGATACCCTTTTCATAGTTGGCATAGCCGTGGAAGAAGACATCGGCGACCTCATTCTTCTCACCTGCCTGAAAGATGGCTTTTTTGCCGTGCTTCAGATAGGCTTCCTTATTCTTTGCCCCGATGCCGGCTGGAGTGGCATCCAGAACGACGTCAATTCCTTTGAGAAGGTCATCCATCGTCCCGGAAACCGGAATACCAGCGGCTTCTATTTGGGCTATTTTATCGGGAACAGCTGAGAAGAGTTTATAGGGCATGCCTCTTTCTTTCAGGGCTCTTACCGCCAGGGTAGGTGCGGCATCGACCACCCCCACCAGCTCCATGTCTTCCTGCAGGGCCACGCCATCAGCAAGACGCTGACCGATACATCCATAGCCGACAACGCCAACCTTTACCTTCGCCATTTGATTTACCTCCTTAACACCGAGGTTTTACACCACATTAATTAGGTAGCTCTTTTGCCTCTGGAAACTGCTTTATTTATCCCGTTACTTTCGGCGGCGCCACTTTGCTATCGCCTCCGGGTTTACCACATGCTTGGGCAGCTCACCCCGCAGGGCGGTGAGGCAGTTCTCAAGCTGCAAGAGGGGCAACTGCCACACGACCTCCGGGTTCAGCGACGCGGCATGAGGAGAAAATACTGTCTTATAGTAGATGTCTTCACTAAGCAGGGGGTTATCCGGTTTGGGGATTTCTCCCCTAAAGACATCCAGGGCAGCACCGGAAATCTGGTTTTCCTTTAGCGCCTTCGCCAGCGCTCCTTCATCAATTAGGCTCCCCCGAGCTGTATTTACCAGATAGGCGCTGGGTTTCATCATCTTGAGCTGGGTTTCTCCGATAAGCCCTATTGTCTCCGGGGTCTCGACGGCGTGGAGGGTGACAAAATCCGACTCCTTGAGCAGGGTCTCTAGGTCGGTGAGCGCTACGTCCAGTGTCCGGGCTCTTTCCGGGGGCACATAAGGGTCATAAGCCAGGAGCTTAAGCTCGAAGGGGTGGAGAAGCTCGGCCAGCCGGGAGCCAATTCTACCTAAACCGATAATGCCCACCGTTTTGTGACGGAGCAGGGTATTGGAGACGCTGCGCCACCGTCCCTGGCGGGCGTTACAGTCGGCGAGCTTGACGTTACACGCCAAAGCTAGGATCATGCCTACCGTAAACTCAGCCACTGAGAGGTAGTGTAGTTCTAAGGGGGCGTTGGTCACCAGAATGCCGAGGTCAGTGGCGGCTTTTGTGTCAATGTCACCAACCCCGATGGCTCTCTTAGCGATAACCTTTAGTTCCTTACCTGCCTCCATGACCTGCCGGGTTATTTGGCCATCTCCGGTAGATATCATAATGGCATCCATACCCTTAACCTTCTCCACCAGTTCATCCTCGGTGTAGTGCCAGGTATCGGTAAAGAGACGACCCAGGCTTACCTCACAGCCGGCTGCCTCAAGCGTCTCAATTATGTCTTCCCGGTCAGGGTCTCTACCCGAAAGCCAGACCTTCCACTTCTTTTCTGCCATTTACTGCTCCTACCAAGCATTTTTCCAGATGCCCCTGACATCGTCCAGGGTCAACTCTTTCGGGTTATTGGCCAGGAGCCGGGTGACATTCATGGTCGCGGTGGCCAGTCCCTCCAGGGCCTCCTTGGGTACCCCCAGCTCACGCAGGTGGGTGGGGATGCCAACATCGGCGGCTAGGGCTTTGGCTGCTTCCAGCCCCTTCTCGGCGGCTTCCTGGTCGGAGAGATCCTCGGTGGCCACCCCGAGCATCTTGGCCACCGTGGCGTACCTGGGGAAATTGGCGGACAGGTTACACTCCATCACGTAGGGTAGCAGAATAGCGTTAGCCATGCCGTGGGGGACGTGGAACTGTGAGCCGAGCGGGAAGGCGAGGGCATGGACGGCAGCACACCCGGAGTTCATAAAAGCCATGCCGCCAAATAGGGCACCTTCGGACATCTGGTTGCGGGCTTCCTTATTCGAGCCGTTCTTGACTGCCTGCCTCAGGCTACCGACAATGAGCCGCATCGCCTCCAGGGCTAGGGCATCGCTGAAGGTGGTGGCCTTGTTGCCGGTATAACCCTCGATAGCGTGGATGAGGGCGTCCATGCCCGAGGCAGCGGTGACCTTAGCTGGGCAGCCGTAGGTCAGGGTGGGGTCGACAAAGGCGATGCGGGCGAAGAGGTAGTTACTGACTACCCCTTCTTTGAGCCCCCGCTCTCTATCGTCAAAAACGGCGATATTGGTGACCTCACTTCCGGTTCCGGCGGTGGTGGGACAGGCGAAAAGCGGGACGCCGGGCCCGGGAACCTTGTCAACACCGCCGTAATCCTGGCCGATACCGCCGTGAGCAAAGAGGACGGAGAGCCCCTTGGCGGTGTCGATGCTGGAGCCGCCACCAATGGCCACTAACAGCTCATAATTATTCTTGCCAAGCTCCTTAGCGGTGGTATTCAATTTTGCGTAGGTAGGTTCCGGTTCTGCTTCAGAGAAGACATCGACACTAATCCCGGCCTTGATTAGATTTTCCTTCACCGGCTCAGTGATTTTTGTCTGGTAAACCCCGGGATCGGTAACCATGAGGGCCCGCTTGGCGCCAATCTTGGTTGCCTCCTCCCCCATGGTTTCGGTGCAACCGGCCCCGAAGCGGACTTTTCCCGGCACTCTAATCTCATAATTTTCCATAGTTATGCCCCCCTTCGGATTTTAAGCTGAGCTTGCGTCTTACGGTCCGCTGCCATGTTACTGCAGAGCCTTCTTTGATGTCAACGGACAGTCTTTGGTTGTTTTGTTTTTGAGTCTAATGCTAAAATAATTTTGTCAGGTATGGAGGGAGATGTGCCACTGGATTCTATCATCGTCAGAGGGGCGCGGGAGCATAACCTCAAGAATATAGATGTCGTGGTTCCCCGAGACAAGCTGGTGGTTATTACCGGGGTCTCCGGTTCGGGTAAGAGTTCACTGGCTTTTGATACCATTTACGCTGAGGGGCAGCGTCGCTATGTGGAATCGCTCTCCGCCTATGCGCGCCAGTTCCTAGGCCGAATGGAAAAGCCAGACGTTGATTATATTGAGGGCTTAAGTCCGGCAATTTCCATTGACCAGAAGGGACCCAGTCGGAATCCAAGGTCAACCATGGGCACCGTGACCGAGATCTATGACTACCTGAGGCTGCTGTTTGCCCGGGTGGGACATCCTCACTGCCCGCGGTGTGGGCGCGAGATCGCTATGCAGACCGTGCAGCAGATTGTTGACGCCGTGCAGGCTCTGCCTAGTGGTAGCCGGATCATGATTCTGGCACCCTTGGTCAAAGACCGCAAGGGTGAGTACCAGGCGGTCTTTGACGACCTGCGTAAGGCGGGCTATGCCAGGGTGCGGGTTGACGGGCAGATCTACGACTTGGCTACTGAGTTTCAGCTGGATAAGAATAAGAAGCACTCTATTGAGGCAGTTGTTGACCGCTTGGTAATTGGGCAGAGCGGTAGCCAGGGCCGCCTCGCTGATTCCGTGGAAACGGCGCTTAAGCTGGGGGCTGGGGTGGTGCTGGTATCGATTGTTGATGGTGAGGAGTTACTCTTCTCGGAGCACTTTGCCTGCGTGCATTGTGGCATTAGCCTGGGGGAGATTGCCCCCCGGACCTTTAGCTTTAACAGCCCCCACGGTGCCTGCCCGGCCTGTAGCGGCTTGGGCTTTAAGCAGGAGCTGGACCCTAGCCTTATTATTCCCAATAAAGACCTGTCCATTGCTGAGGGAGCGATTCGTCCTTACCAGTCGGGATTCTGGTATCTTGAGCAGCTTCACGACCTGGGGAGACGCTATGGCTTTTCTCTTAATACCCCGGTACGGGATTTGACCTCGGAGCAGCTTAATCTGGTGCTCTATGGTGAGGAGGGGGAGCTGGTAAGTTACCGTCGTTTCGGTCGGGTGAGGCAGTATTTTACCGGCTACGAGGGTGTCATTCCACGGCTGGAGCGGCTCTATCGGGATACGGAATCTGAGAATTCTCGACTGTCTCTAGAACGCTACATGGTGGCTAGGGAGTGCCCTGTCTGCCAGGGAAAGCGGCTTAAGCCAGAGTCACTGGCGGTAACCATTGGCGGTAAGAACATTATCGAGATTAGTGCCCTGTCAGTTAGCCGGGCAGTAGAGTGGGTGGCGGCTCTCGGTGGTAGGGAGTCAATACTTAGTGAGCGTGAGCAGATGATAGCCCATCAGATCCTCAAGGAGATCGGGGCTCGGCTCGGTTTCCTCGAGGCGGTGGGCCTGGATTATCTTACCCTGGATCGTCCCTCGGCTACCCTTTCTGGTGGTGAGGCGCAGCGGATTCGTCTGGCCACCCAGATCGGTAGCGGGTTGATGGGGGTGCTTTATATCTGTGATGAGCCGACGGTGGGGCTTCATCCCGCCGATGACTTTCGCCTGATTGAGACTCTGAAACGGCTCCGGGACCTGGGCAATACGATACTGGTGGTTGAGCATGATGAGGCGATGATGCGCGCTGCGGACCATATTATTGATATGGGACCCGGGGCGGGCGAACACGGGGGGAGGATTGTGGCTAGCGGCACCCTAACCGATATTATGGACGCGAAGGGGTCAATCACCGGTCAATACTTAAGCGGGGTAAAGCAGATTCCCCTGCCCGCTGGGCGTCGCCCTGGTTCCGGTAGGGAAATAGTAATCAAGGGGGCTCGGCAGAACAACCTCAAAAATGTAGACGTCCACATTCCCTTGGGCCGGTTCGTCTGCGTTACCGGGGTCTCAGGCAGTGGTAAGAGCACCCTTATCGATGAGGTGCTGTACCGCAACTTAGCTCGGCTACTTTATAGGTCTAGAGAGAGGGTCGGTGACTGTGACGGCATCTTTGGTGTAGAGCATATTGATAAAGTAATCAACGTTGATCAGTCGCCCATCGGGCGCACCCCACGCAGTAATCCGGCCACCTACACCGGCACCTTTACCCCGATTCGCGAGCTCTTCGCCACGGCTCCCGAGGCTAGGATGCGGGGTTATGCCCCGGGTCGTTTCTCGTTTAATGTTAAAGGCGGGCGCTGTGAAGCCTGTCGCGGTGAGGGTTTCACCCAGATTGAGATGCAGTTCCTGCCCGATGTAACCGTTCCCTGCGAGGTGTGCCAGGGAAAACGTTATAATCGTGAGGCTCTCGAGATCAGGTTTAAGGATAGGAACATCGCTGAGGTGCTGGATATGACGGTGGAACAGGCTCTTAATTTCTTTGAGCATTTCCCCAAGGTGAGGAATAAGCTAGCGACCCTGCGTGACGTCGGCTTGGGTTATATTCGCCTGGGGCAGCCGGCGCCGACTCTTTCCGGGGGTGAGGCACAGCGGGTGAAGCTGGCGACTGAGTTATCACGGCGGTCCACGGGAGGCACTCTTTATATCCTTGACGAACCGACCACCGGTCTTGCCTTTGATGACGTGGCGGCGCTGCTCAGGGTGCTCCAGCGTCTGGTTGACGGTGGGAATACGGTAATTGTAATCGAGCACCATCTGGACGTGATTAAGAATGCCGACTATATCATTGACCTCGGGCCGGGGGCGGGCGACCGGGGTGGCGATGTCATTGCCACCGGCACGCCGGAGGAGATAACCCGGGAGCGCTCCTCAGCCACGGGGCAGTATCTGGGTAGGGTGCTAAGCAGAGATATGGAGTATGCCTTGAGTCGTTAACTATCTCGGTTTATACTTGTTAGAGCCGGTAGATTGGGAGGAACGGATGAACCGAAAGGAAGTACTTGATTCCGTCAGAGAGAACGTAGAGAACCAGAACCTGGTGAAGCACATGCTGGCTGCTGAAACGGTAATGCGGGCTATGGCCCAGCGCCTGGGTGAGGACGAGGAGGAGTGGGGGCTTACCGGTCTCTTGCACGATATTGATGTGGAGCTCACCGCAGGAGACATGAGCACTCATAGCAAGCTGGGGTCTGACCTAGCTCGTGAACTGGGGGCTAGTGAGGCCATGGCTCATGCCATTCTCTGCCATAACCAAGCCCACGGCGTTCCCTGTGAGAGCCGACTGGACAGGGCTCTCTTCTGTGTTGACCCCTTAACCGGGTTAATCACCGCGGCGGCCTTGGTTAGACCGGATAAGAAGTTAGCTGGTCTAACCGCCAAATCGGTTCTCAAGAGGTTTAAGGAACCCAGGTTTGCGGCTGCGGTGGATAGGGAGCAGGTTGCATCGTGTCACGAGCTCGGGCTTGAGCTTGCTGAGTTTGTTGAGTTGGGTCTAAAGGCAATGCAGGCTATTGCTGCTGACCTCGGGCTGTGAAAGCACCTTGAGTTAACGGTTGATTAGCTTACCTCAAGAGTAGAGCCACTTGCTGTCTTGATAACATTGACGCGGCTGGGGAAGGCGTCTCTTAATTCCTCAATATGGGTTATAACCAGTATCTTATCAAAGTCGTCTTGGATTGAGTTGATAGCTTCCTTAAGCTTCTCGATACCAACGCTGTCTTGGGTGCCGAAGCCTTCATCAATGACCAGGGTGGGTAGCGGGGCTCCGGCTCGTCTCGCCAGTAGCTTGGAAAGGGCAATACGGATGGCAAAGTTGATGCGGAAGGCCTCACCGCCACTAAACATTTCGTAGTTTCGTGTCCCCAGTTCATCGGAAATCTTTATATCCAGAGTCTCGACGACATTACCCGCCTTGGTTTCCCGCTGCGTCTCAATCTTGATGTGCATTCGGTTGTCGGTCATACGGGAAAGCAGTTCGTTGGCTTCAGCCTCAATCTCGGGGAGAGCGCTCTCAATAAGCAGGGCCTGGATGCCCCTTTTGCCGAAGGCTTGAGCCAGGTCTTTATAGATTTTCTCCTCTTTGGCTGTCTGGGAGAGCTGTTTTTCCTTTTCCCGCCTCTTTATCTCAAGTTCCCCGAGGCGATCCAGCTTTGCCTTCACGCTCCACAGCGCTTCCTGCTCCTGCTTTTGCCGGGCGGCTAATGCCAGGTGGTCATTTTCTGCCCGGGTGTAGTCGTTTAAGAGTTGGGGCAGGCGGTTAAGTTCTTCACCCAAAGACCTGCTTTTCCCCTCTTCTGCCTCAAGACTCAGGCGTAGTTCTTGAGCGGCTTCCTCGGCTCTTACGGCAGACTCCTTTTCCTGGTTTACCAGCCTTTCGGCGTCTTCCAGTTTTCTTTTTAAGCCGTCGTATTGTTCCAGGCTGGTTAGGCGTTTTCGCGCTTCATCGTGCTGCTCGGGTTCATAGCCGAGTTTGGCTAGCTCGCTTTCCAATTCCTTTAGTGCCGCCTGTTCACTAAGGGCAAAGTCTCTTTTAGCCAGCCGTTCTTCAATCTCGGTAAGGCTCTTTCTCACCTCGTTAAGCTTGCCGACGGTCTCTTCAGCCTTGGTAATCTCTTGGCTCAGAACACTTGCCTTGGTCTCGAGCGAGGCTTTATCTTGATTTAGTTGGCTTTCTAGTTGGGCTACTTCACTTTCCCCCTGGGCCAGTTCTGCTTTCTTCTGGGCTAACTCAGCCTGGTTTAATCTCAGGGATTCAAGCTTAGCATCTCTATCAGCAGTATACTTGGTCTCAATGAGCTTTATGCCTTCTGTCTCAAGCTCGGTCTCGCAGAGCGGGCACCTGGTACCTTTTTGAGTTAGCAGTAGGTCAAGCTTTTCTTCCAGCTCCTTTATTTCCCGTTCCAGCTGGTTTTTACTGGACTCCAGGTAGTTTACCTGGGTTCTTAGTTGTTGGCTAGCCTGTTTTTGGCGGCTTAATCTCTCCTCTGGCTCGGCTAGCTTAAGTAGCTTGAGCCTAACCTGCTCTAACTCTTTCTTTAGCGTGGGCAGTCTTTGGGCGCTGGTTTCTAGTTCGCTAATCTGACTCTGGGCGACGGCATGCTCCTTGACTAGAGCCTGTCCTGCCTGGCTGACGGTCATCTCTAGCTGGTGCTTGCGCCCGTTCAGGGTGGTAACCAGTCTCAGCTTCTGGTCAAGTTCGCTGTTTAGCTTTTTGGCTTCAGTAAAACGGGCGTAGCCTTCTTCTATGGTTAATCGCTGGGCGATTAGCCCCTGATAATCTTTAAGCCTCAGACGGTGCTGTTTAGCTAGGTCGTTCCAGCGCTCGAGGTCTCTCTTTGTCCTGGCTAGGTGTTCCTCTAACCGGGCCAGTTCAGCCTTCTTATTTTCCAGGGCTTCCTTTTCCTGCCGCAGATTGTTAAGCCTTGTTTCCTGCGCGGCTACTTCCTTTTCTAATACTGCTAGCTGGCTCTGCCTGGCTTCACGTTCAGCCTCATAGGTTGGTTTTTGGTTTAGTTCCTGCTCAATCTCCCGGGTAGCGTTCTCAAGCTGTGTCTTGGCTACTTCCTGCTCTTTAGCCCGGTCTTTGGCCCGTTCCTCGAGCTTATCGTAGAAGGAAAGCCTCAGAATGTCAGACAGCACCTGCTTACGCTCAACGGGGCGTTTGATGGTGAATTCATCGGCGCGACCCTGCAGGAGGAGGGCACTGTTAACAAATGTGGTGTAGTCTATATGCAGAATGCCGATGATTTTCTGCTGGGTCTGGGCGATACTGCTACTGGTAAGTGCCTTGAAGCCACCATCGGTGGCTATCTGGAACTCCAGTATGGTTCTTCCCTGCCCGCTACGTCGCTTGGGCTTGGAGTGCCGGCGAATGATACGGTAGCTCTCTTCACCAACCGCAAAGTCAAATTCAACCCCCATCTCCGTCTCGCCCAGGTGGATGAGGTCATCGTCACTCTTGGCTCTGGCTTTTCCCCACAGCGCCCAAGTCATGGCATCAATCAGGGTCGACTTACCGTTGCCGTTATCACCGCAGATACAGGCGGTGTGGATACCCTCAAAGGAGAGCGGGGGCACATTATCCCGGTAGCACATGAAGTTACGCATTGATAGCCTGATTGGAATCACGTAGTTATTTTAGCATAACTTGGGGGATGTGACAGAGACCCTTGACAAAGAGGCTGCGCCTGCTTAAAGTGTCCATTACAGCCTGCGCAGTATGTGCTTAGAGGGTATACGGGTTAAGAAGTCGGTTGTAGGCGGAACTTATGGCCTCTAGTGTTTCTACACTCAAGGATGACTGAGAGGCTCATCGGAGCCAACTGTTGTGAAGATTAAACGTGCCGTATCGGTTAAGGAACAATACGAATTGGATCAGCTACTCTGGGATGTCTTGTGGCGACCCCTCAATTTGAGACGCGATATTCGCAATTCGTTCGAACTGGACAAACCACAGATTGACCTTGTGGCTTTGGAGCATGATGTTGTGGTCGGTGGGCTTGTCGCCAATTGGCTTTCCGGAAATGAGATTGAAATTCGCCACATAGCAGTGAGGCCCGAATATCAAAGGCGCTCGGTAGGATGTCTCCTTGTACGGGAATTAATAAATCTAATACAAGGAGGGGCTCCGTTACGGATTCGAACCTATGCAAGGAATACCTCTATTGATTTCTTTGTCAAGCTGGGATTTAAACCGGAAGGACATTATCTGAGGCACAAGGATTTTATCAAGCACGGCATTGAGTTTCAGCAAATGTGCCTTGAGGTCTCGTCAAAGAATGCGTAGAAGGTCGCTACTGGCGATAGTAGTGGTGTCTTCGTTTTCAACCCCGGTCAGGAGGCGTGTTATGCCAGAGAAGGTAGTTAAAAGCGATGAGGAGTGGCGGGAGCTGCTTACCCCGGAGCAGTATCAGGTTACCCGGCGTAAGGGCACCGAGCCAGCTTTTAGCGGTAAGTACTACAGCTTTAAGGGAAGGGGTAAATACCGGTGCGTCGGCTGTGGTAATGACCTCTTTAGCTCCGAGGCTAAGTTTGACTCCGGCACCGGCTGGCCCAGCTTCTGGAAACCGATTTCAGAAGAGGGTATTGAAACTGCTCCGGACACAAGTCAGGGTCTGGTGCGTACTGAGGTGTTGTGCCGCCGGTGTGGTGCCCATCTGGGGCATGTCTTTAGCGACGGCCCGCCACCGACCGGCCGGCGCTACTGCCTTAATTCGCTGGCGCTTGATTTCGCTGCTGAGAAGGGGCGGTAGCCTCCGTCGGAATCGGTCTAGCGATAGGAACTGTGTCTTCGCCTCCTTCGAACTAGGGAGATAATCAAGAAGAGGCCCATCACAATCAGGAAGGGAGGGGGCTGAGCAATGGAAGTCCCCCCGCTTCCCGGGGCAACCGCGGTTGAGGGTGCGCCGGGTGGTTCCTCCCTGGCTACCGATTCCTCACCTATCTCGTAGACGGCTACCTGAGTGTTGATAAACTCCTTAGGTACCCAGCCCAGGGGGTTATTCTTGCCGGTGGCCTCGGCCCAGAGCCAGCCCGGCTCGCCGTCCATCTCAAAGACGGCGGTAGCTTTATCATAGCTAGGCAGGTAGACCATGGCTGCGGTATGCTCCTTACCGACGGCAATCGCCGAGCGGTAGCCGGCTCCTTTATACATTACCGCCAGCAATACGGCGCTGTCCTCACAGTCGCCATGACCGATGCCATTCTGGTTGATAGCCATCGCCAGCTCATCGGCGTTCAGGGCGAACTCCTCATAGCCAAACTGGTCCACGTCCGGGGTATACTGTACCCTGTCCCGGACAAAGTGAAACAGCGCTTCAGCCCTCTGTATTTCATCGGGGTATTCCTCGGCGAAGCTTCTTCCCAGAGCGTAGGCTTGTGCCGCCTCTGCTCCCAGGCTCTCAAAGGCGATGACCGGGCGGAAGCTTGTCTCCGATAGCTGGTAGAAGCCGTCTTCACCGTGGGCTCTGGTTCTAAAGATACCCCAGTCGTCAAAGACCTCGCCGCCTAGCTCGTCAAAGTTAGCTGAGGGCGTTGCCCAGGCATAGTTGGTGGTGGCTAGCCCGGCCAGAAGAACCGATACTAAAATGACTAAAAGTGTGGTCTTTTTCATAGCGGTGTGGTTAGGGCAGCGTGGAGTATCAGCCCGAAGAAGACGAGATATCCGAAGACATAGATACCCACCGCCTTCGGGTCTTTGTTTATGTTCAAGAATGGTATCTTGGGGGTTAGTTTATCCACAATTTTAAGTAGGGCCAAGCCGATTAATAGGCTTATGGCAAAGCTGATGGCGACTAGCCCCCAGGTTCTGAAGTCAAAGATAAATCTAACCGCGGAGACACCTACGGCGGTGTAGGCGGTAGCCGCGCCGTGGATGACAAGCCCGACCAGGATAAAGAAGCCGGCAATGAAGAGACCGGTGGCGACTGGGCTTTCTCCAATGCGCTCGCGCTCTTTGATGTGAGGGGTAAGTACATCTAGGGCTCGAATCCCAAGCCAAGCAAGAAGAGAGCAGATAGCAACCAAAACCACTATTCTGGCGACCCACATCAGCACCACCAGCCAGTAAGGAGTGGCCAGGCCTATCTCAAACATAGCTAACCTCCTTATAGTTAAAGTAGGTCGAGCTTAATTGCTTGGCATTTAGAAATTGAATTTCTCGTAAGAGACAATTTCAGAAAGCTCTTTCCTTGGTCTTGGTTTAGGTTCCTGGTCAGGATAACCGAGCGGAGTCATCTCAACCACGCAAAACCCAGCGGGCACCTGTAGAACGCTGGCTGCTTTCTTGGCATCCATAAGCGCTACATGCACCGTACCCAGACCAAGCGCATGGGCAGCTAAGACCAAGTTCTGCATAGCCAGCGCCACATCAAACATAAACCAATCTCCCTTATCGGTAGCTGGTTCTTCTCCATAATAGCCCGATTTCCCCAGCTTAGCACAGGCTACAATTACTACTGGTGCGTTACTAATAGCCCCAAAAGCCGGGTTACCATCAGGCGGACCACCCTTTTCAATACTGAACAGGGTGTTAGCCAGTTCAGCCTTCATCTTATTATCCCGTACCACGATGAATTTCCAGCACTGGGTATTAGTCCAAGATGGTGCCCAGCGAGCCGCCTCTAGGACGAGCTCTATGGTTTTATCATCGACTGGCGTGGTCTTATACTTACGAATAGCTCTTCTAGACTTAATTGCCTCCTGGACTTCCATACCTGCCTCCTTGAGCGTTTATACTCTGGCTCCATTATACATATTTTCTGCTCTTAACCCCAAACGCCTTAAGGGTGAGATTCTTACTCCTCTTCCCAGGCACCTTTTCCAATCAGGGGAACAAAACGGCAGCCACCTAGATTCTGGATCATATTCTTCTTTCTTTTCCGGGTGATCTTGCATAACTCCTGCACATGGCGTGAGCCTACCGGGATTACCATCCGTCCCCCGATAGCCAGTTGGGCCAGAAGGTCGGTCGGCACCCGGGGGGCAGCGGCGGTAACCATGATGGCATCATACGGTGCCTTACGCTGATAACCCAAGGTTTCCTCCGCTAGGTAAATCTCAATATTGGTATAGCCTAGGCTGTCCAGCACTGTCCTTGCCCTCTCGGCAAGGGCGGGGAATCGCTCGGTGGTTACCACGGAGCGGGCTAATTCAGCGATAATTGCTGCCTGGTAGCCACTACCGGTGCCTACTTCTAAGACCTTTTCGTCGCCGCTAAGTTCTAGAGCTTCGGTCATCATGGCGATGATAAGTGGCTGTGAGATTGTCTGGTCAAGGCCAATGGGAAGAGGTATATCTTCGTAGGCTAGGTGCGCTTCCTCAGGGGGCACAAAGCGCTCTCGGGGCACACGAGCCATAGCGTCTAGGACTCGCTTATCTCTGATTTCGGGGCTAAGGTGCTCAATTAATCTGGCTCTCGCTGCCTCAAAGTCCATGGTGAATGCTCACTATCAGGACAGCTCAGGATAGAACACGGGATAGGATGACCAGTACCGGGATCATGATCGCGGCTATGATGCCAATCCTCTTGAGTTCACTGGTTACATAGGGGTACCTAGCTGCCGTTGGTGTGGGGGCTGGCACAGGCTTACTTACCGGCGGGGCAGTTACCGTTGGGGGGGGTGCTGGTGTACCGGTTTGGCTGGCGGTTGCTTGTTCCGCCGTCTTAAGGATGGGAGTCAGCTTACCTTCTCTTTTTTTACCGTGAAACGACTGCTTACCTCGCTTGCGCCGTGATTTTTTAGGCATCTAGAACCTCCGCAAGAGTGTTCCTACCACTCGTCTTCACTTGGCTCTGGGGTGAGACTTCTCATAGGTTTGGCGGATATGGTCGGTAGTAAGGTGGGTGTAGACCTGCGTCGTTGAGATGTTGGCGTGCCCCAGCAGTTCCTGAACTGACCTCAGGTCGGCTCCGCCGCTCAGCATATGGGTGGCAAAGCTATGTCTTAGGGTGTGCGGGGTAATACCTTCTAGCCCAACTGACTTGGCATACTCCTTCAGTATCTGCCACAGCCCTTGCCGCGTCAGCCGCTCCCCTCGGGCGTTAAGGAACAGAGCCGACTCCTCCGGGCTGTGTATCAGGCGGGGGCGCAGTTCCTTTAAGTAGTCATCTACGGCTTGGGCAGCCCGCGGAGCAATCGGGATAATACGCTCTTTGTGCCCCTTACCGAAGCAGCGGACAAAGCCGCCTACTAAGTCAACATCGTTAAGGTTCAAGGATACCAGCTCACTCACCCTCATCCCGCTGGCATATAATAGGTGCAGAATAGCGGTATCCCGCTGCGCCTCTGATTTGGATTGCCTGGCGGGCTCGTCAAGCAGACGGCGAACCTGGCTGATGGAGATGGGTTTGGGTAGTGCCCGGCCCACCTTAGGTGAGGCAATATTCTGCGAGGGGTTATCTTTGATATTGCCCTCATTCACCATGAATTCAAAGAACGACCTCATCGCGGCTACTTTGCGGGCAATCGTCGTCGCTGCGTAGTTCCGCTCTTTGAGGTTAAGGAGATAGCTTAGAACACCCTGGCGTCCGAAACCGGCCCACGAAGGGGTAGAACCACGCCTAGCGGCCTCGTCTTCAACGAAGCCGGCTAGTTGATAGAGGTCATTGTGGTAAGCAAGTGCCGTATTCTGGGAAAAGCCCTTCTCAACTGTGAGGTAATTAAGGAAGCTCTCGATATTCTCTTTCATATTCCTGCCTTAGGAGGGGAACAGGAGCCTTCGTTAACATAAGTATTTTAACATAACATAATACAAAATAACAGCCCTCAAAGTAATGTAAAGACGGAGGCTAGTGGGGTTTCGTTGCATTTCTTGGCGGTTTTCTCTATAATTTTTTGCTAGCTGGAGGTGGGAGGTGTATGAGCAAATTCGTAGATAAATTAAAGCATGCTTCACAGGTAGTGGCTCAGCCGATGGGATTTGGGCGGGGGCAACCGGTCTCCGCTAAGCCCGGGGTACTGCTGGTTGCCAGCTTAGCTCAAGCCAGTGTTAGCAACCTGGCTGATTTGGTGGGTGGGGCTGATGCCGGGCTGCTAGAAATCTCCGAGCTGGAGAGGGATATTAAAGCCCTTGGGGGGTGTACTGAGGCTGTCCCCGGTATCCCCTGGGGTGGCTGGCTGAGAGGTGGCAAGTGGCCAGGAAGTCAGAAGATTAAGGCTCTGGGTGGCGATTTTGTGATTTTCCCGGCGGCGAGCACACCGCTGGGAGTTCTTGAGAATACCGGGGTGGGTAAGATAGTGGAGGTTGAGGCAACGCTGAGTGAGGGCATACTCCGCACGATTGGTGAACTGCCGGTGGACGGCGTATGCCTGGCAGTTGAGTATCAGGGTAGCCCTTCTCTTACCTTGAAGCAGCTAATGCTCTTTCAGCGTGTTAGCGGCTTAGTAGCTAAGCCTTTGCTGGTGCCGGTACCAGCAAAGGTGACGGCTGGTGAGCTTAGGGCACTGTGGGAAGCCGGGGTGGATGGTGTCATCGTGGCAGCAGGTGTGGGTTTAAGGAAGCTCCGAGGGGTGATTGATAAGCTTAGCTTCCCGTCACGAAGGAGGCGGGGCAAGTTGAAGGCCCGGCTACCTCATATTAGTGAGGTAGCCGATATTGAGGGTGAGGAAGAACTGCCCGGCGATTTATAGTGATAAGGAGCTAGCTTGTTTACCTCCCAAAGTAAGAAGGTTATTTAGGGTTAGCACGTGAAACTAACCAGGCAGGCTCTTGATTAACCTTAGTTCGTCTCGGGCTAGTCGGGGCATAAGGAAATTCTTGGTGACAATCTCCTTACCCTCGGCACCTAACCGCTGGCAGACGGTTGGATTACGCAGCAGGTATACTATCTTCTCAGCACATTCCTCGACACTGTTTACCAGGTAATCACTGAGCTTACCGGTCATTTGCAGGGGGATACCCCCGGCATTACCGGCGACCACCGGTGTCTCTTTCCACAGCGCTTCGGCGACTACCAAGCCGAAGCCCTCCCTGATTGATTTCTGAACAACGACGTCGCTGGCGCGCTGGAAGGCGTTAACCTCCATGTTACCAATGCCGGTCAGGTTGGAATAGACAAACATGTCGTCATCCTTATTGGCCTCGGTGTGGATAGCAGCATACATGTCCCATGATTCTGGGTCATCCTGAGCAAAGCTACCTATCATGGCTAGCTGGAGACCTGGTATCTCTTTTTTGGCCAGTCGGTAGGCAGCGATGGTGCCGAAGGGGTCTTTCCAGTGGTCGAAGCGGGATACCTGGGTAATCAAGAAGCGGTTGCGGTCAAAGCCGAGGTTTTCCAGCATTTCCCGGCAGACGTACTTCTTGATAAACATGTTCTTCGAGCTGAAGGCACAGATAGCTGGGGCCATGGTGGCGATTTCGTTTAGGCGCAGGTTCTGGGGTATGAACTTCTCGGTGGTGAAGACGGCGGCATCATACTCTTGGATGTAGGGGCGCAGGAAATTCCATACTGTTATGTCTGGCTGGGAACTGTCCACATGGCAGCGCCATATCCATTTGGCTTGGCTATCTGGCGAGTAATGGCGCAGAGCCGCCGGCTGAGGGTCGTTAACGATAAAAACATCGTAATCTGGGTCAAGCTCCCGGGCGTTAGCCAGGTTATTGGTTAGATACCTTCTTCTGATACTCTGCTTGTTGATTTCTGGAAGCGGGCCCCCCTGCAGGGCATTATGCAGCCCTTTGGTGATGGTAAAGAAGTGGCGGTCACCACGTATCACCTGCCAGTCAGCTTTAATACCCAGGGCACGCAGGAGTGGGATGTAGGAGACCAGAAGTTCGGCAACCCCGCCCCCGAAGGGTGTGGAGTTGATGTGGCACAGGCGCAGTCCCTTGAGTTCCTCCCCCAGACTTACCACCTCATCGATAAGCTCGCGGCTTTCGATAAGGCGGTATTTGTTGATATCAGAAATTCCTAGGGAGATTTTGTGCAGCATTCAAACGACCCCTGCCCGTTAGGTGCGAAAACCTGAGTCGGGCTATTATAGCACTAGTGTGGCGACTTTGATAGTTGCCAGAATTTTCCTTCGGTGGTAATCGCCGGAGCGATGACCATCTCAGCCTGGTGCATCTCCGGGATGGTGAAGGCGCCACAGACACCCATGGCAGTGCGGATTGCCCCGACCAGGTTTTGGCTACCATCGGTAACTGAGGCAGGTCCAAAGAGAATCTGCTCCAGTGAGCCACTGATACCGACCTTAATCCGGGTTCCTCTGGGGAGAGCCGGGTGCGGGTGGGACATGCCCCAGTGATAACCCATCCCTGGCGCCTCTTTGGCTTGAGCCAGAATAGAACCGAGCATTACGGCATCGGCTCCGGCCGCTAGGGCTTTACACAGGTCCCCACCCTTACGGAAACCACCATCGGTAATTATCGGCACGTATCTTCCCGACTCCCGCTGGTACTCATCTCTAGCGGCGGCGCAGTCTATGGTAGCCGTTATCTGGGGGACACCGACGCCGAGAACCTCCCGGGTGGTACAGGCAGCGCCGGGACCGACACCGACCAGGACCCCGGAGATTCCGGTTCTCATTAGCTCGAGACAGGCGCTGTAGCTCACACAGTTACCTACGATAATGGGCAGGGGTACCGATTTGCGAAGCTCGGAGAATACTAGTCCGCGGTAGCTTTTGGAGGTGTGTCGGGCGGTGGTAACCGTGGATTGGATGACTAGGATATCAGCCCCGGCTTCAGCGGCTACCGGGGATAAGCGTTTGGTATTAGCTGGGGTTACGGAAACGGCGCATAAGGCACCGGCTTTCTTAATCGTTTGGATTCTTTTGCCGACGAGGTTCTCCTTAATCGGCTGAGAATATACCTTTTGCAGTAAGGGGGTAATTTCAGCATCAGATGCTTGAGTGATTTCGGAAAGTATCGCCTCGGGTTGCTCATACCGGGTCTGCACCCCCTCCAGGTGGAGAACAGCGAGCCCCCCCAGTTTGCTCAGCAGGATAGCGAAGTTAACATCAGTCACTGCATCCATGGCAGAAGCGATAATGGGAATGGAGAGGGTAAGGTCCTCTATCTTGAGATCGGTGTTTGTCTGGTCGGGATTGATGGTTACATCCCCAGGCACGATAGCTACCTCATCAAATCCGTAGGCACGGCGCAACTGCTTAGACTGAGGAATGGTCATCTTAATTTCCCCTTCTTAAACTGAAAATATACCAAAGATAATGCTTCAAAGTCAAGGAAACTTAAATAGCGATGGTAGCTTTATGAGGGTAGCCAGTAGCGTTAGTCGGTTTATCTCTTAACTTGACCGGCTACATGAGGGGGGTATCATATGGACAGGAGGTGTAAACCTCTCAGTCTTCGCTGTAGAAGCCAAACTCAACCAAGCCCTCCCCGTTGATGACTGCCACCACCAGTGAGCACTCGTTAAGGTAGAGTTCAACCGGGTTAAACCGTGATGCGAGCTTCTTTCTTAGCTCCTCGGCTTTATCGGGGACATTGGTGTGGGTTACCGCTATGTGGCACTGCTTACCTGGGTTCTTTTCCGCTACTAAGTCGAGCGTGGCATCAATTGCTTTAGCCAGGGTTCGCTCTCTCAATATCGGTTTGGTCATGCCGTTACTGGCGGCGCTGGTCTCCAGTACCGTTGCGGTGGGGATTTCCGACTTAGCCCAGTCCTTAGCCTTGCCGACTCGGCCACTACGGTCAAAATGAAAGAGGGACTCTCTTATGGCCAGCGAGGCCGCGCGTTGCCTTATTCTATCGGCAGCCTCAATAACTTCGGGCAGGCTTTTGCCCTCTCGGGCTGCCTTAGCCGCCCCGATGGTGGTAAGCATCTGGCCGCCGACAACAGAGAGGGAATCAAAAACCTCAACGGTGGTATTAGGTAGTTGCTTTGCGGCCAAATTTTTAGCGTTCAGCGCTGAGTTGTATGCCTGAGAGAAGCCGCTGGTTAGGACAACAATCAAGATAGCCCGTGCCTGCTGGCTTGCCTGCTTACATAACTCTAAGAATTCTCCGGGGGAAGGGGGTGAGGTGGTGGGCAGGTTCTCCTTGCCCCTAAGTCGGCTATAGAGTTGTTCCCTGTCTATCTCCGTTTCTAGGTAATCCCTGTCATCCATCTTAATGTGGAAAGGTGCCACCAAGATGTCGTATTCTCGGGCTACCTCTGGTGGTACGGTGGCAACGCCGTCGGCTATGATAGCTACCTCTTTCACTTTCGACTCCTTTTTGACTTTCTGTTGGGTGATAAGAGATTATGCTGAGTATACCCATTGATATTATGGAAAGTATAGCTGTTTGTCAATGGTATAGACGAGTGATGGGGTATAAGGTTATAATAGGCGTGTTCAGAGCGAGATGAGAGGCAATGGCGGCTCTTTACCTGGTAGCTACTCCAATCGGTAACCTGGAGGACATTTCCCTGCGGGCGCTACGTACCCTGCGAGAGGTGAGCCTTATCGCGGCTGAGGATACCCGCCGCACCAGGCAGCTTCTTAATAAGTATGATATTAAGACACCGCTTATAAGCTACCATGAGCACAATAAGTGGGCTAAGGTGGATTATATTCTAGACTTTCTTGCAGCTGGTGATGTGGCCCTAGTCTCTGATGCCGGGATGCCGGGGATGAGTGACCCGGGCTATGAGCTAGTTGTGGCGGCTAATGAGCGGGGTATCCCGGTAGTACCCGTTCCCGGGCCTTCGGTCGTTATCACGGCACTGGTCATCTCGGGGCTACCCACCGAGAGGTTTATTTATCTGGGCTTTCTACCGCGTAAGGCTGGTAGCCGGCTTAAGCGGCTGGAGTCGGTAGCTAGTGAACAGGGCACTATTGTTGCCCTAGAATCACCGCACCGCTTGCGGGCTACTCTGGGTGACGTTTTGAGTGTTCTGGGAGACCGGCGGGTAGCGGTATGCCGTGAGCTCACCAAGGTTCATGAGGAAGTTTTTCGGGGCGTAGTGAGCGAAGCTCTAGCGTACTTTACCCAGCCGAAGGGAGAGTTTACCCTGGTTATTGCCGGTGGGGAGGGGAAGGATGAGCCGCAGATGACCGAAGATATCGAGCGGCAGTTACAGAGCCTGCGCCTCTCCGGGGTAACGGCTAAAGAAGCAGTTGCCAGAGTAGCCAAGGAAACGGGTCTATCCCGAAGAGAGCTATATCGTGCCTGGCTTAGGCTGCTTTAGGATGTCAGAAGTTGGTATTAACTTGGAGGCGATAGAAAATGCGACGAGGGTGTATATCTTTGGGCAGTGTTAAGTGTGACGGTTGTCACCAGGTTATCCCACATTCCGAGCGTTACCTGATTATTGAAGAGAAGGACGGTGTTACCGTAGGTCTGTGTGTTAACTGCTGTTTGGAGAAGGGGTATGCCCGCTATAGGGAAGACAAGCGGGAGCGGGTATTAACCTTCTTCCCCGAGCCAGTGCAGGGTCCCCCTGATACTGGTCTTTAGGCTAGCGTTACTGATTTAAGAGGAAGATTTATTGGTTGAGAGAATTCTTATTGGGGTAGCTTGGCCCTATGCCAATGGCGTGTTACACCTGGGGCAGATTGCGGGGGCATATCTACCGGCGGATATATTTACCCGATACCATCGCACCAAGGGTAACCAGGTTTTGATGGTATCCGGTTCTGACCAGCACGGCACCCCGATAACCCTTAAGGCGGAGAGGGAGGGGAAGAGACCGCAAGAGATAGCTAGTTTCTATCACCACGGCTTTCTGGATTCATTTAAGAAGTTTGGCATCTCTTTTGACCTATTTACCTCCACTGGTACCGCAAATCATGCTGCGGTAGCCCAAGACTTTTTCCTGACCCTGCTTAACAGGGGTTACCTCTATAAGGACACGGTGTCACAGCCCTTCTGCCCTCGCTGTCAGCGCTTCCTGTCCGACCGCTATATTGAGGGCATCTGCCCCTACTGCCAGTCCGCCGGGGCGCGGGGTGACCAGTGCGACGACTGTGGTAAGCCGGTTAATCCCGCCGAGCTAACGAGCCCGCGTTGTTCCTTCTGTGGCACTACTCCTGAGTTTAGAGATTCGGAGCACTTCTTTTTTCGGCTCTCCGCCTTTCAGGACAGGCTTCTCGGATGGGTGCGCGAGCAGAGCCACTGGCGGCAGAATGTTCGCAACTTTACGCTGCGCTATCTGGAGGGGGAGCTCAAGGACCGGGCAATTACCCGGGATATAGACTGGGGGGTGCCGGTGCCGGTAGCGGGATTTGAGGGTAAGCGACTTTATGTCTGGTTTGAGGCGGTGATTGGCTACCTTTCGGCGGCTAAAGAGTGGGCTCAGTCCCAGGGCAATGGGGAAGAGTGGCGTAGCTACTGGCAGGATGGCGCTGCTAGGATATATAACTTCATCGGTAAGGACAATATCGTTTTTCATACCATCATCTGGCCGGCGATGCTGATGGGCTACGGAGGCCTGAATCTACCCTACGATGTCCCGGCCAATGAGTTCTTAATGATTGAGGGTAGGAAGCTCTCTACCAGTCGCAACTGGGCGGTCTGGCTGCCTGATTACCTAGAGCGTTACGACCCTGACCCGCTACGCTATCTGCTGTCAGTGGCTATGCCCGAGACCAGTGATACCGATTTCTCCTGGCGTGAGTTTGTTCGGCGTAATAACGATGAGCTGGTGGCTACCTACGGGAATTTGGTGCACCGGGTACTCACCTTTACCTACCGTAACTTCGGTGGCTGTGTCCCAGCCCCGGAAGGATTTGATAGCCGCAGCCGAGCGATTATTGACCTGGCTAAGGACACCATTGATGCTGTTGATGATCTGCTTTATCAGTGTCGTTTTCGGGAGGCGATACGAGCAGCCATGTCTTTAGCCCAGGAAACTAATCGCTACCTGGAGGAGAAGTCTCCCTGGAAAGCAATTAAACAGGAAAAGCACACTACGGTCACTACCCTATATGTCGCCCTTATCGTCATCTCCTGCTTAAGAACGGTGCTTTATCCCTTCCTGCCCTTTAGCTCGCAGAAGCTGCATGAGTTCCTCGGTTTTGAGGGCAGCGTGGAGGATGACGGCTGGCGGCTACGTGCTCCGGAGCCGGCTCAGAAGCTGCTTCCCCCCAAGCCACTGTTTGCCAAGCTGGACGAAGGGTTGATAGCCGAGGAAGTCAGCCGTTTAGGGCAGGGTCATAATTAGCCGGTGGGGAGGTAACTGTTGTCACTAGACACAATCTACGAGTCAGTTCGGGAAGATTTGGCTGAGGTAGAGAGGCGGCTAAGGGCGCTTACCGAGGTTAGTTGCCCCAGGTTATCTCAGCTTCTGGAGCATAGTCTGGGGAGTGGTGGCAAGCGGATTCGCCCGGCTCTGGTTCTTCTGTCAGCTAAGTTTTATAACTATGACCTTGGTCGGCTCTTACCGATGGCGGTGGCGGTTGAGGTGCTGCATACGGCGACCCTGGTTCATGACGACGCTATTGACCACTCGCCACTTCGCCGCGGGCGCCCCACGATTAACAAGGTATGGGGCGAGGATAAAGCCATCCTCCTCGGAGACTATCTCCTTGCTAAGGCCGAAGAGCTGGTTAGCGAGACTCAGAATCTGGGTGTCATCCGGCTCTTTGCCCAGGCTATTATGACTCTGGCTAGTGGCGAGCTGGCTCAAGCCTTCGGTGCCTTTAATCTGGAGCAGACCCGGGAGCAGTACTTCGCCAGGGTCTCGGCGAAGACGGCTTCCCTGATTACTCTGGCTACCGAGTCCGGGGCTATCCTGAGTCAGGCTCCCGAGAAGATGGTTACGGCGCTTAAAGATTATGGTCAGAGTCTGGGTATCGCCTTCCAGATTGTCGATGACATTCTGGATTTTATCGGTGACGAGGCGGAGATGGGTAAGCCTACTGGTTCTGATCTCTCTGAAGGCACCCTGACCCTGCCGGCGATGATGATTCTGGAGCGCTACCCGCCTGACAACCCGATAAGGCGGCTGTTCAGTCATGAAGGTGATAAGCAGGAGAATATCAGGTTGGCGATAGAGCTGGTGAGTAGCTCAGGGGTCCTTGAGGAGTGCTATCAGCTGGCTCTGGACTACTCCGCTCGTGCCGACACTAGCCTTGACCCGCTGCCGACAAATCCGGCTCGGAAGTCATTAAAAGAGCTGGCTCAGTATGTGGTGGCGCGTAAGAAGTAAGATGCTCTTTAGCTCTGAACAGAGGTGCTGCCGTCGCGGTAGGTTTCTTTCTTTAGGGTTGGTAGTTTCTCTTTAAACTGGTCAATGACGTACTGGCAGGCAGCGAAGCCCTCCTCGCGGTGAGCCGAAGCTACCGCCACCACTAAATTGATATCACCCACCTCTAACCTGCCGATTCTATGGCAGATAGCGATATTATTCACTGCCCATCTTCGCTTGGCGTCGCTCACTATCTGATTAAGCCTTTTTTCTGCCCTTCCTTCGGGGTTGCGGTATTCTACGGAGAGAACTGGCTTCCCTTGGGAGCTTTCCCGAATCAAGCCGACGTAGGTAACGACACAGCCACTCTTCTTAGTCTTGGCTTGATTAACGATAGCCTCGGGTGAAATAGTCTCTTCGGTAATTATCACCATGCCCATAGCTCTCTCACGTCCAGATAGTGGAATAAAGGCTTAGCTTTTGGAGACCAGATTTGTCGCTGGGGTGCTTAGGGAATCTACCTTGGGTAAGATTAAGCATAGCCCGGGCTGGTTTCGGTGGGGGACTCAGGCAGGATGGGGGCTTCCTTAGGCACAGCCTTGGTCTTAGTCCTAGTCCTAGTCTTTACCGGCGTCGGCACCGCTTCGGCAGGGGCTACTTTGGAGGCTGGAGCGGGAGACTCGCTAAGTACTGCCTCAAGCTCGTCACCCTCCAGGGTCTCCTTGGCGATGAGCTCTCTGGCAAGCTTTATCAGTCTATCCTTGTTCTCAGTCAGAATCTTGGTGGCAACCTGAGAGGCGTGCTTAATGAGATTATGGACCTCCTCATCAATCACCTGGGCTATCTTCTCGCTGTAGTTCCTCTGCTCAGTTATTTCGCGGCCAAGGAAGACCAGCTCCTCCTTGTGCCCGAAGGTTCGTGGCCCCAGTTTATCACTCATGCCGTAGTCAGTGGTCATCTTACGGGCAATCATGGTCGCCCGCTCGATATCGTCGGCTCCCCCGGTGGACATCTCGTTGAAGATTAGCTTCTCCGCAGTGTGGCCTGCCAGTAGGGTAGCTAGCATGTCATTGAATTGGGAGCGTGTCATCAGGTAGCGGTCCTCGGTGGGTAGCTGTCTGGTGTGCCCCAGGGATATGCCTCGGGCCACGATTGAGATTTTATGGACTGGGTCAGCATTGGGCAGCATTTTGGCAACCAGGGCGTGCCCCGCCTCATGATAGGCGGTAATTTCCTTTTCCTTGGGGCTTATCCGCCGGCTCTTTCTCTCCGGGCCAGCGATTACCCGGTCAATAGACTCCTCAAGCTCCTGCATGGTGATAGCATCTTGGCCCCTCCGGGCGGCTAGAATAGCGGCCTCGTTAACCAGATTAGCTAGGTCAGCCCCGCTGAAACCGGCGGTTTGCTTCGCCAGTACCTCTAGATTGGCCGACTTAGCCAGAGGTTTACCATTGGCATGGACTTTAAGAATGGCGGCGCGACCATTAATGTCCGGCCGGTCGAGGATAACACGGCGGTCGAAGCGACCTGGGCGAAGTAAGGCAGGGTCAAGTATGTCTGGTCGGTTAGTAGCCGCAAGCACAATCACGTTAGTATTGGTGTCAAAACCATCCATCTCGGTAAGGATCTGGTTAAGGGTTTGTTCCCGCTCATCATGGCCGCCGCCCAGTCCGGCACCGCGGTGGCGGCCGACGGCGTCAATCTCATCGATGAAGATAAGGCAGGGGGCGTTACGCTTTGCCTGCTCAAAGAGGTCGCGCACCCGCGAGGCACCGACGCCAACAAACATCTCGACGAATTCGCTGCCGCTAATCGAGAAGAAGGGCACGCCAGCCTCACCGGCTATTGCCCGAGCCAGCAGGGTCTTCCCGGTGCCCGGCGGGCCAATCAGTAGCAGCCCTCTGGGGATACGGGCACCCAGTCTCTGAAACTTCTCCCGTGACTTGAGAAAATCCACCACTTCGTGTACTTCCTGCTTGGCTTCATCTACCCCGGCGACATCATCAAAGGTTACCGTGGGTGTCTGAGAGGCGAAAAGTCGGGCTCGGCTGCGGCCAAAGTTCATCGCCTGGGTATTCGCTCCTTGTGCCCTGCGGAAGATGAAGAAAAGCAAGCCACCAAAGATCATGAGGGGCAGAAAATTCAGTGCTAGACTACCCCAGTTTATCCCTGACGGTTTGACCTCCCAGTCGACTCCCTCCAGATTTAGCCCCAGTTCCTGGAGGTCAACCATGCTCAGACTGCCGGCAACCGCTTTTAGCTCGGTATCATCAGTAGTGGTAATGAGTAGCTGCTCGTTATCAACGATGAGACTCTTTATCTCGCCATTCTGGGACATGGCAATGGCTTCATCGAGGCTAACCTCCTCGGGTTCGCTAGCCTGAGGCGAGAAGTAGGTGAAAAGGGCTATAGCCACGGTGAGCACAGCGATAAAGATTATCAGGTTACGATTCAGACCAAATCTCATCCTTCACCTTCGGTGTTAGTTTTCTATCGGCTAAAACACTGCCTCCCCTACACCAGCCTAATTATACCAGAAATATTCGTAAAGGCAAACTCAGGTTTTCACTATGGGCCTATTTTGGGGGCTCTTCCCCACAAGGTAGGTATGATTAAAGCGGATCGAGTTACCCTAGAACGATTATTTCCCTTTTGTTGAGCTTTGATAGGTTAGCTTAAGAAGCTGAGCGTCCTCTTCCAGGTTGGGACTTTCGCAGATTACCAGCCCCTTGACGTCGTAGTCCTTTAGTGCCTGGAGAAGCTCGGTGTACTCCAGGTCTGAGTCTTTCAGGTTCAGATGGCTTATTTCTCCCTTCTGGCCATACCTGATGCCGGAAAGGTGAATATGCATATTATCCAGAGCCGTTTGCCCCAGGCGTGCTTTAACTTGTGTCAGAATAGAGGCAAACTCCGAGTAGGAATTAGACTCTGCCGTCCGGGCGTGCCAGTGGGCAAAGTCAAGGCAGGGGGCAAGCCCCTCAAGTTCCGTGCACAGGTCAAGGATTTCTTCTATCGTTCCGAACTGGCTGGGCTTACCGGTGACCTCGGGTCTAAGCCACACCTCGTGGTGTTTACCTTTTAGCTGGTCTACTATCTCGGCTAGGTGTTTCTTGACCGTCTGGTAGGTTTTGTGGGGAGGGTCACCAAGATAAAAAGCAGCGTGGAAAACAATACTCTCCGCCCCGCACAGGGAGGCGATATGGGCTGTCTTGAGGAGCCGTTCTTTACTAGCCGCTACCTTTTCCGGCTCGCGGGCGTTAAGGTTTATGAAGTAGGGGGCGTGAGCGGAGAGCTTGATACCAGTTCTAGCCGCGGTTTCGGCAACCTGATAGGCTGCCGTCTCGCTCATCCTTACTCCTTGAACGAACTCTAACTCCATACAGCCAAGCCCCAGCTTGTAAATCCGCTCAATGCCGGAAACGGTAGTCGCCTTGCGGGCACTATGGGGAACGCCGCCGGTGCCAAAAAGTAACCCTGCCATTCATTTTCCCTTGCTTACTTTTACTTTAGCCATATTATAACCTGGCATTTGTTTGGTTGACTATTAGCTATGACGTTGGCGCTAGTAGCTCACTGTTTATTAACTTTTGTCAGTGGGGTATTGATAAAATATAATAGTTATTATACACTTATGATATAGAGTTATAGATACCCTGGTGCTTAATGGGTTTAATTATGCCCACCAGGGGTAATTTTTATTTGTAAGGTAGGAGCACCATTAACCACTTATAACTTTAGCCGACTGGTTTTATGGTGCTATTATTGTAATGGCTTGCTTGGCAGCTTCTCAGATGGTGCTAAGTGAAATTGGGTGCCTTGGGGTTTGGCAGGTAAGCCGGAGAGGAGGCAAGAGTGGTCACTAACTATGATATACTTCGCTCTCGTTTGGAGAGCGAGCAGAAGCGTTTAACCCATGAGTTAGAGCAGTTAAAGGCCAGTGTCCGGCCAGCCGATGAGAGACGGGAGGGCAGCCCCTTCGGTAAGAGAGAGGAAGAAGCTACCGAGGCGGCTGAATTGGAGACGCGCCTTGAGCTGGAGAAGCGTATTAGAGACCAATTGGCAGCAGTTGAGCACGCACTAGCCAAGTTTGAGCAGGGGACTTATGGCTTATGTGACAATTGCGGTAAACCTATTCCCCCAGAGCGATTAGAGGCTCTCCCCCAGGCAAGCCTGTGCTTGGAGTGTAAGGCTAGTCAGGCAAAGAATGCGAAGGGTAAGTAGTTTTTGGGGTAAGAACTGGCGAACTATCGTCTTTTTCCTTGTTGCCCCGGCAATAGCAATTGGTGACCAGGCGAGCAAGGCTTGGATACGGTCCAATCTAGCGGTCGGGCAGTCATTACCTGAAGCGGGATTTCTTCGCTTGACCCATGTCCAAAATACCGGGGCTGCCTTCGGCATATTTCAGGATCATACCTTTTCGCTGACGATAGTCAGCTTTGTTGGTGCTGCCGTTATTCTGTTCTATACCTTCTATGTTCGCCGCCGTTTTACCTTCCTGAACAATGGGGTAAGCATGGCGGCACTGGGTGTGGTTCTCGGCGGTACGGTGGGTAACCTGATTGACCGGCTAAGTTTGGGCTATGTTACCGACTTTATCCTGGTTGGCACCTTCCCGGCGTTTAATGTGGCTGACTCGTCAATAACCTCGGGTACTTCGGTATTCGCTGGCTTCCTGATCTATCTCCTCGTCAGGGAGAAGCAAGAAGCAAGGGGAGAACCGTCGCCTAATGACCGCGGTTCTCCCTCAGCTTAAGGAGACGGGTTTGATACCGGCTCTCAAGATAGTTAGCTTGGTGACTAGTGAGCCTGGGGTGCGTCTGGACAAATATGTGGTTGAGAAGTGTCCCGAGCTTTCCCGAACCCAGGCTCAAAAGCTGGTTAGTGACGGCCTAGTCATGGTCAACGATAAGGTGGCTAAAGCCGGCTTGAAACTCAGCGCTGGCGACAGGGTGAGGATTACACTACCTTCCTCCACTAATGACTCTCCATCACCAGAGGCGATGCCGCTAAGCATTGTCTATGAGGATAATGACCTTTTAGTCGTTGATAAGCCAGCCGGGCTGGCAGTTCACCCGGCACCGGGTCATCCCAGCCATACCCTGATTAATGCTGTCCTGTCCCATGTTCCCCACCTGCCTGAGGCTGATGACTTTCGGCGGCCCGGGGTGGTGCACCGCCTAGATAAGGATGCCTCCGGGCTGATGGTGGTGGCTAAGAATAGGGAGGCTCAGCTAAATTTAATTAGTCAGTTCAAAGCCCGTTCCATAGTCAAGGCCTATCTGGTGCTGGCTAAAGGGCGTCTCACTCCTGATGATGGGGTGATTGAGGCACCCATCGGGCGTGACCCCCGCCATCGGAAGCGCATGGCGGTGGTGGCTGAGGGTGAAGGCCGGGAGGCAAGAACCAACTATCATGTGGTTAAACACATCGGGGACTGTACTCTGCTTGAGGTAAGACCCGAGACCGGGCGCACCCACCAGATTCGGGTGCACCTCTCGGCGATTGGCTACCCCGTCTTTGGCGATCGGGTCTATGGGGCTAGGTCAGAGAAGCTGCCTCGCCTCTTCCTCCACGCCTCGCGCCTGGGCTTAAAGCTGCCTTCAAGCGGCGAGTATAAAGAGTTCACCTCCAATCTGCCGCCGGACCTTGAGCGGGTGCTTGAGGACATCGGGTAGAATCTACGCGATAGTGGGTGGTAGAATGAGGGAAAGATAGAGGCAAGAAGTGGATACTCAAAGGGTCTTAGAAAGGCTAGAGAGCCTGATTAGTATAGGTGAGAAAGTTCTGTATACGCCTGGCTCAGGTAGCGACTCTGTAGATGTTGGCCTTTTTCAGCAATGGCGAACAAGTTCACTGGCTTTCTTGAATACTACATTTGGCTCTGGTAGCATCCACTATCGCGAATTTGAGGAACGTTGCAAACAGAATTGGTGTTACGAAGCTGAGTGTGGACTTGCAATTCTTCGTGCAGCAAAAGAAGATATTGAGGGTGGTTACCTTCAAAAAGTCGAGACTCTCGTTTCTGCCAGTGTCTTTACCGACTTCCTAGACATGGCAGAGCATCTTCTGACTAATGGCTACAAAGACCCAGCAGCCTCACTTGTTGGAGCAGTTCTCGAAGATGGCTTGCGGCGAATTTGTGCTAAAAACAACCTCGCTGTGAAGTCTGATGACAACATAAGTTCTCTTAATCAAAAACTTGCTGATAAGAGTGTATATAATCGCCTTCAGCAGAGGGAAATAGAGGTTTGGAATAAGTTACGTGACTATGCTGACCACGGTCATTTTGATGAATATAAATCCGATGACGTGAAAAACATGTTGGCGGGAGTTAGCAAGTTTCTATCCGAATATTTAGTGTAGAAGGGCATCGTATGACCCAACCAGTTAGAGTGCGTTTTGCCCCCAGCCCCACCGGCTACCCCCACGTGGGCAACATGCGGACGGCTATGTTTAACTGGCTTCTGGCCCGGCACACGGGGGGGAAGTTTATCCTCCGCATTGAGGATACCGATGTTGCCCGCAAAGTTAAAGGAGCGCTTGAGGCTATCCTCGACGGTCTTAAGTGGCTGGGGCTTGACTGGGATGAGGGCCCGGAGGTGGGGGGGCCGTACGGCCCCTACTTCCAGTCGCAGCGCCTGCCTTTATACCGGGAGGCGGCGGAGCGGCTGATTTCTCAAGGGGATGCCTACTACTGCTATTGCTCGGCGGAGCGTCTTGAGGAGATGCGTGCCGAGCAGACAAGGCGCAAGTGGGCGCCGGGATACGACCGCCGCTGCCGCGATTTAGCTCCGGAGGAAAGAGCGCAGCGGGAGAAAGAGGGCGTCACGCCGGTAGTCCGCTTTAAGGTGCCGCTTGAGGGGCAGACCCGGTTTAACGACCTCATCTGGGGGGAGGTGGTCTTTGAGAACGCCACCATTGATGATTTTGTGCTCCTTAAGTCTGACGGCTACCCCACCTATCATCTGGCTAACGTGGTTGACGATAGCACCATGAAGGTTAGCCACGTCATCCGGGCTGAGGAGTGGATCTCCAGTACCCCGCGCCACATGCTCCTCTATCGAGCTCTGGAGCTTGAGCCGCCGCAGTTTGTCCATCACCCAATGATACTCGGCCCTGATCGGTCTAAGCTCAGCAAGCGGCATGGCGCGGTCTCTATCCTTGAGTACCGTAAGCGGGGCTACCTGCCGGAGACAATGTTCAATTTCCTCTCCCTAATCGGCTGGTCTCTGGATGACAAGACCGAGATCATGTCACGGGAGGAGCTCGTAGATAACTTCTCCCTGGAGCGAATCAGCAAGACCGGGGCCATTTTCAACCGGGATAAGCTCGAGTGGATGAATGGTGTTTACCTGCGGCAGTTAAGTCACGAAGATTTATTGCTAAAAATCATGCCGTTTTTGGAGAGCGGATTGCCGAAGGAGATAAAGCGGCCTATATCGAAAGAATACGTGAGTCTTTTTTTACCACTGATTCGGGAGCGGATAAACACACTGGCGGAGGCTGCCAAATATGCTGACTTCTTCTTTCTCGATAAACTGGAATATGACGCATCATTGCTGGTGTGTAAGAAGATGACGGTGGCAACTACACTCAGGGCACTGAAAGCCGCTCAAGAAAAAATATCCTCACTGGAAAGCTTTAACCATGATTTGCTAGAAGGTACGCTTCGGTCTCTAGCTGAGGAACTAAGGATCAAGGCGGGGCAACTTTTCAACCCACTTCGGGTAGCTACTACCGGCCGCACTGCTGCACCTCCCCTCTTTGAGACGATGGTGGTACTGGGTAAAGAAAGATGTTTGAAGAGGATTAGGGTTGCGGTGGGAAAGCTAGAAAACAACTGAAGTTTACTGAGAATGTCAGCGAATTATTCTGAGAAGAGTGGAGAAATTAATAGGACGGTTCCATGAATATGACCACAAACAATGTTGAACTACCCCGCGATTTCATCCGGGATGTTATTAATAATGACCTCCGAACGAATAAATACGGCGGTAGGGTTCATACCAGATTTCCTCCAGAGCCGAACGGCTATCTACACATCGGACACGCCAAGTCCATCTGCCTCAATTTCGGTATCGCCGTTGAATTCAGCGGCTTCTGCAATCTGCGGTTCGATGATACCAATCCCATCAAGGAAGAACAGGAATATATTAACTCAATCATCGAAGATGTTCGCTGGCTGGGATTTGACTGGGGGGATCGGCTATACTACGCCTCGGACTACTTTGAGCAGATGTACGAATATGCCGTGCAGTTGATTGAAGCTGGTAATGCTTACGTTGATGAAATGAGTGTGGAGGAGATCAGGGAATACCGTGGCACCTTAACTCAGCTGGGCAGACATAGTCCGTACCGGGACCGTTCAATCGAGGAAAATCTCGACTTGTTCAGTCGCATGCGGGCCGGCGAATTCCCGGAAGGTTCACATGTGCTCCGAGCGAAAATTGACATGGCTTCTCGGAATTTGAATATGCGTGATCCGGTCATGTATCGCATTCTGTACTCAGAGCACCCCCGTACGGGCGATAAGTGGTGCATCTATCCGATGTACGACTGGGCCCATGGCCTTGAGGATTCCATCGAAAGAATTACCCATTCCATCTGTACATTGGAATTTGAAGATCATCGTCCGCTATATGACTGGTTCTTGGACAAGTTGGGCGTCTATCATCCCCAGCAGATCGAGTTTGCCCGACTCAATCTCACCTACACCGTGATGAGCAAGCGCATGCTTCTGGAACTGGTACGGGAAGGGCATGTGAGTGGGTGGGATGATCCACGGATGCCGACGATATCGGGTTTACGCAGACGTGGCTACACACCAGAGTCCATCCGTAACTTTTGTCGGCGCATTGGAGTGGCGAAAACCGGCAGTACGATCGATATTGCCTTACTTGAGCATAGCCTGCGCGAGGATTTGAACAAGAAGGCTCAACGTGTTATGGGAATATTGCGCCCACTGCGCGTGGTTATTGATAACTATCCAGAAGGCCAAGTGGAAGAATTAGATGCGGTGAATAATCCCGAGGACCCCGGCGCAGGAAAGCGAAAGGTACCCTTTTCGCGTGTGCTATATATTGAACGAGAGGATTTTCGCGAAGACCCACCGAAAAAGTTCTTCCGTCTGGCGCCAGGTCGTGAGGTACGACTGAGATACGCTTACTTTATCACTTGTGTGGATGTGTTGAAGGAAGAACAAAGCGGAGAGATAGTCGAGCTTCACTGCACTTATGATCCAGCCACGCGGGGTGGTGATTCCCCGGATGGACGGAAGGTCAAAGCAACGTTGCACTGGGTTTCGGCTGAGCACGCAGTCGAGGCTGAAGTACGCTTGTACGATCATTTATTCAGTAAGGAAGACCCAACTGATGTGGAGGATGGGGCTGATTTCAAGGCTTATTTGAACCCCAATTCCTTGGAGATACTAACCTCGTGCCGTGTTGAACCTAGTCTTGTCGGTGCAACACCCGGGAGTCGGTACCAATTCGAGAGGCAGGGCTATTTCTGCGTCGATCCCGATTCATCTGCTGGGAAAATCGTGTTCAATCAGACGGTGTCGTTACGGGATACCTGGGCTAAAATAGAGAAGCAAGAAAATAAATGAATTGCGCTGCTGGGGCTGAAGACGGGGCAGCTTTTCGGCACCTTGCGGGTAGCCGTTACTGGGCGCACCGTGGCCCCCGCCCTTGTTTGAAACCATTTCGGTCTTGGGTAAGCAGCGGTGCCTTAGGCGCATTGAAGCTGCGCTAAATAAGCTACGGCAAAAGTAAAGGAGGTAACTAGTGAAGGCGATTGCTATTGTGGGTAGCCCGAGGAAGAAAGGGAACACGGAAATTCTGGCGAGACACGCTCTCAAGGCAATTGAGGAGGAGGGGCTTGATGCTGAGCTGGTAAGCTTGGCCGGCCTGGAGATCAAGCCGTGTACTGCCTGTATGGCCTGTAAGAAGGAGGAGCAGTGCCCCATTGATGATGACCTGTTCCCAATTTATCTCAAGATGAAAGAGTCTGATGCCATAATTTTTGCCTCGCCGGTGTACTTTGGTTCGGCGACCGCCTTGATAAAGGCTTTAATGGAGAGGGCGGGCTATATTGCCTATTTCAACGGCCGGCCATTTGAGCGGAAGGTGGGTGGCTCCCTAGTGGTGGCGCGCCGGGCAGGCAAGAACTTCACCTTTGCCCAGCTTAACTACTGGTTTCAGATTATGGGCTGTTTTACCCCTGGCTCAACCTACTGGAATGTTGCTTTTGGTCACGGGAAGGGTGAGGTTACCAAGGATGAAGAGGGCTTGGAAGCGGTCTGGAACTTCGGTAAGAACGTTGCCTTGCTGGTTGAAAAGCTGAGGGCGTAGCTTGATTCAAAGTGGATAGATACCCGCTCAAGAAGTATCCCATAGTCGGGGCCTGCGGTCTTGACTGTGGCCTCTGCCCGAGACACTACACTGAGGGGACATCAAGGTGCCCCGGCTGCTGTGGCCCCGGTTTCTGGGAGAAGATGCCCGGCTGTGGCTTTATTACCTGCTGTGTCAAGAAGAAGGGTCTCGAGACCTGCGCTCAGTGTGCCGATTTTGATGATTGTGAGCGGATAGCCTGGCTTCTTGATTCGGCAAAGAGTAAAGACTCCTTCATTTCGCACCGCCCGATTGAGGCTAACCTTCTCTTCATCCGTGAGCGTGGCATTAAGGAATTTGCCCGACTGGAGCTTGAAAAGCAGGAATTCCTCAGGCATCTCCTGGCTAACTACGACGAAGGTCGCTCCAAGAGCTTTTACTGCACCAGCTGCCAGCTTGTGCCGCTTGATAGGTTAAAGGAAGCGCTTAAGGAGGTGGAGGCAGAGGTAACCCAGTATACTCCCCTCAAAGAAAAGGCTAAGGCTCTCAGGGCGGCGATTAGCAACATGGCGGAGAGGTTGGGGATTGATTTAAGGCTGAGGAAGTGACCTGTATCCCCAAGACTTTTTAAGCACCTGATAAATTAGGCTGGCACTTGGGGCAGAAGTAGGTGCCCCGGTTGCGCACTACTATCCTTTCAATCGGTGTGCCGCACCGCAGGCAGAACTTGCCCCCCAGCCTGTGGGCGACCCGAAACTTGAAGTGCGCTGTGCCCAGTCCCCCGCCGGGGCGGAAGTAGTTCTCCACGCTGGCTCCTTTATTGCCGATGGCTGCCCACAGCACCTCGCTAATCGCCTTATGAAGCCTTTTTATCTCTTGCTGGGACAGGCTTGATGCCGGCCTCAGGGGGTGGATTTTGGCATCATATAGGGCTTCATCGGCATACATATTACCAATGCCAGCGATGAAGTTCTGGTCGAGGAGGAGGGGTTTTATCGGCGCCTTACGGCTATAGAGCCTCTCCGCCAGGGCTTGAGCGGTGAAGTCTTCGTCCAGAGGTTCGGGGCCAAGCTTTTTTACCACGCTGCTTGCGTCGGCCACCAGCCACATCGCCCCGAACTTGCGCGGGTCGCGAAAGCGAAGCTGATAGTTGTTATCTAGGTGAAGTATGGCGCGGATGAATTTATCAGGCTCATCTGAGGCATGATTAAGCAGTAGTGAGCCGGTCATCTTGAGGTGGATAATCAGAGCCTCACCGCTGCTCAGGCTAAAAATGAGGTATTTGCCGCGCCGGCTAATCCAGGTTACTCCCTGCCCGACAAGGCGGTTACAGAAATCCTCCGGTGAGGGCTGCTTGACGATTCCTTCCCAGCCGAGGGTAACCCCAGCCACCCGACGACCGACCACGTGCGGCATAAGCTCATTCTTTATCGTTTCTACTTCTGGAAGCTCGGGCATCGGTATGGTTCTCCTTGACTTTCACCAATATAGCGTTCAGTAGTTTATCAGGACTCCATCTCTCCCCAGTTAGTGCCGGTTTTGATATCCACCTTGAGCGGAACGCTCAGGGCTAGAGCCGTGCTCATTACCTCGGGCACAAGCTCACGCATTATCTCCATCTCCTCCTGGGGCACCTCGAAGATAAGCTCGTCATGAACCTGAAGTAGCATCTTACTCCTGAGCTTTTGCTGGCTTATCTCACGGTCAAGGTTAATCATGGCTATCTTGATGATATCGGCGGATGTCCCCTGCACGGGCATGTTTATCGCCATCCGTTCCGCAGCTTCTCGCACCTGCCGGTTTGCGGCGTTAATCTCCGGGATATGGCGTCTCCTGCCCAGTATCGTTTGGACGTAGCCCGACCGGCGGGCCTCGGTTTTGGTCGTCTCCAGGTAGGCTTTTATGCCGGGGTATTTCTCAAAGTAGGCGGCGATAAACTGGGCTGCCTCCTGACGGGAGAGCTCGGTAGCCTGCTGTAGCCCGTAGTCGCTCATGCCGTAGATAACCCCGAAGTTAACTGTCTTGGCCAGGCGGCGCATCTCTGGAGTTACCTTTGTAGGTGCCACGCTAAAGAGCTGGGCGGCGGTAGCCGCGTGAATATCGGCATCCTGCTGGAAGGCTATTGTCAGGCCTGGGTCCTGAGACAGGTGGGCTAGGGCGCGCAGGTCAATCTGCGAGTAGTCTCCGGCTAGAAGGTAGCTGCCGGGCGGGGCGATAAAGGCCTCCCTAATTTCTTTTGCCATTTCGCCGCGGATCGGTATGTTCTGCAAATTGGGCTCGCTGGAGGAGAGCCGTCCGGTGGCGGTTCGGGTCTGATTAAAGCTGGTGTGCACCCGACCGGTCTTCGGGTTTACCAGTGCCGGCAGGGCGTCGATATAGGTTGATTTGAGCTTGCTGAGCTGCCGGTAGTCCAGGACTAGCTCGATTACCGGGTGCACGCCGCGTAGTTCCTCAAGAACGGCGGCGCCGGTACCGTAGCCGCTCTTAGTCTTTTTGGCTGGGGGTAGTCTCAGCTCCTCAAACAGGACCGAGCCTAGCTGCTGGGGGGAGTTTACGTTGAAGCGGTGGCCTATGCTGTTATAGATTGCTGCCTCCAGGCTGAGCAGTTGCTCGCCGAGGCGGTGGGCCATCTGCCTCAGCAGTTCTACATCTAGGGCAACGCCGTTTCTCTCCATAGTGACCAGAACGGGTACCAGGGGCATCTCGACCTCTGAGAAAAGCTGCCACAGTCCCTGCTTACGTAGCTCTGGCTCTAGCAGTCCCGCCAGCTGTCCGGTGATGTCGGCATCGGCGCACGCGTAGCTGGCGGCTTCCTTGACCGGCACCTCGGCCATGGAGCGCTGCTTGGCGCCGGTGCCAATAAGGTCGCTGATAGGTGTCATCTCGATACCCAGCCGGCTGAAGCCAAGCGTCTTCAGGCTCAGGGATTTCTCCCCCAGTAGGTAGGCAGCCACCATGGTGTCAAAGGCCAGATTCTTTACCGTTACCCCGCACTCAGCGAGCACGGTCATATCGTAGTTACCGTTGTGGGCTAGCTTGGGGATGGAAACATCTTCCAGCATGGGTTTCAGTCCGTCTATCACCTGTTCCCGGGGCAATTGTTCTGGTTCTCCCCAGCCCACGTGACCTACTGGAATATAGTAAGCCTCGGCTGGCTTAAGCGAAAGGGCGATGCCCACCAGCTCCGCCTTCATGGCGTCCAGGCTGGTCGTCTCCAGGTCAAAGGTAAAGGAATCGGCACCTTTAAGGCGGGCTAGGAGACCGTCGAAAGCTTGAGCCGTGCTTACCGTATGATAGGCTGGCTCAACCTTAGGTTTAATCTCAGCCTTCGGGGAGACTTCCTGGGCTTCGGCAGTCTCTTCTTTTGGTAGCTTGGTGAGGAGACTGAAAAACTCAAGCTCGCGGAAGAGTTCGGCCACCCGCTGGCGGTCATAGTGGCTTAGGCGGCAGTTATCGAGGTGGAGGGTAACCGGAACCCCGGTTACGATGGTGGCTAGCTCCTTACTCTGGCGGGCAATCTCTTCATGCTGGCGGAGTAGCGCCTGGAGCTTGGGCGGGCTCACCTCATCTAGGTGAGCGTATATCTCCTCCACAGTGCCGAACTGCTGAATTAGCTTGGCCGCTGTTTTCTTACCCACACCGGGAATACCCGGGATGTTGTCCGAGGGGTCGCCGACCAGTCCCTTTAGGTCGGCGATGTGCTCCGGGGCGACCCCGTATTTTTCGTTTACCTCCGCTTCATCATAGAGCGTGGTATCGCTGAAGCTTCCCCTCGGCTTGGGGTAGAGCACCTTAACCTTGGGGGACACCAGTTGCATGGTATCGGCATCGCCGGTGACGATAACGGACTCAATATCCTGCTTACTTGCCTCTCGGCTGAGGGTACCCAGAACATCATCTGCCTCATAGCCCTCGAGCTCAAAGATGGGGATGTGGAAGGTGCTCACCAGCTCCCGTACCCGCCCTAGCTGGCTAATGAGCTCATCCGGGGCGGCCGGGCGGTGGGCTTTATAGTCGCTAAAGAGCTGGTGACGGAAGGTGGGGGCTTTCATATCAAAGGCGACGGCACAGTGGGTGGGCTTTAGCTCGTTTATTGCCTTGAGCAGCATCAGGGTGAAGCCGTAGATGGCGCCTACCATCTCACCGGTCTTACTTACGGTTAGTGGGGGCAGGGCGTGGAAGGCACGGTGAATTAAGGCATTGCCATCAAAAAGCACCAGAAGCGGCTTTTTCATAGTCTCATTATAGCAGAGTGGGATGGATTTAGCTTAGTGGGTTCTTGTAATCGGGTATTGCTGAAAGCTAGCTAATGAGGTAAAATTCTAATTCCCAGTGGTATTGTGATAGCGCGGAGGATGCCAGTATTATGTTTTCCACCAAGGCGGGAGCTTCAAGACTGTTAATTGGTGCTGTCATCGCTTTGATAGCGGTTAAGGTGGTGGTCGCCTGGCTCACCGGTAGCCTCAGCGTGGTGGCTCAGGCGGCTGATAGCTGGCTTGACCTGATTGCGGGCATTGTTACCTTCCTGGCAATTAGAATGGCAGCTAGGCCAGCCGATCAGGAACACCCCTACGGACATGGCAAGTGGGAGGACATTGCCGGAGCAGCCCAGGGCATCCTTATTATGGCCGCTGGCGGTGTCATTATCTATGCTTCGATTCGCCGTATTCTGGTGGGGGCTATTATTGAGCTAGCCGAAGTTGGGATAGTAGTGATGGCGGTTTCCATACTGGTGAGTATCCTCCTGTCGCGCCACCTGTTAAAGGTAGCCCGGGCTACCGGGTCGGTTGCCCTAGAGGCTAATGCTCGTAATATTGCCGCTGATGTCTATTCGGCGTTGGCAGTATTGGTTGGCCTGGTGGCGGTTCGCTTCACCAACCTCAGTTATATTGACGCTATTGTCGCCATTGGGGTCGCCGGCTACATCATTCAGTTGGGTTATAAAACGATATCTAAGCCGCTTTCGGGGTTAGTCGATGCTAGGCTTTCCCCAGAGCAGGAGGCGGTCATCAAAGACTGTCTTGATGGGTATGCGGGGCAGGTGGCTGGGTTTCATAAACTGCGGACGCGCCGCTCGGGGAGTCACCACTATGTTGACCTTCATCTGGTATTTGACCGGAAAATTAGCCTGGAGCGGGCACATGAAATCTGTGACCAGATTGAGGCTGACATAAAAAATGGACTTCCCAGAAGTAGCATAATTATCCACGCTGAGCCCTGTGACGAGCGATGTGACCAGTGCTCGGCGATCTGCTCCAGTCGCAAGGATAGCCGGAAACAGTAGCTATCTCATAACACCCTGTTTGATTGTGAGAAGGGTGGTGCCCGAGGGCTGATGGGTGAGGATGCTACTGCAAATGGTCAGAAGTCACTGAGCGGGGCGGTGGGGATGGCTTTTAGGAAGGAAGTATCATTATGTCTGGTGAGGACGAAGCGGTCGTCTTCACAGACGAAGGTGGTGATGGCACCAACGTCCTGCTTTATGTTCCAGAAGTGGGCATTGTCCAGCCCCAGTAAGGCGCAGATCAGAACCTTATTCACCACGCGATGGGATACCAAGACTACCGTACCCTCATGTTGGCGCCTGACTCTGTCCACAATACCGAGGGCTCGTCTGGTGACATCATCCAGCCTTTCTCCACCTGGTATTTTCACCCGGTGTGGGTTCTTAAGCCACTCGGCATAGAGTTTTCGGTATCTCTCTTTCACCTCCTGGTGGGGCAGACCCTGCCATTTCCCGTAGTCAAAGTCGATAAGTCCGAAAGTGGTCTTAACCTCAAGCCCGTGGTAGCTAGCAATGGCTTCGGCGGTCTTTAAGGCTCGTTTTAGCGGGCTGGAGTATATGGCCGCTATCCCTGCCTGACTAAGGTATTTGGCTAATAACTCCGCCTGCCTGGCTCCGGTTTCACTTAGCTCAATATCGGCTCTACCTCTAAAGATTTCCCGTCGGTTCCATTCGGTCTCCCCGTGCCTGACCAGAATAATCTCTATCATCTTTGCCTCTCTATTTGGGGAGGTGACGGCGTATTCTCTTATCTACCGGCAGTGATTTGAGTATTGCTAGGACGCTTGCTTTCATTTGGTTCTCGTTAGCCGTGAGAAAGAGGTGGCTCGGGCAGCTGCAGTCGCTTGAACCAAAGCCGGGGATAGAGCTAAACTGATGGCTGAGAGCCTGAGCGATGGCACATTCCAGTCTTTCCTCAGTCGGGCAGAGGATTATGTCGCTGATACTAGCCCTCTCCGTTAGGTAATCGATGTGCCAGCGAGGTTTTTTATCTTTTTTGCGGTGGCGTCTCACTCTGGATGTGAAGCCGCCCATTGCCGAGCCAACGTAGGCATAACAGCCAGCGGGGAAGTGGGTCTCAGCCAGGCTGCCCACTTTGACCGTCTCTTCCTCGGGCAGTGGGATAAGGAGGATATAGCTTCCCTTCGTCATCAGTCTATCTCTTTAAGGACTGCCTTGTCCTGTTCTGCGGGGCTATGATTTCTCGACCCTCTCCACCTCAAGGGTGCATTCGGTTACTAGTGCGGCAAAGGCACCGATAGCCGCCAGCACTGGAGCCGCCATGATTATGGCGGCCGCGGCCGGTGCCCCTATCGTTAGCGGGATGTCAAAGATGGTTCTATCTTTATAGATTAGACGCACCCTTCTGATGTTGCCTTCGTGGATGAGCTGTTTCACCTTCTCGACGAGCTTATCGCCGGATACGGTGAACTTCTCGTTTTGGGTCTTTTCGCTGTCGGTCATCATCGGCCTCCCTTTATCGGCTACCCTTTACGGCCAGATACCGCCTTCTTCCCACCTATTAAAACAGGTTTCTCTTTAGCAGTAAAGCAGAGGGTATTAGCTAGCTCCCCCCTCTACTTGACAGTAAATTTTCGTGGTATACTATGGGCATGTAAAGGAGGACTAGCTTGCTAAGTAAGGACTTGCTTTCCATATCTGACCTCGGTAGTGAGGATATCCGCTTGCTCGTTAAGGATGCCGTTGATATGAAGGCTGAGGGCTGGCTCTCTTTGCTCAGTGGCAAAACTCTAGTCATTATGTTTGAGAAGCCCTCACTAAGGACTAGGGTTAGCTTTGAGCTGGCGATGCGGCAGTTAGGTGGTGAGACCGTTTATCTCTCTCCGGCTGAGGTTGGGCTGGGCAGTCGTGAGTCGGTTCCGGATGTGGCGCGGGTGCTCAGCCGCTATGCGAATGCCATTACTGCCCGCACCTTTTCTCACCAGACCCTGGAGGTTCTGGCGGGCCACGCTACTGTGCCCGTGATCAATGCTCTCTCTGATTTGGAACATCCCTGCCAGGCACTGGCTGACCTGCTTACCATTTACGAGAAAAAGAATAACCTAACAGGCCAGACCCTGGCCTTTATTGGTGACGGTAATAATGTGGCTCACAGTCTCATGTTAGCTGCTTCGCTAGCTGGGATGAATTTCCGGATTGCTTCGCCAGCTCGCTACCGAGTTCAGGATGGGATATTGAGTCTGGCTCAGGGTTATGCTGTGGCCAGTGGTGCCGAAATACTGGCTACCGAGGAACCACAAGAAGCGGTCGCTGGCGCCGATGTGGTTTATACTGATGTCTGGACAAGCATGGGGCAGGAGGCTGAGGCGGAGGAGAGACGACAGGCGTTCAGCCGTTATCAAGTGAATAGCGAGCTTATGTCTCTGGCTAAGGAGGATGCCATACTGATGCATCCCCTGCCGGCACATCGGGGTGAGGAGGTTTCGGAGACTATTCTAGACAGCCCGAAATCGGTGGTTTTTGACCAGGCTGAGAATAGGCTGCACATGCAGAAAGCGCTGCTGGCGATGCTGCTGGGCGGTCTGGAGATACCACTGCCCGGCTATCGATAAGGGGGGTATTATTATGAATGTGTCCCGAAATATGGCTGGCTGGCTTTGGTGGCCCATTGCGATCACGGTAGTGGCTCTGGTTGGCTCGGTATACGAATGGCCAATCGAAGCTCTGGCTCCGGTCTTAGTGGCTGTCTTGGTTAGTGGTCTGGTGACGGCGGTAACCGGCACCCGGAGGCAGAGGCTCGAGCTTTCTCTCTCCAGGCTGAGGCAGATGGCGGGCTATTTTAATCGTCGCTTTATGGGTGATTCCTCTCTCTCCATCTTTGCCATCATTGACACTCTATTTACCATTGATAACCCCAAGCTGTGGGACTGGGCGCGGGCGTGTGATATGGCTAAGCGTCTGTTCAATACCTGGTGCGATAGCTTTATCAACCGGATTGAGAGTGATGTCAGGAGCGGACGCCCTCAAGCTTACCTTTATACCTACCTCAATGAGCTGTGGCTGGTGAATAATCACTACTACGAGTTTATCGAGCAGTTTTATGAGGTAGCCGGGACAGTTGAGGTTCCCAAGGAAACTAAAGACCAGTATAACCGGCTGGTGATGGAATATAACGCCTTTGCTCAGGATTTCCGGGACACTATTAGTGAGCTAAAGAAGATCACCCGAACCGAGATTGAACCCCCCAGTGTCCGGTTTGCTCAGGAGCTAACGGCGGCAAAGTGAGGGCTATTTATTCCCTCAGCGGAAAAGTGAAGAACATAAAGAAGGGTTTCTATACGCTCTAGCATTTTACGATTAGCATGGCTAAGCCAATTGTCGCTATCGTCGGCAGACAGAACGTGGGTAAATCCACCCTCCTTAACCGCCTAGCAGGTAAGCGAGTTGCCATTGTTGACGGGCTGCCGGGGACAACCCGTGACCGTATCATGGCTGAAGTTTCCGTGCCGGGGCATGAATTCACCATAGTTGATACCGGTGGCCTGGAGCTGAGCCCTGACTCCACTGTAGCTCAGGGGATTAATGAGCAGGTCGCGGTGGCAATTACCGAGGCGGAGGCGATTCTTTTTTTGGTAGATGTCAGAGATGGCCTCGTGCCTACCGATCTGGAAATAGCCGACCGGCTTCGTAAGACGAGTAAGCCGGTAGTGCTGGTGGCGAATAAGGCAGATAATGCCAAATATGAGGCTGGGGTGGTCGAGTTTTACGAGTTGGGTCTGGGTGAGCCAGTGGCGATTAGTGCCTATCATGGGCGGGGCATACCTGGGCTACTGGACCGGCTTACCCTGCTGTTGCCAGCACCGTCGCTGCCCAGTGCGGCACCGGAAGCGGTTGGAGTAGCCATTGTCGGCAGACCCAATGTGGGTAAGTCAACGCTACTGAACGCTGTACTGGGTGGAGAGCGGGCGATTGTTGATGACGTGCCCGGTACGACTCGTGATGCTCTAGATACCCTAGTTGACTTTGAGGGGGAAAGTGTGCTACTTATTGATACAGCCGGTATTAAGCGGCGGGGACGGATAGAAGGTGGTGTGGGGCGATACAGTGTCATTCGGGCTCTTAGGGCCATTGAGCGGGCTGATGTCGCTCTCTTGGTTCTTGATGCTGCTGAGCTAGTAACGGCACAGGATATGCATATTGCGGGTTATATCCAGCAGGCGGCGAAGGGTATTATAATTATCGTTAATAAGTGGGACTTGGTTAAAACTGGTAGTAGAGAAGAGTGTAGCCGGTATGTGAAGAGTCAGTTTAGGTTTGTTTCTTATGCGCCGGTGATGTATACTTCAGCTAAACTGGGGTGGGGGGTGGCTAAGATTATGCCTCAAGTACGTCGGATATACCGGGAGAGGCTTAGGCGGCTATCTACCGCTGCCGTCAATAGTGTTGTCCAGCAGGCGGTAGCGGCTCACAGTCTGCCGCGGAAGGGCAACCGCCAGCTGAAGGTTCTCTACGCCACTCAGGCTGAAGTAAACCCGCCGACCTTTGTCTTCTTTGTTAATTACCCTCAGCTAATGCATTTCTCATACCAGCGCTACCTTGAAAATAGGCTTCGCCAGGCATTTGGCTTTGAGGGTACCCCAATTCGCTTTGTCTTTAAAACGAGGGCAGAGACATGATAGCTGCCAAGTTTGTCCTTGTCGCCGTACTCGGTTACCTTTTGGGTTCTATCCCCTTTGGGGTATTGGTATGTCGGCGGATGGCCAGGGTGGATGTCAGGCAGTATGGCAGTGGCAAGATGGGGACGACCAATGTCTTGAGGACGGCGGGCAGCAAAGCCGCGGTTCTTGTTTTCGTTCTGGACCTTCTGAAGGGAGTCGCTGCCGTGGTTATTGCCGGTGTGATTATTGGCCGGGATTATCTGGTGGTGGGGGGTGTTCACTGGGGGATTCTGGTCGCTCAGGTCATCGCGGCTCTGGCGGCGATGGCGGGACATAATCGCTCAGTCTTTCTTAAGTTTCGTAGTGGTGGCCGGGGGGTAGCCACCTTTTTCGGTGGCATGGCGGCCCTGTTTCCCCCAGCAGCCCTGTTTGGTGGCGAAATTTTCATCATTGGGGCTGGACTCACTAAGTTTGTTTCCTTGGCTTCTATTTCCGCAGCGGTAAGCACTTACGCCGTGTTAGTACCCCTCACCATATTTAATCGATTTCCGATTGAGTATCTGATTTATGCCTTAATCGGCAGCATAGTGATTATCGTTGTGCATCGGGACAATATCAGTCGTTTACTGGCTGGTAAAGAGCGTAGGCTAGGCGAGAGGGCTAAGTTAAGAAGTTAACTCCTCGCCCAGATACCTCACCAGCCCATTTCTGATTCTAGCGCTAGAGCGATGAGAGTGGTGTAGCGTATGCCTAAGATAGCAATCATTGGCACCACCAGTTGGGGGAAAACCCTGGGGGTGGTGTTAGCTAATAAGGGGCTTGAGGTTATGTTATGGGCCCGCAGCGAGGCGGAGGCTGCTCAGCTGAGAAACAGTAAGTCTAGTACCGATCAGTTAGCCGCCTTGGTCTCTCGGTTGTCCATTACTAGTTCCCTGGGTGAAGCTCTAACTTCGGTGCAGTCAGTGATTCTGGTGGTGCCATCTCAGACGATGCGCCATAACATCAGACTAGCCAAGGATTACCTCGGTGGAGCGATGCTGGTGGTGAGCGCGACTAAGGGTCTTGAGTTAGGCAGCAACAAGCGGATGAGCCAGGTAATCGCTGAGGAGATAGCCCCCGAACTAGAGGCTAACATCTGTGTCCTTTCCGGCCCCAATCTCTCCGGTGAGATTGTCCGTGGTTTACCGGCGGCTACAGTAGTGGCCGCGGCCAGTGAGGCTATCGCCAGGAAGGCCCAGAGGCTAATCTCCACAGACAGATTTTGTGTTTATACCAATACTGATGTCATCGGGGTGGAGCTGGGGGGGGCGCTGAAGAATATTATCGCACTGGGGGCTGGTCTGGTCGATGGGCTTGGTTTTGGCGATAATACCAAGGCGGCCTTTATTACCCGTGGCTTAATTGAGATAGCGGCTCTGGGAGTTGCTTTAGGGGCTAACCCACTCACCTTTACCGGCTTAGCCGGTCTGGGTGATGTTATCACCACCTGTGCCAGCCCGCTGAGTCGTAATCACTATGTAGGTGTCGAGTTAGCCAAAGGGCGCCCACTAGAGGAGATAACAGCCTCAATGGTCGGCACTGCTGAAGGTGTAAATACCACTATTGCCGCTAGAGATCTAGCCCAGCAGCGCGGGCTGGGGATGCCGGTCACGGAAAAGATCTACCAGGTTTTGTTTGAGGGTGCTGACCCATACCAGGTAGTAGCTGAGATAACGTCGGCTGAAGCCAGCCATGAGCTAGCGGGGCAGAACTGGGAGTTCTCCGACTTTTCAAGACAGCGCCAGCGCGACTGAGGTCTATCTTGTGGCTTCATTCGTGTTTTGGAGTTGGGCCTAGGGTTTCGGCTAGCTCCTCAAGTAGCTGGCGCTGTTTTTTGGTTAGTGACTCAGGAGTGATCACACGTAGCTTAACGAACTGGTCACCACGTCCCCGACCACGAAGATGAGAGACACCCTTGTTCTTGAGCTTGAATTCCTTGCCGGTTTGGCTGCCGGCGGGCACTTTGAGTTTGGTGCTCCCGTCCAGGGTGGGTACCTCAATTTCGGCACCGAGGGCTGCCTGAGCAAAGTTGATTGGTAGCTCGTAGATGATGTCGTCACCATCCCGGGTGAAAAGCTCATGCGGTTTTACCGTCAGGTAGACATAAAGGTCACCAGGGGAACCGCCTCGGTCTCCGGCTTCACCTTCGCCTCTCAGTCGTACTTGGTTACCGTTATCAACGCCAGCCGGGATTTTGACCGAGATACGGCGCTCCTGCTTTTCCTTACCTGTGCCCCGGCAACTGAGGCAGGGCTGGGTGATAATTCTGCCTTCACCATGGCATTGAGGACAGGTGGCGATATTAGTGAAGCGACCAAAGATACTCTGCTGAACCCGCCGTACCTGCCCGGCGCCGTTACAGTTAGGGCACCTGGTAGGTTGACTGCCTGGCCTGGCGCCAGTGCCCTGGCATGAGGGGCAGGCTTCAGTGCGCAGAATACTTATTTCCTTCTCGCAGCCAAAGGCGGCTTCCTCAAAGGTAATATAGGTGTTGTAGCTTAAGTCGGCACCGCGCTGTGGTCCCCGGCGGACAGTCGTGCTGGCGCCACCGAAGAAGGCGTCAAAGATATCACCGAAACCGCCAAAGTCAAAGCCCTCGAAGCCACGTCCGAAGAAGCTCTCAGCACCACCGTGACCAAAGCGGTCGTAGGCAGCCCGCTTTTCCGGGTCAGCGAGCACCTGGTAGGCCTCGTTTACCTCTTTGAATTTCGCCTCGGCGTCACCGTTGCGGTTATGGTCCGGGTGATACTTGAAGGCTAGCTTACGGAAGGCCCGCTTTATTTCCTCGTCGGTAGCGCTTCTGGGGATGCCGAGGACTTCATAGTAATCCCGCTTGGCTGGCATTTATCTTCTACCTCACCCCCGGTATCCCCCTCTCCTTCAAAGGAGAGGGGGATTAGGTATAAGAGGGGCTCTGCCCCTCACTGACTCCCTTTTTAACAAATCTTACCACTTTCGAAGTCCTTATTAGGCTTCGTGAAGCATGTCCTTTCGAAGTCCTTATTAGACCTCGCGGAACTCGCCCTCTACAGTGCCTTCCTCGCCACCCTCTTTATCGGGTGGGGTTTCTTCTTCAGGTGGAGGTGGCTCAGCCCCTGGTGGGGGCGGCTGCTGGTAAACCGCTGCCCCGATTTTCTGCATGGTGTCGTTTAGTTCCTGACTTGCCTTGCGGATAGCCTCAATATCGCTACCCTGTAGTGCTGAGCGCAGGGCGGCTATCTTATCTTCTGTCTCTTTATTCAGGTCGGCGGGTATCTTATCCTTCTGCTCCCGCAGGGTTCTTTCGGCAGTATAGGCTAGGGTATCGGCAGCGTTGCGTGCCTCTATCTCGTCACGCCGTTTGCTGTCCTCGGCGGCATGTGCCTCGGCTTCACGCTGCATCCGCTCCACCTCATCCTTGGCGAGACCGCTGGAAGCGGTAATGGTTATCTTCTGCTCCCGACCGGTGCCCTTATCATGAGCCTTAACGTTGAGGATGCCGTTAGCATCGATATCAAAGGTAACCTCAATCTGGGGCACGCCTCTGGGTGCTGGCAGAATGCCGTCAAGCATGAAGCGTCCCAGGGTTCTATTGTCCTCGGCCATGGGTCGTTCCCCCTGGAGGACATGAATCTCAACGCTGGGCTGATTATCCGCGGCGGTCGAGAAGACCTGGCTCTTGGAGGTGGGGATGGTGGTATTGCGGGGAATAAGCGGTGTCGCCACCTTGCCCAAGGTCTCGATACCGAGGGTAAGTGGCGTCACATCAAGCAAGAGCACATCCTTGACCTCACCCTTCAGGACCCCGGCCTGTATTGCGGCCCCGACGGCGACTACCTCATCGGGGTTGACTCCCTTGTGGGCTTCCTTACCAAAAAACTGCTTTACCTTCTCCTGAACCAGGGGCATTCGGGTCTGTCCGCCTACCAGAACTACCTCATCAATCTGGGCTGCCGTTTTGTCGGCATCGGTTAGTGCCTGTTTGCAGGGCCCGATGGTTTTCTCCACTAGGTCCATTACCAGCTGCTCCAGTTTGGCCCGGGTGAGGTTAATACTGAGGTGCTTGGGGCCGCTGGCATCAGCGGTAATAAAGGGCAGACTTACCTCGGTCTGCTGAACGGTGGATAGCTCGCACTTGGTCTTTTCGGCAGCTTCCTTGAGCCGCTGCAGAGCCATCTTATCCTGCTTCAGGTCGATGCCCTGCTCCCGCTTGAACTCGTCGCATAACCAGTCCATGAGCCGCTGGTCAAAGTCATCGCCACCGAGATGAGTATCGCCGTTGGTTGACTTGACCTGAAAGGTACCTTCACCCAGTTCCAGTATGGAGATATCAAAGGTACCGCCACCGAGGTCATAGACCGCAATGGTTTCATCCTGTTTTTTGTCCAGTCCGTAGGCGAGAGAAGCGGCCGTTGGCTCGTTGATGATTCTCAAGACCTCGAGCCCGGCTATCTTACCGGCATCCTTGGTTGCCTGGCGCTGGCTGTCATTAAAGTAGGCCGGCACCGTGATTACTGCCTCGGTAACCTTCTCGCCGAGGTAGGCTTCGGCATCCGTTTTGAGTTTTTGCAGTATCATCGCCGAGATCTCCGGCGGGCTGTAGTCCTTGTTACCCATCTTTACCCAGGCATCACCATTATCGGCTTTGACTATCTTGAATGGTAGTAGTTTCTTATCGTACTCGACAGTGGGCTCGTCAAACTTGCGCCCCATCAGCCGTTTGATGCTGAAGATGGTATTCTCTGGATTAGTAATTGCCTGGCGTCTGGCTACCTGGCCGGTCAGGCGTTCCCCGGTCTTACTTACGGCTACCACCGAGGGTGTGATACGTCCGCCTTCAGCATTGGTAATGACCTTTGGTTCCCCGGCCTCCATTACGGCCACACATGAGAAGGTGGTGCCTAAATCAATGCCAATTACTTTTGCCATAGTCTATTCCTCTCCTCCTTGTTCGTCTTCCTCGCCACTGCCCACCACTACCCGGCTCGGGCGAATAACCCTATCGTGCAACCGGTAACCCTTCTGTATTTCCTCAACGACCAATCCTTCCTTACCTTTACCCTGCATCACTGCTTCGTGTAAGTGCGGGTCAAACGGCTCTCCTAAGGCTTTTATCTGGGATAGCCCCTCGCCTTCCAGAATCGTCCTCAGCTTACGCTCAATAAGTCTGACCCCCTCGACCCAGCTGAGTTTAGACTGGCGTGGTGGGATAGCCGCCAGGGCTCGTTCCATATCATCCAGGGCGGGCAAGAGCTTAAGCATGAGTTCGCTATTAGCGTACCTACTGAGGTCCGCTTTTTCCTGCTCACTGCGTCTTTTATAGTTGGTGAAGTCTGCCTGGGTCCTCTGCCAACCGGCTAGATTGGTTTCTGCTTTTTCTTTCTCTTCGACCAGGGCCTGTCTCAGTAACTCCATGTCCTCTACTTCGGTGACCTCAGAGCCTACTTCACTGAATTCCATTTCTGGTTCCTGCTCATTCATCATTATTTAACCTTGATTTCTCTTTTCTTAATCGTTGATTTCAGACTGGTTCTTTGCCATACAGATCAGCGGTCAGTCTGCTCATTAGTGACGAAAGATAACTTATGGTGGCGATAGCTCGGGCATAAGGCATTCGGGTCGGGCCGATGACACCAATGGTACCGCTGGCTTCATTGGCTAGGCCATACCGGCCGAGGATGACACTGTAATCCTGGATAGCCTCCGCTCTATTCTCTCTCCCGATAACTACCTGTAGCTCCTGGTTCTTAATCCCTTCGGGGGCAATAATCTTAGCTAGGTTGCGGTGGTCAATCAGTTCCATTAAGGACTTCATATGCTGACTCTGAGTGAATTCCGGCTGGCTGAACATAAAGTGTAGTCCATCGAGGTAGGGCTCCTCGTATTCCTGCTCGTCCTCTGCCTGCATGATCTTTAACAAATAATCGGTTATTTGTTGCTCAACCGGGGAAAGCTCTATTCCCTTAGCCAGTATTTCTGACCTAGCTAGGCCAGAATAAACAGCATTTAGCCTGTTAGCGATAGACGTCAGCTTTGATTGTGATATCGTCTCGTCAAAGTTTATTAGCCGCTTTTTTATTCTGGCACCGCGCAGGACGAAGATACCCAATGCCAGCGAGTCCTGCAGGTTGACCAGCTCCAGATACTGGAACCGGCAGTTTATCGTCTTAGGGGTAGTCACTACGGCCATATTGTGCACTAGCTGAGCGATTAGCTTAGCGGCTAGCCTCAGCCATTCTTCCAGCTCCCTTTCCACCTGATGAAAGAGGTGACTTATTAAGATTTGCTCAACAAGGGGGAGCTCTATTTCACCCAGTGACTCTACATAGTAGCGGTAGCCCTTGTCTGAGGGTATGCTTCCGGCTGAAGGGTGCTGACGTATGATATAGCCTGCCTCCTCCAGGTGTGCCATCTCACTGCGGATGGTAGCGGGGCACACCCCCAGCTCGTGGTCACTAACAATACTCTGCGAGGCTACCGGTGTCGCCTTCACAATGTACTGTCCCACTATTGACTTGAGTATCGTTTCTCGTCTGGCGGTTAACATCTTAAACCTGATTAGCAGTCGCAGTCTGAGATTGCTAAATACAATTAAATCTACCACTTTTGGGTCTCGTTTGTCAATTACAGCGCCAGCTAAATGGGTGGCGGTAGTGATCGCTTCTTACGGCATGACTTGGCCTGGTGGCAAGATTATCTGTGGCATGCCCATCCGGCGCCGGTGCGTTATAGAGCTTCGTAAAATTTCTGCTTAATTCCCCAAAGACCTAGATAAAAGTGTTGTAAAATGTGATATAATACCTCAACAGGTTATGGTGGCTGTAGCCTGACCACTAACCACTAGAGATTTAGTACTGGGTGATCATCAGAAGGAGGTAAGGAGATATGAGAAAAACGATCTTTATGCTTTTTTCATCTTTTTTGGTTGTAGCCTTGGTTGCGGTTATTCCCGCCGATCTAGCAGCGGCTAAACTGGTTTCTCCCCCGCAGCCGACGGAGCCTGTCTCAGCTCAGCAAGCGGATATCGAGGCGTTAATCGAGGATATTCTTCTTGAGCTTAATCAGGCTAAGGGAATGACCACTGATCAGGGGGTCATCGACGAGATAGATGGCATCATGGATGCGGTGAGAAAGCTCGAATGGCTGGAATTTACTAATCAGGAAGAGGGGGCCCTGAGCCTTAAGCGCGCCATCGCCGAGCGCCTTGAGAAGCTGATAAATGACCTCCCCTTGGCTACAGCCGGAATGACCACGGCAGTGGCAGCGGTGCCAGCATCAAACCCGCTTTATGAGGAGTTGGTAAGGGTGCGCGCCAAAATAGATCGGCTTATTGAGCTGGAGACGCCTTCCCTAGAGATTACGCCGGTACCACCGCCAACAATTTCACGAGTACCAGAAACGGAAAGACTGATTGTTTATTCCGCTAAGTTCCTCTGTGGTCCCGCTTTTGGTAAGGAAGGTGTCCAGCCCGGCTCATACTCCACGGCGATAAACGTGCACAATCCCCATAACGGGACGGTCTACCTCTACAAGAAGGCGGTGATTGCCGAACGTGAGGATGAACCCCGGGGTAGGATATCTGACTTGCGGAAGGTTGTCTTAGGCCCAGATGAAGCGATTGAGATTGATTGTATTGATGTCTATAGTCTCCTCGGTCCCGGAGAGGACGAAACCGAGGAGACACAGCAGACCGAAGCCGGACTGACTACCCTCTCTATCGATACCAGTAATATCAGCCCGGTAAGCTCTCTGGTTCGGTTTATCAAGGGCTTTGTCGTTATTTATGCTTCCGCCCCGCTGGATGTGGTCGCCGTTTATACGGCGAGCACTACCGTTGGCTTCAGCCTTGATGTGGAGTACCTGTCGCCCTCAACGGCGGCTACTGTGCCGGTTACTGAGGAGGAGGAATGTCCTCAAGGATGTCGCTGCTTGACGAGGGAGGAGGCAGTGGAATTGGGGCTCACTGCCCCCTGCAACGGGGAGATGACAATATGCGAGTATGACGACCAGCAGAATCCACTGAGGTATTGTTTTGGCAAACCACCCGAGCAGGTTCCCTGCCCTGATAAGTGTGAGTGCTTGGCACTTACGCCGGCAGAAGCGGAGAGGCTTGGCTACTCTCTGTGTGACGGGCGGGAAACAGTCTGCGGCTACGATGCTCAGCAGAACCGGATGCTTTGTTATGAGAAGACGACCGAGGTGGAGTGTCCTCAGGGGTGTGTGTGTTTGGCTGAGACGGTGGCTGATGGATTGGACTACCCTCTCTGTGACGGGGAAAAGACATGGTGTGGTACTGACTCCACTGGGATTGATATGTACTGCTATGAAAGGACGACCCAGGTAGAGTGTCCCCAGGGGTGTGAGTGCTTGGCACTTACGCCGGCCGAAGCGAGGGAGAAGGGCTTAGTTCAGTGTCTTGACGTCAGCTGTGGTACTGATGCGGATGGTAACATGATGTACTGCTATCGGGAGCCGACCCAGGTAGAGTGTCCCCAGGGGTGCGAGTGCTTGGCACTTACGCCGGCCGCGGCGGAGGAGCAGGGCTTGGCTCAGTGTCTTGACGTTAGCTGTGGCACCGATTCGGCTGGTAACGTGATGTACTGCTATGAAAGGGCGACCCAGGTGGAATGTCCCCAGGGGTGCGAGTGCTTGGCACTTACGCCGGCCGAGGCGGAGGAGAAAGGCCTGGCTCAGTGTCTTGACGTCAGCTGTGGCACTGATGCTTCGGGCAGGGTGATGTACTGCTATGAGGAGACAACCGAGGCAGAGTGTCCTCAGGGGTGTGAGTGCTTGAGCGAGCTGGATGCAAGGAAGCTTGGCTATTCTTCTCTGTGCGGTGGACAGTATATACCGTGTGATTACGTGCCGGGCGGACCCCAGAAGTGGTGCTATGAGCCAGCTGTGGCGGCGAGAATCACCATTGAACCTACCCAGGATAGTAACCTGATTGGCACTGAGCATACCGTTACCGTGCTTGTTTACGATAAGTATGGTAATCTGCTGCCGAACGCAAAGGTGACGATTACTGTCGGTGGTGTCCATAGCCTCGGCCCGGTTACACTGACGACGAATACCAGTGGCAAGGTTGTCTTTGAGTATACGGGTAAGAGCGCTGGCACCGACACCATCGTGGCTACTGTTGACGGCTTACAGGCTACGGCTTTCAAAACATGGTATCAACGTGGTCAACAATAGGCAAGGTAGCCCTGGGTGATAGAAAGTCCTCGGTGAATGCTACTAATTAAAGCTGGGGGTCTAGGTAAAGGCCCCCAGCTTTAGCCATTGTAGAAGCTGCTACTAGGCGTACGGGGTAGGCAAGGCCTGGAGGGGAGAGATTTCACTGAACCTTGAAAGATACACTTGCGGCTTCTTTACCGTTAAGATAAAGAACTAGCTTGTAATCGCCCACTGGCCAGCTGCTACCCGGACGCGTTATCGATGAGCTAAGATATTGGGTGCCTTCAGCGGATGTACTCCAGGTATCGATCAGTAAGTCCTCTGGGACGTATATCCACTCTGACTTTATCTCGGTACCAGCCGGGGCGTTGGAAAGCTTAGCCGAGCCGAAGATTTCCGGCGTGTCGGGGGTAAAGGTAGTGGTCGGTTCAACTGCTTCTCCAGTTTGTGGGTTCACCGATTTGCAGGTAGTAGCCTGACTTAGGGAGGGAGTGGCAGAGGTAGTGGGAAAACCAACCCCGCCTGCGCAGCCAGCTAGAGGTATTGCCAGCATTGCCGCCAGAGCAAGTACAATTATGAGTGATACAAATAGCTTATTTCCTTTCATCATTGTCTAACCTCCGTCCTATAGTTCTCCCTTAACTGCTTAGCGGTATTTAAGCATAATTCTGGCGTGGCGTCAACTGAGTATTGATTATACCCGAGAAAGAGTAAATCCAGCGAAGTTAAAATAAAGAGGAGAGGTAACATAGGTAAGGCACCTCTCCTCTTTGATTTGACCCTTTAAATACTGGAGTTAACCCCTGACTTTAGCGTAGCACTCGCTGCAGTACACGGGTCGTCCTTCTCTAGGCTCAAAGGGTACCTGCGTCTCTTTGCCACACGATGCACATATTGCATCATGCATCTGCCTCGGCCGTCGGTAGCCGTAGCTATCGTCACCATACAATTCACGGCGCTGCTGTCTTCGGGCTTGTCGGCAGTCAGGACAGCGCTTGGGCTCATTGGTGAGTCCCTTTGCGGCAAAGAACTCCTGCTCTTGGGCGCTGAAGATAAAATCTGCACCGCACTCCACACAGGTCAGGTTTTTGTCCTCGTAGCTCACGGATGTCCTCCCTTCTTTGGTATTCGGTTTCAGTTTGGTCATCCATGGCTTGAGAACTGGTCTGCTACGGAACCGCACGATGGTAATGGCAAACTGTTAACCGGTAGGCCTAATAGACCTCTAGACATAAAATTATACACCACACAGGTGGAAGTTTGTCAAGTGAGAAAGGCTCCCAGGATTGACAACTCCCGTTAATGAGCTTATCTGCCGGTAGGTGGCCAGTGACACTCTGACCAGTAGATCACTATACCGACCTTCTTCCCTCAGTTTGGCTAGTCTTTCCTGCAATGTGGTCATCGTTTCTTCGACCTTGGCTGGCGTCAATTTGGGTGCTAAAATCTAATACGGAGAGATAAGGATTAGCACCCATGGGTGATGTTCTGGTTGGCACCTGTTCCTGGACAGACCCGGCCCTTATTGAAAGCGGTCGCTTCTATCCTAACTGGGCACGTTCAGCCGAAGCCCGCCTTCGGTATTATGCCAGCCAGTTTCTTCTGGTTGAGGTGGATAGCACCTATTACGCTCTACCCAGCGAGAGGACCAGCGGGCTCTGGGTAAGCAGAACCGGGGATAGTTTCATATTTGACGTTAAGGCGTTCCGTCTTTTTACGCAGCATCCGACTCCGTTAGCCTCGCTCCCGGGGGATATTAGGGAAGCACTGCCTAAGGAGATAGCCGGAAGGGGTAGCCTATACTATCGTGACCTACCCAGCGAGTTACTAGACGAGGTCTGGCGCCGCTTTGAACGGGCGCTACTGCCTTTGGATAGCTCGGGTAAGCTCGGGGTGGTGCTCTTTCAGTTTCCGCCCTGGTTTTCTGCCGGTGGTGAACCGCTTAGCTATATCCTTGCCTGTCGGGCGAGGCTACCCCAATACAAGATAGCCGTGGAATTTCGGCATAGCTCCTGGCTAAATGAGAAAAACGCTACCCGCACCGTAAATTTCCTGAGGGATAACGGTTTGCCCTTGGTGTGCGTCGACGAACCGCAGGGGTTTAGATCCAGCCTGCCACCGATTGCTGAAGCCACCGCTGACATTGCGGTCATCAGGTTTCACGGCAGAAATAGAGAGACCTGGGAGAAGGGCGGCATCACCGTTGCTGAGCGTTTTAACTATCTTTACTCCGAGGATGAGCTTACTGAGTGGCTGCCGCGGATTAGGCATCTTAGTTCGGTGACCCGCCAGCTTCACGTTCTATTCAACAACTGTTACCAGGACAAGGCAGTAACCAATGGCCGTCAGATACAGCTCATGCTAGACTAGCCACACTTTCCAATTTTCTCTCTTTGTGGGTATTGACAAAACTCAATTTATAGTGTATGTTAGAAATATATAACGTTAGAAATACCTAACAGGGGGCCGCCGATGAAAATGAGAAGAGCACTCTTAGCGGCTGGTATCATGGCTCTGGTATTAGTGATTCTTCTTGTTTCGTTAAAGGAATACTATGTGGCTATTGCCCTGGCTGTCGGGGTTTTCATTATTGGCCGCCGCGAGTTCTGGTACCTGATAAGGAAGCGGAGATTCCCACCCTTTGATGAGAGGGTACGCGAGAACATGAGGAAGTCAGCCCGTAATGGTTTTATCTTCTTCGCTATCGCCTCGGCAGCACTGATGCTGTTCTCCACTATAAACCTGAGTTATGTTACTGACCGCAATCCGGTGCATCTCATGAGTGGCCTCTTCCTGGCCGGTGGACTGGTCTATCTGCTGTCCTATATCTTCTATGACCGAATAGAGCCTAAGCTGGGTGGGGGTGAGTTACGGCGGCTGAAGACCTTTCTTCAGGTAGCTGGAATCGCGGCTGGAGCCGGCGTTAGCAGTGTTATCCTCCACAACGCCGTAAGCGCTCTACTGGGGATTGAGGAGGCCGTTTTCTTTGTCATCGCTGTTATTCTGTCACCCGGGGCGATTGCAGTCGGCTTGGTTGGCGGGCTGGTTATATGTGTCCGGGGACTAATACGGAAGCAACCAGCCCAAATATCCGAATGAATATGTCAACTTGAGTGGCACACTGGTGAAGACGAGAATAAAGGAATATCGCACCAAGCGCAATCTGACCCAGGAAAGGTTGGCGGAACTAGTCGGGGTCAGGCGGGAGACTATTATCTTCTTGGAGCAGGGAAAGTATAACCCTTCACTAAGGCTGGCTCACAATGTGGCTCGGGCGTTGGGGGTTACTATTGATGAGCTATTCATTTTTGAGGATTAGTGGGGATGGGAATTAAAAAAGTGCTCCTGAAAAGCACATCGCTCCTTCAGTAAATTTCTACCGCAGGAGCGATATCTTCTTGTTCAGAGTTTTATCTTAAGGAAGCTTTCCTACCAGTTCTTTCAACCCCAGCTTCTCTAGGGTTGATGCTAGTGGCTTACCGCTTTTGGGGTCCCAGCCGAGAGCCTGATAGCCCTTTTCTTTCATAGTTTTGAGGTCTACCTTCTTTCCCTTCTTCGGTCCGGAATCCTGCGGTACTGTTAGCCTCTCGGGCAGCTTCCAGGCACCGGTATCTACTCCCTCACGGATATTAAAGGCCTGACGCAGGGTTTGGATGCGACGCCCCGTCTCTAAGCCTTCTTTGAGGGTGAAGTCCCAGCCGGTAACTGCTGAGATGACCTCGGCTAAAGGCAGGGTCTCGGGTACCTCTGCGAAGATACAGAGACCCGCCGAAGTCCACAAACGATCCAGATCGCTGCAGGTGGCGTATAGGGGAGCATTGGCGGTTGTATCTAGCTTATTTGGTTCAGGAAGCTTTAGCTCGTTGCAGGTGGCGAAGGGAACTCTCGAGTCGTGCTCATTCTTGAACTGTGTGGCGGTGTGTCGGGCAGGGGTGGCGTCAACTTGGTAACCCCAGCCATAGCCGATGCTGACCCTGGGGTCATGGGCGGGCATATCCTGCCCGCCAACATGAATCGCCCATGCCTCTGACCCCTTACCAATGCGCTCACTGGCTAGCTTGGCACCGTCGGCGAGCACAGCCCCGAATCCTTCTCGGCGACATACCTTCTCGGTCATGGCTACCAGGGCATCACCATTGCCCCAGGTAAGCTCGATGCCGTCGGTATCCTCCTTGGTGATCGCTCCACGCTCGTAGCACTCCATAGCGAAGCCGATAACGGCACCGGCACCGATAGTATCAAGCCCCAGGCGGTTACAGATGTCATTGGCTTTGCATAGTGTCCCTAGGTCAGCAATCATACAGTTAGGGCCCATCAAAGACAGGGTCTCATATTCAATCTTGCTGCATTCGACCAGGCCGTATTTGGTCTCAATACGCATCCAGCCCTTGCAGCCTAACGGGCAACCGAGACAGGCATGCTTCTTATACTGGTACTTGATAACTGAGTCGGTACTTATCTGGGCGTGATTGGGGAACTTTTCCTCACCGTAGAGAGCCCAGTTCTTCATTGGTGAGTCAGCACTCTCGACACAGGGAGAAAGAAAGGAACAGGTACCCCACTTCTTGAACATATCTGCCCAGGGATGGTCTGTTTCCTTGACGCTTCTGAGATACTCTTTACGTAGCGCTGCAAACTGCTCTGGGTCAGCCAAGGACACCTTCTGGGTTCCCCTGACAGCGAATGCCTTAAGGCGTTTTGAGCCCATTACCGCCCCTACCCCAGAGCGGCCAGCAGCCGACCCTTCATGTCTGATGCATGCCATTAGCGACTTTAGCTCTCCAGCGGGTCCGATGCAGGCAATCTTGACCTTCTCATCCCCCAGTTCCTTGCGGATGCCCTGTTCGGTGTCAACGGTGTCTCTGCCCCAGAGGTGGGAGGCATCTTTGATTTCAGCCTTGCCATCATTTAGAAAGACATAGACCGGCTTGGGTGAGATACCGCTGAAGAAAACGCCATCATAACCAGCCGCCTTAAGTTCTGGGGCAAACGAGCCACCAGCATTGGCATCACCCCAACCGCCGGTGACCGGGGATTTGGTGACGGTTTGAAACCGGGCTCCGTGAATTCCTGTTCCAGTCAGCGGACCAACCAGGAAGCCAAGCATGTTGTCTGGTCCCAGCGGGTCAACCTTGGGCTTCATGCGTTCATAGAGAATCCTTGCCCCCAGTCCCTGGCCACCGATAAAATCACGGTAGACCTTCTCGGGCAGGCTCTCTTCTTTAATAGAACCTGAGCTTAGGTCAACAAACAAGACCTTTCCGTTATAGCCGCTAGCCATAAAGTCGCCTCCTAATTGTTTTTATGACATAAAAGCCGTCTATCTAAGGCATGAAGAGACACGTTAAGCCTATTTTGGGCAGAGCTATCGAGAATATCCAAACTACTAGAAATCGGCCACAAACTAATGACCGCTTAGCAATATGGCATATCGCTAGAGCTTTTGTCAAGGAGGGGCGCGTGGGGAATCTAGCCAGTTAGTAGCTACGGCAGCGTCTCTAGGACGGGATGCAGCAGAAGCCCAATTGTCGTTGTTTTTATACCTGGTTATCGTCATCGCACAGATTACCGGGCTGTAGCAAACAGAGCATAAGGGCGTTATTGGCCTTTTGTTATATCTGTCATCATATGGGTGAGGGGTAGCGTTGACAGTGCCCCTTTATTTATGCTATTTTGTGTGACTGGACAAATGAACAGTTGAAAGGAGTAAAATCTACGTAGGCTACAGTGGCTTTACCAATGGGCTAGCCGGTAGACTTTAGCTACTGTGCCTGGCCAAATGTCTGTCGAGTGTTTCACAGGGTAAGCACCTGAAAGATAGTCCAGTTGACCATAGAAATATTAAGGCTGCAGGAGATAAATCAATGAAAATGGAAAACGAAAAACTAGTGGACATGTACCGTAGGATGGTTCGGATTAGGGTATTTGAAGAGAGGGTAGTCAAAGAATTTGCTGCGGGCAATATTCCGGGATTTGTCCATGTCTACAGCGGAGAAGAGGCAGTAGCGGTGGGGGCCTGTGCTAACCTTACGTCAAAAGACTACATTACCAGCACTCATCGGGGCCATGGTCATCTGATAGCTAAAGGTGGCAGGACCGACCGCATGATGGCGGAACTTTACGGCAAGAAGACGGGTTACAATAAAGGCAAAGGCGGCTCGATGCATATCGCCGACACTAGCATCGGCATACTGGGAGCCAACGGCATTGTCGGTGGCGGCATACCCATTGCCGGTGGGGCAGCTCTTGCCGCACAGATGAAGAAGACGGGCCAAATCGCTATCTGTTTCCTTGGCGACGGTGCCTCTAATACGACCAGGTTTCATGAAGGGGTAAATCTGGCAGCGTGTTGGAAACTCCCTGTTGTCTACGTTTTAGAAAATAACCTATACGCCGAGAGTACTTGTATTGCCGATGCTTGCCGGCTACCCAACATTGCCGACCGGTCAGTGGCCTACGGTATTCCCGGAGTAACTGTTGATGGCAACGATGTTATGGCCGTATATGAGGCGGTGGGAGAAGCGGTCGACCGGGCCAGAAAAGGCAAGGGCCCGAGTCTCGTCGAATGTAAGACTTATCGCTACCACGGGCACTTTGAAGGCGACGCCATGACCTATCGAACTAAGGAGGAGGTTGAGGAATGGATGAAGCGGGACCCCATCCCTCGATTCAGGAAAAAACTGCGCGACATGGGTGTTCTCAGCGATAAGGATGCTGATAAGGTCGACCAGGAAATGGCTGCGGAAATCGATGCCGCCGTGAAATATGCCGCTGAGAGCCCGGCCCCAGCCCCCGAGGAGGCGTTAGAAGACGTTTATGCAGAGGTGACTGTGGTTAAAGAGCCAGCGGCTTCTCCAGGCCAGAAAATGAAGGAGGTTACCTTCCCTCAGGCAATACACGACGCCGTAGATGAAGAACTGGCAAGGGACCCCAACGTGATTCTCATGGGTGAGGACGTAAGAGCTTGGGGGGCTCCTCTGGGCGAGTTCAAGGGTTTATATGAGAAATATGGGCCGGATAGGGTGCTGGACACGCCAATCTCAGAGACGGCAATATTAGGTGGCGCCATTGGCGCCGCCGCCGCTGGGCTAAGACCAATCGCCAGCATGATGTTCTGTGATTTCTTTGGCGTCTGTGGCGACGAGCTGATAAACCAGCTACAGATGCGCTATATGTACGGCGGGATGCTGAAACTGCCATTGACCTTCATGGCTTACTCTGGTGCTGGCTTGGGTGCTGCTCATCAGCACTCCAAGAATCTCTTTGGCTGGCTAATGGCTATCCCGGGACTTAAAATAATCGCCGCAGCCACGCCTTACGACGCTAAGGGTCTAATCAAGTCAGCCATAAGAGAGGATAACCCCGTTGTCGTCCTGCACCATAAGGCGATAATATTTAGTGGTCTGAAAGGTAAGGTGCCGGAAGCTGAGTATACCATACCCCTGGGAAAGGCTGACGTTAAAAGGGAAGGTAAGGATGTCACCGTAGTCGCCATTCAGCTTATGGTTCAGCGGGCTCTGGCCGCCGCCGAGCAGCTCCAGGCAAAAGGTATCAGCGTCGAGGTCATCGACCCGCGAACCCTGGTGCCCCTGGACAAAGAGACTATTCTCAAGTCAGTCAAGAAAACGGGGAGGCTGGTGATTATCAGTGAGGAGCCCATAACCGGCAGCGCGGCCGGAGAGATCACCGCCGTGGTCGCCAGCGAGGGGTTCGGTTCCTTAAAAGCACCCGTAAAAAGGGTTTGTGCTCCTGATACCCCGATACCATTTGCCCCGGTTCTCGAAAAGTTCTGGATGCCGGATGAGGAGAGATTAATCAAGGCTGTTACCGAGATTATGTAGTAGTTTAGAATACTTGCCTGCAAAAAGAGCGCGCAGCAGAGGGGACTTTTCTCTCTGCTGCGTTTGTTTTAATTCCTATTGAGCTAGGTGTCGTCGGCAAACCCTAGGGACTTAGTGTTTTCAAATAGTTGACTCAGGGTTTGTTTTACAGCGGCGGGACCCATCGGGGTGGGATGGGCAGGCTGTCTCCGAAGCGTAACCAGAAGAACTCATCCAGGAATTTAACTAGGGATTTCTCATAGCCGCTGCGGGTGTAACCCAGCTTTTCGGAGAGGAATTTCTCCGGCGAACTTGGCAGGTTCTGTTGTTGAAAGTCGGCAATAACCTCTCGGGCATTCTCCTGAGTGATTCTCACCCACTGAATCAGGTTGGTATCGCCTTCAAGCAGCCCGAAGTGCTTTGATATGTTTAGGTTCAGTATGGGAAATAGCTTATCATTGAGGAGATGCACGATTTTTGATACTCCGGTCAGCCACAGACCATTAACTGTATACATGCTGGCATATGTTAGGTTTATTTTGTTGGTTATATCGCGGTCGGCGAGGTCGCAGTCAAGTATGGTGATGTTCTTAAGTGAGTGAGTCTCCGGCTGGAGCTCAATTATCTTTTCCAGCACATTCCGTGCCAGACCGTGCCCGATAAGCAGATCATAGTTTTCAATATTGACATGGTCTAAAAGCACCTTCTCCTCAAACTCAATGGCACTGATATTGGACGGCTCCTGTCTGAGCCGGGTGAGGAAGTCGGTGTCCCGCATAATCTTGCTGTATTTGTTATCGCCGAGTGACCGGTAGTAGAAGCAGACGGCTCCCCAAGCAAGTTGGTTAAAATTCATGGTACTGTTCCTCCTCCCCTGTCACTATCTGTTTGGGTTAGTATACCGCAGTTTTAAATGATAGTAAATAGGTTTTTAGAGGGGGATATTAATTAAGGTGACTATACCTTCACATCACGTAACAGTGCTAAGGGACTAACCCCGATAT
>CAYYLM010000007.1:0-11955 GCA_964472625.1 uncultured Dehalococcoidales bacterium
GTTCAATAGAATGCTGGCTGTAGTATTTGCTGTGGGATAATCCACTTGACAAAGGTAGTGGGTGGTGGTAATGTATTATTGGCTCTGGAAATTCAGGGCCATTGGCATTTTTAAGAGGTTGTCAACCTGATTTATTAAAAATCGAATAGTAACTCGGCCGATTCTAGCTTTAAAAATGGCCCGCAGGCTCGAAAATAGTCAACCTGACTTTAATTATGTAAGTGACTACGCAGGGTATGGCCTAAGGTGCCCTAAAAAACAGGCTAGAAGCCACAGTGATGATGGAAAGCATTCCAACTACCTCTCAATGATCAACTTGTCCTCGAGTTTGATGCAGCCAGCAACACTTTGCGCGGCCGGGCATATGGTAAGGTAGCTTGAGAAGCCGTCCTCGGCATCAGGCACCTTGTCTTCCGGTACCTTAAGATGATACCCAATGCGAATAGTTGTGATCTTGAGGATTCCACCGACATTTTTGATTTCACCCTCCACTTCAGCCCAATAAAGATTCTCGGGCGTAGGAATATTTTTACCGGCCAAAACCTTGGCCAGTGTCCCCATCATTCAGCCTGCCGTCGCGGCAACGATATGGTCGAGCGTCGCAGCGTGCTCCTTTTCTGGCTCTACCTTGTAGAAGTCCTTAATCCCGCCGTGGACTCCGTAATAGATGGGCTCTGAGAATCCCTCTATCATGGCTCTTCTGACGGGTCCCTTCTCTCTCACGATCCTGATCCGTGACGTATGAACGACTTTGTCCATTGGTCACCTCCCTGTCTTTTGCTATATGATATATGAGCGGGCAAGCATTTGCCAATTAGACTCAGGCAGAAAGGGTAGAACTCCGATAGTTTCGGTTTCTCGCGTGTTTGGTGGCCTTGGCAGGTTATAATTGATGGTTATTGTATCTACATCCAGATTGGTTCCTGGTACGAATGATTTCAACGAAGGGTGCCGATTTTTCGGCGGGTTTCCCGCAATTTTAGACTAATGATAATAGCGGCTACTGAAACCCCGACCAGCGTGAACAGCATAAGGTCTAGTCCTCCCGTCAAATCGAAGGTGTACCCTCCAATCAGTGGCCCAACGATGCCACCGACATATCCGATGGATAGCATTAGTCCACTAGCCGCACCCACTTCCTCCGCCGACACAAACTCGACCGGTAGTGTCATCAATATGATAAATCGGGACGTGATCGCAATTCCAGCTAATACCATAATCGCCCAGCTTGAAGCCAGGTTCATTCCTAGCGCCCCACCGGCGACTAATGCCGTAGTGAGAGAAGATATCCAGAGCACGGACTTCTTTGATTCAGGTTTCTGGAATAAACGTGGCATCAGTATTCCCGTGGGAATACCAACCCAAAGGGTGATTGAGCTAATCAGTCCCGCCAGTTCTGCAGTGGCTCCCCTGCTCAACAGCAGAGCAGGAGCCCACCCCGACCAATTGTTGAAAAAGAACTGATGTATTAAGAATAGACCGGCTACCAGTAGTAGGTTCCGGTTCATCAGAAGCTGGGTAAAACTCCCTTTGCTTACCTCGCCCGGTTTATCATCTTTACTCAAAACCGAGGTCTTTTTACTAAGTGCCCACCACAATATCGCGCCAATCACTGCCGGAATACTCCAGACTAAGAACACAACCCTGAAACTCTCGACCATGGGGAATATCGCTGACATGGTGATGGCTAATGGTAAGGCGGCTCCGATGTACATACCAACGGAATACACCGCGGTGCCAAACTCTAACTTTTCTCTCGGGAGCAAAAGGCCAACCAGTTTGGGTAGAGTGGGGAATAACCATCCCACCCCAACACCATAAACGAAAGTATAACCCTGAAGACTTACGGCACTATCTGTCATACCTCTCAGCATAGCTCCGACGGCGATTAGCGTAATACCAATCCCGGTAGCTTTTTGTACCCCAATCCGGTCGGCAACTATGCCGGCGGGTATTGCCACGGCAATGATCATCAGGTTGGGAATAGCAAAGAGAAAGCTGGTCTGGGTATGCGTTAGGAGCAATTCCTCCTTAAGGATATGCTCCATAGGTGGAATACAAAACATGGGTGCCCACATAGAGAATCCCAGTAGTGCTGCGAGGCCTAATATCACCCAGGAAAACTTTGGCATTTTTAAGACTAAGTTTGAGACTAAGCTTCCTACCTTGAATTACAGTGCCGGACTCATTGCACAAAGGATACCATATCAAAGGGCAGAAACAAACCTCGTTCTACAACTTTGCTAGATGGCACTCCAATGTCTTAGTATAGACATAAGCTAACGGTTTATGGAGTGTTCGAAATAAGAGTCGCTAGAAAGATCTTTAGAGCCTATTGTCGAACTATGATTGCATTCTGGCCGGTCACAAGTCGGATAGCAAGGTTATATAACTTATTCACGACATGGTTATATCGGCTTGGTAAGACAACGTAGCAGGACTACCGGTTGGGGTGTCAATTGCATAATTCTACGGCCTATCGTGAAGTGTAACCACCCGAATGCTTGACAAATACTTGGATGGATTGGATATAATGCTACAATAGAGGAGGTAGGCAATGGAGAGAAAAGAGCTAGAAGCTCAACGAAAAGCCTTGGAACAGGCCAAGAAGCAAGCTGATACGGTACTAAAGGATGGTTTGAAAAGAGCAGATGTGGCCTGTAAAGAAGCTAAGAAGCAGGCTGACATAGTCTACAAAGAGGCTAAGAAAATCGCCCTTGATAAAGAGTCTAAAGAGGTGGCTGACAAAGCCCATAAGGAGGCTCTGCAGGAAGCCGAAAAAGTCCGTGATGCAATTAAAAATGAAGTCTGGGCGGTCTGGCATGCTTCTTATGAGAAAAGAGCTGAAGACCTTGCGAAGGCTATAGCTGCATCAGAGGAAGCCCAGAAGTAATACTAGAAAGACCATCAGCGACCACTAAATCCGGGCGGAGAAACTTTGTTAAGCTGGTGCTCCAGGGTTTCAGGCACTCATGCTGAAGTGGGACTCAATCATCGGGAGTCACGAGCACGATGTATTTGTGGAGGCACCGCTACCCTGGGAGGGTGAATAGTATCGGGCATCGTGGCTTATTCACTACCCCACCTTTTAAGGAACTCTCGGGCTAATTTCCTGGTCTTGGGGCTCTGGCTCTGCAGTTGCTTCTCAACAAACTCGAGTATCTCCGGCTGGTTTTTCGCCTCTTCAAAGTATTCGTCGAGGGCTTCTATGGCGTGTCCTTTTATCAGTTCCTTTTGTCTGCCTTGGTGAGTCCTATCGATATTTAGTAGCCGCTGCGTTATCTTAGCGCGTAGTTCAGGTTTTGCCTGGGCAATCTTGCCCGAGTTACGTGCTAGGTGCGCTGCTGCAATTGTCCCCTCACCACCGAGAATGCTGTAAAGCCGCTCAAATATCCGTTCCAGGCGAGCCTCAGCATCCACCTGGGCGAGATTGGCAATAAGATAAATAGCGATATACTTTAGATAACTGTTGTTACTGTCGAGTAGACCTTCAAGGAAGTCCCATTTGGGGTATAGGACCTCCGGGTGCTTTTCGCTGATAAACAGTAAGACCTTGAAGCTGTTGAATCTTATAAAATCCTTCTTAGCTAGGACGCCGTCTAGTAATTCCAGAAGCATTCCTTCATCCTCTAATGCCCTTTCCGCTAGGTTTTCCACGTTAATGTCCTTTTTATCAAGTTCAGAGATTATATTCATAGTTTCACTTCCCGATAGTCGATAATCTATGTTAATCCATGTTGCGCCTCTTTTAAAGCATAGGGGGGCTTTTTAGTCTCGGCTTATTTTTAACCGCCGCTATAAAAGTGCTATACTGAGCAGCGATGAAGGGGGGTAGTTTAGATGTCCGCCGTTTTATCCCAGCAAGATATCTGTCAATTACTAGACCAGAAGCCGCCGTTAATCGAGAGCTACCTTAATCTCGATGAGCAGCTTCAACCTAACGGGTTTGACCTGACACTGCGCGAGGTAGCTTTGCTTGAGTCATCAGGTAAGATAGCGGTTAGCGATGCCGAGAGGCGGTTACCGGAATTGGCCCCTCTCGCCTTTGACGGTCTGGGTTTTATTGACCTAGTGTCCGGCATCTATACTATCACCTATAATGAGATTGTCCATCTACCTAGGAATGTTATGGCGTTAGCTAGGCCGAGGTCGAGCTTGCTCCGCTGTGGGGTCACCGTGGGTACCGCAGTGTGGGATGCCGGCTACTCCGGTCGCTCTCAGTCTCTGTTGGTAGTCTATAACCCTCGGGGGTTCCGTTTGCAGAGGAATGCCCGCATTGTGCAGCTCGTTTTCCTGTGGCTATCTCAGGAAACTGAGGGCTACCAGGGATTCTACCAGCACGAGAATATAGATGAGGTTCCTTAGCCTAGCTGATGGTGTTGACATTTAAATCTAGCTGTGTTAAACTCAAGCGTTAGCTTTCGGTGTCATAGCTGATAAGCGATAGATTGGAGATTAGCGTTCAATCTATCGTTTCTATCTTAATGGATGAGCCAGGGCTCGTCCATTAAAATTGTGGGGATATAGGAGGTAATCATTGCCTACAATTAATCAGCTGATCCGTAAAGGGCGTAGGAAGGTTGCCAAGAAGATGAAAACGCCGGCTCTGCGCTTTAGCTATAATGCTTTGAAGAATAAGCGGCTTCTCGGCAAGGGTTCTCCCCAGAAGCGCGGCGTCTGCGTGTATGTTAAGACGACGACTCCCAAGAAGCCCAACTCGGCACTACGGAAAATAGCCAAGGTGCGGCTGACTAATCAGATGGAGGTGATAGCCTACATCCCGGGCGAGGGGCACGAACTGCAGGAGCACTCGGTGGTTCTAATTCGTGGCGGCCGGGTGAGGGATTTGCCTGGTGTTCGCTATCATATAGTTCGGGGTGCGTTGGATGCTGGTGGGGTTGCCGATCGGCGCCAGGGACGTAGTAAATATGGGAGCAAGCGAGCTAAGGAGACGGTTGAGGTTGAATAGCCGAGGAGGATAAAATGCCGAGGCGAGCCCGGGTTGTCAAGAAAGAAATACCAGCTGATGCTAAGTATCACAGTGTCACTGTGACTAGATTGATTAATAAGGTAATGTTGAGTGGTAAGAAAAGCACTGCGGAGCGGATTGTCTATGAGGCTCTGCAGGTCTTGGAGCAACAGGAGGCAAAGCCGCCGGTCACTGTTTTGGAGCAGGCCTTGAAGAATACTATCCCGGTGCTTGAGGTTAAGCCGCGTCGTGTTGGCGGGGCTACCTATCAGGTGCCGGTAGAGGTCCGGCCGGACCGCGGTCTGTCTCTGGCTATCCGCTGGCTGGTGAAGTCAAGCCGGGCCAGGACGGGTAGGTCTCTGGCTGAGCGTTTGGCGGCTGAACTCAGTGATGCTGCCAAGGGGCAGGGGGTAACGGTTAAGAAGCGAGAGGATACTCATAAGATGGCTGAGGCAAATAGGGCCTTTGCCCATTACAGATGGTGAGGTGGTTAATATCGGCAGTGCTAATGTCCTAATTCGGGATTCAAAGTCGCTAAGATGTGAGGTAGAGGGTAAGGTTGTGCCAAGGGGTTTCCCATTAGACCGCATACGGAATATTGCCATTATCGCTCATATCGATGCCGGTAAGACTACCGTCACCGAGAGGGTGCTCTATTATACCGGGCGCACCTACAAACTGGGTGAGGTACACGAAGGGACCGCGGTCATGGATTGGATGGAGCAGGAGAGGGAGCGGGGCATTACGATTACAGCGGCGGCTACTACCTGTTACTGGCGAGAGCACCGCATAACCATTATTGACACGCCGGGACACGTGGATTTTACGGCGGAGGTGGAGCGCAGTTTGCGGGTGCTCGATGGTGGGGTGGTGGTTTTTGACGCGGTGGCTGGGGTTGAGGCTCAGTCTGAGGTGGTCTGGCGGCAGGCGGATAGGTACCGGGTGCCCCGGATCTGTTTTATCAATAAGATGGATAGAATCGGGGCTGATTTTAAACGGGCCTTAGCTATGATTGAGCAGCGGCTGAGAGCCAAGCCCCTAACGATACAGTTACCTTTGGGTATTGAGGCATCCTTTGAGGGTGTTATTGACCTGGTTGAGAATAAGGCGTGGCATTTTGACGAAGACCCAAATTCAAAACCACAGGAAGTAGTTATCCCTGACTCAGAGCAGGCCAGATGTCGCCAGTCTCGCCAGGCATTGATTGAAAAGCTGGCTGAAATTGATGACGAGATTATGGAGGCCTATCTTGAGGGCAGGGAGATCACTCCGGCTGAGTTAAGGTTGACGCTGAGAAGGGTAACCTTAACTAACAAAGGGGTGCCCATCCTATGTGGTAGTGCTCTAAAGAATAAGGGTATTCAGTTGTTGCTTGATGCCATCGTGAATTATCTTCCCTCCCCGCTGGAGGTACTGCCGGTAGCGGCGGTTGATAGCCGAACCGGGGCTGTGGTCACGCGTCCACCTAAGGACGATGCCCCCTTTACGGCGCTGGCCTTTAAGGTGGTCACCGACCCCTTTGTGGGGCGGCTGGTCTATCTGCGGATATATTCGGGCAAGGTGAAGGCTGGGGCTCAGGTATTTAACTCAGCCCGCGGTAAGAAGGAGCGTATCGGGCGGCTGCTACTAATGCACGCCAACCGTCGTGAGGAAATAGACGAGGCAGACACCGGGGCTATTGTGGCTACCCTGGGTCTCAGGAATACCTTTACCGGCGATACCCTGTGTCATCAATCACAGCCGGTGCTTCTGGAGTCGATTCGTTTTCCAGAACCGGTGGTCTCGGTAGCCATTGAGCCGAAGAGTCGAACTGACCAGGACCGGATCGGAGAGGCGCTCAACAAGCTGGCTGAAGAGGATCCTACCTTTAAGGTAGCCTATAATGATGAGACAGCCCAGACTGTTATCTCCGGTATGGGTGAGCTTCACCTGGAGGTTCTGGTTAACCGACTGTTCAGTGAGTTTAGGGTAGGTGCTAGGGTGGGACGGCCCTGGGTTGCCTATAAGGAGACGATAACGGTACCGATACAGGTTGAAGGCAGGTTTGTTAGGCAAACTGGTGGGCACGGCCAGTATGGTCACGTCTGGCTCGAGCTTGAGCCAATGGAGCGCGGTGCGGGCTTCCAGTTTGTGGATAAGGTTAAGGACGGCGCCATACGGAAGCAGTATATCCCGGCAGTAGAGGCGGGGATTCGGGAGGCGATGGAGACCGGAGTTATTGCTGGCTACCCGGTGGTCGATATTAAGGCAACCCTCTATGACGGCAGTTATCACGAGGTTGACTCTTCGGATGTGGCCTTCAAGATGGCGGGCTCGATTGCTCTGCGTAATGGGGTTGGCAAAGCTAAACCTATCCTGCTTGAGCCGGTTATGAGATTGGAGATAGTTACTCCGGGGCAGTTTCTGGGTGATATAATCGGCGACCTGAATTCGAGGCGCGGGCATATTGCTTCCATGGAGACACAGGACGGGATGAGCATTGTTCATGCTTTCGTACCCCTAGCTGAGATGTTCGGGTATGCTACCGACCTCAGGTCACTGACCCAGGGCCGGGCCACCCATTCTATGGAGTTTTATCGCTATCAGGAGGTTCCGGCTGAATTAGCCGAGAAGATAAAGATTACGGGAGGGAGATAATTCATTCTCTAATAGCGTATGGCAAAGCAGAAGATTCGTATCAAGTTAAAGGGCTATGATCACAAGATACTTGACCTGTCGGCACTGCAGATCGTCGAGGCGGTGGAGCGGACGGGGGCGGTGGTTAGCGGTCCGATACCGCTACCCACCCATATCCAGAAGTTCAGTGTTATTCGTTCTCCCTTCATTGATAAGGATTCTCAGGAGCAGTTTGAAATTCGGACGCATAAGCGTCTGATTGATATTGTCGAGACAACCTCGAAAACCATAGATGCCCTGACCAAGCTGAGCCTGCCTTCGGGGGTTGATATAGATATCAGGTTATGAGGGCAAGGATGATAGGTACTGGGTTGGGAAGGCATGAGATATGATAACCGGGATTATCGGTAGAAAATTAGGTATGACCCAGATATTCCGCGACAGCGGTGAGGCGGAGGCAGTAACCGCGGTTGAGGCTGGCCCGTGCTCGGTGGTCCAGATTAAGACGGTGGCTAAGGAGGGCTATAATGCTGCTCAGCTCGGCTTCGGCGAAGCAAAACGGCTCAAGTCTCCGCAGCGAGGTCACCTCCGGGGTCTGGGGAAGTTTAAGCACCTCAGGGAATTTAGGGTGGATGATATCGGGGATATTCAGGTGAAGCTTGACGTGAGTCTGTTTAACGAGGGCGATCTGGTTGATGTTACCGGGGTGTCCAAGGGTAAGGGGTTTAGTGGGGTGGTGAAGCGCCACGGTTTTGCCGGCGGACCGAAAACGCACGGTCAGTCAGACCGGCACCGCCACCCTGGTTCTATCGGGGCGACTACCTCGCCGGGTAGGGTGCTCAAGGGAACAAGTATGGCGGGACATATGGGAAACCGGCGGGTTACCGTGCGTAAGCTCGAGGTGCTTAAGGCCGACCCGGAGCATAATCTGCTGCTGATTAAGGGGGCGGTACCTGGGGCTAAGAACGGTTTGTTACTGATAACAAAGTCGGCTGGGGGTAAGTGAGAAAGTGCAGGTTCCGGTTTACAATCTTAGCGGGGAAGTAGTAAGGCAAATTGAGATTAGCGACCGGGTTTTTGCCGAGCCGTTTAACGAGGCGGTGGTGCATCAGGCGGTGTTAAGGCAGCGGGCAAATGCCCGTCAGGGAACCGCTAATACCAAGACCCGTAGTGAGGTCTCGGGTAGTAGCCGCAAGCTCTACCGGCAGAAGCACACCGGCTTTGCCCGGGCGGGCAGCCGTCGCTCACCGCTGCGGCGCGGTGGTGGCGTCGTCTTCGGACCTAAGCCAAGGAATTACCGGCAGGCGATGCCTAAGAAAATGCGCTGCTTAGCGCTACGGTGTCTCCTCTCGGCGAAGGTAAAAGACGGGGAGCTAAAGGTTATCGAGGAGCTTAAACTAAGTGAGCCTAAAACCAAGGAAATGGTGCGTATTCTGGCAGGGCTGGGGGTGGATGCCTCGGCACTCATTGTTACTGCTGGGCCAGAGGCAAACGTGGCTAGATCAGCCCGTAACCTGTCGCTGGTTAAGACCTTGCCCGCCAGTATCCTTAACGTGATTGACCTTCTTTCCTATCGGGTGCTGGTGATGACTGAGTCTGCGGTGCGTAAGGCAGAGGAATTATGGGGAAATGGCCTATCTCAAGGAGGTGACCGTGCACTCCTACCAAGTGTTGCGCCGTCCGGTAATAACTGAGAAGAATACCGCTCTTCAGGCTTTGGGGAAGTATGCCTTTGAGGTCGCCGAAAAGGCTAATAAGCAGCAGATTAGGCAGGCGGTGGAGAAAGCCTTTGGGGTTAAGGTGACTGCGGTTAATGTGGTCTCGGTTCCGGCTAAGCGGCGGCTAGTAGGGAGACGGCCGGTACTTACTCAGTCTTGGAAAAAGGCAATCGTTACCCTTCAGCCGGGTGATAGTATCCAATTCTTTGAGGGTGTTTAGTAGTGTTGAAGGAGGAACTTAGGTGGCCTTAAAGGTGTATAAGCCGACCTCGCCGGGCAGGCGGGGGATGAGCGGCTCTACCTTTGAAGAGATAACCAAGAGTAAGCCGGAAAAGTCACTCGTTAAGCCGCTAAAAAAGAGGGGAGGACGTAACAGTCAGGGCCGGACGACGGTTCGGCATCGAGGCGGCGGGGCCAAGCGAAGGCTCCGGGTTATTGACTTCAAGCGTGATAAAATTGGGGTTCCGGGTAGAGTGAAGGCTATTGAGTATGACCCTAACCGGTCGGCAAATATTGCCCTTATCTACTATGCTGATGGTGAGAAGAGCTATATCCTGGCGCCTCTTGGGCTTAGCGTGGGGGACAGTGTAAAGTCGGGTAGCGGGGCTGAGATAAAACCAGGGAACACCTTACCTTTAAGTTTAATGCCGAGTGGCACAGTAGTGCATAATATTGAGATGGAGAAGGGGCGAGGTGGGCAGATGGTGCGCAGTGCCGGGGCGGCCGCTCAGCTCATGGCTAAAGAGGGTAAGTACGTTTTGGTACGGTTGCCGTCTGGTGAGATGAGGCGAATTAGAAGCGATTGTATGGCGACGGTGGGGCAGTTGGGGAATATTGACCGTCGCAGTATTAAATTAGGAAAAGCGGGTCGCAAACGCTGGTTGGGTTGGCGTCCCACAGTGCGGGGGTCGGCGATGACCCCTCGTGACCATCCTCATGGTGGGGGGGAAGGCCGCTCGCCAGTGGGGCTTCCGGGGCCAAAAACGCCGTGGGGGAAGCCAGCCCTGGGCTATAAGACTCGTAAACCCAAGGCCTCCGACCGGCTGATTGTCAAGCGCCGGGGTAAGTAGACAAAGTGAGGATGATGTAAGATGTCGAGGTCAACTAAGAAGGGGCCAGCTATTGATCCTAAATTGTTAAAGAAGGTGGAGGCGGCTAGCCGCTCCAGCCAGAAGGTGGTGATTAGAACCTGGTCGCGTTCCTCGACCATCCTGCCGGTGATGGTGGGGCTGACTATTGGGGTACATAACGGCCGGAGGCACGTGCCTATTTTCATCACCGAGAATATGGTGGGGCATAAACTAGGTGAGTTTGCCGCTACCAGAACCTTTAGAGGGCATGTCTCTAAGGCAGAGCGGGTGAGAAAGAAGTAGGCTCAGGTAGGCTATGAAATGGAAGTAGAGGCAGTAGCTAAGAATATTAGGGTATCACCTCGTAAGTTACGTCCGCTGGTGAACATGGTGCGCGGTAGGAGCGTGGCCGAAGCCTTGACCTTGCTTAAGTTTACGGCTACTCCCAAGGCTAGGGTTATTGCTAAGGTAGTGAAATCAGCTGCTGCCAATGCGGAAAACAATTATCAGATGTCTCCGGAGTTAAGGATTGTCCGTATTTTTGTTGATGAGGCACCGACTATGAAGCGGCACTACCCCCGTGCCCGGGGCCGGCTCAGCCCTATCCTCAAGCGGGCGAGCCATATTACGGTTGTCGTTGCCGAGGAGGAAGAAGTTGGGGCGTAAGGTTCATCCGGCTGGTTTTAGAGTCGGCATCGTACGGGATTGGCAGGCGAAGTGGTATGCCGATAAAAACTACGTGCAGTTTTTGCAGGAAGACCTGAAACTCAGGCAGGCTATCAGCTCAAAGTATGCCGATGCTGGTATTTCCTTGGTCGAGATTGATCGGCAGGGAGATAAGATATTGGTGAATATTCACACGGCTCGCCCGGGAGTGGTTATTGGGCGGGGAGGACAGAGAGTTGATGAAATGCGACAATACCTTGAGGCCCTTATCGGGAACCGGGTTCAACTCAATATTCTCGAGGTTAGGCAGCCCGAACTTGACGCTTACCTAGTGGCGGTTACGGTGGCGGAGCAAATCCAGCGGCGGATTGCTTACCGAAGGGCCATGAAGCAAGCTATTGCTCGCACTATTGAGGCTGGGGCTAAGGGGATGAGAATTAGTTGTTCGGGACGGTTAGCTGGCACTGAGATAGCTCGCCGTGAGATGCTGCATCAGGGGCAGGTACCACTGCATAAGCTCCGGGCTGATATTGACTACGGGTTCACTGAAGCGCGTACTACCCTGGGTCGGATTGGCGTCAAGGTGTGGATATATAAGGGTGACATTCTTCCCGAGGCTATGGTTGAGGAAGCTGAGGAAATACCAGAGGCGGAGACCCTTGAGGAAGAGGCGCCGGTAGTTGAAGAGGTGGCAAAGAAGCCAGCGCGGGGCGAGAGAGCCGAGGTAAAAGAGGCTGCTCCTGAGGCGGCGGCGCCGGTAGTTGAGGAGGCGAAGAAGCCAACGCGGCGTAAGAAGGCCGAGGTAAAAGAGGCTGCTCCTGAGGCGGCGGCGCCGGTAGTTGAGGAGGCGAAGAAGCCAACGCGGCGTAAGAAGGCCGAGGTAAAAGAAGCTGCTCCCGAGGAAGCGGCGCCGGTA
>CAYYLM010000007.1:12055-66632 GCA_964472625.1 uncultured Dehalococcoidales bacterium
GCGGCGTAAGAAGGCCGAGGTAAAAGAAGCTGCTCCCGAGGAAGCGGCGCCGGTAGCTGAAGAGGCGAAGAAAAAGCCAGTGCGGCGTAAGAAAGCCAAGGCAAAAGAGGCTACTCCTGCGGAGTTGGAGGAGACAGATGCTACAACCGAAGCGGGTTAAATATCGTAAGGCTCAGAAGGGCCGTCGCCGGGGCAAGGCTCAGGCGGGTAACACCGTTGTCTTTGGTGACTACGGCTTGCAGGCGGCTGAGTGTGCCTGGCTTACCAGCCGCCAGATTGAGGCGGCTCGTCGAGCGATGACCCGCTATGTTCGTCGCGGTGGTAAAATCTGGATACGTATCTTTCCCGATAAGCCAGTTACGGCCAAACCGGCGGAGACGCGCATGGGTTCTGGTAAGGGTTCTCTGGACCATTGGGTGGCGGTGGTTAAGCCGGGCCGGATTCTATTTGAGATGGGGGGAGTTGGTGAGGAGGTAGCCAAAGGTGCCATGCGGTTGGCTTCGTATAAACTACCCATAAGCACTGAGTTCGTGGCTAAGGAGTAATTAGGTTTTGAAGGTTGGTGAGATCAGGGCTTTCGGTACTGATGAGTTGCAGAAACAGCTTGAGGAGGCTCGTGAGGAGCTCTTCAATGTTCGGCTTCGTTTGGCCACGAGGCAGTTAACTAACCATCGTGAGCTCCTTAGACTCAAAAAGAAGATTGCCCGAATTGAGACCATACTCAGGGAGAGGGAGTTAGATATAAGGTAGGCTTAGGAATATGGAAAGCAGGCGCAAAACTCGAGTGGGGCGGGTGGTAAGTAACCGGATGGATAAGACGGTGGTGGTCGAGGTGGAAACACCCAAGCGTCACCCGTTATACAAGAAGACCCTCAGGAGAAGGGTTAAGTTCAAAGCCCATGATGAAAATAATCAGTGTGGGCTGGGAGATTTGGTCAGGATTATAGAAACTCGCCCTCTGTCGAAGCAGAAGCGGTGGCGGGTTGGCGAGATAATAACTAAGGGCGAGGTGGTTGAGATTCAGCCTAAGGAGATAACCTGAAACCATCTGGGATAGCGTGATATGATTCAACCCTATACTAGGCTTAGAGTAGCCGATAATACCGGGGCCCGCCAGCTTATGTGCATTAACGTACTGGGCAGCCGAAAGAAGTATGCCCGGGTGGGTGACCTCATTGTGGCTTCTGTGAAACGGGCTATCCCTGGGGGCATGGTAAGTAAGGGAGAGGTGGTTCGGGCGGTGGTGGTGCGCAGTGCTCAGCAGTACCGACGTCCCGATGGCTCGTACATCAGGTTCGATGAGAATGCGGCGGTGATTCTAACGGATAAGAACAACCCCAAGGGGACCCGAATATTTGGGCCGGTAGCTAGGGAACTAAGAGATAAGAATTTTACCAAGATAATATCGCTGGCCCCTGAAGTATTATGAGAGGAAGGGGTAGCGATTAGAGCCTGTGGCTTGTTCCGGGAGGGTTATGAAGATTAGAAAGGATGATACCGTATTAGTTGTTGCCGGTAGGGATAGAGGCAAAAAGGGTAAGGTGCGTTTTGCCTATCCTGAGGATGAACGGCTGATAGTTGAGGGGATTAACTTTATCAAGAAGCATGCTCGGGCGACCGGTCAGGTCAGGCAAGCCGGCATCATCGAACGGGAGGCACCAATCCATGTCTCCAATGTGAGACTGCTCTGCAGCCGGTGTAACCGGCCTACTCGAGTTGGCTTCCGCTTTCTAGAGGATGGCCGGAAGGTTAGAATCTGCCGCTTGTGCCGTGAGGTGATTGATTAGATGTCGCAACTTAAGGAGAGGTATCGAAAGGAGGTCATTCCGGCCCTGGTGGAGCGTTATGGCTATCGGAATGTAATGCAGGTACCACGCCTGGAGAAGCTGGTGCTCAGCATCGGCTTGGGAGAGGCGATTCAGAACGCTAAGGCTCTAGAGGCAGCAGAGGGTGACCTAGCGGCTATTTCGGGGCAGCACCCGGTAATCACTCGGGCTAAGAGGTCCATCGCTTCTTTCCGGTTGCGGGCGGGAATGCCCATCGGTCTCAAGGTGACTCTGCGTGGGGAGCGCATGTATGATTTCTTTGATAAGCTGGTGAATGCTGTCCTGCCGCGTCAGCGTGAATTTCAGGGGGTTTCCGGAAACTCCTTTGACGGACGGGGTAATTATGCCCTGGGGCTTAGAGAGCAGATCATCTTCCCTGAGGTGGATTACGATAAGATTGACCGGGTACGGGGGCTTGAGGTTTCCATTATCACTACGGCCCGGACAGACGAGGAAGGCAGACACCTGCTCGAGTTATTGGGCATGCCTTTTACTAAGGGCTAGGAGTTGAGAAAGAGTGGTAAATAGGGTATCGGAGTTTTAATAGATGGCGAAGAAGGCATTGGTTGTAAAGTCGCAGCGGCCACCCAAGTATCGGGTGCAGCAGTATCACCGCTGTTACCTGTGTGGTCGGCCTCGGGCTTATATCCGGCAATTTGGTTTGTGTCGTATTTGCTTCCGTAAGCTGGCTTTGATTGGTCAGATTCCGGGGGTAAGGAAATCAAGCTGGTAACAGCGCTAATTATGGACTGAGGGGGCAAGCGTGACTGTTTCTGACCCAATAGCGGATATGCTAACCCGAATACGTAATGCCATTATGGCCCGGCATGATTCGGTGCTGATACCAGCCTCAAAGATGAAGCTGGCTATTACCAGAATCCTTAAGGGCGAGGGTTTCATTACCGATTATGAGGTGCTTAAGAGTAAGTCTCACCGGGTGATCAAGATTCAGCTTAAGTATGAGGAGAATAATCAGGCGGTCATTTCTGGGTTAGAGCGGGTGAGTAAGCCCGGGCTGAGAGTGTATACCGGGCGTAAAGAAATTCCCCGCGTCTATGGTGGCTTGGGGGTCGCCATAGTTTCGACACCTAAGGGTGTTATGACCGGACAGCAGGCCTGGCGGCAGGGTCTTGGTGGCGAACTCTTATGCTACGTTTGGTAATTAAGGGACTAGGTTAGTATTGGTATTTGGGTTTAATAAATTTGAGCCGAGGTCATTATAAAGGATGTCGAGAGTAGGGCGGATGCCGATAACAGTGCCACCGGGCGTGGTAGTTGATATTAAGGGTAGCGAGGTCACGGTGACTGGACCCAAAGGGGAGCTTTGTCGGCGTGTTAGCCCGGATATGTCTCTCACCCTGAGCGATAATACCCTGACCGTGTCACGCCCCAGCAATAGCCAGGAGCATCGTTCCCGACATGGGCTGACCCGAAGCCTCCTCTCCAATATGGTGGAGGGGGTATCTCGGGGCTTTGAGAAGAATCTGGAGATAGTCGGCGTGGGCTATCGGGTGGAGAAGAAGGGGGATAAGCTCGTATTCCGCATTGGTTTTTCTCACCCGGTAGAGGTGTCCCCTTTGGCTGGGGTGTCTTTGGATACCGAAGGGGCAAATCGCGTTAGGGTAACCGGGATTGATAAAGAAGCAGTTGGCGAAATGGCGGCTGAGATTAGGGCAATTCGGCCACCTGATGCTTACAAGGGTAAGGGTATTAGGTATCTGGGGGAGCGGGTTCGCTTGAAGCCGGGCAAAAGTAAGCAGAGCGTTAGGTAAGGAAAGAAATGGGTAAACTTGAGCCGAGGGCGGTGCGTCAGATAAGACATCGCCGAGTTCGAGATAGGATAAAGGGCACAGGAGACAGGCCGCGTTTGTGTGTCTTTCGCAGTCTGAACCATATTTACGCTCAGGTTATCGATGATTTAAGGGGGCATACCTTGGCCTGTGCCTCAACCCGGGACGCTGAGGTTAGCAACGGAGCTAGGGGTAAGGCGAAGACTGATGAGGCTGGACTGGTTGGTGCGCTGCTGGCTAAGCGGGCGTTAAGCAAGGGGATAACCCAGGTGATTTTCGATCGCGGCGGATACCAGTATCACGGCCGAGTTAAGGCTTTGGCTGAAGCCGCTAGGCAGGGGGGGTTGAAATTCTAGAAAAGGCGGTGCTTGGCTAGGTGACGGATTTGTTAACCAAGATAAACCCCGATGAGCTGGTGCTCAATGATAAGCTGGTCTATATTAATCGTGTGTCCAAGGTGATGAAGGGGGGTAAACGCCTCAGTTTTAGCGCCTTGGTGGTCACCGGTGACGGTAATGGATATGTCGGTGTTGGTCAGGGCAAGGCTAACGAAGTGCCGTCGGCAATTGGTAAGGCGGGGGCTGATGCTAGGAAGAACCTGATTAGGGTACCGATGGTAGGCTCTACCATTCCCCACGAGATGGAGGTTAAACTTGGGGCGACTAAGGTTTTGCTCAAGCCGGCGGCTCCCGGCACGGGTATTATTGCCGGGGGCAGTATCCGTATAGTGCTGGAAGCGGCGGGGGTTAAGGATGTTTTGACCAAGTCGCTGGGTAGTTCTAACCGGGTTAATATGGCCAAGGCTACCATGCTGGCTCTCAAGCGGCTTAGAGACCCGAAGGAGGCACTGGCTAAGCGTAAACCATCCCCGGCGAAGGCTGAAGAGGTGATGAGTGATGGCTAGGCTTTGTGTCGTCTGGGTCAAGAGCGGCATTGGCTATGACAAGATTCAGAAGAGGACGTTAAGGGCTCTCGGTTTACATCGGCTAAACCAGAGGGTTACCCATGATGACTGTGCCTCAGTCAGAGGCATGATTAATAGGGTGAAGCACTTGGTTAAGGTGGAGGTTACGGACTCGTGAGACAGGATGAGCTCTCTCCAGCCCTTGGTTCCAGAAGAGGGCGGAAGCAGGTGGGTCGTGGCGATGGTAGTGGACACGGCACCTATTGTGGACGAGGTGTTAAGGGGCAGAAGTCCCGCTCTGGCTTCAGCAGGAAGCGTGGCTTTGAGGGGGGGCAACTGCCCTTAATTAAGCGCCTGCCGCGGAAGCGTGGCTTTACCAATATCTTTAGAACGGATTATAGCCTGGTTAATGTCGATATGCTCAACCGGTTTGAGGCAGGGAGCGAGGTAACCCCGGAAAGACTAGTTGAGGCTGGAGTGGTTAAGTCGCTGGGGAAGCCGATTAAGATCCTGGCGAGGGGGGATATCAGTCAGCCACTCTCAGTGAAGGCAAACGCTTTCTCCGCTGCTGCTAAAGCCAAGATCGAGGCGGCGGGGGGTAAAGTGGAGGAGATTGGATATGCGGCAAAGGCAAGCTGAGTCAGCGCTGTCGCCGCAGCCACGGACCAGGCGGCCGGGACAGGGAGGCAGGTCGGCGAGGCCGCGACTCTTGCAGGCAATGTTTGATGCCTTTCGCCTGCCCGACTTAAGACGTCGCATCTTCTTTACCGTCGGGATGCTGGTGATCTTCCGCTTCGTGGCTCATGTGCCCCTGCCTGGGGTTGATTCCGCAGCCCTGCAGCAGCTTTTCGAGCGGCTGCCGATACTAGGCATGCTTGACCTCTTTAGCGGCGGTGCCATGAGGCAGTTCAGCGTAGCCGCTATGGGGGTTTATCCCTATATCACGGCGTCAATCATCATGATGCTCCTCACGCCGGTCATCCCTCGTCTTCAGGCGCTGTCTCAGGAGGGGGAAGCCGGCAGGAATAGGATCAACCAGATAACTCACTGGCTTACGGTGCCGATGGCGGGACTTCAGGGTTACGCCCAGATAGTGATTCTGCAACGGGCTGACCCGCCGGTACTGGCTAGTACCGCGCCAATGACCATAGCTACTATGGTCCTGGCCATGATCGCGGGCACCATGTTCCTGGTCTGGCTGGGGGAGCTCATTACCGAGAATGGTATTGGCAACGGCATTTCCATAATCATCTTTGGTGGCATTGTCACCAGGTTTCCCGAGCTGATAGGGCAGGGCTCTGTGGCGGTACAGTCGGGACAGGGTGCCGGTGTCGCCGGTTATTTCATCATCGTCTTAATCGCTATTGTCGCTATCGTCATCTTTACTGAGGCGCATCGACGTATTCCGGTACAGTATGCTAAAAGTGTCTTTCGTGGCGGTCGCATGTATCGGCAGGCAGGCTCGACCCATATCCCGCTGCGGGTCAATACTGCCGGGATGATACCGCTTATCTTTGCCATGTCAATCGTGATGTTTCCTGGCATGATCGCCGCCTACTTTGCGGCTCCAACTGGGGCTGAGCCTAATTTTGCCAACACTGTCGTGAACCTGTTTAACTCCAACGCAGCCTTACCCATGGGCCTATTTTACTGGGGGCTCTTTTTTGTGTTGACCATGGCTTTTGCCTTCTTCTATACCTTTGTCATCTTCCAGCAGCAGGATTTACCCGGCGTCTTACAGCGCCAGGGTGGTTTTATCCCCGGGATTAGACCCGGGAAACATACTAATGATTATCTCAGCCAGGTCATCAAGCGTATCACCTGGGCTGGTGCCCTGTTCCTGGCGGTGGTGGGAATTGTTCCCTTTCTTGCCCGGGAGGCTACCAATGTGCAGGCGATACAACTCTCCAGCATGGGTCTCATTATTGTGGTCGGTGTGGTGCTGGATACCATGAAGCAGATAGAAGCCCAGCTGGTGATGCGCCGCTACGAAGGTTTTATAAAATAGTAAAGCCGGCGTAGCTTCGGGAGGGTTTTAGTAATAGAGTCGTGTAGTTTGGGAGAAGACTTTATAAATAGGATAAAGTGTTGTATATTATTCTTTTAGGCCCGCCGGGGGCAGGTAAGGGTACCCAGGCAGCCTATGTTGCCCGGAAGCTCGGTTTAGCTCATGTTTCTTCCGGGGACCTGTTTCGGCAGGCGCTGGAGCGAGGGGACGATTTGGCGAGTGAGGTTAAATCCTATATGGAAAAGGGGACACTGGTTCCTGACGAACTAACGGTACGGATGGTGTTAGAGCGGCTTGAAGCTTTGGACGCTGAGGCAGGGGTAGTTCTTGACGGCTTCCCCCGAAACCTGAAGCAGGCGAAGACACTGGATGAGAATCTAGTGGAGCGGGGGAAGGCTATTGACCGTGTCATCTCTATCAGGGTCTCCAGCGGGGAAATCCTGCGGCGCTTGGGTGGACGCTGGATCTGCCGCAACTGCCAGGCACCATATCATGCTACCGATTCCCCCTCTGAGGTTGCGGGGAGGTGTGACCGGTGCGGCGGTGAGCTCTACCAGCGTCCTGATGATAATGTCGAGACGATTAAGAAGAGGCTGGCGGTATATGCTCAGGAGACAGCACCACTTATCGACTATTATGCCGGGAGGGGTAAGCTAATTGAGGTGGACGGAGAGGGGAGTGCGGAGTCAGTGGGCAAGCGAATAATCGCCGTCTTGAAGAGAGACTAAAGCTTTATGGGTGTCATTATCAAGTCAGACCGCGAGATTGCGGTGATGCGAAGAGCCGGCAGAGTGGTGGCCATCGTCTTGGAGATATTAAGTAGGAAGTTAAGAGTCGGTATGAAAACTAAGGAGCTGGATATTATCGTTAGTGGAGAGCTGGAAAGGCTGGGGGCGAAACCGTCGTTTAAGGGATACCGGGGGTTTCCGGCCAATCTCTGTGTCTCGGTGAATGATGAGATAGTGCACGGTATTCCGGGGGAGCGGGTTCTGGCTGAGGGTGATATCGTCTCCCTTGACCTCGGGGCGATTGTTGATGGTTTTCAGGGCGACGCCGCGGTGACGGTGGGTATCGGTGATATTGGCCCTGAGGCTGGTGAGCTTATCAAGACCACCGAGCTAGCCTTAAAAGCCGGTGTTGATAAGGCCCGTGCTGGGGCGAGACTGGGAGACGTTTCCGCGGCGATTCAGGAATATGCTGAGTCGCGGGGCTATTCGGTAATTCGAGAGTATACGGGGCACGGCATTGGTCGCGAGATGCATGAAGAGCCGCAGATACCTAATTTTGGAGAGAGAGGAACTGGGCTAGTGCTAGAACGGGGTATGGCGCTGGCTCTTGAGCCGATGGTGAGCACCGGCGATTGGCGGACTCGACTGGGAAGTAACCGCTGGACGGTATTTACGGCTGATGGGAGCCTAGCCGCTCACTTTGAACATACTGTGGCCATTACTGATGCTGGGCCAGAGGTGCTTACGGTTGTGTAGCGGGGTATTGTATGCCTAAAAAAGAGGCCATTGAGGTTGAAGGTACGGTGGTGGAGCCACTGCCTAATGCCATGTTTCGGGTGGAGTTACCTAATGGTCATCAGGTACTGGCTCATATTTCGGGTAAGATCAGATTGCACTATATCAGGATACTACCGGGGGATAAGGTGCTGGTGGAGCTTTCCCCCTATGATCTAAGTCGTGGTAGAATTACCTATCGGCTAAAACAATAGGAGTTTAGGATGAAGGTTAAGGCTTCGGTTAAGACTAGGTGTGAGAAGTGTAAGGTTATTAAACGGCGTGGGGTGATCAGGGTTATTTGCCCCAACCCGCGACATAAGCAGAGGCAGGGCTAAAATTGGCTAGAGTAAGGAGGAAATCCTAATGCCACGTATCGCCGGGGTGGATATACCCAGAAGCAAGCAAATACGGGTGGCGCTGCAGTATATCTATGGCGTTGGCCCTACCGTGAGCCAGAGGATTCTGGATAAATCGGGTATTAAGGCTGATGCTAAGACGGACGACCTGACAGAGGATGAGGTTAATCGGCTGCGCGAGATTATTGACCGGGAGTACGTGGTCGAGGGTGACCTGAGGAAAGAGGTTAACTTCAATATCAAGCGTCTCGTTGAGATTGGCAGTTATCGTGGTATCCGGCATCGCCATAGCTTACCGGTCAGAGGACAGCGCACGCGAACTAACGCTCGGGCTAGGCGCGGTTCTCGTAAAACAGTGGCTGGTAGGGGTAAGAGGCGTGGCATGGCTAAGAAGTAGCCTAGTGGTGATATATAATCTAGTAGGGGGCGATAATGGTACAGAAGAGGCGAGCTAGAGGCAGAAGGCGAGAACGAAAATCTGTTCCCGTGGGGAGGGCCTATATTCAGTCAACGTTTAATAATACTATCGTGACTCTTACTGACCCCGAGGGGAACGTTATTGCCTGGGGTAGTTCCGGCACCGCTGGATTCAAGGGGTCGCGGAAGGGCACTCCCTATGCGGCGCAACTGGCGGCTCGCGATGCAGCCCGGAGGGCTATGGAGCATGGCCTGCGTCAGATAGAAGTCTATGTTAAGGGGCCAGGTAGTGGTCGCGAAGCGGCGATTCGTTCGCTGCAGAGTTCAGGCCTTTATATTATCAGTATTAGGGACGTAACTCCCATTCCGCATAATGGTTGTCGTCCTCCAAAGAGAAGGCGGGTGTAGGGGAAATGGCAAGGTATACTAGTGCCGTGTGCCGGTTATGTCGGCGTAGTGGTGAGAAATTAATGCTTAAGGGCAGTAAGTGCCTCGGGCCTAAATGTGCTATGGAGAGGCGGGCAAAGCCGCCGGGACAGCAGTTTGGTCGACGGCGGCGGATCTCCGACCGCGGTTTCCAGCTAAGGGAGAAGCAAAAGGCTCGCTATACTTATGGGCTACTGGAGAGACAGTTCCGGCGATTCTTTGCTCAGGCTGAGAAGCAACCGGGCATTACCGGGGAGAATCTTTTGGTGCTACTGGAGAAGCGACTTGACAATGTAGTCTATCGTTTGGGTTTTGCTGATTCTCGCTCTCAGGCTCGCCAGTTGGTTCGTCACGGGCATATCCTGCTCAATGGTCATAAGACCGATATACCATCTTGCCTGGTTAAAGAGGGCGACGTTATTGGCTGGCGGGAGAGCAGTACTAAGAGTGGGTATTATACGGAAGTGGCCAAGGGGATTGGTGCCAAGTCGGTTCCGAGTTGGTTGGCCCTGGATAAAGAGAACCTAGTCGGTCGGGTGGTGTTGCTGCCTACCCCTGACGAGATTGGGGCTCAGTTTGAGGTAAAGAATATTGTGGAGTACTACTCGCGCTAAGATAGTGAGTAAGGAGGGAGCATTTTGTCTCGCTTAGTAATACCGAAGATTGAGTGTGTCGAGAGCCAGGATAACTTTGGTCGGTTCTTGGCAACGCCTCTGGAGAAGGGCTTTGGAGTTACCCTGGGGAACTCCTTAAGGAGGGTGCTACTGAGCTATCTACCAGGAGCTGCGGTGACTAGAATTAGGGTTGAGGGCGTTCAGCATGAATTCTCGACCATTCCCTATGTCAAGGAGGACGTTACCGAGTTTATCCTTAACGTCAAGGAAATACGGTTAATTCCTCTTTCCGGCGAACCGAGTAGATTGACGCTGGAGGTAAACGGGGAAGGGCAGATCTGCGCTGGGGACATTAAGCCTTCAACTGACTTTGAAATTGCTAACCCCGAGCTTTATCTAGCTACACTGGATTCACCTGAGGCCCGGCTTTACGTAGAGTTTGACGTTGAATTAGGCGAAGGCTATCGGCATGCTGAATCCACAGATGATCTGCCGATAGGAACGATTCCGGTGGACGCTATCTTTACTCCAGTGCGGAGGGTTAATTTTACCGTGGAGCCAACCCATATCGGCCAGGAGACCAGCCGGGAACAGTTATCTCTGGAGGTATGGACGGATGGCGCCATGTTGCCGGTTGACGCGGTTAGCCGCAGTGCTGCTATTCTGGTGGAGCAGTTGACTCCCTTCGTCAGTTGTGCTGAGGCGGTTGAGGCTGAGGTGGAGGAGCAACGGCTTCGTTCATCTATTCCTGAGGATCTGTACAATATGCCGGTGGATAAGCTTGATCTGTCGGTGCGTACCATGAATTGTCTGAGGCGTGGCGGCATTGAGACGGTGGGGCAGATTATAACTAAAGGGGAGAGAGGGTTGATGGCGCTGCGGAACTTTGGGCAGAAGTCTCGGCAGGAGATAGAAGAGCGTCTTAAGGAACTGGGCCTATCGCTGACTCCTCCGGAAGGTTCGGATATACTTCCTGAGGAAGGGATGGTAGATGAGACATAGAGTAACGGGTAGGAGACTGGGCAGGTCTTCAGGGCATAGAAGAGCGCTCTACCGTAACCTGGTGACCGACCTTTTAGGCTACGAAAAGATTACCACTACTGAGGCCAAGGCTAAAGAGGTACGTAGCCTGGCTGATAAGATGATTACCTTAGGTAAGAAAGGTGGGCTTCACGCCCGCCGGCAGGCGCTAGCCTTCGTTCTGGATGAGAAGACCGTGGAGAAGGTGTTTTCTGACCTTGCCCCAAGGTATGCTGAGCGTAACGGGGGCTATACCCGTCTCGTTAAGCTGGGCGCCAGATTGGGCGACGGGGCACCCATGGTTCGGCTTGAGTTGGTCGAGTAAAGAAGGTTTTGGATTGGCAGTAGCCACCAAGGTTATCTTAATAATTGAATACGAGGGCACACGCTATCACGGTTTTCAGTGGCAGGCTAAGCTACCCACCATTCAGGGAGAGATGGAGCGGGCGCTGGGCAAGCTTACCGGGGAGAGGCGGCGGGTGATGGCGGCTAGCCGAACTGACGCTGGGGTTCATGCCCGGGGGCAGGTGGTTAGTTCTAGAACTGGCTCACCGCTTCCGGCAGCGACCTTCGTTAGCGGGCTGAACCACTATCTGCCGGGCGATATTGCGGTTAAGGCAGCCTATAGGGTGGGCGATTCGGTTAATGTCCGGCGTGATGCCGTTAGCCGGGAATACAATTACTGCATATTAAACAGCCCAACCCGTTCTCCAATCAGGAGGCAGTTTTCCTACCTGGTAGCGGGGGCGCTTGATATTGAGGTGATGAACAAGGCGTGCCAGGTGCTGGTTGGGGAGCACGACTTCGCTTCCTTTGCCAGCCAAATGGGGGTCGAGAGAAAGAGCACCGTAAGGAATGTATACCGAGCCAGGGTAGAGAGGGAAGAGGAACTAGTCGTTTTTAATATGGTGGCTAACTCATTCTTACCGCACCAGGTGCGTAATACCGTCGGGGTGCTGCTGAAGGTGGGCTTAGGCAAAATGAATATGGATAAAGTTCTTGGTATAATGGAAGCTAGGAAACCGGGGCTGGCTGGCCCTACGGTTCCGGCTTGTGGCTTGTGTCTTGAGCGAGTAAACTATCCCGTTCCATTTGAGGAGATGTGATGAAGACCTATAGCGTTAAGGCGTCTGAGATCAGGCGAGAGCGACACGTTATTGATGCTAAAGATAGGGTTTTGGGCCGGCTGGCTACCGAGGTAGCTCGGCTCCTTATGGGCAAGCATAAACCGATGTTTAGCCGTAATCTGGATGTCGGTGACTACGTGGTGGTTATTAACGCCGATAAGGTCAGGGTTACCGGCAACAAGGCTGAGCAGAAGACCTATTATCGCCATTCCGGGTACCCCGGGGGCCTAAAGAGTGTTAACTATGAGAAGCTGATGCAGACTAACCCGACCCGGGTAGTTGAGCAAGCAGTTAGGGGGATGATACCGCATACCCGCTTGGGGGCTAGTATGATGAAGAAACTTAAGGTATACGTTGGCGAAATCCCACAAGCCGAGAAAGAGAAGTAGTTCTGATGGAAGAGCAAAAATACTATTACGGCACTGGTAGGCGCAAGACGGCAGTAGCCCGGGTAAGGCTGGTACCCGGGGAGGGCGCCATTATTGTTAATAATATGCCTTATGAGGAGCGTTTTCCCCGTCCAGAGCACCGCCGGCAAATACAGCAGCCGCTCTTGGTTACGGAAAGCGTGGCTAAGTATAATGTGCTGGTTAAGGTGGAGGGGGGCGGCATCTCCGGGCAGGCGGGAGCTATCTCTCACGGTATCGCCCGGGCGCTACTAAAAGCCGACGAGAAGCTGAGAGCGGTGCTGCGTGAGGACGGGCTGCTTACCCGTGACCCCCGGGTCAAGGAGCGCAAAAAGGTCGGGCTCAGGCGGGCCCGCAAGGCACCGCAGTACACCAAGCGCTAAATCTTGTTGGCTCTATGGGTGTGGTTTGCCCTTGCCGCTTAAAGCTTGAAAGGTTAAAGAGAGTTGACCCGTAGATAGGTGGGACGGCTCTCTTTTCGTATTAGATAAGCCGCCAGTCCTTATACCCCTGCTGGATTACGGCTAGATACTCTTTGGAGGGCTTGGCAGGCTCAGCCTGCCCGCTCATGATGTAGGTTACCGCTTCCACCGGCTCGCCGTCCTCATTGTTGACGATGACGTTCAGGCGGCGGTAGTCGCTGCCTTCGTATTTATCAAGTCGCCTCAGGCACTCATCGCTAGCTTCGTAGATGGCACCCGGAACCTTACCTCCCCTGATGGGTCTGATGGTAGCGGTTGCCCCCCGCCATTTTCGTGACCAGCCGACAAATACCAGCTGGTAGTGGTGCAGGGTGGCGGGAAACTTGGCTTGGCTATCGGGGCAGCGCTCCTGCATCTGCCTTCGGCTCAGGTTCGAGGCGTAGGCGAAGTAGTACATATTCATCTCCAGAGGGTTTAGTGCTCGGCTAGCTTTTCTTTGAGGAAGTCTATCGCTTTTACTGGAGAGGGGTCGGTCTTATAGAGCATGGCTAGGTAGTAGCTCACATAGTCCCCGAAGAGAACTAGACTCACTGTCTGACTTAAGGGATACTTGCCCTGCCCCTCCACAATTTGGTAGCTGACCCCGGCCCGCTCCAGTAGCTGGCAGGTTATCCGGTAGCGGAGCTTGATCCGTTCTGGGAGCTGGGTGGAGCCAAGCAGAACTACCATTATCCTGGTGGCGAGCTCTTTCGGGAACTGGTAACCGACTACGGCATTGTGATTTAGCTCCGGGAAGACCTCGTAGAAAGCCCAGGCCTTGGAGTTCTCGTTAAGCTGGGTCTTCCAGCGACGGGCTACCTCCGAGGTGATACCAGCCCCATAGATTACCGGCAGGTGGTTATAAAGCCTACTGGCCAGTTGCTTGGCGGGGTTCTGTGGCTGGGGCACATCCTCTTTTATTTCTAGCGATAGTTGTCTCAGGACGGCCACGGCTTCGTTTACGTCCTTTGATTTGTCGGCTATGAAACCGAGCCTTTGCAGGAAGCACAAGATGGGCATGACACTATAGGGCAGGGCGGCTCGGGGCTGGGCTTGATAGTCAAAGCTGAAAATGGGAATTTTCTTTTCCTCAGCTAAGGTTTTCAGTTTGCCGCCGGTGGTAATCGCCAGCTTCTTGGCTTCCGTCTTTAGGACTTTATTAAAGGCGGCTAGTGTTTCCTCGGTGTTTCCTGAGTAGCTTGAGGCAATAACCAGCGTTCTGGCGTTGGTGAAGGCGGGCGGTTCGTAATCACGGCACACGATTATGGGTAGCTTAGCCTCAGATAACGCTAGGCCGGCTACTAAACCACCGCCGATGGCAGAACCCCCCATCCCCAGGACGACTACTCTGTCAACACTGGCGTAGTCTGGAGGCAGGTTGAAATTCATTGCCCGCTGCCAGGCCTCCAGACAGAGCTGTGGCATCTGGTGGAGGTGAGTTAGCATGCCTTCGGGGTCGTATTGCTTAAATAACTGATGGTTATCAAGGCTGGGATTTGTCATTAAACTCCCCTGTTTATCTTTGTATTAGTTTCCAGCTCTAACCAGTCCCTGAGCCACTTTAAGCAGCTTCTCTACCCGCTCCTGGCAACCGCTTTCCGCATAGAGGCGCAAAAGGGGCTCGGTGTGGGAAAACCTGATGAGGAGCCAGGAGTTATCAGCCAGGATAAATCGGAAGCCGTCTTTGGTGTCGGAGCTTACCACCTTGACTCCGTCAAGCGACTCTGGAGAGAAGCTCCTAACCCGCTCGTTAACGGTCTTCTGCTCAGCCTCGCTGAATCTTAGGTCCAAACGCTGATAATAGTGAGCTCCAACCTTGCTGTGGAGATAGTCGATAAGCTGTGATGGGCTCATGCCGGTCTTAGCCATCAAATCCAGAAAGTAGAGGCCAGCCAGAATTCCGTCTCTTTCTGGTATGTGACCTCGGAAACCATAGCCCCCGCTTTCCTCGCCGCCGACGAGGGCGTTCTCAGCAGTCATTATCGGGGCCACATACTTAAAGCCAACCGCTGTTTCATAGACCGGCACCTTAAAGAGTTCTCCTAGGCGGTAGAGCATGCTGCTCATAGTTATTGTTTTGACTAGGGGACCGCGCTCCCCGCATGTCTCCAGGAGGTAGAGGCAGAGCAGGGTGAAAGCGTGCAGGGTACTTATATAGGCACCATTTTCGTCGATGATGCCGAGGCGGTCGGCATCGCCGTCGGTAGCTAGCCCAACACTGGCTTTCTCTCTTTTAACAGTATTGGAGAGCCGGGCTAGGTTAGCCGTGATTGGCTCCGGCTGTCGCATACCGGGGAAGAGGGGGTTTCGGTCGCTGTTTATCTCCGTAAATTTGATAGTTCCACCGCTGAGCAGTTTCGGGAAGTAGCCAGCCCCGGCCCCGTACATCGGATCGATAACCACTTTTAACCGGGAATTACGTATTGCCGCTAGGTCGACCAGCCTGGATAGCTGCTGGTAGTAGACTGGCGCTAGGTCAAGATACTCTACCCGCTTCTGTGCTATAGCCTGGGCGAGGGGCAGACCTTTTATCTTTCCTGTGGTGAGGCTGCGCGCAATGCCTTTTTCTATTCTGGCGGTAATCTCAGGTGAGGCACTGGCGCCCGATTCGGTCTTAAATTTAAAGCCGTTCCAGTTAGCCGGGTTGTGGCTGGCGGTTATGATGATGGCGCCACCGGCTTTTTGGGAAACAATACCAAAGCTTATCACCGGTGTTGGGCTGGCGTTAGGGCAGAGGTATACCTTAATTCCGTTACCGGCGACTACTTCGGCGGCCGCAGCTGCGAAATCCTCGGAGGCAAAGCGGGTGTCATAGCCGATAATCATCCCCAGCTTGGCTAGGCCCGTCTCTTGGAGATAGTCGGCTGCTGCCTGAGCGCATGCCCGCACGTTAGCAAAGGTAAAATCCTCGGCGATTATCCCTCGCCAGCCGTCGGTGCCAAATTTAATTGGTGTGCTCATGCTATATCCCCATCATCTTCCCAGCTTCTTTTTATATTCGAGCATGAGTTCAACGGTGATTTCTGAAATTCCCCTTTCTCTTGCCTCATCCTCTATGCTTTGCTTGGCGATACGCCTTACAAAAAAAGGTATCTTACCAAGCTGTTTTTTGGCTTCGGGAGTCCAGACTGGCTTGCTGCCGGGCTTGGATATTTCAGCTTCTCTGCTTTCCGGTGTCTCTACCTCTTTCAAACCAAGCATACTCTTAAAAATAGGCATCATCGGTGAATTATAGACAGATACTAGGCGTTTGGCAACACTTCTCGCCATATCTATTGCCCAGTCAGCCTCCTCAATATTCTTCCCCATCCCCGACTGCTTGAGCACCGGGTTCATCTGATGCTCACCCAGAGAGATACCCGCACAAGCAACCTGGAGTGCCTTGGTATGCAGGAAGGCGGGGAAGAAGGTATTTAGTGCTGGTTCCATACCGAAACCACCGGCATTTACTATTGAGCCGATGAGTTTTCCGGTGAATATGGTTGACTCGCCTAACAGTTCCTGACCAGCTATTGCCTTATCTTCGGAGAGAAATGCCTTGCCCCGACCACCGATGAAGTTGCAGAGCACCCCCGGCGGATGGAGCCCGTACACGGGATAGGAGAATATTATACCGTCTGCCCATCTTATCTTCGCGACGACCTTTAGAGTTTCATCCTCGTTTTTTTTAAGCTGGGGGCAGGTTTCGCCGGTCATGCAGGTATTGCATCCCTGGCAGGGCAGGATATTGTAGTCCACGAAGTTAATGGCGTCGGTTTCAGCTCCAAGTTTGCGGGCACACTCAAGGGCTTTATCAAGTAGAAACCAGCTACTGCTCTGCTTCCTGTTCTTTTTGTGGGTGCCGCAAATGCCTAGAATTTTCATCTTGCTTTCTGTCCTGCTTATACCGGCAATAAATCGCAGAAGTAAAGTGAATCCCTGAGCACCTTATCTCCGAGCTCATAGGGTATCCCCTCCCGGAAGATTGGTCCATCAAAGACAAAGGAATGAAACTCGCCATTCTCACCAGCCGGGTCAACATTGGTGGGGAGGTCAGCTAGGAAGTCACTGTTCAGTATCCTGCCGACAAATCTCTGGTCCAGGGCTTTAGCGTCAACACAGGTGGTAATGGCTTGAAAGCCTAGGCTGATAAATGACCCAGTAAGCTCGGCACTATCTCTTCCCCAGAGAGGAAAGAGCCCCGTCATGTCAAGCTGGGACAGGTTATCCTCGCGATATTTCCGTACCTCTTCCAGGAAGACATCGCCAAAAGCCACCAGGGTGACGCCGACCTGTTTAAACCTGGTGAGGGTATCTCTCATCTTGGACTCATATTCTTGGTTAGAGCAATTTGAGGGAATAAAGACTTCTTTCAGGGGTAAGCCTAGGGATCGTGCCTGCTGCTCAATCAAGGTCCTTCGTACCCCGTGCAGGCTAACCCGATCATAACCCTCCGTTATCGTGGTCAGTAGGGACACTATTTCATATTGATGGTCTTTTTGGGTTTCGTATAGCGCCATAGCGCTATCTTTGCCACCGCTCCAGCACAGAAGAACCTTCTCCATTATGCCGCTAACTTCTTTTTTACTTTGGCTACTTGCCTAAGGCCTCTTTTTTTAAGATTTCGGCTTTATCCGTCTTTTCCCAGGGGAGGTCAAGGTCGTCCCGCCCGAAGTGTCCGTAGCAGGCGGTCTGCTGGTAGATGGGGCGGCGCAGGTCGAGGTCTCGGATAATAGCTGCCGGTCTTAGGTCAAAGTGTTTGTTAACCAAATCAACTATGACCGCCGGTTTAACCTTAGCCGTGCCGAAGGTCTCAATGGAGATAGATAGGGGACGAGCGACGCCGATGACATAGGCAATCTGCAACTCAAGACGGTCAGCAAGCCCGGCGGCTACGATATTCTTGGCGATATAACGGGCGGCATAGGCTGCCGAACGGTCAACCTTGGTCGGGTCCTTGCCGGAGAAGGCGCCGCCACCGTGACGGGCAAGACCGCCATAGGTGTCGACCAGAATCTTACGCCCGGTGAAACCGGTGTCCGACACCGGTCCGCCGGTGACAAATCGGCCGGTAGCATTGACGTAATACTTGGTCTGGTCGTCAATCAGATGAGCTGGAATAACTGCCTTGATAACATTTTCGATGACGTCTTTCTCAATTGTTGCCTGGCTGACATCACGGTTATGCTGGGCGCCTATCACCACGTTGGTTACCCGGTGTGGTGTGCCGTTATGGTATTCCACCGTCACTTGTGATTTGCCATCCGGACGGAGGTAGGGTAGGGTGTGGTCCTTTCTTACCTGAGCCAGGCGGCGGCATAGCTTATGGGCTAGAGAAATAGGTAAGGGCATGAGTTCCGGTGTCTCATTGCAGGCAAAACCGACCATCATTCCCTGGTCGCCAGCGCCTATCTGGTCAAGGTCATCAGCCGCGGTGCCTGCCTTTACTTCCAGCGACTTATCTACTCCTAAGGCAATGTCGCGGGATTGTTCACTGATGGAGACCATAACCCCACAGGAGCGGTAATCGAAGCCATATTCGGGACGAGTATAGCCTATGTCGTGGACTACCCGCCTCACTATTTGGGGAATTTCAACGTAGCAGTCGGTGGTAATCTCACCCATAACGATGATGATGCCGTTGGTTACCGCTGTCTCACAGGCTACCCGTCCGTAGGAGTCTTTTCCCAGGATGTTATCCAGAACAGCGTCCGATATCTGGTCGCAGATTTTGTCCGGATGTCCTTCGGTAACCGACTCCGAGGTGAGTAGGTATATTGGTGAGCTAGCAAAAGTGTTGGTCATCTTATCCTCCATGTATTAAGTTCCCTCGTGCCAGCTGGCAAGATAACTATCCTGCTCTGGGGTCAATCTGTCAATCTTTATGCCCATAGATTTGAGTTTCAGTTGGGCGACCTCTTTATCTATTTTCTCAGGTACCGGGTAGACTTTGGTTTCGAGCTTACCCTTATTCTGGACAATGTATTCTAGGCACAGGGCTTGGTTAGCAAAGCTCATATCCATGACACTGGCAGGATGCCCTTCGGCGGCGGCTAGGTTAATTAGTCTCCCTTCTCCCAGCAGGTATAGATTGCGTCCGTCCTTAAGGGTATATTCCTCGACAAATGGCCGGATATGTCGCTGGCTTTTAGAGGCATGCTCAAGGGCCGGGATGTTTATCTCGACGTTGAAATGGCCGCTGTTGGCGAGGATAGCCCCGTCCTTCATCACCTGGAAATGTGCTTCATCAATGACATGCTTGTCACCGGAAACAGTAACGAAGATATCCCCTATTTTGGCTGCCTCTAGTAGTGGTATGACCCGGTAGCCGTCCAGCACCGCCTCCAAAGCCCGGGTTGGCTCAACCTCGGTTACAATTACCTGGGCGCCCAGTCCCTTGGCTCTTAAGGCGATGCCGCGTCCGCACCAGCCGTAGCCACAGATTACTACCCTTTTACCGGCCCATAGGATATTGGTGGCTCGGGTAATGCCGTCGATGCTGCTCTGCCCAGTGCCGTAGCGGTTATCAAAGAGGTACTTAGTTTGGGCATCGTTCACCGCAATGATGGGATACTTGAGTTCTCCCGCCTTAGCTAGGCTGCGCAGTCTGATGACGCCAGTGGTGGTCTCCTCAGTACCGCCGAGGACACCTTTAAGTAGGTCTTTTCGTTTGGTATGGAGCGTGGTCACCAGGTCGGCACCGTCATCTACGGTGAGGTGGGGCTTGTTTCCCAGAGCGGTGTTAATGTGCTTGTAATACGTTATCTCATCCTCACCCTTGATGGCGTTGGTAGGGATGCCGTAGTCTACTAGGGCGGCGGCGGCATCATCCTGGGTGCTCAGGGGGTTTGAGGCGCAGAGAACAACCTGAGCCCCTCCGTCCTTTAGGGCTAATGCTAGATTGGCGGTCTCGGTAGTGATGTGAAGGCATGCCGAGATGCGAATACCCTTTAGTGGCTTTTCTTTCGCCAACCTTTCCCGGATGAGACTTATTACCGGCATCTCTCGTGATGCCCAGGCTATTCTTTGCCTCCCGATTTCAGCGAGAGACAGGTCTTTGATGTCGTATTGGTTAGCTGAGGTCATCAGTTAATTCTAACTCCTTTCGTTCTCATTAATGCCAATATCAAATGCCGTTATGTAGTTTAGCATATATTCTCTCATTGGCTCTAGGGCCTTGGCGAAATCTAGGGGCTTACTTCCGAGGCTTTCTTGATTCTCTAATCAGGGTTCTGATTCTATCAGCATGTTTGATATATACCAGAGTGGTTGGACCCAGCACCGGGAAGAGAAGGCGGGAGTCGAAGAAATAGATGGGCACTAGGGCGATACCCAGCCCAATTAGCCTCCCTGGTATCTGGGTGCCGATCACTGAGATTACCTTGCGGATGCTGTTCGGACGCCACCTCCCGACAAGTATGTGTTCGGCGGCAAAAATACAGAAAAGCATAGTTCCTCCCCAGACCCCCAGCGAAAAGGGGTTTAGGGCGAGCAGGATTCCCAGGAAGGAGGCGAACCCAATACCACCCTCCCTAAATTTGAAGCAGAAGGGATAGTTATGCCCCAGAATGGCGAAGAAGCCGCCGGTTATCAGGGCTAGATGTGGGCTGTAACCCAGAAAGCCCAGCCATCTGGTTAGGTAGATAGCCAGCACCCCTTTACCCATATCCCCGAGCAAGATTACAATTAGTCCCAGGGCGGCCCGTTTTTCTGACCGTTTACTCCTTATCAGGCTGTAGGCATTCATGCCGCCGACGTTATGCGAACCCTCAAGCCTGATGTCCTTGCCGACCATCCCTTTGGTGACAAAGTAGGCGGTCGGGAATGAGCCAATTAAATAGGCGATAGCCGCAATCAGGGCTAGCCAGGTGTTACTTTCTACGGTGTTCATCGTATATGACCTCTAGTTCGAGCCTAGATCGGCATCAAGCCAGGAAGACAGTTCTTCAAGCACTTGGGGGTGGTTGGCTCTGGTTACTTCGATTAACTTCACCTGGGGCTTTTGCTTAATAAGATCGGCCCAGGGGTGGGAACTTAGCATAATAGTACCCAAAACCTTCTTGCCGTGGCTAATTACTCCAAGGACAGCCTCACGGAAGTTGGCTGAGAAAAGCTCCATCTTACCGATTTCGTCAATAATAACTAGGGGGCGCTCCGCGGCGGCTTTAGATAGGGCGGAAACGCCGACTCTATCTAGGCTTTCAGTGTCCACTCCGTACCGGCTTACCCGATGGGGGCTGTGGATACTGGTATGAGCCAGTATCGTCTCCTCACCGTCCAGGGTGACTAGCTTGAAGCCCAGCCTTGTGCCGCCGCTGCGTATTTCCTCGGTGTAAAAGCCGCCGGCTCTATCCCCCATTCTGGCGACTACCTGTTTGATGAGGCTCGTTTTGCCTGTGCCCGGTCTTCCGGTAAGCAGGTAGACTTGCTCCATCCGCCTCTTAAGGCTGCTTTTGGTTATTAGGTTTAAACCTTCTCAGCCTTTCTTTTCTCTTCTAACTTCTTTTTTCGCTGCCGGTGCTTAGCGGCGGCCACTCTTTTTCTCTTGTTCATGTTTAGTAATCATAACCCAAGTTAGTTCCTTCTGTCACCTTCAGCTTTTATTAGCGAAGTATTGGACGAACCGGCTAATCGAGCGGTCAAAGGTCCGCTCTAGCTCCGGGGGAAAGACACAGCCGGGCAGCTCATTGTATTTTAAGTGATACTCGATGCACTCGCAGCACTTGCCCTTTCGGGAGCATGGCTCATAGGTACAGGGGCATCTGGACTTATTGGCTTTAAGGTTACATTCCATGGGTAGACCTTCTCCTCTCGATGAACTTTCTGCTTGGGAAGTCGGGGTGGTGAAGCCCTTTACAGATAGCGCCTTCTTATCATGCTTGATAGCTCAGCCAGTAGCTCTAGGGCTCGTTCAGCCAGCTCATCACTGGCTAGGGGTACCAGCCCGCAGCTGGGGGTAAGCAGCCCCTGCGCTATTAGGTCTTTATGGGAGATACCCTGCCGGGTGAAGGGTGCTATAGCCTCTTCCAGACGGTCCTTTAAGCTGGCTGCCGACTCCTTAGCCAGCGACTCTGCCTCATTGGGCACAATCCCCCAGGCAATGGCGCCGCCCCGGTCAAGAAACCTCTTGGTTTCGGCGGGATAAAGGCTTAGAGACTGGGCGTAGTTATAGGTATCGTAGCTCAGAATGTCAGCACTGGTCTCAAGGATGATTGACCAGTCGGTATTGCCACAGCAGTGGATACCCTTAAGTCCCCTTATCCCGGCGAAGACTTCTTCCAGCAGGCTAACAATCTTCTCCTTGGATAGCAGAAAACTGACCGAGCCGAAGGCGGACATATACGGCTCGTCGACAAAAATAATGGTATTCTTGGAGACCCGGCTCAGCTCCTTTTCCTGCCAGGTTGCCTTGAGCTTTAGCAGTTTAGCGACCATGTCACCCAGCACCTCATCGTAGATGATGGCCCGGCGCTCGGTATCGGTAACCGTCATGCCCCAGGTGACCGGTCCCGTCACCTGCCCCTTTACTGCCCGGGGCCTGAGGTTCTCCAGGTTAAGGAAGCTATAAAGACCGGCGGCATGTTCCGGGCTCATCGGATACTTAGCGGCATCATTCTCCAGATAGGCGCTATAGAACGCTTCCAGAGGCTTACTTAAGTCTTGGGAGCGGTCGACAAAGATTCTCTTCTCTTTAGTATCGACCACCAAGCCGGGAAAGCCCTCGCTAAACTGGACATACATGTTCTCCAGGAAGGAGCGCTTCGATAGCTGGGGCCAGGCGGGGATATCCTTGAGGTATCTGGTAATCAGCCGGCAGGCTGGCTCAGGGTCGGTATGGGGCATGGTGCCGACGATGGTCGGCAGGCAGCCAAATTCTATCTTGGGCATGCGACTGGCCGTCTCCTTATTTAAGATATTTACCGATGAGTAGCTTTAGTTTTTCCTTCTGTTCGGGGGGGATGAGCTCCGGGTCGGTGACGATGGCTGTCTTAAGAGCCGTGGCACACTCACACTGACGCTTATCTGGTATTCGGCTCACGGCTAGCCCGATAATTTCCCTTATTTTCTGGGTCTGCTGACGCTGGGTCTTTATAATGACGTCAATGGGAATCGGTGCGCAGGCTTCCTGCCAGCAGTCGTAGTCGGTGACCCCGGCGATAGTAGCGTAACATATTTCTGCCTCCCGTGCCAACTTGGCTTCGGGCAGGGCAGTCATGCCGATGAGGCTGGCTCCCCAGGAGCGATGGAGGTGTGATTCGGCGCGGGTGGAGAAAGCTGGCCCCTCCATCACCACGTAGATGCCCCCCTGATGGACGGTGGTGTCTATTTCTTTAGCTGTCTTAAAAAGAATCTGGCTCAGGGTGGGGCAGAAGGGCTCGGCGAAGAGGATGTGGGCGACAATACCGCCGTCAAAGAAGGAGCTTACTCTATTTCTGGTGCGGTCAATAAGCTGATCGGGGATAGCCAGGTCGCCTGGCTTTAGCGCTTTCTTTAGGCTGCCGACGGCGCTAACTGAGATGATGTGCCCCACCCCCAGCGACTTCAGGGCGTAGATATTGGCTCGGTAGGGAACCTCGGTTGGGGAGAGGCGGTGCCCCTTGCCGTGCCGGGGCAGAAAGGCAATCCTCACCTCTCCCAGTTTCCCCACGGTGATGGTGTCGCTGGGCTTACCGAAGGGGGTATCAATATCAAGCTTTTCAATGTAGGTTAGCCCGTCAATACTGTAAAGGGCACTCCCCCCAATCACCCCGATTTTAGCCTGCGGCATTTAGGAGACCTCCCGTTTCTTTATTATCATCACAGTATCTTCCCCAGCCTCTCCCCATACGGCTCTGTTACTATCCCCTTTTCGGTGATGATGGCGGTGATGTAGAGGTGGGGGGTAACGTCAAAGGCGGGGTTGGCTGCCCTAATCCCCTCGGGGGCGATGCTTACCCCTTTAATATGGGTTACCTCCTCCGGGCTTCTCTCTTCAATGGGGATTTCCGCTCCGGAGGCTAGGGACATATCAATGGTGGTAGTGGGGGCGGCGACATAGAACGGAGTGCCGTGCTCCATGGCGAGCACCGCCAAGGTGTAGGTGCCGATTTTATTAGCGCTGTCGCCGTTTAGGGCAATTCTATCAGCCCCCACGATGACACAGCTAATCTCCCCCCGGCTCATGAAATGCCCAGTCATAGAGTCAGTAATCAGGGTAAAGGGAATTTTTGCCTGCTTAAGCTCCCAGGCGGTGAGGCGGGCTCCCTGGAGGCGGGGGCGGGTCTCGGTGGCGAAGACTCTGATTTTTTTGCCCTGCTCGTGAGCATACTTGATCACACCGAGGGCAGTGCCGTAGCCGGTGGTGGCTAGGGAGCCGGTATTACAATGGGTCAGGATGGTAGCGCCATCGGCGATTAGCTCAGCACCGAACCGGGACAAGCTCCTGGTGGCGCTAGCCTCTTCGGAATGTATTTTGACGGCTTCCTTAACCAGTGCTTCCTTGATTCTGTCGACGCTGTCGTCGGCTTCAGCGACTTTGAGCAGGCGCCCGGTTGACATAAAAAGGTTTCTGGCGGTGGGGCGGGTAGCTTCTATGGTCTGTATCATACCCTTGAGCTTGATCATAAACTCGTCTTTAGAGTTGGCTTTAATTTCTAAAGCACCGAGAGCGACTCCGTAGGCGCTAGCAACCCCGATGGCGGGCGCCCCGCGGATTTTCATCTCCTTAATGGCTTGGGCTACCTCTTGGCAGGTGCTTAGTTCTAGGTAGACCTCCTCCTGAGGAAGCCGGGTCTGGTCAATGAGCCTGACCTTGTTATCCAGCCAGGTTATCGGTTGGCTATCTGCCATCAGTGCTACCTTTGGTATCGGTGCTGGCGTGGTATTCCTTTAACTTTCGTTCCGTCCACTGCTTACGGAGTATCTCCATAAGCACGAAGTGATACCCATCCTTGTTCAGGGTTCCGCAGAGGGCAAAGCCGCATTTCTGAAAGCACCGCTGAGCCCTGATGTTTGAGACCAGAGTCTTCAGGTAGACCCGGTTGAGGTTTGTCTCCTGGAAGATACGGCTTAAGAGCAGGGTTACCGTCTCCGTGCCATAGCCTTTATCCCAGTAGTCACGGTCGCCAATCATAATCCCAAGCTGGGTTTCGCCCTTAGCTTCATTAATGTCATAGTAGGAGCAGTTACCGATGTGTTTCCCTTCTGGGGTTTCTATGGCAAAGGCGCGTCTTTTTGAGGAGGGGTAGCGGAGTTCGTCTAGATAGGCGGATAGATAACGGGGGAAGGTAGTGCTTCGGAGTGGAGCGGCATCAAGCTGAGTAAGCTCGGGGTCGGTTTGCCAGGCATAGTTGTCCGCCGCATCGGCTAATGTTTTCTTACGCAGCTTAATCTTTTTGTCCGTAACCATACGAATCTCGAGGTTTTAGAGTGAGAACGATAGTGGCTCTTCACCTTCATTTAGCTCGCGTAGGGCTTGCTCGGCAGCCTGCTGGATCACCTCGCTGTCGTCGTCTAGGCATTGCTCCAGGCGATTCTTAGCCTCAGTACCGCCTATCTTACCTAATGCTTGGATGGTTGCCAGCTGTACTTCAAGATCAGGGTCTTCAACGAGGTTGGTAAGATAAGGTACTGCTTCCTCCTCGCCTATTTCACCGCAAGCCCCCGCGGCTTCATAGCGTATCTCAGCGTCAGCATTGGCCAGTTCCTTGAGCAGTATGGGTAGCCAGGCGGGGTTACAGTTCTTGCCCATAGCGTAAATTGAGCTGGCTCTAAGTTTAGGATGGCCGTTATGGTAGGCTTCGCTGATCGCCTTCTCCACTTTAGGGGAGCCCATGGGGGCTATTGCCTCCAGAGCCCGACGTCTCACTTCTAAAGCCTGGCGATTGTCACCTATGGCGGCAAGCAGTGCCTGATATATCTTGGACGAGTAGCTTGAGTGCAATTTTTGATGCTCGGCGAGCATGACGAATCTGCCTAATGCAGCGGCAGCCGCCGCCTGAACCCTCTCCGATCTATCATGCTCAAGGAGATTAAGCAGGGTGTTAATGAGTGACGGCTCTTCGTTTTCCCACAGGCCATCGATTGCCCGGCTTCGTACCTCAGCGTCTGGGTCGTCTAGGCAGTTCTTGAAGACATTGTCAAAGTCGAGCTCAAAGTTCTCCTCAGCCAGCTCCACCAGTCGTGACACAGCCTGCTGCCGTCGTTTGCGCTCAATGGTGGGCCATACTTCCTTAAAGAGCTGGAGCTCTTCTGAGTTTATGCTGGATAGCTCAGTTAGCTTGACGCTGGATAGCGGCTTATCACTGTTTTGCAGTTCACTGATTATCTCGTCAATAGGTGACAGCATCGTCTAGCCCTTTTCCTTAGCCTTCTCCCTCTTCGTCTTGTTCCCATATCGGCTCAGTAAAGTAGTCAATATATTCTCCCATAGCTTCGGCGGCGGCTCGTTTCATACTCTCTCTGGTTTCGTTAGCCAGCTGCATTAGTTCTGATAGGTCAATATTGATATTCAGTATCCTAGTCAGTGCCTTGAGTATGGCTAGAGCTGCCATCGGGTTCTGTATCTTGGTGGCATACGTGGGCACCTCGCCTAGAAGGCAGACCGCCTCGATGTTCCTCTCCTTGGCGACACCAAGCATTAGTCCATTGAGCCCGGCAATCTGTAGGTTGCCCTTTTGTATTAGGTCATAGCTCCTTAGTTGTTCCGCTACCTCTGGGCTGGTGGCTACTCCCCAGGCTCTGGGCTGTTCAGTGTGGTGGATTCGGGTTAGAGCGGCGGCAAAGGTATAAACCCTTTTAGCGGTAAACTTCACCCCAACGTCAAGGACAGCATTAGCCAGCTCATAACCCTTAGCGGTCGGTTGTTGCTCACCGATAAAAAGTATTATGTCATCGGTGCCACTTTCGTTTTTCCAGTAGGAGAACCTACTCTGGGGGAATCTTGGCGCCTCGACCACATTATCTCTAACGATGACGCCAACCGGGTCGAAGAAATAGGAAGCCTGAATCTCCCCCAGCCTCTTGAAGCCAAGCTTTCTTTCCAGGTATGAAGCTATAATAATGGCGACATTGCTGATGCCTGGCCAGGCGGCTAGCAAAACTGGTGACTTAAGCTTGGGACGGGCATGAAGCTTGACTAGTTTTTCCATTTAGTACGCCTCTACTTACTCGCCACTGACAGTTCGGGGCAGTAGATGGATGGGGTGTATACTGAGCTACCTACCCACTTGGCGTCGCTGCCAATAGCGGTGATGTCCCTTAGGAGCTGGTAGACATTCCCGGAAACCATGGTATCTTTCACCCTACCTACTATTTTACCACTTTCTAGCCTATAACCAAGAAGAACATTGCCGCTGAAATCGCCGCTTAGAATGTTACCCTGTTCGGCGCCCATAAGGTGTTCAATAACTAGCCCTTCCTTGACATTGCTTACCATCTCTGTAAAGGTGGTTCCGCCCGGGGTAATAATGAAGGCGCTCGGTGTGGGGCTGGGTAAGCCACCCCTGGCTCTCCCGCCGTTACCGGTACTCTTTTTGTTGGCAAGAGCCGCCGTCTGAAGGTCGTAGATAAAGCTGACTACCCTCCCCTGTTCGATGAGGGGGGTGCGCTGGCTGGGGGTACCCTCGTCGTCAGCCGGGCGGCTCTGCGGGCGGTAGGCTACAGTCGGGTCATCATAGAGGGAGAGCCTTTTATCAAAAACTTGCTCACCCAGTCTCTGGCCGATGGGAGAGGCTCCCTCAAGCACGACCTTGCCGTTAAAGGCAGTCATTAGGGGTAGGATTAGAGCACTGGCGACCCCGTTCGGGGTAAAGATCACCGGCAGCGGCTTAGTTGGTATTGGAGCTTGCTCTCTGGCCAGGTCGAGTTGACGGAGGACGACGCTGGCAATAGCTTGGGTGTCACTTAAGGGGTGGCACGAGCTTTGACTTTCACCGACGAAGAGCATGTCAGTATCGCGAATCAGTTGCCCTTGGATACCGAGCGAGAAGACGGTTTGGCGGTAGCTCAGCTCACCGCCGCGAGAATTTATGATACGGGTGGAGATTGTCCCTTTATGTACCTCGGCATCGCATAGAACCTCTGGTGTGTGCCTTCTCACTAGGTTAATTAGTTCGCTGCCGAGCTTGACCATTTCCTCAAGGGTTACTGACTCTACGGTCGGGTCAAAAACCTCAATCGGGGGATATAAAGTCTGTGGCGGTAGCTCGAACTCAGCCTTCATGCCAAACTCGGCAGTCTCTGTGGCGGCGTCTACGAAGTTCTGCCGGTCGCTGAGCTCGGTAGTGATGGCATAACCAGTTCTGCCCTCTTTGATAATTCGTAGCGCGACATAACTACTCTGCTTACTCTGGATGTGCTTTAAGTGGTTAGTCTCAAATTGAACCGGGGTTTCCTCCGAGGAGACCATGAAGACCTCGGCTTCCTCGGCGACCTGTTTTGCCTGGGCTAGGATAGTCTCCACTTATTTCCCTCCCACCAGGCAGTGACGGATTCTGATATGAGGGCTGCCATTGGCAACGGGCAGGGGCATCTGGCCTCCCTTACCGCAGCCGCCACCCTGGTTCATATCGAGGTCACTACCGATGGCGTCGATGTTCTGTAGGGTATGGAATAGGTTACCGGTGAGGGTTACCGGCCTTAGTGGCTCGGCAAGCTTGCCATTGCGAATCATATAGGCCTCGCCGGCGGAGAAGGTGAACATCTCCATACTGGTGGTGCCGCCGTACCAGTTCTTGGCGTATATCCCCTCCTTGATGTCGCTGATGAGGTCGGTAAAGGAAGCGGTGCGGGGTTCAATATAGGTGTTACTCATGCGGACGATAGGCGGATAGCGGTAACTAACCGCTCTGGCATTGCCGGTCGGCTTCTCATGCATCCTGGCGGCGGTTTCCCGGGAGTGGAGCCGGCCGACCAGCCTGCCCTCCCTGATGAGGTAGGTTTTAGTGGTGGGAACTCCTTCATCGTCATATCTATAACTACCGCGCAGTCCGGGTAGGGTAGCGTCGTCAACAATGCTGAGTTCAGGGCCGCCGAATTCTCTACCCAGTACCATAATCTCGCGGAGACGGTCGTTCTCGTAGACAAAGTCAGCTTCGGAGAGGTGCCCGAAGGCTTCGTGGGCAAAGACACCGGCCAGGATCGGGTCTAAGACCACGGTATATTCGTCTCCCTTTACCTTGGGAGCGGAGAGTAAGGCTACGGCGTGTTGGGCCATCTCGGTTACTGGCTGGTGGAGATTCTCTATGGCGCCAAAGTCACCTCGGCTACCTAGACTCAGACCGGCCTGCTGTACCTCGGTGTCTTCGGTGGCAATGGCCGCCAGGCGCAGGGTGATATCGGCCCGATCCTGCTCAATAAAGCTACCTAGGGAATTTAGGAAGATGGTTTTCTTGAAACCATCGCCATAGGCAATGATTGAGGTCTTAATTTTGGGGGTTTCCCAGATATTGTCATTGTATGTGTCCAGTAGCTGCTTCTTCTTAGCTAGGGGTATGGTCACCGGGTTTCCATTTTCTGCGGTGAGTGCGCTGTCAATCACTGGTTCTACCGATGCTAGTTCGCTCTTTTTACTGGCAGCTAGTTGAGCCTGCTTTACAGCCAGTTCTACCCGGCTGGCTAGGTCGCTAAAGCTGTTGAAGCTACTAAACCCCCAGCCGCTCCTTACTAGGGCACGCACATTACCTCCGACAGTGGTCGTCTTGCCAATGGACTCAAGCTCTCTCCCCCGGTAGGTGATGTGGCTTGCCTGGCTCTCCTCAAGGTGAGCTTCAATATAGTCAGCTTGGTGCTTACCGATTATCTCGGCTAATTGGTGAGCGCTTTCTTTAGTGTTGGGCATAAATAATTCCCCAATTACTTAAATAGCGGACAAGGCTAGTTTACCGAGCCGTGAAGCCGGTTGTCAATTGATAAGTGTCGGTGAGTCTCTTTACAAGTCCCGTACTAATACGGTATTCTAGCTTGAAAGGAGGGTGCTTTGTATCGAGCACCGCGCGGGACTTCAGACATTCTGCCCGAGGAGCAGGCCTACTGGCGCTATGTTGAGCAAAAGGTAGTTAAGCTCTGCGAGCTTTACGGATATGAGCGCATTGATACCCCTGTCTTTGAGGATGTGGGGCTTTTTTCTCGTAGCATCGGTGCCGGCACCGACATTGTTGAGAAGGAGATGTATACCTTCGAGGACAAGGGGGGTAACCAGCTCACTCTGAGGCCGGAGGGTACGGCATCCGTATGTCGGGCCTATCTGGAGCACGGGATGCATAACTGGCCGCAGCCGGTAAGGTTTTACTACCTGGCGCCCATCTTCAGATACGAAAGACCTCAGGCGGGGAGATACCGTGAGCACTATCAGTTCGGCTATGAGGCTCTGGGGGATGGCGAGTCCACCCTTGATGCCGAGGTAATTGATATGGCTTGGCAGTTCTTCGCCTCTCTTAACCTCCGCAAGCTGAGATTGAGGTTGAACAGCATCGGTTGTCGGCAGTGCCGACCGAAATACCTGGCTGCCCTGAAGAGCCACTACTCAGAGCATGTTCGAAAGCTGTGTCAGGACTGTAAGGTCAGGCTAGAGAGAAACCCGCTTCGTTTGCTTGATTGCAAAAAGCCGCAGTGTCAGGCGGTGGCTGGTTCGGCACCGAAGAGTGTTGATTACCTCTGTTCTGAGTGTGCGGAACACTTCAGCCGACTCAAGGTTTATCTTGAGTTGCTTGGGCTTCCCTACGAGGTTAGTCACCGTCTGGTGCGGGGGCTTGATTACTATACCCGGACCGTATTTGAGATTCAACCGGAGTCTGAAGGCGCCCAGAGTACCCTCGGTGGTGGCGGGCGCTACGATGACCTGATTAGTGAGCTGGGGGGTAGGCCGACGCCGGCGATAGGCTTTGCTAGCGGTATGGAGCGTATCATACTCAATCTGAAAAAGCAGGGGGTTACCGTCCCGGCGATACCCAAGCCGCAGGTATTCGTGGCTTACGTTGGGGACGAAGCCAGAGACGGGGCGGTAGCGCTGGCTGCCAGACTGAGGCGGGCTGGTATTGGCGTTATCGGGGCGGTGGGCTCAAGGAGCCTGAAAGCGCAGTTGAGGCAGGCAGATAGTCTTGCCTGTAGCTATACGGTAATTATCGGTGATGAAGAGATCAAAACTGACACCGTTATCCTGCGGGATATGACTACCTCGGAGCAGGAGACCGTCCCGGCGGCTCGTCTGGAGGCACGGCTGATAACGGGCTTAAGGTAGTCTAAACTTTTGTCTCGCTTTAGCGACAACGCTTAAGCCTAAATTTTACCCTCATGTCTTGTCATCTGTATTGACATCGGTGGTGTGATTTCATATCATGTAGTTGAAAACCTTTTTCAATTACAGGTTGAGATGAGAATTAACGGGAAGAAGCTAGCGTCCACTATGAGGCAGCATGGTTACCGGCTCACCCCGCAGCGGCGGGCAGTGTTGAGGGTAATCGCGATAAGTCCTGACCATCTTACCCCGGCGGCGATATATGATAGAGTTCGCCAAGAATATCCTGGTATTGGGCTGGTTACTGTCTATCGTACCCTGGCGATACTCGCCGAGCTGGGGCTCATCTGTGAGGTGCATGCTGGGGGCAGTTGTCGGAGCTATCTCATGAGGAAGCCAGTTGGGCACCACCATCACCTGATTTGCTCTGAATGCGGTACGGTTGTCGATTTTGCCGATTGTGACCTTAAGCGGCTGGAAGAGAGACTTTCCCGGCTGACTGGCTTCAAAGTGGGGGGGCATCTTCTTGAGTTCCTTGGCCTCTGCCCGGCTTGCCAGAAACAGGCCCAAGCCTAGTTTCCTCGGCCACTCGGGGGTAACGTGTGTTTGATTGAAGGCTTCTTTAATCGGCGGTGAGACGAGATGCTGAGATTGATCGCTCATGAACTCAGGAACCACGCCCCGTTTACCGCTCTGGGGGCGGTAACCGGGATTATCGTTATGGTGATAATCGTCTTTGGTAACGCTCTCCCCCAGGTATCGCCAATTTCCCATACTGTGTTTTACGTATTGCACCCCCTTCATGTGGCTCTGAGTGCCGTGGTAACTACCGCTATGTATAAGACTCGCAGTCAGGGTCGGGCTAAGATCTGGGCGATAATTTTGATTGGCTATTTCGGTTCCATTGGCATTGGCACCCTGAGCGATTCGGTAATCCCTTATCTCGGGGAATCGCTTCTTAGCCTGCCCAACCGGGGGATTCACATCGGTTTTCTTGAAGAGCCACAAATCGTGAATCCAGCAGCTTTTGCCGGCATTGCCCTCGGTTACTGGAGACCGACTACCAAGCTGCCGCACTTTGGGCATGTCCTCTTGAGTACCTGGGCGTCGCTATTTCATGTGGTAATGGCACTGGAGGGTACCGTAAATTTGGTGACACTTTCGTTCATCTTTGTCATTCTCTTCCTTGGGGTCTGGTTACCCTGTTGTACCAGCGACATAGTTTTTCCACTTCTATTCACTAATCAGAAGTTGCTCCATGAGCATGGATAACATATACTTTACGTAAGTATACTTGCCATATTTATGCTATGAAGCTCAAGATCACAACCTTAAGTGAGAATACGGTGGAACGGGGTAACTTTCTGGGTGAATGGGGACTCAGTGTCCTGGTTGAGACCGATGTTTTGAGTCTGCTACTCGATGCCGGACAGAGTATCTCCGCCAGTTACAATGCTGATCTTCTCGGTGTTGATCTCAGCCGAATCAGCCGGATTGTTTTAAGCCACGGTCACTATGACCATACCGGCGGCTTGCCTCATCTCCTGCGCAAGATGAGAAAGAAGATAGAGATAATAGCTCACCCCGATATCTGGGCGGATAAATACAGTAGTCGCCAAGGTCAGCCGCGCCGGTATATCGGTATCCCTTATCAGCGCCATGAGTTGGAAAGCCTAGGGGCTCACTTCAAGCTTAGGGTAAAGCCGGTAAGGATAAGTGACCGTATCATGACTACCGGTGAGATTCCAATGGTGACGGAGTTTGAGAGAATAGAGCCTTGCCTCTTGGTGAAGGGGGGCAAAGGTTTTCAACCGGATGAACTGCTTGATGACCAGGCACTTATTATCACCGCGGAGGCGGGTCTGATTGTCATTCTAGGCTGTGCCCATCGGGGTATTATCAATACCCTGTACCATGCTCAACAGCTCACCGGGGTGAAGAAGGTGCACACCGTGCTGGGTGGCTGTCATCTTGTGGATGCCTCTAGCGAGCGAATACGACTCACCATTGCGGCCCTCAGGGATCTGGGCGTGCAGAAGCTGGGTGTATCACACTGTACCGGGCTCCCGGCAGCCTGTCTCATGGCTCGGGAGTTTGGTAACGGGTTCTTCTTTAATAATGCGGGGACGGTTATTAATCTACCCTAAGGAGGTAGCTACGAAGCTTTCCGTCGAATTAGCTCCCAGGCATCGCTCCGGTTTGCGGCTCTCTAACCCCGTGATGACGGCTTCGGGTACCTGTGGCTACGGTACCGAGTCTGGGCAACTGGTTGATATTGAGGGGCTGGGGGCGATTGTCTGCAAGGGGACGACCCTTTTGCCCCAGGATGGTAATCCGCAACCCAGAATCGCTGAGACCGCGGGTGGTGTGCTCAATTCAATAGGCTTGCAGAATATCGGTGTTGATGCCTTGATTAAGGAAGTAGCACCAATCTGGACGAGCCGGCGGGTTCCGGTAATCGTTAATATTGCTGGTGAAACCGTTAGCGATTATGCTGAGCTGGCGGGCCGACTGGATGGGGTGGCTGGAGTTAGTGCCCTTGAGGTAAACATTAGCTGTCCCAATGTTGCCGCCGGTGGGGCTGAGTTTGGCTCAGAGCCGGGGATGGCGGCCAGGGTGACCACCGCGGTTAAAGAGGCTACTTCGCTGCCGGTGCTGGTTAAGCTAACCCCAAATACAACTGACATAGTCAGAGTAGCCGTCGCCGTGGCTAGAGCCGGTGCCGATGCCTTAACCCTAATCAATACTCTTAAAGGCATGGTCATTGATGTTATCCGGCGCCGCCCGCTGTTGGGTGGTATCACCGGGGGCCTCTCGGGCCCGGCTATCAAGCCGGTGGCACTGGCTATGGTTTACGAGGTGGCTAGTGCCGTAGCGGTGCCGGTTATTGGCTGCGGCGGCATCGCCACAGCTAACGATGCTTTAGAGTTCATTATGGCTGGGGCCAGTGCTGTCCAGGTAGGCACGGCTGGCTTTACTAACCCCCGGACCCCTCTTGAGGTTCTAGAGGGGATAGAAGAGTTCATGAAGAAAGAGGGGGTAGCGGACATCACTGAGCTTGTCGGGGTGGCATGGCGCTTACCACCTTCATAATAATTCGAGGTTTGCCCGCGGCTTTATCTGGTCTGATGAGACTGCTTTGCCTACTTGGGAACCTTTGATTTTTTCGGGTCGAAGCAAGAATGAAACATAGTCTATCAACTGAAGCTATTGCCCAAAACCTAGCGGCCCGTCTTATCGGGCAGAGGGTTATCTACTACCCCTCGGTAACCTCAACCAACGAGCTAGCCAAGGTGGAGGCCCGGCGGGGGGCGGTAGAAGGGACGGTTATTGTTGCCGAGGAGCAGACGGCTGGGAAGGGGCGGCTCAAGCGAGCCTGGCTCTCACCAAGGGGTAGCCTTGCCCTCTCGGTTATTCTGTATCCCAGTCTGGAGCATTTGCCCTCACTGATCATGGTAGCCTCATTAGCGGTAGCGCGCGGTATTAAGGCAGTTACCGGTCTTGAGTCCGGGATTAAGTGGCCCAATGATATCCTGCTTAACGGTAAGAAGGTCTGTGGCATTCTGGTGGAGAGTGAGGTACGGGGGGAGGCGGTGGACTATGCCGTTATTGGTATCGGAATCAATGTTAACCTCAGAGTCTCAGATTTCCCGGAGATATCGCCTACGGCTACCAGCCTTTCCCAGGAACTGGGGAGAGAGGTGTCATTGCTGGGTCTAGTAGTAAGGCTAGTAGCCGAGATAGAGAGGCTGTACCTGGACTTGCTGGGTGAAGGGTCAATCTATGAAGCATGGCGGGATAGCTTAGTTACTCTGGGCAGAGAAGTTTACGTAGTGTCGGGTAAGGCGAGGTACTCAGGTATTGCCGAATCGGTGGCCAGGGATGGCAGCCTGCTGGTTCGTCGTCCCGACGGTAGCCTGAGCCGGATTGTGGCTGGTGATGTTACTTTACATCACCAAACAAAATAGGGATCACCTCGCCTTGTTTGGCTTGTCCCTACTTTTGGCACAGAGGGGGTGGGACAAGGCCACCCCCTCTACATCTATCCTCTATCTAACTACGCTACCGAGAAGCAAGCCGGTAAAAAATGCTTCTTGGTAGGTAGGTTATACTCGGCAGCTTCTATTTCCTCTTTTCTTCCCCAGGTGCTAGAGCCTTGCCTAACTTTCCTAGACCGCTGAAGGCTTCGAAGATGTTTATCGGCACGGGGAAGATTATGGTGCTGTTCTTCTCGGCGGCGATGTTGTTGAGGGTTTCCAGGTAGCGAAGCTGCAGGGTGGTCGGCTCTCTGGCAATTACCGTACCGGCCTGAGCTAGCTTCTCTGAAGCCTGAAGCTCACCCTCAGCGTGGATGATTTTGGCGCGTCGCTCTCTCTCGGCTTCCGCCTGGGCCGCCATGGAGCGCTTCATCGTCTCCGCTAGCTCAACCTCCTTGATCTCCACGGTGGTAACCTTCACTCCCCACGGGTCGGTCTGTTCATCGATCGTCTTCTGCAGGATCTGGTTGAGCCGCTCCCTCTCGGACAGTAGCGCATCAAGTTCCGATTGTCCCAGGACACTGCGCAGGGTTGTCTGGGATATCTGCGAGGTAGCTCTGATGAAGTCTAGGACCTTGACTACTGAGGCTTCGGGGTCAACTACCCTGAAGTAAACGACGGCGTTAACCCGGACGGTGACGTTGTCCTTGGTGATTACCTCCTGATAGGGGACATCCATAGTTATCACCCGGAGGTCAACCTTGACCATCCGGTCAACGAAGGGGATGATGACGAAGATACCCGGGCCTCTAGCGCCGACGAGTCGTCCCAGGCGGAAAATAACCCCACGTTCATACTCCCTGAGGATTTTAATGGCTGCGGGCAGGAATATGGCTAATAGTACTACGATTAGAACAATTCCCCATACTGGCATTTCTTGCCTCCTTTATTTTTCGTTTCGCTCTACATTATACGCTATTATACAATATTATTTCTTGGTTACATATACTTTCAGACCTTCGGTCTTGGTTATAATGACTTCCTCCCCGGGCTGTGCCTCGCCCTCGTCCAGAATTGCTGTCCAGAGTTCGCCCTTATAGAAAACCGTTCCTTCAGGGGTGAGAGCCCTCCTCACTGTAGCTATCTTGCCTTTCAGTTCTTCCCGGCCGGTGGTTGGCTGCCGGCGGTGGGTGCGCACTACGCGGTAAATTATAACGGCAGTAATGCTACTGATTACAGCGGCTATAGTTGGAATTACCCATGGATCTGGTTGAAACAATGTCGGCCTCCCGCTAAATAAGATTAGGAGGCCAATAACCAGTGAGGCTATGCCTCCCGCAGTAAATATACCAAAGCTGGCGGTGAAAAACTCGGCGACGAAGAGACCACCCGCCAGGCCAATAAGGGCGATACCAGCGTAGTTTATGGGCAGGATACCCAGGGAGTAGGTGCCTAAAAAGGCGCAGATGCCACCGAACACGCCGGGGAAGATTAGACCGGGGTTGAATATCTCTACCGTGATGCCAAGTACGGCTAGGCTGAGCAGGACGACGGCAACATTGGGGTCACTGATGGCAAGTAGGAAACCCTCAACATTACTCATCGGGTTCTGGTTAGTGGTGGCGCCCTGAGTGTTGAGGGTAATCACCCGGCTGTCGAGCATGGTTACCTCGCGGCCATCTAGCTGGGAGATTAGACTATTGAGGTCACTGGCCACCAGGTCAATGACATTAAGTGTAAGCGCCTCCTGCTCGGTAGCCGAGACGCTCTCTCTAACCGCTTTCTCCGCCCATTCTATGTTACGCCCGTGAGCCTCGGCGATGCTCCTGATATAGGCAGCCGCATCGTTAACCACCTTCTCCTGCATCTCTTCTGACATCTGGGCTTCACCCTCCTCCCCGATAGCCACCGGGTGGGCAGCCCCAATGTTGGTGTTTGGTGCCATGGCGGCCACATGCGCGGCCATAGTGACAAAGACCCCGGCTGAGGCGGCTCTGGCTCCGGCCGGAGAGACATAGACTACTACCGGTACCTCAGAGTCGACAATGTCTTTGACAATGTCACGCATCGAGGTGTCCAGACCGCCGGGGGTATCCAGCTGGATGACGCAGGCTACGGCGTTTGCCTCCTCGGCTTGGTTGATACCGCGGTTAACGTAATTGGCGGTGACCGGGTTGATCACCCCTTTGATCGTAAGCACATCGATCCGGGAATTGGCTGCCTGCGCCCCGCTGGCCATAGCGATAGCGGTGGCAGTTAATATTCCTATCAGTAATGTAAGGCGTATCGTTCTTAGCATATCAGGCCGTACTAAACCGAGTCAGTCGCCGAATTTCTGCTGGATTACCTAAAAATTATATAGTTATTAGAGAGCTATTGCAAACAAATAGGGGGTAGACGGTTCATCACCTTTAGTCTTAGATTGGCTTGCGGCAGGTACGGTGAGGTTGAATAGCGGGACAAATTGGTATAAAATTTACCGACTATCGCTAGAGGGTACGGTCATGAGGGTTGAGCGATGTAAGGGGTGTCGCGATTTGTCCCCGGAGGAAATGGGCCGGTTTCGCTTTATTGAGGATGCCTTTAGGGACTGTTGCCTGGGTTGGGGTTTCAGCGAGGTTAAAACCCCAACCCTTGAGTATCTCCACCTCTTTACGGCAACGGGGACACTTACCCCGGCTATGTTGGGCAAGGTCTACTCCTTTTTTGATTGGGATGGCTGGAGTGGGCAGAGGGTGGTTTTAAGACCTGACGGTACCATTCCGCTGGCTCGGTTTTATATTGATAATATGGCGGGGAAAGGACTGGCTAAGCTCTTTTACGTAACTAATATCTTTAGGTTTGAGGAGACGGGGACGGAGGCGCGGGAGAGGTGGCAGGGTGGGGTTGAGCTTATCGGGGTAGCTTCCCCGCTCGCCGATGCCGCCCTAATCTCGATGGCGCTGGAGGCTTTGAGCCGGTTCGGGGTTAAGGGCGTTGCTCTGCGCCTGTCCCACGCTGGTGTCATCAGGAGCCTGCTCGCTAAGCTCGGGCTGAGTCTGCGTGAGCAGGCCAGAATCCTTGACCAGATCCTGGACGGAGACGCGGAAGCCCTAGCCAGACTAAAGTCGGAAAGACCCAGGCTGGGTAAGGCGCTCACTTCCCTGCTTGACCTGAAGGGTGAGTCGTCTGGCGTTCTGAAAGAGGCGAGAGCCACCTTCAGCCAAAGTTTTCCCGAAATCGAGTCCCATATGGACAATCTGATAGGCATTGTTGACCTTCTGGGGGCGATGGGCTATCGTTACCAGATTGACATTGCCTCGGGGAGAGGTTTCGAGTATTATACCGGGGTTATCTTTCAGCTTTTTGTGGGTGAGGATAAGGTGGGTGGTGGCGGGAGGTATGACGCCCTTATCCCGCTGATGGGCGGTGGGGACATTCCGGCGTCTGGGTTTGCCCTCTATTTTGACCACCTGATGGACTTGGTGGCGCCGGCGGCTTCGCCTCGGGCTAAAACCCAGAGGGTCTTGATTAGGGCTACCTCGGGAGATATAAAGCGCGGTTTTGATATTGCCCGTCGTCTTCGTGAGGCAGGATACGTGACGGAACTCCAGCTTGAGGACCAGGGACCGACTGATGCTAGGTGGTTCCTTGAGCTTCAGGCTGAAGCCCCGGTTTTTGTCATGACCGACCTAGTTAGGCATCAGAAGCTTGAGCTTGAGACGGCTGATGAGCTTATGAGGCTACTGGGGGAGGGAGATGTCAATCAAGATAGCCTTACCTAAGGGCCGTCTTTTGGCGGAGACTAATGCTTTGCTTAGTCAGGCAGGCTGGGGATTAGGAGGGTACCATGAGAAGGCCCGTCTCTACCGTCTCCAGTCGGAGGCGTTTCCCGACCTCTCGGCCAAGATATTCAATGAACGGGATATCCCGGTTCAGGTGGCGATTGGTAACTATGACCTTGGCATTTGCGGACTAGACTGGGTGGATGAGCTTTTGGTCAAATACCCGAGCAGTGCTCTGGTTACCGTCAGGGACTTGGGCTACGGAGAGGGCGCGTTGCATATGGTCGGTAGTAATCTGGGGAGGGCAGGCTCTTCACTTGGGGAAGTGTGCTCCAGGACCGATGTGATCCGTATTGCCAGCGAATACCCCAACTTGGCTGAGTCATGGGCCCTCAAGCTGAGGCTTAAGCGGTTCAGCATCTTTTCTCTGTGGGGTGGGGCTGAGGCCTATCCTCCGGAGGGGGCTGAGTTAGCTTTGATTCCGGGAAGAAGGGGGCAGAAGCTTTTTGACTATGGTCTGGTGTCCTGGGACGAGGTTAAGAGTTATCGGGCGGCTCTAGTAGCTAATCAGGATAGCTGGGAGACGAAGGGTCTGGGTAGGCTGCAGGCTTCTCTTGAAGATGTCTTGGCCAGTGGCGATTGGTGTCCGCCTCCGGCTGAAGTAACCGGGGTGTCGCTAACCACCACCCCGCGCCTGTCACGGGAGACGGCTGAGGACGTGGTTCGGCTCGCCTTGCCTGATGGGCACCAGCAGCAGCCGACTGTTTCCCTGTTGAATAAGGCTGGGATTCAGATTGATGATTACCCATCATCTAGCGGTAATCGCCGCCCCGTGGCTAACCTGGACGGGGTAGCGGTCAAGGTAATTAGACCCCAGGATATGCCCCTTCAGGTGGCTAATGGAAATTTCGATCTGGCGATTACTGGCCGAGACTGGATCAGGGAGCACCTTTATCAGTTCCCATCCAGCCCGGTAGCTGAGCTTCTCGATTTAAAATTTGGCAGGGTAAAGCTGGTGGCGGTGATCAGCCAGGGGGTAGCGGTGTCTGATATTGATGGCTTGAGAAGGCTTAGCGAGGGGCAGCTAAAGCCGCTTAGGGTTGCTTCGGAGTATGTCAATATCGCCGATAAATATGCCCGAGATAATCACCTGGGAATGTATCGCATCGTGCCTACCTGGGGGGCCAGTGAGGCTTTCCTGCCTGAGGATGCCGATCTGTTGATTGAGAATACCCAGACCGGACGTACCCTGGCCAAGCACAATCTTAAGATTATTGATACCCTTGGTGAGTCCTCAGCCTATCTTATTGGTAATAGTCGTGGCGTGTTCAGCGATGCCAAGAAGGCAAGGATGGACGCTATCGTTAGTGCCCTGAGAACAGCGGTGGAGGGTGTTTGAATTGGAGATTATCAAAGGTTTTACACGAGCCAAAGTAGCCTTATCACATAAGGTTACCGCTGATTTTTATCGGGTTTCGCCGGCTCTCCGGAAGAAACTTAAGGAGATGTTTGGTACTGAGAGCCCGGAGGAAGCGGTTAAGCAGATTATTGCCGAAGTACGTAATCGAGGGGATGGGGCTCTGATTGAACTTACCGCAAGGATCGATGGAGTAAGGCTTGACTCCTTAGAGGTAGGCAGGCAAGAACTAACTAGTGCTTATCAGAAAGTGAAGCCGGAGCTGGTAGCGGCCCTAAGGCTGGCTGCGGAGCGAATAGAAGCCTTTCATGAGAGGCAAAAAGATAGTCTGGGGAAGGGGTTTTCTATGCCGGGGGTGGGTCAGCTGATGCGTCCTCTGGAGCGGGTTGGGGTATATGCGCCCGGTGGTATCGCCTCTTATCCGTCAACGGTTCTGATGGCGGCGATACCGGCTAAGGTGGCCGGGGTCAAGGAGGTTATTCTAGCGACCGCCCCGAAAGCCGGTGGGTTGGTGCCGCCAGCTGTTTTGCTCGCGGCGGATATTGCCGGCGTTAGTCAGGTTTTCTGTGTCGGGGGTGCTCAGGCAATCGCTGCCCTAGCCTTCGGTACCGAGTCCATTCCCATGGTTGACAAGATCTGCGGACCGGGTAATATCTTCGTCGTCATCGCCAAGAGGCTGGTCTATGGGGAGGTTGCTGTTGATGGGCTCCAGGGGCCGAGTGAAGTGTTTATTATAGCTGACGAGCAGGCTGACCCGGAGTACTGTGCCGCTGACCTCTTAGCCCAGGCTGAGCACGACCCTTTGGCTCAGGCGGTTCTAGTAACCACTTCACAACAGCTAGCCACTGAGGTTAGCCGGGAGATCGAGCGACAGCTAGAAGGCTTAGCCGGTAGCGCCATTACCGCTGAGTCTTTAAAAGACCGGGGGAAGATAGTAACTGTGGCCAATGTTGAGGAAGCAATAGCACTGGCTAACCTTTATGCTCCGGAGCACCTCTGCCTCATGGTGGATAGTGCCGCTACCTATGTTGACCGGATTTCTAATGCCGGGTGCATATTTGTTGGTAGTCAATCTACGGTAGCTCTGGGTGATTATGTGGCGGGCCCGAGTCATATTTTACCTACCGGGGGCACGGCTCGCTATAGTTCACCACTTAATGTGACCGAGTTTATCAAGTTCATAAATCTGATTAACCTTGATGCGGCTGATTTACGTGAGTTGGGACAGGCGGCAGTGACCATAGCTCGGGCGGAGGGGTTTGAAGCTCATGCCCGGGCGGTGGAAAAGCGCCTGTCGCCGGGTGAATAGACTCTGGAAGTGGGGAAATTCAGTGTGTTAACCGAGGACGAGTTAACGAGATACCAAAGACAGCTCGCTATCTTTGGTGAAGAGGGACAGACCAAGCTCAAGAAGGCTAGGGTCTTTATCGCCGGTGCTGGTGGGCTTGGTTCGGTCACCGCCACATATCTTACCGTAGCCGGGATTGGAAAACTTAGAGTAGTTGATAATGATGTCGTTGCCCTAGATAACCTGAATCGACAGATACTGCACTGGGATGGTGATATCGGCCGGGAGAAGCTTAAGTCGGCTGTTGAGAAGCTGAGGAGAATGAATGCCGAGGTTACCGTGGAGACTGTCTCGGAGACGATAGACCGTAGCAATATTGATGACCTGGTTGGTGATTGCGACCTGATTGTGGATGCCATGGATAACTTCCCGGCGCGCTACGCACTGAACAGGAGTGCCTTATCTAAGAGAATCCCCTTTTTTCATGGTGCCGTCCATGGCTTCTATGGGCAGGCGACCACGATAATACCGGGGAAGACGGCTTGCCTTAGGTGCATCTTTCCCGAAGCGCCAGCGACGGCGGCCCCGCCGGTGGTCGGGGTGACCCCGGGTGTTATCGGTTGTATTCAGGCTACCGAGGTCTTAAAATATATTGTAGGTATGGGGCAACTATTGGAGAACAGGCTGCTTATGTGGGATGGGCTGGGTTGTCGCATGGATGAAGTGCCGCTGCAGAGGAACTCAGATTGTAAGGATTGTGGTGACTTGGAGGTTAGCTAGTTTATGAGGGTAAAGGTGAAGTTCTTTGCCGCTTTTAGGGAAATATTCGGCGTTGCCGAAAAAGAGATTAAGTTGAATAGTAAAGCCAGTGTCCGGGACCTGCTGGACGCTTTATGTGATTCCAACGAGTGTCGGCAGGAGCTGTTTGACGATACCGGCAGGATAAAGCGTGATGTCAAGATGTTGAGGAAGGGAAAGCATATCCAGTTATTGGACGAGCTCGATTCTGAGCTGGAAGACGGCGATCTTATTTCTATGTTTCCGTCCATGTTCGGTGGTTGAAGGCTGTTTTTAAGTAGAAGGGGGGCGAGTGTTCGGGGGTGCCGATATAGAGAGATTCATACGTTCTGATCTGGTTGGTTTTGACGGTTACAGCTCCCGGGTGTCTCCGGAGACCCTGGAGGGTGAGCTTGAGGTTCCGGCTGGTAGTGTGATTAAGCTTGATGCCAACGAGAATCCCTATGGCTGTTCGCCGAGGGTAAACCGGGCTCTTAAGGCTTATGGCGGCTTGAATATCTATCCTGACGCCACTCAAACAGAGCTCCGCAGGCTGCTGGAAGGTTATACTGGCATTAGCGCCGAACACATCGTGGCGGGCAGTGGTAGCGGTGACCTCATCGACCTACTCTTACGGCTGTTACTTGAGCCGGGGGACGAGGTGATCGCCTGCGTGCCGGCCTTTAGTATGTTTCGCTTCAGTACCCGGATGTACCGTGGTAAGCTGGTTGAGGTACCCCGGGGTAAGGACTTTGCCGTTAGTGTTAGCGCCGTAAAGGCGGCGATAAGTAAAAGAACGAAAATAATCTTGCTTGATAACCCTAATAATCCGACCGGGAACCTGACCCCTCGTGGTGATATACTGGGGATAGTTGATACTGGGCTTCCGGTACTGGTGGATGAGGCTTACGTTGAATTTGCCGGAGAGACGGTGGCGTCACTAGTCGGAGAGTACCAGAACTTAATGGTGCTGCGCACGTTCAGCAAATGGGCGGGGTTGGCGGGTCTCCGGGTTGGCTATGGTATCTTCCCGCCCCACATCGCCAGTTACCTGATGACGATTAAACTCCCCTATAATGTGAATGCCGCGGCGATAGTGGCGGTGAGAGAGTCACTCGGGGATATAGACTACTTGATGGGTAACGTCAGGGCAATCATCGCTGAGAGGGAGCGGCTTTTTGCTGAGCTAGGGAAGTTAAAGTTCTTAACCCCGTTTCTTTCGCAGGCTAACTTCATTCTGTGTTCGGTTCAGGGTGGTTTAGCCAGCGATTTTCATCAGAGGCTCAGGAGAAAGGGGATACTGGTTCGCTATTTTGATACGCCCCTCTTGCGAAGTTTTATTCGTATCAGCGTGGGCAGACCGGCGCATACCGATGCCCTGGTTAAGGCACTCTGTGAGATAGAGGAGGAGATAAATGGCTAATCGAGAGGCTATCGTCAAAAGAGAGACTAAGGAAACTAACATTAACCTAGAGCTCAACATTGATGGTCGTGGCCGGTGGGAAGTGAATACCGGAATCAGGATGTTTGACCACCTGCTTTCCCAGCTGGCTCAGCACGGCTTATTTGACATAAAAATTTCAGCTACCGGGGTTGACCAGCACCACGTGGTGGAGGATGTTGCCATCTGCCTGGGTAGAGCGTTTTGTGAAGCGCTGGGGGAGAAGCGGGGCATTACCCGCATGGCAGATATGGCGGTGCCCATGGATGATACCCTAGCTATGGTGGTGGTGGACATAAGCGGCCGGGGGTATCACGTGCTGGATTTACCCTTCGGTGATAACGACATGGCCGGCTTCCCCACCGACCTCATTCGTCACTTCTTAGAGGCCTTTGCCATTGAAGGGAGGCTTAACCTGCACGCTAGGCTTGCCTACGGAACCAATGACCACCACAAGGCGGAAGCCCTCTTTAAGGCCCTGGGTAGAGTGCTGGATAAGGCTACCAGGATTGACGAGCGCCTTAGCGGTGAATTGCCCAGCACCAAGGAGTTTCTAGAGGGCTAATCTATCTCAGCTTCCCGCCCGTCAGCCTCTGGTAAGCCTGGCGGTATCTCTTGGTGGTCGCCTCAATGACCTCTGGGGGGAGCGTGGGGGCGGGGGGTTCTTTATTCCAGCCCGAGCTAACCAGCCAATCCCGAACCGGCTGCTTATCGTAACTTGGTTGCGGTTGCCCCACCTTATAAAGCTCGGTGTCCCAGAATCGGCTTGAGTCCGGGGTGAGTAGCTCGTCAATAAGGATGAGTCTAGCGCCGTCAAGCCCGAATTCCATCTTGGTATCAGCCACGATGATGCCCCTAGCCTGAGCGTACTCCCGGGCATAGCGGTAGAGAGCCAGACTTTTCTTCCTTATCTTCTCAGCCAGGGCTTCGCCCACCATCCCTTTCACCTCACCCATACTGAGCGGTCGGTCATGACCTGATTCCTCTTTAGTGGTCGGGGTGAATAATGGCTCGGGTAGTTCCTGGCTTTCCCTTAGACCCTGGGGCAGGGGTTCCCCATTAATGGTGCCCTGCTTTTGATATTCTGCCCAGGCTGACCCGGAGAGGTAGCCACGAACCACGCACTCGATGGGGAGGCGCCTTACCTTCCTGACCACCATGGACCGTCCGGCCAGGTAGCGGGGATAGGGAAGGCGTCTTCCCGGGGGGAGGTAGTTATCCAGTTGGCTCACGTTATCAATGGCTGCTATCAGGTGATTGGGCACGATATCCTCTGTTTTTTTGAACCAGAAAGCCGAGAGCTGGTTAAGCACCCGGCCCTTGTCTGGAATGCCGCAGGGCAGAACTGAGTCAAAGGCTGAGATGCGGTCGGTGGCCACAATGAGCAGTCGGTTATCCAGCTCGTAGGTATCCCGAACCTTACCGCGGATAAACAGGGGGAGGGGCAGGTTAGTCGCTATCAAGACCTGTCCATTAGTATTCATAGTGTTCTCGGTGCCAGGTCAGTGGGTGGTGTGGCGCTTGTTTTACCTTTCCATTGCGTTTCCGTTAGCCCTACCCGCTTGAAGATGTCATCAATATAGCGCAGGTAGTACTGCTCATTAAAGAGTGGCTCAAGCTCATCATTTGGTAGCGCCGCAGTAACCTCAGCATCGGCCTTAAGCATGGTAAGAAAGTTCTGGTTTCTCTGCCAGGCCTTCATGGCATTTCGCTGAACTAGCTCATAGGCTTTCTGCCGCGATAGCCCCTTTTCTATCAGGGTAAGCATTATTCGCTGGGAGAAGATTAGGCCCTTGGTGAGGTCCAGGTTTCGCCTCATCCTTTTCGGATACACTTCCAGCCCCATCATTACCGAGGTAAAAAGATTAAGGCAGTAGTCTAGGGCAAGGCAGGCATCAGGCAGGATGATGCGCTCGGTAGAGGAATGGCTGATATCGCGCTCGTGCCACAGGGCAATGTTCTCCAGTGAGGTCAGGGCATAGCCCCTTACCAGCCGGGCTAAGCCGCAGACTCGCTCGCAGAGTTCTGGGTTGCGTTTGTGGGGCATTGCCGAGGAGCCGGTCTGTCCAGTTGCAAAGGGCTCGGCTGCCTCCCGAACCTCAGTCCGCTGCAGGGCTCTAATCTCGGTGGCGAATTTCTCTAGGGAGCCAAAGATTATGGCTAGAGTAGTCACGAACTGAGCATGACGGTCACGCTGCAGGATCTGACTTGATACCGGCGCCGGTGAAAGCCCCAATTTGGCGCAGGCTTTCTCTTCGACCTCAGGGGGTAGGGTGGCGTGAGTGCCGACGGCTCCCGAGATCTTACCGACGGCGATAGCCCTTTTGGCGGCGTTAAGCCTTTGCCGCTGGCGTTTCATCTCCTCGACCCAAAGTGCCAGCTTGAGACCGAAGGAAAGTGGCTCAGCGTGGATGCCATGGGTGCGCCCTATCATAACGGTATACTTATGTTCGATTGCTTTCTGTGCCAGCACGTTGGTGAGGTCTTTTATGTCCTGATTAAGGATTTCGGTTGCCTCAGCAAGCTGAAGGCTTAAGGCAGTATCAATGACATCGGAGGAGGTAAGACCGAGGTGGATGAAGCGTGATTCCTTTCCCAGGCTTTCGGTCACTGAGCCGAGGAAGGCAGTCATGTCGTGGTGGGTTTCCTTGAGGATCTCTTCCATGCGTTTGTAGTTACAGCGGGCCATCTTTATCTTGGGCACCGCTTCTCTGGGAATGACCCCCAGTTCTGCCCAGGCGTCGCAGACGGCAATCTCCACCTCAAGCCATTTATTGAATTTGTTCTCGTCTGACCAGACCCGTTTCATCTGGGGTCGGCAATACCGCTCAATCATTTGCCTTCTCCTTGTAGTTCGCTTCTATATCTGTCATAGGCTTTTCTTATGTCGTCATGCGCAAGTCCTAGGATTTCCGCCGCCAGATAAGCGGCATTCTTGGCTCCGGCTGAGCCAATAGCCATACAGGCGACCGGGACTCCGGCTGGCATCTGAACTATGGAGTAGAGGGCATCAACCCCCTTTAGTTCACTGGAAGCTAACGGCACGCCGATGACGGGCAGGGTGGTCCAGCTGGCGATAACCCCGGGTAAATGGGCAGCGCCGCCAGCGGCGGCGATAATGACCTCGATCCACTGTCCCCGGGCCGCTTGAGCAAACTGGCGCACCCTCTCCGGGTCGCGGTGGGCACTGATTACGGCTACCTCATACTCGATGCCGAGCTTGGTTAAGACGTCCATGGCTGGGCGCATGTCTTCCATGTCCGATTTACTTCCCATAACTATCGCTACTAGCGCCATTTTGCGACCTCACTTTCTAGGGCTTATATAGTTAAATTACAGCTCGACTGGACTAAGTCTAGTAAGATAACAAGACTTAGGTGGATGGTGCCAACTGCCACAAGGTTCAGGGAACTGCTTCCTTCCATGATTAACCATATCCCAATTTTTTCCAGGCGGCATCGATTAGCTGATAGTGTATAAATATATACTCCTCAAGCTGCTCCATATAAGACGCCCATTGGAGCAGGTCGGGATTGGCTGGTGGTTGGGGCAGTGATGGTGGCTCATCACTCTCAAAGATGAGCGGCCACAGTTCTCGGTATTGCTTTTCCCGGTCTACCTCCTCTATGGTGCTCGCCCAGATTAAGGTAATCTGCTGGTATTGCGCTGCGAGCTGCTCATTACTCATTTCGCCGCGGCTTACCTGTGCCTCTGCTTCTTGACTACTCTCCATAGCGTAGCCTGCTATCTGGTCTAGTGTATATTCGTATCCCGAGAGCAGTTCCTCTGTGGTTGGCTTTTCCTTACAGCCACAGATGGTCACTGATAGTAAAATCAAACTGGCAACGAGCAGTGTTTTCACTTCAGCCCCTCATTATAACCTTGATAACAGGAGCTATTTCACCAGCGCAATATCTCCCCGGTAGTGGCACCCCTCAAAGTGAATTCGGGTGATGTTACTATAGACTTTCTCCCTCGCCTCGGTGAGGGTTTTACCTGTGGTGACTACGGTCAGCACCCGGCCACCGCTGGTTACCACCTGTCCTGACTCCGAGTCCAGCTTGGTTCCGGCTTGGAAGACCCAGATGTCTCTATCCAGTGAGTCCAGCCCGGTGATGGGGAAGCCGGTCTGGTAGCTACCAGGATAGCCGCCGGAGGCCATGACCACCCCCACGCAGGCATCCCCGCTCCATTCCACATTTATTTGGTTAAGGTTACCGTTTATCACCGCCAGTATAATGTCCACCAGGTCGGTCTTGAGCAACGGTAGCATGACCTGCGTCTCCGGGTCGCCAAATCGGGCATTAAATTCTAGCACTTTTGGACCGTCTTGGGTAGCCATCAGCCCGCCGTAGAGGACACCTTTATAGGGTCTGCCCTCTTGAGCCATGGCGGCTACCATTGGCTTAAGAATGGTCTCGTTTACTCTTTGATATAGTTCCGGGGTGGCAAAGTACGGGGGGCTGAAGCTCCCCATACCGCCGGTATTGGGGCCCTGGTCGTCATCAAAGACCGGTTTATAGTCGCAGGCGGAGACCATCGGGATAACGGTTTTACCATCGGTGAAGGCAAGGGAGCTCATCTCCTTTCCTACTAGGCGCTCCTCAATAATCACCCTGTCCCCGGAAGTGCCAAAGGCTTTGGCTTCCATGATGTTGTGGAGGGCATCTAGGGCTTGCGGGATAGAATCGGCAACGGTGACCCCCTTACCGGCAGCCAGCCCATCGGCCTTAACCACGATGGGTGGTGTCTGTTGCTTAAGATGCTCTCTGGCTTTATCGTACTCAGAGAAGCTAGAACCGTGGGCACAAGGGATGCCGTATTTCTGCATTAGTTCCCGGGCGAATACCTTGCTTGATTCTATCTCAGCGGCTAACCTTGTGGGGCCAAAGATAGGTATGCCTATACTCTGGAAGTGGTCAACAATGCCCTTGGCTAGAGGTGCCTCCGGCCCGACCACCACCAGGTCAATAGCTTTCTCCCGGGCGGCTTTGGCCAGCCCCTCGATATTATCGGCTTTTAGATTTAGGTTACCGGCAATCTGTGCCGTGCCGGCATTACCCGGGGCGGCATAAATCTCTTTAGCCTTAGGGCTCTGGGCTAGCTTCCAGACCAGGGTATGTTCTCTAGCCCCGCCACCAACTACCAGTATCCTCAACGTTTACTCCTTGGTCATTATTGAATCTGGTACGCTACCTGCACGTCTATCGTGCCCTTGAAGATGGCGGATTTGATGGTTACCAGGTAGTCACCCGACTCGGGGACGGTAAACCTGAAGCTACCCTCATCACTGGCGAGCGTTCTTCCCTTTTTAAGGTAGCCCATTTCCTCACCCTCAGTGGCCGTAGTGTCATCAAAGCTAGGGTTATATCCCCATGTCTCCTCAGACGGGGTGAAGAGGGACACCATTACCTTCCCTCCCTCGGCGGAGAAGGCTAGAGCCAGTTCCTGCTCCTGCTTAAGATAGAGATTGAAGATGTAGCTATCATAGGCGTCGGTATCTCCTGGTGCTGCGTCAGATACCAGTTGGAAATTCAGCTGCTCAGCGGTGGGTTGCTCTGTCTCCGGTCCTGGGACGCAGGCTCCCAGAAGAAGCAGCGCGGTCACGATTAGGGATGTTATTATTCCCATTTTACGCATATCTTGTAGTCCTTTCTTAAGCAATTATTACTCCCACTCTATGGTTGACGGAGGCTTGGAGGTTATATCGTAGACCACCCGGTTCACCCCGGGCACCTCGTTAACGATGCGATTAGAAATTCTGGACAGTAGGTCGTAGGGCAGGCGTGCCCAGTCGGCGGTCATGGCGTCCTCACTGGTTACGGCGCGGATAGCCACCAGGTAGCCGTAGGTTCTAAAGTCCCCCATGACCCCCACACTCTTGACGTCGGTGAGTATGGCGAAGCTCTGCCACAGCTGACGATATAGCTTTGCTCGTTTAATCTCATTCATGACAATCCAGTCGCAGCTACGCAGTATCTCCAGCTTTTCTTTGGTTACCTCGCCGATGATTCGTATGGCTAAACCGGGTCCGGGGAAGGGCTGGCGCCATATCATCTCCTCGGGAAGACCCAGCTCCAGTCCAACTTGACGTACCTCGTCCTTGAAGAGGTAGCGGAGCGGTTCAATTAGCTTGAGGGTCATCCTGGCGGGCAGGCCGCCGACGTTGTGGTGGGTTTTTATCTTGGCGGCGGCTTTGCTGCCTGAGGAGGCACTCTCAATAACGTCGGGGTAGAGGGTCCCCTGAGCCAGAAAGTCGACCTTACCTATCTTACTGGCTTCTGCCTCAAACACCTTGATAAATTCTTCGCCGATTGTCTTACGCTTTGTCTCCGGGTCGATGACCCCCGCAAGGCGCTCGAGGAAACGCTGGCTGGCGTCAACATAGATTATATTCATCCCCAGGTTACGGCGGAAGACGTTGAGGGTTCTTTCTGCCTCCTCACGGCGCAGAAGTCCGTTATTAACAAAGATGCAGGTAAGCTGGTTACCGATAGCCTGGTGGATGAGGGTAGCTACCACGGATGAGTCTACTCCGCCGGAAAGGGCACTGATGACCTTACCCTTACCTACCTGCTGCCTGATTCTAGTGAGGCTATCCCTGACGAAGTTACCCATGGTCCAGTTGCCCTGACAGCCGCATATGCGGTAGGCGAAGTTCTTGAGGATGGTCTTGCCCTGGGGGGTATGGACTACCTCGGGATGAAACTGGAGTCCGAATACTCTCTTGTCATTACCCATGACAGCAAAGGGTGAGGTCTCTGTGTAGGCTAGGGCACTGAAGCCAGAGGGCATCTCTTCAATCTGGTCACCATGACTCATCCAGACCGGGGATGAAGTATCTAGATTAGCAAGTAAGGGCGAATCGACATCACTTGTGTGAAGCATGGCGTGGCCGTATTCACGCTTGGCAGCCGGGGTCACTTTACCCCCCAGTTGATGGGTTATCACCTGCATGCCGTAGCAGATACCTAGTATCGGCAGGTCCTTCTCATAAATATAGGCTGGTGCCAGGGGTGCATCTGGGTCATAAACACTGGCTGGTCCTCCGGAGAGGATAAACCCCCTGGGGTTTAAGGGGGCGATCTTTTCCCAAGGGGTATCATGGGGCAAAAGTTCACAGTAGACCTGGCACTCACGTATGCGACGGGCGATGAGCAGGCTGTACTGGGAGCCAAAGTCAATAACGACGATGGTTTCCCGCTCAGCACCGGAAACAGCTTCGCCGGGCGGCGATGGCTGCTCTCCACCCAGCTCCTTGGCAATCTCCAGATAGGTAGAAACCTCAATATCGCCGCTGGTGGTAACGCGATGACTGTCGTCTGGCTGCCGTCCTGAGTTACCCTGAACCATCTCTATGTCCCCAGATTACCATTGTGGTATACTGTCGTCAAGGGAAAACCCTTGATTCTTGGTTGGTGTGACATGGTTTCGGCTGAGCTCCCCCCGGCTTTGAGGCGGCAGATTGAGAAGGGTGTTTTCATTCTCAAAAGCGGGGGTATTGTTGCCTTCCCCACGGATACGGTCTACGGGCTGGGAGCTTCAGTTAGTATCCCTGAGGCAGTGGCACGGGTCTATGCGGTGAAGGCGCGACCACGCAATATACCCCTACCCCTGCTTTTAGCTCGGGTATCACAGATTGAGGATGTTGCCGAGTCAGTACCACCGCTTGCTTGGCTCCTGGCGGAGAGATTTCTGCCTGGTGCCCTGACCCTGGTCTTATCCAGGTCCAGGGCGGTCCCGGGTATTGTTACCGCCGGAGGTATGACGGTGGCCGTTCGCATTCCGGCTCATCCGGTGCCAGTGGCGCTAGCTAGCGGTCTGGGCGCACCGCTTCTGGGCACCAGTGCTAACCTAAGTGGCCGACCGAGCGCCCTTACCGCTGGCGAGGTCTATACTCAATTTGGTGAGCAGATAGATTTGGTCATTGATGGTGGTCGGAGCTCTGGGAGTCGGGAATCCACCATAGTTGATGTTACCGGGGAAGTACCAGTGGTCTTGCGTGAGGGAGCGATAGCCTTAAGCGAGCTTAAGCAGGTGTGTGGTGATATTACGTTCAAGGAAATGTCATAAGACGGAGAGCATTTTCATGTTAAGGAGGCAAGATGCGTATTGCTATCGGCTGTGACCATCGTGGGTTGGATACTAAGAGACTCATTATGAAGCTGGTTACTGAGGCCGGCCATGAGGTTAAGGACCTCGGCACTTACACCGCTGACCCGATAGACTACCCTGATATTGCCCGAGAAGTGGCTGGGGTGGTGGCGAGGGGCGATTTTGCCCAGGGCATTCTGGTCTGCAACACGGGTATTGGCGTAAGTATGGCGGCTAATAAGGTAAAGGGGATAAGGGCAGCTCTATGTTGTGATGCTTTTATGGCACGTCGGGCCCGACAGCACAATGATGCTAATATCCTCTGTCTGGGGACGGAGCTGGCACCGGAGGTGCTCGCTGAGATCGTTACCGCCTACCTCACCACTGATTTTGAGGGTGGTCGGCACCTGCGTCGGGTAAATAAAATAAAGGCGATGGAGGACTGAGTCTATACAGGCTAAGTTTGACAACAGGCAGGGGCTATGTTATGTTTTGTCAATAAGATTGAAGGAGTAGCGAGGCTAAGCTATGAAGAGTGATCTGGCTAAAAGGGGTTTGGAACGGGCGCCGCATCGCTCCTTACTTTACGCTTTGGGCTTGGATAGCGCCGATATGGAAAAACCATTTATCGGCATCATCAATAGCTTTAGCGAGATTATCCCGGGGCACGTTCATCTGCGCCAGATTGCCGAAGCGGTTAAAGCTGGAGTGTATCGCGGAGGTGGTGTTCCCTTTGAGGTTAACACCATTGGCGTCTGCGATGGCATTGCCATGAACCACCCGGGCATGAAATATAGTCTCCCCAGTCGTGAGCTGATTGCCGACTCGGTGGAGATAGTAGCTGAGGCTCACGCCTTTGATGGCCTGGTCTTTATTCCGAATTGTGACAAGATAATCCCGGGGATGCTTATGGCGGCGGTCAGGTTGAATGTGCCGGCAATCTTCGTAAGCGGCGGCCCGATGTTGGCCGGTCGTCTGGGTAGTAGCCGGGGTGTTAAGTCGATAGACCTCAACTCGGTCTTTGAAGGGGTGGGTCGGGTGCTCAAAGGTAAAATGACCGAGGCGGAGCTCGCCGACCTAGAGGCTTTAGCGTGCCCCGGCTGCGGGAGCTGTTCTGGGATGTTTACCGCCAATACCATGAACTGTGCTACCGAGGCGATGGGCATGGGGCTGGTGGGTAATGGCACTATTCCCGCAGTTGATGCCCGTAGGATGAGTCTGGCCAAGGCGGCGGGGCAGCGGGTTATGGAACTGGTGGCGGGCAATATTGGCCCGCGTGACATTGTGACTAGAGCCGCCATCTATAATGCCCTGAGTGTGGATATGGCCTTGGGCGGCAGCACCAATTCGATACTGCACCTGATGGCCCTTGCCCATGAGGCGGGTGTCGATTTTTCCCTGGCGACGATAAATGAGATAAGCGATCGTACCCCGCATCTCGCCAGGCTGCGCCCCGTTGGTGACCATCATGTGGAGGACCTGGATCTGGCCGGGGGCATACCGGCGGTGATGAAGGAGCTTAAGGAGGTGTTAAACCTGGAGGCGGGAACCGCGTCCGGGAAATCGGTGGCGGAGATTATCGCCGATGTCAGGTTCGCGGATAGAGAGGTAATTCGTGCCGCTAGTGACCCCTATTCCGCTAAAGGGGGTATCTGTATCCTCTTTGGCAATCTGGCGCCAGAGGGTGCCGTGGTCAAGAGGGCTGCCGTTGATCCGGAAATGATGGTTCATCAGGGACCGGCTCGGGTATTTGACTCCGAAGAGGTGGCGACTACTACCATTATGGGTGGTGATATTGAGCCGGGTGACGTGGTGGTCATTCGTTACGAGGGGCCTAAGGGGGGACCGGGGATGAGAGAGATGCTCACGCCCACTTCCCTTTTAAGCGGTATGGGTATGGATAAGGAGGTTGCCCTGATAACTGACGGGCGTTTTTCCGGAGCCAGCCGGGGAGCGGCCATTGGTCATGTCTCTCCTGAGGCAGCTAGCCGGGGTCCTATCGCTGCCTTAAGGGATGGAGATGTAATCAAGATTAATATTCCTGGTTATCGGCTTGATGTTGAGCTTAGCGATGAAGAAGTAGCCCAGCGTTTAGCCCAGTTAGCCCCATTTGAACCTAAAATAAAGACCGGCTATCTCCGTCGCTATGCTGAGAGGGTAGGCTCCGCTAGCACCGGTGCGGTGTTTAGCGGGGGGGGAGAAGAATAATGAAAATGACCGGTGCTCAAATTGTGTGTGAAAGCCTCCTGAAGGAGGGGGTAGAGATTATCTTTGGTTTTCCCGGTGGGGCTATCATACCGTTGTATGATACTCTGCCTGAGTATCCTCAGCTTCGTCATGTTCTGGTACGTCATGAGCAGGGGGCAGCGCATGCGGCTGATGGCTATGCTCGCGCTACGGGCAAGGTAGGGGTATGTATGGCGACCTCCGGGCCGGGGGCTACCAATCTGGTAACTGGGCTTACCAATGCCTTTCTTGATTCGGTACCTATGGTAGCCATCACGGCTCAGGTGGCCCGGCCATCAATAGGGCGTGATGCCTTTCAGGAGGTAGATACCACTGGTATTACCTTACCCATTACCAAGCATAACTATCTCGTTCTTGATATCGGTTTGCTGGCTCGGGTGCTCAAGGAGTCCTTTCATCTGGCTCGAACCGGGCGTCCGGGGCCGGTGCTGATTGATATCCCGGCGGATTTGTTTTTAGATGAGGTAGAGTATAGCTATCCTGAGGCGGTAAATCTTCCGGGTTATAAGCCGGTACTT